>CAIQCK010000061.1 GCA_903870275.1 uncultured bacterium | reverse complement strand
GATGAGGCGGCCGGAACCGCTGATCGAGCCGGGTATCGTCAGCGTGGCCAGCACGCGGTCGGCGTCGGCGGCCACATTGAGGACGGCACCGGTGCCGATGTAGATGCCGCGGTTGGCGTTGAGCGTTATCGGTCCCCAGTTGTTCCGCAGCCAGCTATAGCCAGACAGAGCGAAGATGTTGGTGACCGGCGACACCGGCACCGCGCCCAACGACAGGTCGCTGTCAAACGACACAGCGCCACCCTCGAGTATCAGGCCACCGGAGAACGTGTTGGCCGTGCTGGCCAGGCGAAGCATGTCACCCTGGTCGTAAGCCACGTTGATCGTCGGCCAGTTGGCAATGCCGGCCACCACCACGGCGACGCTCATCGCGCCGTTGTCCACAATCGGCGAGTTGATCGTCGTGTTGGTGAGGTTCTGCCGACGGAGGTAGGTCTGGTTGTTAAGGATGAAGAAGAGTTCGTTGGTGCCGGAGGTGATGGCGCCGCCGTAGATGCCAATGTTATTGGTGCCATTCTGGGCCTGCCCCGCAACCGCATTGCCAAAGAGGATGCCGCCGCTGGTGATGACGTTCGTCGCGTTCAACGTGACGGTGTAGGGGACGGAGTTGGTGAACCTGACGCTGTTGACCGAGCCGGCGCCCGCAACATAGGCGTAACCGTTGATGGTCACGTTGCTGCCCGGCGCCCAGAACGCGTTGTTATTGACGTAGTTGGTGATGATGTTGGCATACGCGCTGTAGTTGGTGTAGAAGCCCGCGCTGTTGTACGCCGCAAAATCATTCTGGTTGTAGATCATCCAGCCGGCGATGAACGAGCCGGCGGTGAACTGGCCCGAACCCCACGTCGGGTCGGTGTTGTAGATGGCAGTGCCGCCCGTCGGCGCCACATTGAACACCGCGCCGGTGGTCCGCGTCATCGCCCCAATGGTGGAGGAAACGAAGCCGCCGAACGGCCCGTTGGTGGTATTGAGGGTGTCGTAGCCCACCAGCGTCATGTTGTTGAAGTTCTGCGTTGCCGCCCCGATGGCCGGGCCGCTGATCTGGATCATGCCGCCTTGGAACGTGAACGGCATCGTCTCGGCAATGATGTCCGTGTTCGGCGCGCCGTTGCCGGCGAAGTCCAGCCTCAGGATTTGCGGGCCGGTCTTGATGAGGTTGCCGGTGCCCGTGACCGGGAAGACCAGCACGGAGGGATTGTTGCGCGCCGCGCCGCTCACGTCCAGGATCAGCGTGGAGTTATTGGTGATGATCCCGACGCCGGGCTGGTCGCCGATGCTGCTGTTGTTGTTAACAATGCCGAGCTGCTCCTGGTATCCCCAGTCGCTCAGGATCAGAGTGCCCTGGGCCACCAGCGTCGGTCCGCTATAGTTAATGTTGGCGCCGGCCAGTTTCAGCGTGCCCACGCCATATTTGCTCAAGCCGAGGTTCGGCTCGCCAATCGGCGCCATGCCGCTGCTGTAGTCGCGGAAGTAACCATAGAACCAGTTGGCCACATTGTTGCTGACGGTCAGGATGGCGTTGGCGTTGATGACGTTGCCCTCGCGGTTTCCGATGACCGCGTAGCCCGTGCCGTCAAAGATACCGGCGACGGACTGGTTGTTGCCGTTCAAGATGAGGTAGGGATTGGCCACGCTGTTGTTGGCCACACCGGCGTCGAAGGTGATCACCGCCGTATTCGTGAACTGGTTCGGCATACCCATGATAATCGTGGGCTGCCTCGTCCCCGAAGCGGAGTTGCCATTGATCGCCGTCGAACTCTGGCCGAGCAAAATGTTCGTGGAGGTGAGCGCAAAGCCGACGGCGTTGCTCAGGTAAAGGGTGATGCCCTGCCGCACGAGCGTGGTGCCGCTGTAGGTCATCTGGTTCGTGATATACACGGTGCCCGCCGCGCCATACGGCCCGGTAATGCCGCCAATCGGCCCCAGCTCCAGATTCATCGGGCCGCCGACATCCGACAACACCTGTGTGAAGAACAGAGTGCCGCCGCCGCCGCCCAGGCGCCAGGCGTCGGTCGCCGGCGTCAGCGTGCCGGTATACAGGATGGTGCTGTTCTGCGCCACCCCCAGGAAGGCGTTGCTCAACCCCGGCAGATTGAAGTTCAGGTTGTTGGTGTTTATGTTCTGACCAAGGCTCTGCATGATCAGCGCGCCAGTGACCGGCGTGTTGGTCGCGCGGCTGCTGACCCAGTTCAGGAAGCTCTGGTCCAGCGGCGCGTAGGCCGGTCCGAGGCCGCCGCCGGCGGTCAGCGCGATGGAGCCAGTGCCGAGACTGTTGGTGGAGCCAATGAACAGGTCACCGCCGAAGATCCAAGTGCCGCCACTGTAATAGTTGGCGTAGGGGAGGATCATGGACTGGATGCTGCCGCCGCGCTGCCAATCACCAAAGGCGAACGCGACCTTACGGACGGGGCCGTCCATAATTGTGCCGGCAAAGGTGTTGGTGGTGTAGAGCGCGGTGCTGAGCACGTTGGGCAGCCAGACGGTCAGTGTGGACGTGCCCTGATTCGTCGCATTGTCCGTGATGACGCTGCCGACCGCACCAACGAGTTGCGGGATGATCGCATTGTAACCGTTGAGGTCCACCGTGGCGCCGCCGGCGATGTTCACCATTGCGGGCAAGATCACGCCGCTGTTGGCCGGATACGTGCCGATGCCGCCCAAGCCCAGCGGGCTGCCGAGCCGGACGGTGCCGTTGCTGACGACCATGCCAAAGAACGTGTTGTTGCCACTGAGAATCAGCGTGCCCGTGCCGGCCTTGACCAGCGGGTCATTCAGCTGGTCGTTGTCGAAGATCGCGCCGGTAACCATGCTGGTTGCGCTGCCGCCGACAATGATGGTCCGGTTCGAGCCGCCAAGGTTGATGTCATTGGCGAACGTCAGCAGGCTGTCGGACGTGTTGGTGTTCAACACCAGCGCCGACTGGCTGAAGTAGGTGCTGCCCCACACCAGGAAGTTTGCGTTGGTGGGAGCGCCCAGATTGATGGTGACAGGCCCATTGGTGGCGCTGAAGCCGCTGGGAGCGTTGCTGGCAAGCCACACCTGGCCGGCGCCGGTGCCGAGCGCACGAGTGAAGCTGGTGCCGCCGGGCTGGCTATAGACTTCGAACACGCCGCCGCTGAGCATGAGGTTGGCGGTCACGGGCAGGCCAATGCCGTCCGAGGCGCGGAACGTGCCACCGACAACGGCAGCCGTGCCGACGAACGTGTTGTAGTTGGTGAACCAGACCGTGCCGTTGGCGCCGGCCGGGCCAATGATGACATTGGTGGCGCCGGCAATCGCCAACCCGTAGATCAATGTGCCGTTGCCGCCGCCAAGCTGCAAGACGTTGTCAGCGGCAGCCGTACCGGTGCCGAAGATGCCGTTGGCGACTGTGCTGTTCGTCCAGGCGCTGAGCGCGCCCATATAGGTCCATGTGCCGTTGGCCGCGCCAAGGAAGGCGTTGGTGGTCATCGCCAGGTTGAAGTTCAGGTTGCTGTCGCTGAAGCTGGTCAGGACGATGCCGCCGTTGAAGTTGGTGTCGGCCTGCTGGGCCTTCATGCTGACCCAGTTCACGAAGCTCTCATCAAGCGTGTTAATGGTGCCGATGGACGCCGACTGGCCAGTGGCGCCGTTGATGCCGCCGTTACCGATCGGGAACATAGTGGGATCCACGAGGAGCGTGCCGGCGGAGAGAATGGTGGGCCCGGTATAGGTGTTGCCGCCGCTGCCGTTCGCCGGATCCAAAATCAGCGTGCCTATGCCTGCCTTGGTGAGCATGCCGCCACCGCTGACCACGCCGGTGATTGTGAGAGTGGAATAAGGATCCACCATGATGACGGCGTTGGAAGCGCCGTCCACAACGGCACGGTTGAGCGTGAAGCTGTTGGTCACGCGCAGCATGGGCACAGAGTTGACGGCGGTGTTGGTGAATGTGAGCGTTGCGCCGGGGAGACCGAGGTTGGCGTCGCTGTTGATGTAGAGCGTCGTCGGATTCGTCGCCGTGCCCATGGCGACCGGGCCGCCGGCAATCGTAAAGCCGCCGGTCACGAAGTTCGTGGCCCACGGGGCGAGGAGGCCGGCGTTGACCGTGACGGTGCCGGTGAAGTTCATCGACGAAGTTACGTAGAGCGCGCCGTTGCCCTCCTTGGTGAGCGCCGCCGCACCGCTGCTGCTGTAGATGCCGCCGGTGATGATGCTCGTGGAGCCGCCGACGTAGATGGAACGAACGGCGTTGTTGAGGTCAATCGGGTTCAGGAACGTCAGGACGTTGTTGGTGGTGCCCTGGTTGAGTTCCAGCACGGTCGGGTTGAAGAACGGCGTGCCCCAGACCACGGGGGCGGACGCGCCGCCGAGGTTGATGATGACGCCGGTGGTGGTGTAGGCGCCGCTGAAGACCTCGAAACCGTATTGGCCGTTCGGGCTGAAGCCGTTGGTGCCACCCGCGAGGATTTCCACCTGCCCACTGCCGTTGCCGAGCGCGTTGGTGAAGTTCGCGCCGGTCTCGAACACACCGTTGTAGGAGAGCGTCAGGTTGCCGTTGGTGGGCAGGCCGACGCCGTAGGTGGCGCGCAGGATGCCGTTGGTCACGAGCGTGCCGCCGCTGTAGGCGTTGTTGCCGGCCAGCGTCAATGCGGAGGCGCCGTATTTGGTCAGGGTCAGGCCGGTCTGCGCACCGTCGCTGATGATGCCGGAATAAGTGCCGTTCGCGCCCTGGCTGATCAACAGCATCGTGTAACCGCCGTTGGTGCTGTTGTCGGTAATGCGGGTGCCCAACTGGCCGTTCAAAGCACCGATCTGCAGGCCGTTCTGACCGTTCACGTCGAGCACGCCGGGGAAGTTATAGAAGTTGCCGGCAAAGTTGGCGACCGCGCCGTTGTTGACGGTCATTCCGCCCGTGCCGAAGGCATTGGTCGTGCCGGCCTGCAGCGTGCCGCCGTTGATGGTAGTGCCGTTGGCATACATGTTGTTGGCCGTGACAATCACCAGGTTGGTGCCGTTCTTGACGAGGTTGCCGCCGCCGTTGATGTAGTTGATCAAGGTAAAGGTGTCGATGCGGTCAATTACGATGGTGCCGTTGTTGGTGACGGCGTTCATGCCATTGTTGGCGAAGGCGGCGGTGGCGCCGTTGTTGCCCAACGTGCCGGAGGCCGTGTTGGTGCCGAGCTGGAGCGTGCCGCCGCTGTAGATGTAGGTGAAACCGGTGTAATCGTTGTTGTTGGTCAGCACCACGACGCCGGTCGGGCCGATGGTCAGGCTGTTGGTGCCGGTCAGGTAGCTGCCCACGATCAACGCGCTGCCGTAGAAGCCCCCGCCGTTGAAGCGGTAGTTCGCGTTGGCCGGTGTGAGGTTGCCATTGTAAGTGACCGAGCGTCCCGGCGCCGGCGCCAGATACGTGTTGGTCAGGCTCAACAGCGACGACCAGTCCATGTTGTTGGTGCTGTTGACCAGCATCGCCAGGTTGACCGACGCTCCCGTCGCCACCAACTGCTGGTTCAGGTAGTTGGCGAAGTTCTGATCCACCGCGTTGGTCGGGCCGATGAGGCCGCTGTTATAGGCCAGCGGGCCGGTGCCGAGGGAGTTGGTCGTGCCGAGGAACAGGTAGCCGCCGTCCAGGATCGTGCCGCCGCTGTAATTGTTGGAGGCTGTCAGGAACACCGCGCCGCCGCTGCCAGCGGTGGTGACGCGCACTCCACCCGTGCCGGTCACCGCGCCGTCGAGATAGAGATCGTTGAAGGCGTAGCCGGCACCCAGGGTGGTGTTGGTCGCACCCGTGACGTTGATCGGGCCGGTCAGGTGCTGGTTGCCGCCCTGCGCATAAACGTAGCCGCCGTTCAGGTTGATCGCGTTGGTGATGTTATAGGTCATGCCCGTGATGACCGCAGCGCCCGAACCGCCGAACCGCAATGTCGCGCCGGGCTGGATCGTCACCGTGCCGCTGCCCAGCGAATTGGGACTCTCCGTATAGGCGTTGTCCGCGCCAAGATACAATATGCCGTTGGCGATGATGGTGCCGCCGCTGAAATTGTTGGACATGAACTCCATGATGACGTTGCCCGGGCCATTCTTGGTCAGGAGCACCGGCGCGAGCGTGCCGTTGATCATGTTGTCCGAGATGCCATTCCTAAGGTAGAGGTTAGCGCCGGCGGTGGTCATGCGGCTGACCACCAACTCGTTGACACCTACGTTGCTGCCCGTGGTCATCCAGCCGCCATACATGATGAAATTGTTGCCGGTCACCGTGTCGTCGAGCAGGCCGCCACCGGCAATGTTCAAGCCGTAGCCGGACAGGTTCAGGTAGCCCGTGGCGTTGACATAGGCCTGGACGGCCAACGTGTAGTTGGTGCGGTTGCCCGTCAGCCAGATGGTGTTGTTGTTGCCGATAATCTTGATGTTGTTGGTGGACGTCCACGCAGCGGCACCCAAGCCTGCGGCGTTCAGGTCGGAGCTGTTCTGGTTGTTCGCAACAAAGTAGTTGCTCGTCCCAGACGTGGGATTGTAGTTGGAGATGGAACCGAGCGTTCCGTTATAGGTGGCGAAATCCCACTGACCGGTGCTGTTGACATACATCCACGGGGCGATGATGCCGTAGGTCGGGTTCGTGAGCGCCGGATTGACAAACCGCACGATGTTGGACACGCCGCCGATGCCCCTGCCGGTGAAGCCGAGGGTGGCGCCGACCGCGCGGCTGAAGTTGGTGAAGGCGAGGATGTTGGTGCTCGTGCCCGGAACACCACCAATACTCTGGCCGAGGCCGATGATGCTGCCGCCAGCGGCCACAAAGAGGTTGCTGATGCCCTCGTAGTAGTAGCTGGTGCCAACGTCGTTGGTGAACAGGAACACGCCGCCGGCCATTCTGAGGGTGGCGTTATCGTTGATGCGGTTGGTGTTGTTGGCGCCCGCATAGTTGAAGACTGAGAGCGTGGCGCCGGCGTTGACGGTGATGCTGGTCGAGCCGGTGAGCGCGCCGAGGGTGTTGCTCAGCATCACGTTGGCGCCGGCATTGAGCACCACCGGGCCGGTGAACGGCTGCGCGTTCATGATCGTCAGTGTGCCGGCGGCAACGCCCGCGGGGTTGCCGTAGGTGAGGCCCATCTTCACGTTGGGACCGTCGGTGATATAGAGCGTGCCGCTGAGCGAAACGTTGCCTGCGACGTTGCTCAGGAACAGCGTGCTTTGGCCGTTGTTGGCGCCGTTCAAGCTCCTGTCGGTGATGGTGCCGTTGGCGCCGAAAATACCGCCGATGACGGCGTTGGTGCCGAAGAGATCCAGCGAGCCGCCGTTGTTGAGCGTCAACGTGTTCGTCATGCCCAGCGAGGTGAGCTTGCTGACGCGCACTGTGCCGGCGTTGATGACCACGCCACCGGTAAGGAGGTTTGTGTTGCCCAGCACCAGCGTGCCCAAGCCATACTTGGAGAGCGTGCCGGGACCGGTCAGGAGGTCGTTGACCGTCAAGACAACGCTGGTGATGGTGTCGAAGCCGCCATTGAAGGTAAGGCCGGCGTTGGTATTGATCGGATGGCTGCCGAGACCGGTCACCCTGGCGTCGGCAATCTGGAGGATGCCGCCCATGAAAGTCAGCATGTTGGTGCCGTTGCCGAGGCTGTTGAGGTTGGTGATGCTGATCTCGCCCCCGCCGAACATGATGCCGCCGAGGAAGTCGTTCGTGGTGCCACTCAGTGTGAGGACGTTCGTGCCGACTATGTAGATGCCGCCGTTGCCGGTAATGTAGCCAGCATAGGTGGAGTTGTTGGTCTCGCTAATCATCAGCATGGCGCTGTTGGTGAGGATCACCTCACTGTTGACGTCGCCGACGAGCGGCCCGATGGCCGAGCCGTTGCCGGAGAGCCATGCGTTGGGCACCACCTGCTGGTAAATCTGGTTGATGCCGCCGTTGGCCATCGTCACGGTCAAGGTCACGCCATACGGAGCGGTGTTGTTGGCATCGTAAACGACGATGCTGTGAGGGCCAACCGTCAAATAACTCGTGATATTGTTGGTGGAGGTGCCATCAATCCAAAGATTTGCGGAGTCGTCAATGTTGGCGGTGTAGAACGTGTAGTAGCCGTTGGTCGGGATGTTGACCGTGCCCGACCAGTAGGCGACCGCGTAGTTTGTGCTCTGGTAAGGCAGCGGGGCGGTGTTGCGATAATCAAAGACGTTCGTAAAGCCGCCGAAATAGAGCTGGCTGGCGTTGTTGGTCGCCATGAAGTTCTGCAGGCCCATGAAGCTGGGCAGGCTGTTCGTCGTCCACGGCACGTAGCCGCCGGCAACGAAACTCCGGCCAATGAGGCCCTGTGCGCCGTAGACCGTGACCGTGGCGCTGTTGAGCGTCAAGGTGCTGTTGAGCACGGCGTTGTTGCTGAGAACCAGCCTGGAGCCGGGGGAAACCAAGGTGCCGCCGTTCCAGCGCGTGTCGTTGGCAATCACGAACGTGCCCGGACCGGTCACCGTCAGCGCGCCCGCCGGAGCAATGGAATTCATCGTCTGCAACGTCTGCTCACCCGCAAAGCCCGTAATCGTCAGCGTATCGCCCGCGCCTTGGACGTTCACGATGCTGTTGCTGGTAACGGTCAGGCCGACGGGCAGCACGGGACTGGTGCCCAGCGTCTCCCGCAACGTGCCGCCGGACATGGTCAGCCAGTTGGTGCCGGCGCCGCTGTTGATGCCGAGAGCGCCGCTGCCGCCGACCTCAAGCGTGCCGGCGTAGTTGGTGGTTCCGCCGGTGTAGGTATTGTTGCCGCTGAGGATCACCGTGGTGCCCGTGCCGGCGCCGGCGAGGCTCAACGCACCGGGGCCGGAAATCGTGTTGGTCAGCGTCACGGTCCTGCCAGCATCCAGGTTCATGTAGCCACCACCGATGCCGAGGAAGAACGGCCGGTTGGTGAACGTGAGCGAGCTGGAAACACGCAACGCACCGCCGCCCGCGAGTTCGAGCACGCTGCCGGCCGCGCCCAGCGCGTCGCCGCTGATGTAGAGCGTGCCGCCGCTGATCAGCGTGCCGCCGGTGTAGGTGTTCGTGTTGGCGATGTTGTCGGCGGAGAGTTGCAGCGTGCCCAAGCCCGCCTTGAACAGCGTGCCGGCTCCGGAGATGGCATTCGTGTAGATGACGGTCGAATTCGCGTCAATGCTGAACGTGCCGCCAGCCAAGCCGAGCACGGACGGATGATTGTTGATGGTGAAGTTGTTGCTCGCCTCCAGCGTGCCGCCGTTGAACGTTAATATGCTGTTGGTCACACCGAGGCTGGTGTTACTGCCGCCGACGGGGCTGTCGCCGAAGATGTAGAGCGCGCCGGCGTCAAGGAAGGTGCCGCCACTGTAGGTGCTGTTGGTGTTGACCATCGTGAACGTGCCCGAGCCGGACTTCGTGAGCGAGACCGCCGCGCCGTTGTTGATGATGGCCGCGGAGTTGGTCATCGTCGTGTTCGCCGTTGACACGATGACGATCAGCTCGCTGGCGACGTTGGTCGCGCCCGCCGTCAGGCTGCCGTTGGTGATGAACCCGCCCGAATTCACCAGCAGGCCGCCGCTGAGGAGAGCCAGCGTGCTGTTATTGAGGTTCACCGTCCCGCCTGCCTGGATGTTCAACGAGTTGTTCTGCGCGGTGGTGCCGCTGGCGCTGGAGGCCGTCGTCGCGGTGTTCACCTGCACGTTGGTCGTGGCGTTGCCCGTGGCTCCCACGGCGGTCACGTAAACAGCCCAGTTGGAGAGGCCGTTGATGTTGGCGTTGTAGGTGGCCCAGTTGGTGCCGACGGTCGCGTAAGGCAGGATGCCATTCACCAGCGCCGGAGCCGCAGTGAACCGCACGATGTTCTGGTAGTTGGAGAGGGTGTTGGCCACGATGTTCAGCGTCGCGCCCGCGGTGCGGTTCAGCGCGTTGAAGACCAGCAGGTTCGTGCCGTTGGTGGCCGACTGCATGGAGGCGAGCGTGTTCATGCCCGCCAGCACGTTCAGGGCGCCGTTGCTCTGCACGTAATACGCCGAGCCGCCGTCGTTGGTGAAGCTATACATGGCGCTGGTGAGCCAGATCGGGGCGTTGGCGGTCAACCGGTAGGCGTTGGTGGTTGTCGCCGTGTTATTCAGGATCAGCGACGCGCCGTTGAGGGTGACGTTGGTGGTGCCGTAGAGCGCGCCGAGCGGGCCGCCCAGCGTGACGACCGTGCCGGTGTTGAACAGCGTGTTGCCGGTGTAGGTGTTGTTATTGGTCAGCGTCAACGTGTCGCTGCCGTAGGTCGTCAGGCTCATCACCCCGCCGTTGACGCCGTTGCTGATGACGCCGCCGAAGCTGCTGGTGTAGAGGTTGCTGAAGATGATGGTGTTGTTGCCACCGACACGGTTGTCCGTGATCGCGCCGCTGGTGAAGTAGAAGTTGGTGTTCAGGATCAGCGAGTAGCCGTTCAGATCCAGCGTGCCGCCCACGATTTCGAGCCACTGGGTCGGGTTGAGGCCGATGTTGAGCGCGTTGGGGTTGGCAATCTGGAGCGTGCCGCCGGCAATGATGGTGCTGCCGTAGTAACTGTTGCTGCCGGTCAGCGACACCGTGCCGGAGCCATACACGGAGAGGTTGCCAACGCCGCTGATGGAGTTGGAGATGGTGAAGACGTTCGCCGGGTTGTTGATGTCGAAGCCGCCGTTGAAGGTGGACCAGTTGACGACATTGCTGTTCAGGTTGGTGATCGTCGTGCCGAGAATCTGGAGAAGACCGCCCCAGAACGTGAGCGAGCTGCCCGCGCCACCGATGTTGCTGAGGGAGTTGATGCCGACGCGGCCGCCGCCGAGGATAAGGCCGCCGCTGAAGCTGTTGCTCATGCCGCCCAGGATCAGGGCGTTGGTGCCGATCTTGTAGAGCCCGCCGACGGAACCGTTGTCCGTGATGAAGCCGTTGAAGGCAGCGTCGTTGGTCTGCACCACCATCAGCGTGGTGTTGCTCAGGATCAGCATGCTGTTGGCGTCGCCGCTGAGCGAATAGACCGCCGGGCCGGAGCTGAGCATGGCGTTCGGCATGCGCACATACCCGTTGGCTCCGGGCGTCTGGACGTTGATCTCGACGCCGTAGCCACCGGCGCCCTGGCCGAATGTGATGACGATGGTGTGCTTGCCCGCACCCAACGTGATGGAGCCGCCCTGCCACGCGCCGCCGGTGTTGGAAACCACATTTGTGCCGTCAATGATCAAAGTCTCTGGATCGTCACCGATCATCTGGAAGTTGTAGGTGCCCGATGTCGGCGCGTTGAACGCGCCCACCCAGCGGCTCTCGAAGTTGTAGGGCGTGCCGCTCGGAGGCGCGAGACCAAACGTTCCCGGGAAGTATTGGTTCGGCGGGCCGCTGCTCGAGGAGAAATCGAAGTTCGTGGTGGAGCCGTAATAAGGCTGGCTGCCCTGGCCGGCGAGGTTGATGTTGCCAATCGCGGCGGGGTTGTATGCCGCGAAGTGACTCTGCTCACCCACAATGTTGTTAAGGTTCGTGACGTTTTGACCGACCAGGTAAAACTCGCCGACCAGGCCGCCCGCGCCGCCGACGGCGATGGCGGTGGAGCCGTTGGTAAGCGCCAGCGCGCCGTTGAGCACGGCGTTGGAAAGGATAACAGAGCCGCCGGCGCTTACATAGACGCCGTTGCTGTTGTAGTAGTTGCGGTCCAGCACCAGCGTACCGCTGCCCGAATTCTGGATCGTGCCGAGACCGGTGGTGAAGTTGGTGTAATAAACCGTGCCGGGCTGGTTAAACGCCAGCGTCCCGTTGACAAGAACCGGCCCGAGGCCGACCGTGCCGCCCATGGCGGTATTGGTGCCGATCTGCAGGGTGTTGCCGGCAGCGATGGCGGTAATGCCGTTGTAGCTGTTATTGTTCGTCATTATCACCGTGCCGGAAGAGTAGCTGGGCGGTGGCGCAATAAACTGGGTATTGGTGTAGCTGTTGCCGGCAAACGGGCCGATGGTGAGGTTGGTGTAGCTGCCCACAACATTCGGCCTGCCGCCAATGAACTGCGTGAAGTAGAGCGTGCCGCCGCCGCCGCCCAACTGCACGTTGTTGGCCAGCGGGATCACCGAGTTGGTGACAATGCTGTTGGTCCAGGCGCCGAGGAACGCGCCCGGCGTCTGGCTGAGGTCCACCGTGGCGCCGTTGGCCGTGAGCGCAATCACAAAGGTGTTCGTGGACGTCGTCACCCGGCTCAGCAGCGCATTGGGATCCACGGTGTTGGTGACCATGACGACGACGTTGCTGAGCATCACCGAGCGGTTGATGCCACCGAGGGCGTCCAAGTTGGTGAAGATGAAGTTGCCGCCGCCACCGATGAGCGTGTTGCCCGTGTAGCTGTTGCTGGCGAGCATGATCAGGTTGCCCTGGCCGATCTTTATGAAGCTGCCGGAGCCGGTTATGGCAACCGTGTTCGTGAAGGTCATGTTGGTCTCCACGTCGAAGCCGCCGTTGAACCCGGACCAGTTGATGGTGTGTGTGCCGAGGCTGATGACAGAGTTGGTGGAGAGTTGGAACAAGCCGCCGCTGAAGGTCATGAAGCTGGCCGCGCCGCCGATGTTGAAGTCGTTGGTGGCGATCAACTCGCCGCCGCCAAGGACGACGCCAGCGAAGGTGTTGGTGCCGGTCAGTGTCAGTGTGCCGCTGCCAAGCTTGGTCAACGCGCCGCTCACATCGGCCACGAGGAGGGGTGCGCCGACGATGCCGGTGCCCAGGACCGCGCCCGCGCCGCCGCCACCCAAGAGCGTCACCGCGATCGTCGACGGGGTGGTGTAGCCCATGCCGGGGTTGGTGATCACGATGTTGGTGATCATCCCATAGGTCGGGCTGTTGATGTTGCTGTCAATCTGCGCAACGGCGGTCGCGTTGCTGCCGCCGCCGCCGGTAATCATCACGAGGGGCGCGCCGATGTAGTTGGTGCCGCCGAAGATGATCGGGATGTTGGCGATGCCATTGCCGTTGCCACCCGCGCCGCGGAGGTTCTGGACGATGGTGATGGTGTTGGTGCCGGAGTCAATGAACGCGCCGTTGTTATAGATGAACGCCGTGTCCAGACCCTGCATGAACTGCGTGGTGCTCGCGCCGGCCACCAGCGTGCCGCCGTTGAAGTTCAGGAACGCGCCGCCGTTCGTCTGGCTCTTCAGGACTGTGTTAGCCTGCAACGTGCCGCCGATGAGGTTGACGATGCCGGTCTGGCCGCCGGTAACGGCAAAGGCCAGGTTATTGCTGATGACCATGCTCCCGCCAGTGGTCACCGTCAACTCGCCACGCCCGCCTGCGGCACCGCTGCTGCCGCCCACGCTGACCTGCGCCGCCGACACGAATTGGCCGCCGGCAAGATAAACGACGCCGGTGCCGGTGCGGCTGATGTCGAAGTTGCCGTTGTTGACCTGATAAACGCGGCCTCCGTATTGCTGCATCATGCCCCAGCCGGCCGTGCCGATATGTGTGTACCCGGCGTTGGTCATCGTGCCGCCGGTCACTTCGAGATATCCGTAACCATTCGCCGAAGGCCCGCCGAACTCGGAGTCAGCGCCACTGCCGCCCATATTGTAAATCGTGCCGCCGCGCAGGTAGACCGCGCCCACGCCGCCGGCAGCCTGGCCGACGCGCAAAGTCCCCTGGAACATCGCATTATCCTGAACCTGCATCACGCCCCTGGCCGAGGTGCCAACATACACGTAGCCGGCAAAGTTGCTGCTCGAGAGACCAGCGTTGCCCATCAGCTTCAACACCGACGTAGGCGTGCCGGTGGCGGAAACGGCGGCGAGAGCACCGTTTATAACGCTGGTCGAGTTGGTGCCCATCTGGATGATGGTGTTGCTGAGAATGAGCGTGCCGGCGTTGACGGTGATGCCGTTCGTCAGCCAGCCCACGGAGTAGCCGCTGTTGGTGATCGAGCCGCCCAGATTCGTTATGATGCTCGGGTTGGAATTCGCCACGGAGGCGTTGTTCAGGATCAGCGTGCCCGCGCCGTCCTTGACCAAGCTGCCCGCGATGTTGCTGCCCGTGACGTAGCCGCCCACGATATAGGTGAAGTTGGTGCCGTCCACCTGGATGGCGGACCCCGCGTTGGTGAGCAGGAACGGCCGCAGCGTGGTCATCGTGGTGGTCGCCACCAGCGCCCCGCTCGGCGCCGGTATGGAGTTGCTGACCTCCAGGGTGCCCTGGCCGATGTTTACGAAGACGCCGGGAGCGGAGAGGTTGTAGTCATTGGTAACCAGCAGGTTGCCGCCGTAGATGTAGGTGCCGCCGGTGTAGTTGTTGGACCCGGCGAGTGCCACCACGCCCCCGCCGCCCTTGTAGAAGCCGCCCGGCGTCACCAGCGTGTTGGTGAAGAAGAGGGTGTTGCCAGCCGTCACGTCGAAGCCGCCGTTGAACGTGGACCAGTTGATGACGTGGTTGCTGAAGAATCCAGCGCCGTTCGGGCCGTAGGCGGTGAGGAACGCGCCAGTGACCTGGAGCATGCCGCCGCTGAAGTTCAGGGTGCTGCCCGGGCCGCCGATGTTCCAATCGTTGGTCACGCCCAAAGAGCCGGCGTAGAGGATCGTGTTGGTGAAGGTATTGCTGCCGGACAGAATCACCGTGCCGAAACCCAGCTTCCCCAACGGACCGGTCCCGCCAAAGCTATTCAGCAGGGTGACGACGGTGTTGTTGCTGGCGTCCAGGAACATCTGCGCGCCGCCAATGTCGTTGAAGACGATGTTGGTGTTCACACTAATGGGGAAGTTGGTGGTCGGGAGGTAGTAGCCCATGTTGCTGAAGCCCAGGATGCCGCCGTTGAAGTTGACGATGGCCTGGCCCCACGGGTTGGCGTTGGTGAGACCGGTGACGCTCAGCCGGCCGCCGTTGAGGTTGATGATGCCCGTGCTGGCCACGTTGCCGCTGTTCATCACCACATTGCCGGCGTTGACGACAGCGTTGTTGAGAATGGTCCAGACGGCGTTGGTGTTATAGCTGGCCATGCGAATATCACCGCCGGTGATATTGGCAATGCCGTTGCTGGCGATCAGGTTGGTGACGCCGCTCATCGTGTAGCCCGTGGCGGTGAAGACGCCGGTCATGCCGGTGACGAGGTTGTTGGTGCCGTAGTTGGTTCCCGGGGCGTTGCCAATGATCAGGGTTCCGTTCCCACCACCGATGTTGCCCTGGACGTTCATCAAGCCGCCCGTCACCACCAGCGTGCCATTGGAGAAGATCAGCACGGACGTATCCGTGATCGTGCCGCCACTGGGGATGTTGGTGGTCGTCCAGGCCGACACGAACGTGCCGTTGGCAATGGTCATGCCGCCGATGGTGAGCACCCCAAGCGCATTGGTGCCAAGGTTGGTCATCGTGAGCATGCCGGAACCGATCTGGTTCAGCGCGCCCGTGCCCACCAAGACGGAGCCGTAAACAAGGGCGTCCGAGCGGTCGAACGTCAGGCCGCCGTTATTGTTGATGACGTAGTTGTAGGCGTTCTTGACTGCACCGACAGCGCTGTTGGTGCCTATTTGCAGCGTGCCGTTGGTGATGGTGATCGAGGCCGCCGCCGTGAGATCCCCATCGAGGATGACTGTGCCGCCGCCGCCGTAGCCAATAAAGAGGTTCGTGGCGCCGCCCGGCAGTGCGAAATAGGGCAGGTAGATTGTACCGCCGCCACCGCCAAGGTAGATGTTGGCCCCTACCGGGGTCAGCGCGCCAATGTAGGTCGCGAAGGTGTTCGGGGCCGCGCCGAGCGAGAGGGTGCTGAAACCGGCCATACTGATGGCTTCACTACTGTTGTTGGTCAACGCAATGGCGCCCGTGGAAGCCGCGGCAATCTTGCCGCTGCCGAGCCAGCCCATCACGGTGTTGAAAGCGCCGCCGGCCAGCAGCGCGCCATTGGTGGTGATGCCGATCGAGCCAGAGGACGGCGTGTTCATGAACAGCGCGTCGCCGGAGTTGATGTAGGTGTTGCCGGTGTATTGCAGGTTGGTGCTGGTGATCACCATCACGCTGACCCCTGTCAGGCCACCCTGGACAACGGTGCCGTTGCCAAAGATCGCGTTGGTGAACGAGAAGTAATCATTCCGGTCGAACACCAGCGTGCCGAGGTTGGTGATGATGCCGGCCACGGACCCCATGCCGGCGCCGATGCCGATTTGCAGCGTGCCGTTGCTGATGATGGTGGGGCCCTGGTAGGTGTTGTTGCCGCCGAGGGCCAGCAAGCCGGCGCCCATTTTGACCAGATCGCCACTCTGCGAGTTGGTGCCAAAGCTGAACGAGCCCAGCTGTGCCGGCTGGAGGGCCCCGCCGCCCGCCAGAGTGATATTCAGGACGTCGTTGGACTGGTAGCCGTAGCCCGCGCTGGTAATGACGATGTTGGTAATCTGGCCATACTTCGCGTCGCCCGGCGTCAGATCCACCACTGCCATCGCGGTCGCGCCCGTGCCGCTGCCGCCGGTGATATAAACGAGCGGCGTGCCGATGTACCCGAGACCACCGTTGGCGATGGCGATGTTGGTGAGGCCGTTGCCCACCGGCGCGGTCAAAGCCGGGTAGATGTTGATGATGTTGGTGCCGGAATCAATGAACGCGCCACCTTGGTAGATGGTGACCGCGGTCATGAAGTTGGAGTTGATGAAGAGCGGGCCGAGCGTGGTGCCGTTGGAGGCCTGGAGCATGCCACCGTTGAAGTTCAGCAAATTCAAGCCGCCCGGGTTGGCCTTGATCTGGTTGGCGATCACCAGACCACCGCTCAAGATGTTGATGATGCCGGTGCCGGTCGAGCCGCTGCCCGACATATCAATCGGCACGCCGGTGGACATCGCCACATTGAGCACGCCGAGGGCGCCGTTGGTGCCCCCGCCGATGTTCACCTGGCCGTAGCCCACGACGTTATAGCTCAAGCCGAACGCAGTTCCGGCCTGTAGATACTGGCCGCCAAACAGGTTCAGCTCGCCCCTGCCGCCGGCGGCGTAGCCCATCAAAGTGTAGGTTCCGTTGCTGACGACGCCACCCAGCACATCCACGACACCCACGCCCGCGCCTTGCCCGTAGTCCATGCGTTGCCTGTCGATCAACATGCCGCCGGTGATCCGGTAGTAACCGTAGCCGCCGTTGAGGCCGACATTGAAAGCGCCGTCACCGTCACTGCCCAAGGCCGATTCATTGATAATGCCGCCTGTTTGATAGATCGCGCCGGCCACGCCCGCGCCATTGCCGATGTAGAAGCCCGCCTGTCCGCCGCCGGTCGCCACCGTGACGTTGGACGCGATGTTCATCACGGCGCGCGAACCGGCCGTGGCACCCACCTGGATGTTCGTGGTGCTCGTCAGAATGCCGTTGACGTTCAGGACACCGTAGTTGTCCACAATCAGCGTGGCGCCAGCGATCGAGTTGGTGCTGGTGGAGGCCATCGTCACCGTGCCACCGCGGACGGTAAATGGCGTTGCGCTGGCGAAGTTATTCATGTTGTTCGTGAAAATGACCGTGCCGGAGTTGGCGTAGAAGGAGTTGATGTTGTTGGTGCTGGCACCAAAAACAACCGCGCCGGAGCCGGCGCTGTCCACGGTCACTGTCAAAGTGCCCACGCCGTTGCTGGCCAGCGGCGTAAGGTCCGTCAGGGGGTTGGCGGAATTGTTGATGAAGACAAGCTCGCCGCCCACGAAGTTGGACGCGCCCGCGCTCAGGAAGCCGTCGTTGTTGTTGGCGCCGAGCGTCAGGCCCAACGAGCCGGGCGCGAGCAGGATGGGGCCGTTGGTGGCCACCATCAGCAGCCGGTTGCCGTTGAAGCCCACCGTGGCGCCGGCATCGGTGTTGTTGGCGACCATGCCGTAAATCATGGTCGTCTGGCTGTTCAGCGTAATGCTACCGCCAGTGCCCGCCGTGATCCGGACCACCTGGCTGCTGTTGTTCTGGATGACCAAGCCACCCGTGATGTTCGAGTAGCCGGTGAAGGCGACCAATTGGAAGTTGCCGTTGATGTTGGTTTCCGCCGCGAGGTCCGCGCCGTTGATGGTGAGCAGGGCGCTATTGAGTCCCATGACGCCCGCGCCGTTGTTCGTGCTGCTGGTGACGATAGCGCCGTTGACCGGCAGAATGACGTTCACCACTTCCGCCCCCGGCGCGCGAGAGATGGCGCCGACGTTGACGACCACGCTGCCGCTGGTTCCATTGCTCACCACGAGGTTCGGCACGCCGCCCGCCGCGCCGGTGGCAACGCCCTCGATCAGGCCGTTGAACGTCTGGGTCGTCACGCCGGCATTGTTCTGGCCCATGACCAGGAACTCGCCGCCGTTGAGAGTCAGCGAGTTGACGTTGCTGATGATGTTGCCCAGCGAAAGCGCCGGTTGGGTGTAATCCAGGACGAACAGGCCGTTATTGAGTATCACGCCGCCGGTCAGCGTGTTCGTATTGATGAACGTCAACGAGCCATAACCGTCCTTGGTAACGCCGCCGCTGTTCCCAACGAGGCCACTGACCACGGTCGTGCCAAAGCCGCCGAAGGTCAACATGTAGGCCGTGCTGTTGCTGTAGATGCTGCCCGTGATATAGAGGCCGCTGTTGGTATCGGCGTTGATACGCGCGGCGCTGGCAATGGTGATCTGGCCACCGACGACGTTGCTTCCAGCGGTGTTGCGCAATGCGCCGTCGCCGCCCGCGACGTTGGCGCCCAACGGTGCAAACGCGCCGCCGCCGTTAAGCACCAGCGGCTGGCTGAGCGCGACAATGCCGCCGGTCAGTTGCAATTCGCCGCCGGCCAGCACCGTGTTCACGCTGCCGACAATGGTGCCGTTGGGCATCACCATATATCCGCCGGGCGCCAGCGCGTTGCCGCTGCTGATCTGTAGCACGCCGCCGGCGATCGTCAGGTTTTGCAACTGGTTGCTTCCGGCGAGCAGCAGCGTGCCCATGCCCAGCTTGGTCAGCGTGCCACCACTGACGATATTGCTGCTCACTGTGAAGACCATGCCGTTGTTGTTGACGTCGAGGCCGCCATTGAATCCGAAGCCGGTGGCACTATTGGTCCAGTTGACCACCAGATTGTTGAGGTTGCTCATGCTCAGGCCGTGGACCTGGAGCACGCCGCCGCTGAAGGTGAGGGACTGGCCGATGCCGCCGACGTTGGCCTCGCTGCCGATACTCAGCGTGCCGTTGCTAAGGATGGCGCCGCTGAAGGTGTTGGCCGCGAACAACGCCAGCAGGCCCGGTCCGGTCTTCTCCAGAACCGCGTTCGGCGCGGTGCCCACGATCACGTTGGTGATAGAGAGCGCCCCATTGGCATCCACGCTGAACGTGCCGCCGCCGGCGTTCAGCGTCAGCGACCGGGCCGAGTTCCATACGGACATGGCTTTGCCGACTTCCAACCCGCTGCCATTGGTGAAGACCAACCCGTTGCCGCTCGCGCCCAAGTTGAAGTCGTTGGTGACGTAGAGCAGGCCGGAGTTGACCGCAATGGTGTTGGTGAAAGTGTTGGGGGCCGTCAGCATGACAACGCTCAACGGATTGCCGTTGGTCGGACCGATGACCACGTTGGTGGTGCTGCCGATGGCGTTCGTGTAGGTCAGCGTCGCGGAGCCGCCGCCCAAGCGCACGATGCCGTCGAGCCAGCTCACCTGGCCGCTCATCGTGGCTCCCGCGCCGGCCGCGCCGAGGAAGGCGTAGTTCATGGCGAGCGTGTTGGTGGTGCCCAAGCCAAGGACCACCGCGTTCGAGTAGTTGGCGCCAAACTTGGCGAAGAACCAGTTCAGGAAGTTCGAGTCCATCGCATACGTCGGTCCGATGGCCGCCGTGGGATTGGCCAGCGTCACCGACGCCAGACCGGGCTGGTTGGTGTATCCGATCAGCAACGAGCCGGCGTTGACGATGGTCGGGCCGGAATAGGTGTTGTTGGTGGCCAGCAAGCTCACCGTGCCGTAGCCATACTTGACCAGGCCGCCGCTGGTGTTGTTGCTGCCGAAGGTGTAAGTACCAAGTTGCGCGGGCTGGAGCGCGCCGCCGCCGATCAACTGGATGTTCAGCGAGTCGTTGGAGAGATAGCCCGATCCGTAGCTGGTGATCACGATGTTGGTCACCTGGCCGTAGAGCGAGTCGCCCACCGTCAGGTCCACAACGGCAAAGGCGGTAACGCCCGTGCCGCTGCCGCCCGTGATCTGGACGATGGGTGCGCCGATGTAGCCGATGCCACCGTTGGCGATGGCAATGTTGGTCACGCCGTAACCGCTTGCCGCGATCAACGGCAGCGAGATGCCCATGTTGTAATTGCTGGAGTCCAGGATGGCGCCGCCGGCGTAAACGAACGGCGAGGCGATGTTCGTGATAAAGTTGGCCGAGGCCGCGTTGGCCTGCAGGACGCCGCCGTTGAAATTGAGGATTGCGTTGGTGGCACCCTGGCCGTTGCCGGCGGTGATACCGCCCACGCTGAGCACGCCGCCCGGCATCAGGTTGATGACGGAGTAATTCGTCATGGTGCCGCCCTTGTTCATGTCAATAGCGCCAAGGGTGGAGACGACACCGCTGCCGCCCACGTCCAAAACCGTCAGGCCATTGCCGCCATTCCAGTTGAAGGCAAACGAGGCGCCGGGGTTGTAATTGGCGAAGACACCGCCCTGGACGTTGATGACACGATCGTTGCCGCCCGCCGAAAGGCCATTGATGGTATAGACGGTGGTAACTATCGCACCGCCATACTGGTCCACCACACCGTTGCCGCCCGCGTTCTCGCCCACCTCAAACTTATACGCTAGCTGCAAGCCGCCCATCATCCGGTCGTAACCGTAGCCGGCGACACCGAAAGTGATCGAGAGATCGCTATTGGCAGAGTTGCTGAAAACACCGCCAGACTGATACAGCGCACCGGCCGATCCGAGCACGTTGCCAAAATCAAACAAGGAGCCAACGCCGCCCGACAGGTTGGTGGTAACGACGACCACGCCGCGGTCGCCACTGGCATTGCCCACCAGCAGGCTGTTGGGGGTGTAGGTGGCCCCGGCAATGTTGAGCTGGCCCGCGTTCACAACCATGCTGCCGCCGACGACGTAGTTGCTCCCGCCCGCAACGGTGAGCGTGCCGCCGCGCACCGTCAGCGGGTTGGCGCCCGAAAGGAAGGTGTTGCTGGCGAGTGTCACCGCGCCGGAGTTGACGTAGAGAGCGTTGAAGGCATTGGTGCCGTTGATATTCACCACGCCCGAGCCTCCCACCGTCACCGTCACCGCGCCCATGCCGTTGCTGATGATGGCGGAATTGATAACGAGGTTGTTGGCCGAGTAATTGAGCAGCGCCAACTCGCCACCCACGTTGTTGGTGGAGCCAACCGTCACAAAGCCGTCATTAACCGACGCGCCAATCGTCAATCCCTGCGAGACCGGCGCCAGCAGGATCGCGCCGTTGGTCGAGCCTATGCGCAACGTGTTGATGCCACCGCCCACGCCGATCGTGGCCATCTGGTCCGTGTTCGTGGCCGCAATGGCGTAAATTGACGTCGTCTGGCTGTCCAGCGTGATGGCGCCACCCTGCCAGATGCCGTAGATGTTGTTGGTGCCGTTGGCAATCACACCGCCGCCCGCCACGGGCACGTAGCCATTGAAGTTGGTAACCATCAGGAAGCCGTTGTTGTTGGTCACCATCGCGAAGTCGGTGTTGGTGATCGTGGCCAGCACGTTGCCCGCGCCGAGGATGCCGGCGTTGGTGTTGGTGGTGGTGGTGATGATCGCGCCATACTGCGGCAGGGTGAAGTCCACCACGCCGCCGCCGACGGAGCGGGTGATCGCGCCGACGTTGACCACGATGCCGCCGCCGGTGCCGTTGCTCACAACCAGTTTCGGGCTGTCCACACCGGAGCCGCCGAAGGGCGAGCCTACCACCAACCCGTTGAACGTCTGGGTCGTGACGCCCGCCGTATTCTGGCCGAGGATGAGGAACTCGCCGCCGTTGAGGGTCAGCGTGTTGCCGTTGGTGATGATGTTGCCCACCGAGTTGGGCAATTGCGTATAGTCGAGAGTCAGCAGGCCGCTGTTGAGCGTGACGCCGCCGGTGAAACTGTTGGTGTTGATCAGGGTCAGCGCGCCGAACCCATCCTTGACCAGGCCGCCGGATCCGTTGCCAATGATGCCGCTGATGAACGTGTTGCCGAAACCGCCAATGGTCAGGCCGCTCACCATGTTGCTGAAGCCGGTAGTACCACCGAACGCGACCGTCACGACGTTGCTGATGTTGCCGGACAGGACGAGGATCGTGCCGGTATCGGCGTTGATGCGGGCCATGCTGCCGAGCGTGATCGAGCCGGTGTAGGTGTTGCTGCCGGAAACGTTGCGCAACGCGCCGTCGCCGCCCACCACGTTGGAACCGACCAGCGGCGAGAGCGCGCCGCCGCCGTTGATCGTGATGGCGATGGGAGCGTAGGTCAGGCTGTTGCTCAGTTGCAACTCACCGCCATTATTGACGATCACATTGGGGCTGACGCCGCCGACGCCGAGGGCGTTGGAGTTCGCGAGTCGCACGATGCCGGCGTTGATGATCATGCCCGTGGCGGGAATGAGCAGGCCCGCATTGTTAAAGCTGTTGCTGCCGGCCAGCACGAGGATGCCGCTGCCAAGCTTGGCGGTGATGCCTGTGCCGGTGATGTTGTTGGTAAGGAGGAACGCATTGCCGTTGTTCGCAATGTCGAAACCGCCCGCGAAGTTGGTCCAGTTGACGGTCAGGTTGTCGAGGTTTTGCATCGCCACGTCGCGCACCTGGAGCACGCCGCCGCTGAAGCTCAGGATGGCACCGATGCCGCCGATGTTCTGTTCGTTGCCGATGCTCAGCACACCGTTGCTCAAGATCGTGCCGCCGGTGTAGCTGTTCGCGGCCGTCAGGAGCACCGTGCCCAGACCGACCTTGTTCAGGGCGCCCGGGCCGGTGATCGAGCCGTTCACCACCATCTGGCCACCGGAGGCGTCAAAGTCCTGGAAGTCCCCGTTCATGGTGATGGGGCCGTTCACGTAGGGCGCGGCGCCGCCGGGGATGGTGGCCAGCGTGCCGCCATTCATCGTGATGGCGTTGTTGAAGACGACCGAGCCGTAGGTCAGGGCAAAGCCGATGCTGCCATTGGTGTAAAGGGTGATGGTGTTGCCGTTGATGTTGCTGAGACTGCCCATCTTGAGGACGCCGCCGCCGATGATCGTCGAGCCGCTGTAGGTATTGGTCACCGTGCCCAGGAAAACGCCGCCAACCGCATCGCCACCGATCGGGCCGATCAAGAGGTTGGTGTTGCCACCAATGACGTTGGTGTAGGTCAGCATCGAGGAGCCGCCACCCAACCGCATGTTGTTGTCGCCCCACGTTGCGACGCCGCTGTAAACCGCGCCGCCGCCCGCCGCGCCCAGGAAGGTGTTCGCGAGATTGGGCGCGGTGAACGAAAGGTTGTTGGTGGTGCTGAAAGCAGTCACAACCACCGGGATCGCGCCGGTGCCGACAAGGTTGGCTGCCCAATTCACGAATACCTGGTCCACCGCCATCGTCGCCGAGCCGATGGAGGCGGCCGGCGTGGCCAGCGTCACCGCGCCGGTAAACAAGTTGCTCGACACCAGCAGCGCGCCGGCGTTGACGATGGTTCCGCCCGAGTAGTTGTTGGTGCCGATCAATGCCATGGTGCCAAATCCAGCCTTGGTCAGGGCGCCGCCAACGTTGCTGCCGAAACCGTAAGCGCCGAGTTGCGCTGCCTGAAGCGCGCCGCCGCCGACCAACAGGACGTTCAGCGTGTCGTTGGACAGGTAACCGTAGCCGTGGCTGGTAATGGTGATGTTGGTCACCTGGCCGTATTGCGCGTCGCCCGGCGTCAGGTCCACCACCGCGACGGCGGTGGCCCCCGTGCCGCTGCCGCCTGTAATCTGGACGTTGGGCGCGCCGATGTAGCCGCTGCCGCCATTGGCGAGGAGGATGTTGGTCAGGCCGTAACCCACTGGCGCAATCAACGACTGCGCGATGGTGATATTGTTGGTGTAGGTGTCTATCGTCCCGCCATTCTCATAGACGACCACGGCGGTAAGCCCTTGCAGGAACGTCGGACCGTTGGCAGCAATGCCACCGGGATTGGCCTGCAACGTGCCGCCGTTGAAGTTGATGACCGCGGTGTTGGTGGTCAGCGGCACACCGATAATAACCTTGCTGATGACCAGCGTGCCGCCGTTGAGGTTGACGATCGACGCGTTGCCGTTCGTACCGGAGACCATCAGGGTGAAGTTGCCGGGCGCGGATACCACACCCGAGCCGAACAGGTTCAGCGTGCCTAATGCCGCGCTGTTGGGGGTGTAGCCAAACTGCATGCTGCCGAGATAGGTGCCGCCATAAACATTGAGCGCGCTGTTGCCGGTTGTGAAACCAAGATAGGTGCCCACGCCGCCATAGGAAATGCCGTCCACCAAGCCGCCATACATGTCAAACACAGCGTTGGCGCCACCCGCGTTATCCGGGAACAAGGCCTCGGCCGGATACAACGTCCCCGCCGTCATCCGGTAGTAGCCGTAGGAACCCGCTGCCTGGCCCAACCCCAACACCACCTGGCTGGTTCTACTCGTCAGCCTCACCACACCGCCGGTTTGGATGACCGCGCCGGCCGCTCCTGCGCTGTTGCCCACCAACAGGTTGCTGCTGGTCAAGTTGCCGCCAACGACCAAGGTCGCGCGGCTGCCCGCCGCATTGCCCACGATCGTGTTGAAGGCTGCGTTGGTGCCGATTATCGAGGAGGCGAGCAAGCCGTTTACATACAAGGTGCCGCCGTCCACGATGGTGTTGCCGCCAAGGAAGGTGTTGGTGCTGCCCGCCGCCAGCGTCACCGTGCCGCCGCGCTGGTTGTAGCTATTCCCAATCCCGCCGTTGGTCGCGCCGCTGATGAAGGTAACGTTCTGCAAGTTGACTGTGCCCGAGTTGACGTAGAGCGCGTTGAAGGCGTTGGTGCTGCCGTAGAGGTTGACCACACCGGAGCCGTTGACGGTGACAGACAAGGTGCCGGTGCCATTGCTGGTCAGGGGCGCGTTATCGGTCAGGGCATTGGCGGAGTTGTTGATGAAGATCAGCTCGCCGCCAACGGAATTGGTCTGGCCGGCGCTGAGGAAGCCGTCGTTGCTGTTCGTGCCGAGCGTCAACCCCATGGAGCCGGGCGCGAGCAGGATGACGCCGTTGGTGCCCACCATCAGCATCCGCTGGCCGTTGAAGTCAATGGTCGCCGACGCGTCGGCGTTGATGGCCGACATGCTGTAGATCATCGTCGTCAGGCTGTTCAGCGTAATGGCGTTGCCGGAGCCGGACGTGATCCGCACCACCGCACCGCTGTTGTTGTTGATGACGTCGCCGGCAACCACGTTCGAGTAGCCGGTGAAGTTGGTCATGACCAGGTTGCCGAGAACGTTGGTCACCGCCACGAAGTCCGTTCCGTTGATGGTGAGCACGGCGCCGTTGTTGGTCAGGATGCCCGCGTAGCTGTTGAGGTTGGTGGTGACGATGAATCCGTTGGCCGGAAGCGTGAGATCCACCACGTCCCCGCCCACCGCACGCGTGACGGCGCCTACGTTGACCAGGATTCTGCCGCTGGTGCCGTTGCTGACGACCAGCTGCGGATTGCCAAAGCCGCCGACCGGAACACCCTCGATCAGGCCAGCGAACGTCTGCGTAGTCACCCCGGCTGCATTCTGGCCGAGGACGAGGAACTCGCCGCCGTCGAGAGTCAGCGAGTTGCCGTTGGTGATCATGTTGCCCAGCGATAGCGCCGACTGCGTGTAATCGAGGACAAACAGGCCGTTGTTCAGGATCACGCCGCCGGTGAGGGTGTTGGTGTTGATCAAGGTCAGCGTGCCAAAACCGTCCTTGGTCAGGCCTGCCGAGCCGCTGATGGTGCCGCTGACGAGTGTGTTGCCGTAGCCGCCGATGGTCAGGAGGTTCGCGCCGTTGGTGACGTTGCCGGCCTGCACCAGCAGCGTGCCCGCGTCGGCGTTGATGCGCGCGGCGCTGCCGAGGATGATGGCGCCGTTGTTGGTATTGACGCCGGAGACGTTGCGGAACGCGCCGTCGCCACCCGTCACGTTGCCGGCATTGAACGGTGAGAACATGCCGCCGCCGTTGATGGTCACCGCCACCGGCGCGGTCACAATGCCGCCCGCGATCTGCAATTCCGCGCCGCTGCGGACGGTCACCATCGGGCTGCCGGCCACGCCAAGGGCGTTGGAGCTGAGTTCCCTCACGATGCCGGCGTTGACGACGAGGCCGCCGGTGGGATTGTTGCTGCCGGACAGCGCCAGCACGCCGTTGCCGAGCTTGTTGGTGATGCCGACGCCAATGATGTTGTTGGTGATGAGGAACGTGTTGCCGTTGTTATTGATGTCGAGGCCGCCGTTGAAGCCGAGGTTGGTCACCGCGCCGTTGCCGGCGACGGTGTTCGTCCAGTTGACGGCGAGCTTGCTGAAATTGGTCAGGGCGATGCCGCGCACCTGCAACACGCCGCCGCTGAAGACCAGATTCGCGCCGTAGCCGCCGACGGCGGCCTCGTTGGCGATGCTCACGGTGCTGTTGCTCTGCACGACCACCGTGGCGTTCGTGCCGCCGCCGCCGAACGAGTTGTAGCCGTTCAGGATCACGTTGCCGATGGTCGTCAGGATGCCGGCGGAGGACAGGTTGTTGGTGCCCGTGAGCACCAGTTCGCCGCCGCCACCACCGAGCTTATACAGGCCGTTGACCGGCGTGATCACGCCGTTGTAAGCCACCTGGCTCAGCGCGCCGAGCGAGACGTTGGAGGCCGCGCCGCCGGGGACAAGGTTGAGGTTGATGTTGTCGTTGACGTTGGTGGCCGCCAACGCGACGACGCCAAACGAGTTGGTGCCGTTCAACTCGTTCAGGCCCGTCTGGACGTTGGTGAAGTTGAACTGGACGATGCCGCTGGAGGCGAGATTGATCGCGCCGCCGTTGGTGGGCAAGGAGGGAAGGCCGATGAATTGGAAGATGGCGTTGGTAATATAGGTGTTGCCGGAGTAGGTGTTGGTGCCTTGCAACCACACCGACCTGGTCTGGGAACCGTTGATATTCGCGATGGAACCCGTGCCGGAGATGTTCCCGCCAATGAACATGTTGCCGCCGCTCAGGTCGAAGTAATTGACTGCGCCGTCGAGCGCAATCGGACCGTTCCAGATCGTGACGCCGCTGGGGGAGGGACCGTTGTTTTGCAGCGCGCCGCCCCAGAGTTGCAACGCATTCGTCAGGGTGATGGTGGTATAGACGGCAAAGGTGCCGCCGGTCCAGACTTGGATCACCGTCGAGCCGCCGCCCGCGATGGTGTTGAAACTCTGGATGCCGAATGAGCCGTTGCTGATGACGAGCAGCGGCAGGTTTGTAATGGTGCCGCCGCTGGCCATCCACGTCACGTTGGTGCCCACCTTGATCAGCGTGTTGCCGCCGCCGTTGAGCACGCCACTGATGTCCATGCGGTTGCCGCTGCCGCCGTTGTTGTAACCGATGGCGGCATTGCCAAACAACTGGACGTTGGCCACGCCGGCGTTGACCAACGACGCGCCGCTGTTGTAGATCGCGCCCATGTTCGGGCCGATGCCCATGCCGCTGATCATCACGGTCTGGCTGATGCCCGACAGGTTCCAGCCGGCCAGATCGAGCGCGCCGCCAGGGTTGATGACCACCAGCGGAGACGTGCCGCCGGGACTGCCCAAGGCGGAGTTGGTGGCGAGCTTGAGCGTGCCGGAGTTGATGGTGATGCCGCCCGTGAAGTTATTGGTGACGTTTAGAATCCCCAGTTGCACGACGCTCAACGGATCGCCACCCACCGGGCCGATGATCACGTTGGTGGCGCCGCCAATCTGGTTGGTATAGATCAAATAGCCCGAGCCGCCGCCAAACCGAAGGCTAGTGTCCCCCCAAGTCGCGAAGCCGTTGTAAATGTTGCTCGCGTTGGCCGCGTTGACGCCGCCAAGGAAGACATTGTTTAATCCGTTCATTACGAAGTTCAGGTTGCTGGAGACGGTGCCGACGCCGCTCAGCACCACCGCGCCGAATGTCGAGCCGGCAGTCAAGCGTCCACCCGCCTGTCGGTTGGTGAACAACCACGCCAGCAGGCTCTGGTCTATGCCACCGTTCGTGCCGATGGACGTGCTCGGGCCATTCATCGTCAGCGTGTTCGTGCCGATGCCAAAGGTGGTCCCGCCCATAATCAGCGAGCCGGCGTTGACGATCGTCCGGCCACCGTAAGTGTTGGTGGCCAGCAGCGACAGCCCGCCGAAACCGGTCTTGGTCAGGCCGCCGCTGACGAGCGCCATGGTGTTGACGGTGCCTACGCTGGCACCGCTACCGCCGCCGCCGACCAACTGGACCGTGGGCGCGCCGGTATAGCCCTGACCGGGGTTGGTGACGACGATGTTGGTCACCTGGCCGTAGGTGGGGCTGAAGATGTTGCTGTCAATCTGCGCAATGGCGGTGGCGTTGCTGCCGCCGCCACCCGTAATCTGAACGTAGGGCGCGCCAATGTAGCCGGAACCGCTGCTGGACAGGACGATGTTCGAAACGCCGTTGCCGACCGGCGCCTGCAATATCGTGCTGATGACCACGTTGTTGTTGGTGCCGGCGTCTATGGTGGCGCCGCCCGCATACACATACACCGCGTTCGACGCGAGGAAGACGGAATTCAAGGCGCCCGCGCCCGCCCGCAACGTGCCGCCGTTGAAGTTGAGGATGCCCGCAGCCCACTGGTTGGTGGGTGTGATTTGCGCCGTTTCGAACACGCCGCCGTCGAGGTTCAAGATGTTCGTGGCTACGGCAGCGGTGGGCAGGTTGGTGCCCTGCGTGCCGAGATAGGTCACGTTGCTGACCGTGACGTAGGCGTTGCCGGCGACGGTGAACTCGGCCCGGCCCGCGTTGCCGGGCGAGGCAACGCCACCGATGCTCAACGGGACGGCCGACACCAGAGTGCCGCCCGCCGCGTAATACACACCCGTGCCGATGTTGCCAAAGTCCAGATTGTTGGCCACTTGATAAATCCGGCCACCGTATTGCTGCAAGATGCCGTAGCCACTGTAACCGATGCGGGTATAGCCGGCATTGGTCAGTGCGCCACCGTCCATTTCATAGTAGCCGTAAGCGCCAGCCGATTGGCCCAAATAGCTGTTAATGCCACTCGCACCCATGTTCGCCACGACACCGCCCTGTTGATAGACCGCGCCCACGCTGCCGGCCGACGTGCCAACCAGGAGTTTGTTGGTTAACAGCGCGTTATTCTGAATGACCAGCACGCCCCTGCCCGTGGTGCCAATGTTCAAAGCGGTCTGGGTGACTGAGATAATGGAGGCACTGCCGCCCAACAACAGCATGGCGTTCGAGCCGTTGGCCCCGTTGATCGTTGCAGGGCTGTTGCCGACGTTGATGTTGACATTGCTGATCGCCAGCAGGCCGCCACTGACGTTCACACCGTTGGTCAACACAACAAGAATGTTGCTGGAACCGCCGTTGAGAACCAAGGTGCCGGCGCCGCTCTTGGTCAGGCCGCCATTCTGGTAGCCGCCACTGCTGACCACGCCGCTGATCACATCGGTGCTGCCCGCGCCATCTATCACAATGACCCCGGCGTTGGTAATCATGAGCGGACGAGCCATCGTGAAGCTGTTGGTGATTTCCAGCGCGCCAGCACCAAGGGTGATCAGGCCGCCAGGCGCGCCCATATTATAATCATTGGTGACGTAGAGCGTCGCGCCATTGATGACAATGCCACTGGTAAAGGCGTTACTGGCGGTCAGCACCACTTTGCCCTGGCTGCCGACGCTGCCCACCATGAAGGCACCCGTGCCGCCGGTGATGGCGTTGGTGATGGTGAAGACGGTGGCGGCGTTGATGGGATCAATACCGCCGTTGAAGTTGGTCCAGTTGACATTGAAGGCGTTGAGGTTGGTGATCGTGGCGGCGGCCTGAACTCCCAAAATGCCACCGTTGAAGGTGAGGTTGGTCCACTTGCCGAAGCCGAAGCCGAGGTTGGTGGGACTGAGGACACTCAATTCACCGCCGTTGAGAATGGTGCCGCCGCTGTAGGTGTTGGTGCCATTCAGGCTCAGGATGCCGCCGCCGGCCTTGACCAACGTGATCGCACCGCCGATCTGACCACTGAAGGCGGTACTGGCGGCCTGATTGAAGGAGACCGTTACCAGCGTTGACGAGGAGTTGGTGAGAATATCCTGCTTGTAACTGGTGCCTTGGGAGTAAAGCTGGCCGAAATTTTCGCTAAAGCCGTTCAGGTCCAGTTCGCCAATATCGCCGCCGCCGCCTGAGCCGATCAACAGGTTGGGCGTGTTCGTCCACGTATTGGCGGAGCCAATGATCATCATGCCGCTGTAACCCAATGTGATAGAGCCAAACTGATTGTTGGATGCGCCCAGCGTGGAGAACACCGGGAGGCCGCTGTTGATATTCAATGAGCCATTGCCGATTCTAATCGCGTTGTTGGTGAACAAGACGGCAAATTGAACCGTCAGGCCGTAATTGTTCGAGCTCGTTACGCCGCCGCTGATAATCAGCACACTGTTGCTGGCGCCGTATCCCTGAATGCGCGCGTCGCTGGAGGAGTTGACACCGATGGTGATCGCCCCGGCCCACGTGTTGGTGCCAGTGGAGGCCTTGTTGACGAGCGCGCCGTTCCAACCCGCGTTGTAGGGAAGGCCATCGCCGGCGAGCTGCAGCGCGTTGTTGAAGACGGCGTTGGTGGCGGCGATCTGCAACTGGGCGACGTTGGACACCACGATGCTGCCGCTGCCCAACGCGAAGGCGTTCTGGACCTGCACGACGGCGTTCGACAGCAGGATCGTCCCGCCGCTATAGTTGTTGGACGCCTGCAGGAACAGCACGCTGGAATTCACGTTGCTGTTGCTGGGCAGGCCAAGCACCTCCAAGCTGCCGGGGCCGGACATGGTTCCACTGACGATGAGGTTGGTGGCGAGGTAGAAGGTGTTGCTCAGCGCGCCCGCCAGGGTGATCGGGCCGGACAAGTTGAGGAGGGTGGTCGCGTCACCCACCGTGCCGGCCTGGAAATAACCGCCCGCCATCACGAAGGCGTTGGTGAGGGTCGTATTGACCGAATACGTGCGCATGAAGGCGTTGGTATAAATGGTGACCGTCGCGCCAGCCAAACCGCTGGCGTTCTGGAGCGCGATGTCGCCGCCCATGATGTTCAGCACGGGAAGGTTGGCGGCGGCCGTCTGGATGGCCACTTCGTTGTTGCCCACCTTAGTCAGGGTGTAGTTGCTGCCGTTGAACGTGCCGTAGATGTCGAAGCGGCCGCCGCCATTCTGGCCGATGGCGGCGTTGCCGGCGAGCACGAGATTCTTCACGCCCTGGTTGGCCAGCCCAGCGCCACTGTTGAGAACTGCGCCGGTGGTGGGGCCGATGCCCATGCCGCTGATGGTGACCGTCAAGCTGTTGGCTGCGTAGTTGAGGTTGACGCCGTTCAGGTCGAGCGCGCCGCCTGGGGTGACGTTGACGAGGATGCCGTTGAGGCCGCTGCCGAGGGAGTTGCTGGTGCCGATCTGGAGAATGCCGCCATTGACAATCGTGCCGCCGGTATAGTTGTTGGAACCGGTGAGCGCCTCGGTACCACCGCCGGCTTTCACCACCGCCAGATTGCCGTTGATGGCACCGGCGTAGGTGTAGTTGTTCAGGTTGCTGATCGTCAGTGTGGCGAGCGTGCCGGAAGTGTTGGTCACCGTGCGCGGTATGTTGACGCCGGGATCTTGAAGGCCGGCAATCTGCTGGTTGTAGCCGGCGAGGTCGAACAAAGCGAAGCCCTGGCTGGAACCGTTGCCCAGTGTGACAATGCCTCCCGTGGGCAAGGCGTTGTTCGCGCCAATCTGCAACGTGCCAACCAGCACTGTGGTGTTGCTGTAGGTGTTGGCCGTGCCATTGATGAGCACCACGCCGGTGCCGCCGTTGTCGCTGCGAATGGTCAGACCGTAGTTGGGGTTCACGGCAGAGATCACGCCGCTCAACGCCAGCGTGGAACTGTTCGCGGCGGCGAAGCGCGCGTTGTCCGCGCCCAGCACAATCGGTCCCGTCCACGTGTTAAGACCATTGGTGGCGATCAAGCCACCCACGATGCTCTGGTTCATGAAGTTGGTTAGCGTCACGCCACTGACGGTGATGCCGCCGTCGAGCAGCACCATCGCCGGGCTGTTGTTGCTGATCACCAGAGAAGAGCTGCTGCCGAGGGCGCCGCTGTTCTGAAGATCGAGTGAGCCCTTGGTGACAATCGTCTGGCCTGCGTACGTGTTGACGTTGGTCATGGCCAACGTGTAGCCGCCGTTCAGAATCAATCCACCCGCGCCGCCGACTGAACCACCGAGCGTGACCTGGCCGCTGCCGCTGCCGCCGAAGAGCGTGTTGTTGTCGAGTTGGAGATTGTTGTTGATGACGACGCTGACGCTGCTGTTCTGGAACACTTGCGGCAGACCGCCCGCGGAGTTCGCGGTGAACTCCAGTTGGTTGCCTGACAACGTGACCGTGGAGCCGCCGAAGATCAACTGGTTGAGGAGGAACGAACCTGCGAGGTCGTTGACGCTGTTGAAGGTGCCGGCGGGCGCGAAGGTGATGATGTAGTTGTTCGAGCCGCCTGTGACCGGACCGGTCAAGTCAGCCTGATTGTTGGTCCAGTTGCCGGGATTGCTCCACACGTCGCTGGAGATGTTGGTCCAGAAAAAGTTCGTGGCTGTCAATTGCGCGCGCGCCACAGCGGGAACCAATAGCAACAACGCCGCCATCAAGGCACACCTCGCCCCTGCAAATCGAAAACCGTTTTTGCTCTGGCGCGCGAAAGTCTTGGGCTTGGGTGCGTGACTCGCACCGTTCAGCATTACTGGTTCGTTCGTCTTCATGACGTTAGCCTTAATCAGCACAGAAACTCTCCAGCCTTGACGGCCGGAACTCCCACACATTTCGCCTGCACGAAACAACCCGGAATACAGCAAAAAAATCCGTGTGCAGACACACCTCACCCACGGTGTCCACGCGCACACGATTCCGGCACATAGATAAATTACACCTCAAGTGTGATAGCACTCGACTTCCTTGGGTCGTTTGCACACCTCGGCATTTTTCGGTAAAAAAATTTAACGCTTGGCTCTCTTCCTCGGTCTAATTCTCCAACGCAACAACGCGCGGATATTACCGAGGTGGGCGAAACCTGTCTATAAAAATGTGAGTCGCTTTGACTCACCGAAGCGGCCCCGCGTCTGAGAGGGTCTCGCATCTGCCAAAACGTCATCCCGAAAATCGGCCGTTCCATGGTGTCCCTCTCTAACGCCTTGGGCTCACTCCATCCATCCGCCAGGCAGATAATAGAAACGGCCGTTCTCCAGCCGGAGATTTCTCGGCGCCGCCGCCAACCCCGCAGGCCAGCGCGACTCCGCGAACAGCGACAGCATCTTGCGCAACGACCACGGCGCCTCGTATTTCACGAGTTTCGCCTGCTCGATTTTGGCGAGCGATTTCGCCTTCGTCACTGCGTCCTCGAAGTAACCCAACTGGTCCACGAACTTGTGCTCCAGCGCCTCCGCGCCGCCCAGGACGCGCCCGTCCGCCAGTCCGGCCTTCAGGTCCTCCGCCTTCATGTGCCGGCCCTCCGCCACCACTTCGATGAAGCGATCGTAGTCGCGCATCACCAGTCGCTGAGCCAGCTCCTTCTCCTCGTCGGTGATCTCCTTCTCCTCCTTCTCCGGACTGAGCATGTCTTTCATCTTTCCGCTTTTGTAAACGATCGGCTTCACCCCGATCTTGTCCATCAGCCCGCGGTAATTCCAAAGATGAAAAATCACGCCGATGCTTCCGGTCAGCGTCGTGCGATGCGCGACGATCCAGTCCGCGCTCGTCGCAATGTAGTAGCCGCCGCTGGCCGCCAGCGCACCGAGGCTCGCCACCACCGGCACGCCGCTTCTTTTTTTTGCGGTGACGATCGCGTGATGAATCACGTCCGACGCCGTCACCTCGCCGCCGGGCGAATCAATCGCGATGATGATCGCCTTCACCGCCTCGTCGCCCGCCGCCTTCGCCAGTTGCTCCTTGATGTCGCCAACCATCCCCTCCTCTCCGGAATAACCCGGCACTGAAAAGCTGATAAGGTCCTGCACGTGGATGACGGCGATCTTCTCCTTCGCGCCGGCGTCGCCGCCGATGCGCGTCTCGCGGAACGTTGTCGTGCGCGAGTCCTCCTCGAACAACGACGACAACGCGACCAGTGATCCGAGCAGCGCATTGCCCGCCAGGCTCAACACGAGCAGCATCGTCGCCACGACGGCCAGCACGATCCATCCCCATGGACGGCGGCGCCGCGCCGCTGTCGAGGATGGCTGAAAGATGGGAGGGGTCTCGTTCATGGTTGTTGAATTTTTTCTCGAACTTGATTCGCTGCGCGACGCGCGCCGTCACGACATCCGCCGTCACTGCGTCCGCCGCCGCCAGCCGGTCGTCTTATACGCACCGGCTCCGGCGCTGGCAACTTGTTTTGCCAATTCGTTTTCCCTTGTCGTTCGCGCGGTCGCCCTCCTACAATCTCCACCGCAAACGGAATGATGAAACGCGTCGTATGAGTTTGGAAAGTTTTTTTCACGAAGTTGCGTTGCGGCAAGCGAGTGCCGATCGCAACAATCCGAAATTCCAACCGCCTTGGTGGAATCGACATCTCGCGGCTCTATCGCCAACCGCAAAACGGATCATCGCGGCCTCCGCGGTCATGGTTTTCGCCGCCGCGGTCTGGTGGCTGCACCAGCCGATTCACGAATATCTGCTCAGCCGGCCCGATCATCCACCCGGCGCCGCCGATGTCCTCGCGACTGTCGTTCACCATGCGTCTCCCCTTGAACGCGCCCATCGCCGGGTGCTGGCCTGCGCTCGCGAGGGCAACGCGCACGGTTGCATGGAAGCTTTCTGGAAGGCGCTGACCATGGACCCATCCAAGGACCAAGGCAAGATCGTCTCCTCGTGGCTCAACGAAAAGGAAGTTCAGGTGTTGCGGGTGAACGCCTACTTCGACCAGTTCGCATCCGACATGGAGCAGCATCCGGACCGCGTTCGTCCGCCCGTCGCCTTGCCCAAATCCACCGCGTGGTTTTCCGTCAAGGACACCACGAAGCAACCGGCTCCGCCAATGCCGTAGAAGGCGAGAGAGAGATGCATCCGTCGCGCTTGATTTCGGAAGCGGTTCACTGCTAGAAGCGGGGCTGCAACATGATTCCAGAAATTGCTGAAGCCAAGACCGCCATCGAGTCGAAGTCGAACGGACGCAAGCCTGCCATCGGCGTCGTGCTCGGCTCCGGCCTCGGTTCGTTCGCGGACCGTCTCGAAGAACCGGTAAAGATTCCCTACGCCCAGATTCCCGGCTTCCGGCCGCCAACGGTGCCGGGCCACGCGGGGCAACTGGTGATCGGCACGTTCCGTGGCAAGACGCTGGCAGTGCTTCAGGGCCGTTCGCACATCTACGAAGGCTGCTCGTCCGCCGACGTGGCGTTTCCCGTCCGCGCGCTCGCGGCCGTCGGTGTGAAAACGCTCCTGACCACCTGCGCCGCCGGCGGCATTAACAGCCAGCTCCGCGTCGGCTCGCTGATGGCCATTGAAGACCATATCAACTTCACCGGCGAGAACCCCCTGATCGGCCGTGCCACGCAGGAGGGCGAAGCGGTGAAGTTTCTGGACATGACCCAGGCCTATTCATCGCGGTTGTTGGAAAAACTGACGGTCGCGGCGGACAAGCTGAAGCTGGGGTTGCGCCGCGGCGTTTACATGGCTGTCTCAGGGCCGAATTACGAGACGCCGAGCGAAACGAAAGCGATGGCGTGGCTCGGCGCGGACGCGATCGGCATGAGCGTGGTGCCTGAAGTGCTGGTGGCGAGGCAAATCGGAATGGAAGTCGCCGGTCTTGCGGTCATTACAAATCTCGCCGCCGGCATCGGCAACCGGCGTCTGTCACACGAGGAAGTTTTGGAAACGACGCGGAAGGTTTCGGAAAACTTCGGCAAGCTGCTCGAAGAATTCATCGCCAGCCTGTAAAGCGCGCTGCGCTGGCTGACGCCAGCAGCATATATATAATATATTATATATGGTGTCACCCACCGAACGCCGTTTGATAGCGGAAGCCCGCGACGCGCGACGCAGCGCCTACGCGCGCTACTCCAAGTTCCGTGTTGGCACAGCTTTACTCGCGGCCAGCGGACGGGTTTACCGCGGCTGCAATGTCGAAAACGCCAGTTACGGCCTGACGGTGTGCGCCGAGCGCGTCGCCTTCTTTAACGCTGTGACAGCCGGCGAACGGCACTTTGTAGCGCTGGCGGTCGTCAGCGACGGCGCGGCCACGCCTTGCGGCGCGTGCCGTCAAGTCATGGCCGAATTCGCGCCGGAGTTGAAGGTCCTGGTGGCGGACGCCAGACGGCGCGGACCGGTGAAAACATTTCTTCTCAACGAACTGCTACCCAGCCGTTTTTCGTTGTGATAATTTGCCGTTATGCCAGATGGTCCAGAACCCAGTTCGACGAAAGCGGCGTCCCAGCAAGCCGCCGTCGTTGAAGTCTTTGACCGTTTTTCCGGCGAGGCGTGGGATGCGCTTTACGACGAGCGCGGGTCGCCGTCCGACAACTGGAAATTCATCCAGCGCAAGCTGCGCGTCGAGGAGTTGCTTGCCAGCGAAAGACCCGGCCGGCTCCTCGATGTCGGCTGCGGCACCGGCCCGATGGCACCGACGTTGTTGCAACGCGGCTGGGAGTTCCACGGCCTCGACATCGCCCCGAAGATGATCGAACACGCCCGCCGGCGTTTCGCCAACGAACCGCGCGCAAAATTTTACGCCGGCAAAATCGAGCAGGCAACCTTTCCACCGGCCCATTTTGACGCCGTCATCGCGATGGGATTGCTGGAATATCTCAACGACGCGGAACTCGCCGCCGCGATGAAGGAAATGGCGCGCGTACTCAAGCCGGGCGGCGTCATGATCATCAGCGTCATCCAACCGCGCTCGCTGGATTCCATCATACGGCGATGCCTCGCGTTGCCAACACGCATCTTCAAGCCACTCTACCTGAAACTGCGCGGAAAAAAATTCGACCTCGACGGGCTGACTCACCGCCAGTTTTCGGTCACTGAACTTGCGCAAATGATGGCCGGAGTCAACTGTGTCCGCGAAGACCACGCCTACTACAATTTGCTGCCGGTCCCCTTCCCCTTCGACAAACTTTTCCCGCGCCTCGCGCTGGCCGCCAGCCGCTGGGCCGAGCCAAAGCAACACGATCATTTTCACTGGGCCGCGACCGCCTGCCTGTTGAAGTCGCGCAAGAAAGGTTGAGCCGCCGCTACAACCCTCGCGACCACATTTCCCCTGCCAGTTTTTATTTTTGCCGCTCGTCCACCTTGTCGGAAACCTGCCGCTCCTGAGCCGACTCCGGCAGGCGGTCGAATTCGAGCTTCGCCACCAACACTGTGTTCGCCAATTCGTTCACTGGCAGCTTTCGCAATCGCAGATACCCCTTCTGCTCGACGTGGTCGCTGGGCGTCATATCGACCGCGCACTCGACCGGCTGCGCCGTGTTCAACAACGTGGCGCGGCGTGGAGCAGCGGTAAAAGGTTTCAGCTTCACCGCCTCCGTCATGGGATCCTTGTGCAGAATGACGTAGAGCGTGTTGTCACGGCGCGTCAGCAACAGATTGCGGTTCGCCGTCAAGTGCGACGCGGGCACGACGCCTTCCAACGATTCCTTCACGACACGATACCACTTGCCGATGCGCCGCAGGATGGCGGCGGCCTCGTCGGAAATCGTGCCATCGCCTTTCGGGCCAACGTTGAGGAGGTAGTTTGCATCGCGGGCGAGATATTTCACGATGCTGCGCAGCAGGTGGCGGTCGGTGTAGTAATCCTCGTTCTTGCGATAGCCCCAGCTCTCAGATCCGACGGACTGACATGCCTCGGTGCGCTTCTCGAAGCTCAGTGACTCCTCACCGTTCTTGTCGTAATCGCGCTCCGGCGTGCCGAAGTCGCCTTCGTCGTAACCGCGATTGTTGATGACGGCCTTCGGCTGGAGTTTGCGGATCATCTCGTTGATGGAACGGTCCACGTGCTTGTCCACGTTCATGTCCCACCAGATGCCGTGGATTTCGCCGTAATTCGTGCACAACTCGCGAATCTGCGCCTTGAGAAACTCCAGGTATTTCATGAGGTCCGGCTCATCGCCCGGCTGCGGCGGCAGTTCGTGATGGCGGCCCTGGTTCGGATAGTTTTTCTGATGCCAGTCGGCGATCGAATAGTAGAGACACAGCGGGAAACCGCGGCGATGGCAGGCGTCGGCGAGCATTTTGACCACGTCCTTGCCATAGGGCGTGTTCATCGTGTTGTAGGAAGTTTGTTTCGTGTCCCAGAGGCAAAAGCCGTCGTGGTGTTTCGTCGTCAAACAGATGTATTTCATCCCGGCCGCTTCCGCGAGGTCGAGCCACGCGTCGGGGTTGTAGTTCACCGGGTTCCACTGTGTCGCGAGTTTGACGTATTCGGCGCGGGGAACGCGCCGGCGCCACTGCTCTTGCTCGTGGAAACCGTGGATGGCGTAAAGGCCCCAGTGGACGAACATGCCAAACCGCCTCTCGAACCACCAGTCGCGCCCGTCGCCAAAGCGCGGAGCGGGTTTCGGAATCTGCGATGGCTTACTGTCTTTGTCACCCGCGGAAGCCGCTGCGGCGCAACAGGAAACGCTGGGCAACGCCGACGTCGCCAACGCGCCGGCGCTCGACATGATGAAGTGTCTGCGGTTCATAGTCTCTCCTTCCTCAACCACGCAGCAAGACAAGCGACATGCGCCCGCAAACGATGGAAGATTCCTACTTCGCCTTCACGTCGAAACAGAAGATCAACTCCTGGTCGCGGAGGTAAAGCTTGCCGTTGGCGACAACGGGATGCGTCCAGATTCTGCCTTTGGAACTGCGCTGGGTCGTTTGCGGATCGAGCGTGAAACGGCCGTGCTCCTTCCAGCCTTTCGGCGACGCCTCGATCAACACCACGGCGGCGGGATCCTTGCCATTGCTTTCCGAGAGGCAATACAACAACCCTTCGGTGCAACAGCCAATAGCGCCCTTGCCGAGTACCTTCTTGTCCGCCCAAACCTGCTCGCCGGTCTTGAAATTCTGGCAAACCCAACCCGCGCTTAGGGAGTGACCATAGAGATAGTCACCAACCAACACCACACCGCCGTGATGATTCTCCATCAGGGGGCTGGAATAAACATCGCTGACCTGATTCCCCTCACCGATCTTCACCAGCTTGCAGCCGGCTTTATAGCCGGAGGTGACATAGACGCAACCGTCATGGAAGATCGGCGTCGGGATGACCGCGATCTTGCCCACCCAGTCGGAACGCCAGAGCAGTTTGCCGTCCGCCGCGGCGACGCCCGCCACGCTCTGCATGGTCAACTGGATGTACTGCCGCGCCCCGTTGTGATTGACGACGATGATCGACGAATACTGCGCCAGGTCCGTGAACTCCTTCGATTGCCAGACCACCGCGCCGGTCATCTTGTCGAGCGCGGCCATCGCGCCTTGCGCGCCGCCCGGCGTGCAAACGACGAGTTTGCCATCCACCAGCGGCGACTCGGTATAGCCCCATTGCGGCACCTTGCCGCCGAGCTCCTTCATCGTCTTTTTCCAGAGCAGCTTGCCGCCGGCCACGTCGCAGCAAACCAGCGTCCCCTGGCCGCCGAGCGCATACACACGGTCCGCGTCCACCGTCGGCGTGCCGCGCGGGCCGTCGCCCCAGTTGTTGGTCAACAACGCGCCGATCTCGGTGCACCAGAGTTGCTTGCCGGTGTTGGCGTCGAGCGCAATCAGGAACTCCGTCTCGCCTCGTGCGCCCATCGTGAACAGTTTGCCGCCAACGATGGAGAATCCGCTGTAGCCAAGCCCGGCGTCTTTGTTGAGCCACACCTGTTTTGGCCCGCCTTCCGGCCATTGCTTGAGCACGCCAGTCTCCTGGCTGACGTCGGTGCGGTCCAGCCCGCGCCACTGCGGCCAATCGTTAGCAGCCGCGACGCGAAGGGTAAGTGACAAGGCGAGCAATGAACTGACAGCGACGACACGAGTGATGTTCTTCTTCATGATTCCTGATATTCCATTCACTTGTTTGAACGCAACGACCCACGCATTTAAGGCGACCACGGCCCGCGCTTCCAGCGAAATCATTGCGCCAACTTCAGCCGTGGGTCGGTCAAGTCGAGCCGATACATGATCTGATTGTAGTCATAGCGCGGCGTTGCGACCGGGTTACCAGAGAACGTTTCGGCGTAGGTGCCCTCGAAGTAGATGACGCGCCCGCCGGCCTGATCGAAAAACGGATGCTGGACCGGATTGTAAAAGCTGTATTTATAGTGGGTTACAATTTTTTTCGCACGCGTCCACGGGCCGGTTAACTCCGGTGCTTCCGCGTAATACACCTCGCCGAGGAACGACGGTCCGCCGCCCCGCGCGACGGCGATCATGATCCATCGTTTGCGGAAGTCGTTCCAACACACCGAGCCGAAGTGCATCGCCAGCGGCCCGCCGGTGTCCACGTCCACCGGCTGAAAACGCGCCTCGCCCGGCTTCAGTTGTCCGGCCTTGATGAGCGCACGCTCCTCAGTGGCGTCAAACGGCCTCGTCTCCCGCTTCCAACCGCCGCGTGTCCATACCTCGTAGCTGTCCGGATCGGCGAGCTGCTTCAAATCCGCCTTCACACGCGATACAGGAAACGGATTGCCGAAGTAAAACCAATCACCGCTTGCGTCAGGCCTGCGAATCGGATGGCCGTGCGGACACCGCGCGAGATCATCGAGTCGGAACCCCGCTGTTCTCTCGAACTCGCCCTTGTCGTCATTGAAAACCGCCAGACCGTGATCGAGCACTTCACCAAGCGACTTCACGTGCGAGTAGTGGCAAACCAGCCGGTCCCGGCCGGTTCCGTCGGCGACAGTGAGCAAGCCGTCAATCCAGATCGGCCCGTCTTTCACGCCGAGACGGCACACCGGCTTGCTGAATCCGTCGGAGTCCACGAAGTAGCGCAGGTTCACGCCCGCGGCGGGATCGAGTCCGCCGCGGCCCGGCAGTTCGCTCGTTGCACCGGAAGTCCAGTAGTGACCGAGTGGATACTTCAGCCGGTTCGTGTCGCCCCAAAACCAAAACAGCTTTCCGTGATACGGCGCCACCACCACGCTGTCCTGGCCGGCGACCTGCCCACTGCCGAGCGGCTCGGCCAGCGGTGCCTTCTCGCCGAGCAACACACTGTCGCGGTAGATGCCCTCGCCGGTAATGCGGTAAAGTCGCTCGGCGATGTTGAGCCGCTTGATCTTGAGAACGGCTTTCGCACCCGGCTCCGTTTTCAAACGCGCGCCGGCGAAACCGAAGCCGTCTTTGGGAAATTCATAACCGTGACTGCGGACGAAAAAGAAAACCTCCTGCTTCATCAGCCCCGGCTCGTTGAATGCCACGCGTCCGGCGCTGTCGGTGATGAAACGCAGGTGATTGACGGTTTCCAACTCCACCAGCGGCACGCCCCGGCCGGTCTGCTCATCCACGACTTGAATCTGAAAACAGTCCGGCGCGGCGGCGTAGAGGGGAGAAATTAACAACCACAGAATGCACGAAATGCACAAATGTAAGAATCGCCAACCCACTCCAAAAACACGTTGTTTTCCAAGTATTCTGTGCATTTCGCGGTTCTTCTCCTCCCTCTATCGTTTTGGAGGAAAATCCGACGGCATCCACGCCGGCAGCTTCTTGATCTCGTCGAGCGCTGTCTGCGACACCGGCACGCCCCACATCTGAAAGAACGGGCCGAGGTTCTTGCCGGCGGTCTTCGAAAACCGCACCATCCACTGGCTGCGCTTCTCGTCATCGCTCGCTGGCAATTCATTCTGCGGCGCGACGCGATACCCGGCGAATACTTTTTTGTAAGCGTCCCAGCCGAAGGCGTCCTGCAACTGCACATACATGGAGAGCGCGAGGAACGGCTCCTTCTTCCATTCATCGAAACGCTTGCCGCTCGACACGTGCTTGGCATAGTTCTTTGCCACCTCATCGAGGCTCACACGTCCCTTGGCCGGCGTCACGCCGCAGAGCTTGTCGAAAACATACATGGAGAAGATGTTGCACGTCACCTCGGTGGTGCCATCAAAGGTCCACTGACCGCTCTGGTGGTTGTGTCCCAGTTCGTGGAAAATGCCCCAGTTGCCCTTCAACAGCAATTCCTTGCTGGCGAAGCTTTTTGGTTGGTCCATCCACGTCATGATCGGATAACCGGAATGCATGTAGCCGGCGGAAATCTGCTGGTCGCACACCACGCGCTCCGGCCGGCGACGTTCGGCGGCGGTGCCGGCCAATTCGTCTTCCAAGTCCACGATTCGCTCCCACACTTTCATCAACGCTTCCGGATCATCGAGCGCGCGCACGGATGACGACGGCAGCGTCAGGATGACCTTGGAGCACTCCAATTCCGCCCAAGGCGCCGGCTCCTTGCGAAGGCGGTCCTTCCAATCCATCGGCTTCGTCTTGCCGAGCACGAAATACGGCGCGGCGACAGCGCCGCTGATCTTGACCGGCATCTCGCCGAGTTCGCACTTGTCCGGCACCTCGATGTAAATCGGTCCGCCGAACATGCTTGCCGCCTTCGTGGACGGCGCGGTGAGCGGCACCCGCGTCGAGATTTCCGGAAACCGCTCCCACTTGTCGAGATTCCAAAGACTGTCGTTGTGCGCGCCGATTCGCAGCCAAAGTTTCTTGCGCGCGGCGGACTCCGGAATTTCCACGGTGACCACGCTGCCGGCCGGCGCGTAGAGACCGGTGCTGTGCCATGCGGGTACGGTCGTATCGAGCGTCAACGAACGCGGGATGCGCGCCGCGCCCGCCGGTACTTCGCCGGGAAAAATTCTTGCGGCCGGATGCTCTTTCACTTGCTCCGGCGGCAGAATCTTCGCCGTCATCGTCTGGAATGTCGCCGCCAACCTCGCGCTGAGGTCGCTCTTCTTGATCGGCGTCTTCGGCGTCGGCAGCAGCTTGACTTTGTCGTCGCCGGCCAGCTTTGCAAGCTTCGGCAAAAACGTCGCATCGTTCGGCGGCAACGCGCGCGCAGCAGCCGTGATGGTGGAGGAGGCTTGCGTTACGTCATCCGCGCTGAGTTGGAACCGTCCCGCCATGTGTTCTAGCGTGGAGTGCAGCGCCAGTCCCGCATGCAGTGTCGGCGGCGGCAGGTCGCCCGCCGCAAAGCCGCGCGGGCTGGTTCGCTCCAGCGTGCCGTCACCCCACACCATGCCCATGGGCACGAGCAGTTTGTTGCCGGGAAAGTCCACACGCAAATCCTTGCCCGGATTCAACTGCGCCCAGCCCCATCCGCACGAGGCAGTGATCAGCCCGCCGCCGCCCGCGACAAATTTCGCCACAACCTCCACGTCTTTGTCGGAAAAACTGTGCGCGTCTGACACAAGCACCTGGACGGCGTTCAACCGGTGCAGGTCCGCATCGGTGGCGCTGAAACCGCGCTTGTCGAAGAACTCGACGAGGCCCCCCTTGCGGTAAAGTCCGACGTGCAGCTTCGCTCCCGCCGCCAGCGCGCGGCCACCCGCGGCCCAACGCACGGCGTTGACCATCAGAGCCGCCGTGTCCGACGTCGCCAGCGCCTCCACTCCGAAATAGCCGTTGTGGCTGAACGCCATCACGCGACCGTTGCCAAACCGCGCCGCTCCCACCACCGGCCCCGACGTCTCGCGCCCCATGCCGCCGATCACCACTGGAAACGCCGCGTCGCCAAAAACACACAGCGTTCCCGGCGCGCCCGGTGCGGCAATCTCATGCACGCCCCCGAGCAATGCGGCAAAGTCGGCTTTCAGCGTGCTCGTTTTTGCCGGCACCGCCGGGGCTTTGGCGGTCACCGCGCCCGCTTGTGGGGTGGTGAAGGAAAGGATTGCCGTGATCGTCAGGAGCAAAACCGTTCGCATAACTGCGGCGAACATGCCTGAGCAAAATCATGGCGTCAATGCCGCTCCCTTGGGGCGCGGGCGTTCCGCCCGCCTGGCAGGATCATCGCGATATCCCGGCAGGCGGAGCGCCTGCGGTCCCAAGTTCGCCGCCAAAATGCTTTGACCATCGCACGGGCGTTGCCGAAGATAGGGTGTCGTGGAAGCCGCGCACATCATCCAACCGAATCCGCTCTGGATCGCGCCGTTTGTGGCGCTGCTCCTGGGCATCGCGCTAATGCCGTTTATCGCGAAGGAGTGGTGGCACCGCCGTTATCCGTGGGTCGCCCTCGCGCTCGGCGCGCTTACGACCGGCTATTACGCCATCGGCCTGAACAACGGCGCGCGAATGCTGCACTCCTTCCACGAATACGTCAGCTTCATCTGCCTCATTGGCTCGCTGTTCGTCGTCAGCGGCGGCATCCACATCCGCGTCCGCGGCGAATCACGCCCGCTCGTCAATGTGCTCTACCTGCTCTGCGGCGGGCTGCTGGCCAATGTGCTCGGCACCACCGGCGCTTCGATGCTGCTCATCCGGCCGTTCTTGCGCACCAACAAATACCGGCTCACGAGCTACCACATCGTCTTCTTCATCTTCATCGTCAGCAACGTCGGCGGATGCCTGACGCCGCTGGGCGATCCGCCGCTGTTTCTCGGCTACCTGCGCGGCGTGCCGTTCCTGTGGGTGGCGGAGCATTGCTGGGCGATCTGGGCGTTCGCGATGGTCGCGCTGCTCGGCATCTTCTGGATTCTCGACTACCTCGACTTCATGCGCGCGCCAAAGGAAGTGCGCGAAAAGGAAACGTCCCACGAGCAATGGCGCTTCGATGGGCTGCACAATCTTTTCTTCCTCGGTCTCATCCTGGTCGCCGTCTTTCTGCAACAACCGCCGTTCCTCCGCGAGGCCCTCATGATCGCGGCGGCGGTCGGCTCGTATTTCACCACCGCCAAGACGGTCCACGAAGCCAACCACTTCGACTTCGAACCGCTGAAAGAGGTGGCGTTCTTGTTCGCCGGCATCTTTGCGACGATGGTGCCGGCGCTGGATTGGCTGGAGCTGAATTCCTCCAAATTCGGCATCGCCACCGCGGGCCAGTTCTACTGGGGCAGCGGCGTGCTTTCGTCCGTGCTCGATAATGCGCCGACCTATCTGAGCTACCTTGCCGCCAGCATCGGCCTTTTCGTGGACCAGGACATCGTCAGCCAGGTCCAGCAACTCGTCGCCGCCCACGGCTCCAATCTCAGCATCGTCGTCGGTCCGCATATGGATGAAATCAAGGCGACATTGGCGGCGATCCAGAAATATCATCCGGAGCTGCTCGCCGCCGGCAGCGTGTCGCTTGAGCAAGTCCAGGTCTGCTACCTCCTCGGAAACCACAACCTTTACATCGTCGCCATCAGCGTCGGCGCGGTCTTCTTCGGCGCGTGCACCTACATCGGCAACGGCCCGAATTTCATGGTCAAGAGCATCGCCGAGCATGCCGGCGCAAAAACACCCAGCTTCTTCGGTTATGTTTTCAAGTTCGTCCTGCCGCTGCTGCTGCCGGTGCTCGCCGCAGTGTGGTGGATGTGGTTCCGCGGCGGAGTAATGGAGTGATGGAGTGTTGGAGTCATGAAAACGAAAACGCCTTCGACACACCACCCCGCAATCCCGCCGCCCCATCACTCCAATACTCCATTACTCCAGCACTCCGTCCCCCTGCGCCTTGGCAACCTCGCGCTGCCATCGCGTTTTTTTCTCGCGCCGCTGGCGGGCTACACTAACCTCCCCTTCCGCCTCGTCGCACGCCCGCTGGGCGGCCTCGGTCTCGCCACCACCGACCTCGTCAACGCCCGCTCGTTGATCGAGAAACGCCGCCAGGCTTTGGAACTGATCGAGACGCGCCCCGACGACCAACCGCTCGCGGTGCAAATCTTCGGCACCGTCAAAGAGGAACTCTGCGCCGCCGCGCAACTCCTCCAGTCCATCGGTGTGAGCGTCGTGGACCTCAACATGGGCTGCCCGGTCCACAAAGTCGTCCGCGGCGGCGGCGGCTCGGCCATGATGCGCGAAGCCAACAAGACCGTCGCGCTCGTCCACGCGTTGGTCGAAAGCGTGAAGATTCCCGTCACCGTAAAGATGCGGCTCGGCTGGGACGACGCGACCATCAGCGCGCCGTTTTTCGCCCGCGAGTTCGAGCAGGCCGGCGTTGCCGCCGTCACCATCCATGGCCGCACCCGCGCGCAAGGTTTCAGCGGCAGTGTCAACCGTCCCAGCATCCGCGCCGTCGTCGAAGCCGTCGAGCGCATCCCGATCATCGGCAACGGCGACATCCGCACGGTCGAGGACGCGCGGACGATGTTCGTTGAGACCGGCTGCGCCGCCATCGGCGTCGGCCGCGGCGCGTTGCTGAACCCGTGGATTTTCCGCCAGTGTGACGCAGCGCTGGTCCGCGGCGAACCCGTGGTGACGCCGGGCTACATGGATCGGATCGAGTTCATGGTCAGCCATTACGAGATGTTGCAAAGCTTCCGCGGCGAACGGGTCGCATGCATCCAGTTCCGCAAGATGTCGCGCTGGTATGGCCGCTCGCTCCGCATTCCCAAGGCAACGCAACACCGTCTTGTCATGCTCAAGGACGCCGCCGGGTTCTACGGCCTCGTAGCCGAGTTGCGCGCCATGCCGCCGCGGTCGGAAGAACCGCCTGCTCGGGACGAGCCGCGCATCCCCACTTCCTCCAAAGCGAACGAACGCTGGTGAGAAGCAGCCGTGTCACTCCATGACACGCTTGTTTTATATTCCCCTCGCAAAAATCTTCTTGTGCATCTTGTGCTTCTTTGTGGCTAATATCACCCATGCTTTGGTGTGACCAGTTGGCTCAAAAAATCGAAGGACCGCAGACCATCAACGACTCGAAGACGCCGTCGGGCCGGGTGCATGTCGGCGCGCTGCGCGGCGTCCTCATTCACGACGTGATGTTCCGCGTGCTCAAGGAGCGCGGCGTGCCCGTGCGCTACATCTACGGCGTGGACGATTACGACCCGGTGGACGAAATCCCCTACGGCCAGCGCGAGCACTTCGAGAAGTATCTCGGCGCGCCGCTCTGCAACACGCCGCCGCCGCCCGGCTCCGATGCGACCGACATGGCCGAGCATTTCATCCGCGAGTTTTTCCAGGTGTTCGAGGAACTCGGCGTGAAGGTCGAAACATACCGGATGCGCGACATCTACCGCTCCGGCAAGTTCAACGAGCCGATTGATACCATCCTTCGCAACGCCGACAAGGTCCGCCGCATTTACAAGGAAGTCAGCGGCGCCGAACGCGCCGATACCTGGTTTCCGTTCCAGACCGTCTGCGAGAAATGCGGACGCGTCGGCACCACCGAGGTCACCGCCTACGATGGCAAGGAAGTCACCTACACCTGCCGGCCCGACCTCGTGAAGTGGGCGCGCGGTTGCGGCTACGCGGGCAAGGTCTCGCCGTTCGACGGCCGCGGCAAACTCCCGTGGAAGCTCGAATGGCCGGCGAAGTGGACCACGTTCCCCGTCACCATCGAGGGCGCGGGCAAGGACCACAGCACCAAGGGCGGCTCGCGCGATGTCTCGGAACATTGCCTGCGCGAAATTTTCGGGACGAAACCGCCGCTCAACATCCCGTATGAGTTCTTCCTCGTCGGCGGCGCGAAGATGAGCTCCTCGCGCGGCGTCGGCGCGTCGGCGCGCGACATGGCAAACTTCCTGCCGCCGGAAGTGCTGCGGTTCCTGATGACCAAGCCGCAACCGAAGCATCCGGTGAACTTCTCGCCCGACGAAGTCTATATCACGAAGCTCTTCAACGAATTTGACCGCTACCACTGGCGGACCTACCACGACGCGAAGACGCTGGAGCCGGACAAGCGGCTCTACGCGTTGTCGGAGATTACGCCGGAGGGCGATTTCCACGACGCGAACTTCCAACTTGTTGTGACGCTGGTGCAGATGCCGCACCTCAACCTCGTCGCCGAAATCGAGAAGCGCCAAGGCTCGCCGCTGACGCCGCTGGAGCGCCGGCATCTCGACCGCCGCGTCCAGTCCGCGCGCTTCTGGCTGGAGAACTACGCAACCGAAGAGGAAAAGACGAAATTGCAGGACACACTGCCGGCTCGCGCGCAACAGCTCACGCAAACCCAGCGCGCGTTCCTTCATATGCTCGCCGACGCGTTGCCCGGCACGCCATGGGAAGACGAACCGCTCCAGCACAAGATTTTCGAGGTCGAGCGGCTCGTGCCCATCGAATACCCCGTCGGCTTTCAGGCGATCTACCGTGTGTTGCTCGACCGCGACAGCGGCCCCAAGGCCGGCAATCTGCTGGCGTTTCTCGACAGCGGCTTCGTGCTCAAGCGGTTGAAGGAACTGCCGCTCGACAAGACGGCCTTCTGGCGCGAAAGCAGCCTCACCGAGGAGGCATTCGAACAGTGGCTCACGAAGGAGAAGGTCCACATCAAATCCGCCGCCGCCCGCGCCGATTTCGTTGCCGGCGTTGGCATCGTTGAGTTCACGGTAACGTTGGATGACGAAAAAACCTACGCGAAGCGGGTGATCACCGAGCCATGCGAATCCGCCGCCTGCGCGACCGCTTACGGAAACCGCCTGGCCGGACAACTTGCGGGGCTGACAGGCGTCGCCATCCAGTTCAAAGGCTGGACCTGACCGGCGCATGCACGCCAAGCTCCGTCAGGAGCGGCACGTTTCATGGCTAACACCTACACGCAAATCTACGTTCAAGTGGTTTTTGCCGTGCAGGGCCGGCAGAATCTGATTCGCCCCGAACGCAAAGAGGAACTGCAGAAATACATCACCGGCATCGTCTGCGGGCAAAAACAGAAACTGCTGGCCATCAACTGCATGCCGGACCACACACACATTCTGATCGGATTGAAATCGGATGTGGCTCTTTCGGATCTTGTTGGCGACATCAAAACTGGCTCGACCAACCACATCAACAGAAGCCGATGGGTCTTGGGCAGGTTCTCGTGGCAGGAAGGCTTCGGGGCCTTCTCTTACGGCCACTCACAATTGGACACCGTCATTCGCTACATCCAGAATCAAGAGAAACACCACGCGCGGCGAACGTTTCAAGATGAGTATTTCGCTTTCTTGGAAAAGTTTCGCGTGCCCTATGATGAGCGATATGTGTTCAAGCCGGTTGGTTGAACTCCTTGACCGGCTACGAACATGTCGCTCCTACGGAGCTTCCGCAATCTTCCGGACGATGAACTATAAACATGACGCCCCTGACGGGGCTTGGGTTTCGACACAATGGCAACTAGCGCCGTAGGCGCGGCATGTTTATAGAATCAAACCCATAACAAACTAGCTCCGCAGGAGCGACATGAACAGGGCCGCACAAACACAACATCCAACCAAAGATCGGCTGCCACGCTACACCCTCGGCACCGACTCCGCCGCCGCGCAAAGGCTGCGCGTGCTCGATGAGGTTTATCACCAAACGACATGGGCGCTGTTGGAACGTGCCGGCCTGCGTGAGGGCTGGCACTGTGCCGACATCGGCTGCGGCACGGGATTGGTGACGATGGCGATGGCCGGGCATGTCGGCGCCGCCGGGCGTGTCATCGGCGTTGATGAAGCAGGCACTTTCATTGATGTCGCACGCCAAACTGCCGCCGAGCGCAAACTGAAGAACGTCGAGTTTGGTTCCGGCGATGCTTACGCGCCTCCTCTGCCCTCCGCGCAATTCGATCTCGTTTATGCGCGATGCCTGCTCTCGCATTTGGATAAACCCCTGCGCGCCATCCAGGCGATGACCGCGCTGGCGCGACCGGGCGGCCGTGTGGTGATTGAGGACATTGATTGCAGCGGCGTGTTTGCGCATCCGAAAGCGCCGGCGTTGATGCGGCATCTCGGCCTCTACCAGCGCGTCATGCGGCTGTACGGCGGCGATCCGCTTATCGGTCGCAAACTGCCGCGACTCTGCCGTCAAACCGGTTTGACCGATGTGCGTTTCGAAGTCGTCTCGCCGTCGGAGCCGCTCAAACCGGTGAAGCGGCTCTATCCACTGACGTTGACATGTCTGAAGCCGGCGATCGTTGAAGCCGGACTGGCAACAGCCCGCGACGTAGATGCGCTCACCGCCGAACTCAACGCGAAGGTGGACGATCCAGATGTGACGTTTCCCTCCTGCCCGATGGTCCAAGTTTGGACGCGCAAATCCTGACCGGTCGCTCTAAACTGCGGCCATGAGCTACAGATCACGCTTCCTCGTGCTGCTGTCCCTGGCTGGTTGGATGACGCTATCCATTTACGCCGCGCCATCCCTCGTTGAACAAACCGCCAACGATGTCCGCATCGTGCGCGATGACAACGGCCTGTGGTGCGGCGCTTCGATGGGCATGACGCATCAAAGCGATCCGCGCTACCAGGCGAAGAAGATTCTCGACCTCGCCTCCGTGCCGGAACCGGCGTGGGCGGCGGCGCGCAAGGTGCGGCTGTCGGCGTTCTTCTGCGTGCGCGATTATTCGCTTATATCGCTCGGCAAGGCCAACGGCCTTGACGAGGCGTTTGAGGTCGTCATCAACGGCAAGGTCCACACGTTTCCGAACAACGGAGGCGCCCCGGTGTATGCGGACGGCAAGCCGATTGCGATGGCGTGGTTTGATTTTGCGCTGCCGAAGGAAGAATTCGTCCGCGGCCGCAACGAAGTCATCTTCCGAAAAGCGCCGACGCCGGTGACGAAAGCAAAGCCGGATGATTACCTTTATCTCGGCATAGACAACACACCGTCCGGCGGCAACAGCGCTGTCAGTTTCGATGGCGGCAAGACGTGGACTGCTGACAAACTCAACGCCATCGGCGCGCGCGGTGAATACATGGTGCGGTTGATCCTGCTGAGCAGTGAACGACAATTCGAGAGCGCGTGGCGACCCGCCTCGACACCGGCACTAAGCGACCCAGCGGGCGTCATCGCTTACGCCGGGGCGCACGACAACGAGGTCCGGCTGGAGTGGGAGCCGCAGCGGCTGGACCAGTCACAACCAGTGACGGTGGCGGTTGAGACGGTTGAAGCGAAGAAATTCAAACTCCGATGGCTTGACGTGGAGGGCAAGCCGCTGCCAGCCATCAACGGCAGTGGGCCGCGATTTGAAACGACGGTGAGTGGCAAACCAGTCAGCGGCGTTGTGGTGGACGCCGCCGCGCGGTCGTTGGTCGTGCGAGGCGTGCGCGGCTATCACGCGGTGGAGTTGCCTATCAACATCTGCCCACCCATCGCCGCGCCTGCTGGAACTGCGGCGAAACGCAAACCTTCGTGCCGTGTCACGAATGACGCCGCATTGCTGGAGAACGCCACGCTGCGTTGCCGGTTCGCTTTGGACTCGCACCATTTGAAGCTGGTTTCGATCTTCAACGAGCAAGCCAACTCTGAAACCGTGCGCCAACCGGACAAACTCGACATGTTCCTCGTCGAGATCGGCACGAACCATTTCTCCGGCGCGCGCGATTTCGAGTGCCAGTCGCTGCGGGCTGAGGGTCGCAACGGTTTCGCGGCGGAGTTGTTCCTGCCCGCGCACTCGCTCGCGGCCACGCTGACCGGCTCCATCAACACGGACGGATTGCGTTTGGGACTCGCGCTTGCCAACCGCGGCTCTGCGCCGCTGGACTTCAAAGTGGCCTTCCCGCATCTCGCGGGTCTCGCGCTCTCCAGCGATTCGGCGGCCGACTACTATTTCTTCCCGCGTGGCGGCGGCATCATTGCGGACCGGCCTGCGCTGGTCCGCCAGGGCTACGGCGATCATCAGGCACTTTATCAGGTCATGGACCTGTTCAGCCCCGCGCTTGGCGCGGGCTTGTCGGTGCGCACCGACGACGCGGACGGCCGGTATAAAATCTTCGCGCTGAGCAAGCAACTGCCGGGACGTCCGCCGGGTCCGACGTTGACGCCGATGTGCCCGACGAAACCGGAGTTCCAGTTCAGCAATACGTTCGAGCAAGTCACCGGGACGAGTTTCGCTGTCGAATATCTTCGCCGGACGCGCGAGCCGGGCGGGATGTTTGCCCCAGCGCCGGTCGTCATCTCCGCACACGCGGGCGACTGGAAAACGCCCATGAAAGACTATGCGGCGTGGGCACACCGGGCATGGAAGTTCCGGCCGCCGTCACGGCTCGACGGCGTGGTGAACATGATCGCCGTCGGCTGGGGCCACGATTTGTTGTTCAAAGATGGCAAGTATCGCACCGACTTTCTGAAGCCGGAACGCGATTGTCTTGAACTGATGTCGTGGTGGGAATGGTCGCCGCTGGGGCCATGGAGCACGCCATTCGACAAGCTCAAGGAGAAGTTCGGCGAGGCGAAATACTCACTGTGGCAATCGTATTACGTGAAAGACCCGGTGACGGGCCAGATGATGTGGAACAACCAACCCGGCGATTACGACGGCTACAACGCACGCTTCGGCGGCCTGCCGGCGTTTCGCAAAGCGGTGCAGGAATACAAGAAGAGCTGCTCGCTCATCACGCTCTACACCGACCCGTTTCGTTTGGACGACGCCAGCAAGGCCGGCCAGCAACACGGCAAGGAATGGGACGTGATCCTGCCCAACGGCGATTATGCCAAAGGTTACGAGGTCTGGAACCCGTGCCATGATCTCGCCGAAGTCCGCCAGTGGGTCGCCAACTCGATGGGCCGCGTGATGCGCGAGACGGGCGCTGATGGCATCCGCCTTGACGAATACGGCCATCGCGGCTGGGCATGCTACAACTTGGCGCATAAACACACGTTCGCCGAGCCGGGTTGCACGGAGTGGCTGCGTGCCACCGCCGAAGCCACGAAGATGGTGCGCGCCGCGATGGACAAGGTGAACCGTCGCCTGGTGCTGACGACCGAGCATCCGGGCTACGACTACCTGATGCAATTCCTCGACGGCTGCATCACCTATGATCTCACGGTGCAGGCGACGCCGCTGCGGCCGTTGGAATGCAACACGCAGCGCTTCTATTTCCCCGAGTGCAAAGCCTACGAGCTGGACCATCGCGGCGCGGACCGCGACTGCCACAAGCGTTTCTGGAACATGGTCGCCGCGTTTGGCCGCGAGTATCCTCCTGCAATGTATGCGGTCCTGAAAGAGAACAACAACGTGCTGGGCGGCGATGACGAACCGCTCGTACCGACGCTGAAGCCGCTCGTCTATGCCAACCGCTTCGGCTCCGGTGCGAAGACACTCTGGACGATCTACAACGCTACCGGTCATACCGTGCACGAGCCGCTGCTCGCCGTGACTCTCCGCGATGATCAACACGTCGTGGACTTGCTCGGCGGCGAAGAACTTTCAGTGACCGCGTCCAACCAGTTACGCGTGAGCCGCTGGCTGTCGCGCGGCGGCGTTGCGTGCATCGCCCGCCTGCCGCGGTTGATCGCCATCGCCAGGAATGGCGACCAATTGTCCCTGACCCTCAAGCTCGCAGGAGCGCGGCATCGCCTCGTTGTGTGCAATGAGGCCGGCGAGACACTGCTTTCCGTTCCCGTTTCAGCGAAAAGGCTCAGCCTCGACCTGAATGACGCAAAAGAAAAGAAGCCGCGCTGTGTGAAACTATTGCGAGGCGACACCTTGCTTGACGTTGCCGTGATTCCGTAGTGGCCGCTGCGGGCGCGTCGCCGCAACGTAGCGCTGCGTTCCTTATCCGAGCGGTCATCCCCTCACCCGCACGCCACGGTCGCGCAGATAAGCGTTCCATGACTTGACTGTCTCGCGCGTCGGCGGTTTGACGGATTCGGGCAGATGGGCCGTCAACCCGAACCGCTTCAGCTTGGCGCGCCAGAGATCGTAGTAGGGAAGCAACTCGACGCCCCCGAGTCGCGGCAGCCGGCGAGACAACGCGACAATACCGTCGAGATGCTCCTTGCGCGCGTTGTGTCCGGGAATCATCGGGCAGCGCAGCAGAATCGCTGCGCCGGCGTCGTGCAACTGTTGCAGCCGTTCCAGGATGGTCTGGTTTTCCCGCCCTGTAAATTTCTCATGCAGGCGCGGATCGGTTTCTTTGAAATCGAACAGCCACAGATCCACGACGCGCCTCAGCCGCTCGAACACATCCCACGTTGCGTAGCCGGAGGTCTCGATGCAGCAATGGATGCCGTGGTTCTTCGCGGCATGAAACAAATCCTCCGCAAACTCCGGCTGGAGCAACGGCTCGCCGCCGGAGAGCGTCAACCCGCCACCGGATTGCGCGTAGTAGTCGCGGTCGCGCAACACAACCTCGATCACATCGTCCACCGCCATGTCGCGGCCGACCATTTCCAACGCTTTCGGATCGCAGACCGGCGCGCAATCGCCGCTGTTGGTGCAACGGGCGCGGTCCACGACCGCTTTGCCCGCGGTGTCTTTTGACAACGCGTTCGGTTTGCAGACCTTGAAGCACTCGCCGCACGCAATGCACTTGTCGGCGACATAGGAAAGCTGCGGCTTCGGGTCAATGCTCTCCGGGTTGCCGCACCAGAGGCACCGCAGCGGGCAGCCTTTCAAGAACACGGTCGTCCGAATGCCCGGCCCGTCGTGGATCGAGAACCGCTGGATGTCGAAGATGCGTCCGGCGTTCATGACCAATCCCTCACGGCTGCCCCGATGCTGATTGTGGATGCCATTTCAAACTTCTCCGGGTCGTGCGCACACCAAGCCAGGCTACGCCAGCAATCAGCAACCAGACGGTGGCTGGTTCCGGTACGTTGGCGATTTCGAGCGCGTTGCTGCTGGCCAGTTTTTGTTTTTCTTTCAGCTCAAGGGTTTTCCATTGCGCCGAGTTCTCGACAACGATGTAGGAAGTGGAACCAACCAGCACGCCGCTGTCGCGACTAAGCCGGACAATATCCGAGAGCCCCGCATTATCAAACGAGGGGTTTTCGATCAGAGCATAGTGAAGCAGCCACGCGGACATCCCGCGGCTGTAGCGCGTGTCGGGCGCGATCACGCTCACCGGACCGACGGGACGAAACCGTCCGCTTGCGGAATCAAGCACCGTCAGATCGCGATTGGCGACCGTCGGCGCGAACTGCACCAACGCGGCAGGCGCGTTTGCGAGTGGCGCGCAAACGGCGACAGCGTTGCCGCATCGCAAGACGATCACGGGATGGCGCGCGGCAGTGAGGTTGGCGGTTGGAAGCGGTTTGTTGGCGAAGTCGAACGCGCAAGGAGACCGACCACTCCCTTGAGAGTAGTAGCACATCGTGTCCGGCGCAAACCGCGCGAACATCGCCAGATCGTCATCGCTCAACGGCTCACCGTGCCCTGCACGCAACACGACAATCACCGGAAACCGTTCCAACCAGGCATCGCCATCGCGGGCACGACTGAACTGGTCGTAATGCCAAAGCAGTGCGCGCTTGATGGCGCGATCTTGCAAGAAGCCACCGCGCATCGGGGGCAACTTTTCACCGAGGGCGCGGTCAGTCGTGCGTTCGATATCCCCGAGAGACATCAACCCGCCGGTGATGTCACGAAACTCGTAATTGCCGGCCGTGATCACACACTCGGTCGCGTCGGGGAAATATCGTGTCACCATGTCGCGAATCGCCGGCTTCAGCATTTCCGGTTTCGCTGAGGATTGGCTGGAGCAATCAACAATCAAGTGGATGTAGGGTCTGCGTTTCGCCCTGGGCAGTCGCTCAAGCGCCGTTGGCGCCATCGCCAGCACGCATTTGCCTTCCTGCGCGCCAGCCAGCGCCATGCCGGCATCGGAGGCCGGCGTCTTGTCGTCGAGTTTTAACGCCACGTCACCAATGCGCACGGTCGGCACGACCACCGCGGGGTGCAGGAACTCAATTTCAACAGTGCGCTGCTCGCCGGCCGCAAACGGGAACACGCGCAACTCCACGGAATCGGCGCCCGTGTAAACGAGCAGTCCCGGATCGCGGCGAGAGGCGTCGCGAATCATTTGATAAACCCAGAGCGCCGTTTTCTTTTCAAAAAGCCTGCCTGGCACGCGCTCACTGCCAATATGGAGCCAGAAACCGGATACCAGCACGCTCTCCGGCAATTCGATACGGCCCACAAACTCGCTGTTGCCTTGTCCTCCGTTGCGCAACTTCAACGTCACCCGCGTCCGCACACACTCGCCCTCCCGGACCGACTCGTGTGTCACAGCTTCCATGCTCACCGCGCTTGGCGGCGCGGAGCGCATGACTTCGCGCGCAGACGCCCGGCGCGGACCGCGGGTGTTGAAGAGGCCGATCTGGTTTGCCGAGACAACCGGCAGGTCGCTGCCAAAGAACGTTCGGTGCAACCGGTTCAGCCTGTCATCCGGCAGCACCAGATTGTCGAAGACAATCCAGTCGTAGTAATCCGACATGAACGGCAGTCGCAACCCCGCCTTGAAATCCGCCAGCCGCGTCATGCTGTGCCGCAGCGCCATGAGGTTTCCGTCAAACCGATCCGCGCGCCGGTAGTCCGGGCTGAACACATAGCCCATCGCCCGATGCAACACCGCCCGATCCATCCACGCCGCACCCGTGTAAACCGCGGGCATCGCCAACACGGCCAATGCCGCCAGCAACACCGCTCGCACACGGCGTCCGTCAGCCGCTTCGCGTCGGAAGCCGTCGAGCAACCGCTGGCCATGCACGAGGAACAACACCGTTGGGGTTAGAATCAAGAATCCCGTGCCGATCGCGATGACCGCCGGAATGGCCAGCGGCAGAAACGGCAGGAAAACGATAAAGAAATAAAGTGTGAACGCAAACATCACGCATTGTGCCAGCCAGACGAGCCGCGCCGGCCATTCGCGCCGGAATTCCGGCACCAACAGCAATGCACCGTTGAGCACGGCCATCACATAGACGCCGACCGACTGAAAGTCCGCCGGGAAAGGAAAGTACCGGTTCAACCACAAACCGCCGAGAGGCCCGGCGATGCCCACGACGAACGTCAACGCCGCCAGCGACCATCGCCCTCGCTGTTGCAGCCAGACGTAGCCCATCACCAGCAACCGGATGATCGCCGTCATCATCGCAATGGTCAGGCCAATGACGAGACCGATGATGACGACGGCCGCAAGTCCGCCGTCAAACATACGGAACCAGAGCATCACATGAAAAACCAGATACCAGAGTGCCGGCGCACCGACGGCAACAATGACGCACACGCACACATCCACTCCGCGCCGCAGGGGCGCATCAAAGCACGCCAACCGCACCGCCGCGTAAAAGACCGCTGGCATGATGAGCGCGAACTGATTGTAGAGAACCGTTTCCGGAGGAAGAATCCAGTCCACCACCGAACGCGGCAGCAAGGTTTCGAGGCGATAGGTGAACAGCCACAAGTGCAGGACAGGCAGCGCCAGCAACAACCAGTTCACGCTCCACGAGACTGGTTTTCGCAGCGCTCGCAGCGTCAGTACGACCGCGCAGCCGACTGCAAACAAGAAGACTTCCGAGCCGAAGACCTCATACGCCATGTGCCGCTGTTCGGCACTGATGTCGCCGACGGCGATATAGAATGCGTGGAGATTCAGCGCCAACAAGACAGCCTGCGGCACAATCCAGACCCAGAACAAAACAAACGGCTGCTTGAGCGAGTCGGGGAGAAGCGGCTTCGCCGTCGCTTCAATTGGTTTGGGCGCGCTCATTCTGAGAATCCTCCAGCTTATGATTCAAGGCAGCTTCGTCAGCAGCGACTTCAAGGCGGAGGTCATGGCGGATTGATATCGCTCCACGTCGGTAACCCGCAAGATGAAGCGGTTCTTCGACTGCGGGTCTTTCTCCCACTCCGTCACGCCGACGGCGGAACATTTCACACGGACCGGCTCGAAAGCGAACACCACGTCGCTCGCCGACTTCAGCGGCACGATCTCGCCCGACTTCGTCACCGTCAGCCCGGCGGCGTGGAAGAAGCCCGCCGTGCACCACATGTTCCGGTCGCGGCTGCCTTGGGCGGCGAGGGCCTCGGCGTCTTTCGGCGCGGCCAGTTGTTGCAGCCACAAACCATCGGCGGTTTTTCCTCCGGCATACATCGCCATGAAGTAGTTCTGCACGCGCTCCGATAAATACGGCAGGATTTCGCTCTGCCGAAAACGGTAGAACGAACCGTAAGTTGCCACGCGATGCCTTTCCGACGGCGAGGAGCTGACCACTTCGAAACAGGGCAGCCAATAAACCGGACACGGCATTTCGAACATCGCGGCGTAACTGGCAGGATCGAGCGCCACGTTGTATTCGCGCTGGCGCGCTTTCGCCGGGTCGGGCGTGCCGGAGCCGGCGTTGAGATAGATGCCGGCGCATCGCCGCGCAAAAAGTTTCGGCTCCAGCCGCGCCGCCAGCGCCACGTCGCGGCACGTGCCAACCACGTGAATGACCACGGGCCGCGGCGATTGTCGCATCAGTTCCAGAAACGCGTGGACGCCGGCCAGGTCACCCGCAGCCGCGCCCGATCGCATTTCCTCCGTCGCCGGCACGCGTGGCGAACCGACGACGACCGGCACGGCCTTGCCGGTAATGTGGTTCAGCTGCGCCACCGCACAGATGTCAGGCGCCTTGGCCCACCCGGCATTCGGGTGATCAATCATCACACCACGAAGGTCCACCTTGTCTTGCAAAGCGAGCGCATACTGCGTTGTTAGGTCCCAGTGATCGTCCGGATCGTTGTGCGGCCGGAATAAATCTGTGACGTGAAGCGTGGGCACCGGCGCCGCGCCCGCGCCGTGCGCGCTGCCGGCAACCAGGCAGGCGAGCACCAGTGTGCATACCGCTTTGACAAGAACCGGTTTCATTTGCGTGTGATGCTAATCCGCCAACCGCAACCGCCAGATTTCGGCGTGCGCTTTCTCGACACACGCTTCGACGCCGCTCGCCGCGAAAACAGTCGGGCGCGACAGAGCAAAGCCACCCGCCACCGCGAAGCCGGTCTTGAGGAATTGCCGGCGGGAAACGAAGCTCATGCCCATACCAACGCTCACAGGTGCTCCGTCCGCGCGATGATCTCCTCCTGCATGTCGGGCGTGAGGTTCACGAAAAACTCGCTGAAGCCGGCGACGCGGACGACGAGGTCGCGGTATTGCTCCGGGTTTTTCTGCGCGGCGCGCATCGTCGCGGAGTCCACGACGTTGATTTGCAACTCCTGGCCGCCATTCTGAAAATAAACGTTCAGCATCGCGCGCAGCTTCTCGCGCTGGCCGCCGTCGGCGATCATGCCGGAGTGGAAACGGATGTTCACTTGATAGCCGGACTGCCAGCTTTTCACGGCGTTGAGTTTGCAGACGGAGTTGAGCGTCGCCGTCGGCCCGCTGCGCTCGCAGCCCGCCGAGACCGCGACCGAGTTGGCCACCGGCGACCACGCAAGGCGGCCGTCGGGCGTGGCGGGCGTGCCGCGGCCCATTGTCACCGCGCCGCTGCGGACGACGTGACCGTTGCCAAACTGGCTGCCGTCGCGCGGGTCGCGGCAAATCTCCTTCATTGGCTCGTCGCGCAGCCGCTCGACCAGCCGGATGATGTCGTCCACGCGCGGATCGTCGTTGCCGTGCTTCGGCGCGGCCTGTAATTTCGCGCGGAGCCGCTCATGGCCTTGGAAGTTTGCGGCGCAGGCTGTCGCCACTTCGTCGAGCGTGGCCTGCTGTTTTTCATAAACCACCTGCCGCATTGCGGCCATCGAGTCCACCGCGTTGGCAAAGGCGATGCCGCCGCAGGTGAGAATGTTGTATTTGGTGCCCTGAATCAGGTCGTGCGCTTTCTCCACGCACCCCTCGAAGAAGCACGAGGTCAGCGGCGTCTGGCCCCATTGCATCTGGGCCTTCAGGACCTGCATCTCGCGCTCGTAGGACTGCTTGATCTCCGCGCGCATGTAAGCGCCGACGGCGGATGCAAACTGGTCGAATGACTTCAGCTCGCCGGCGTCCGGCGCAATGTTATTCCATTTCCATTGCTTCTTGTAGCCTTTGCCACCGGTCAGCACCGCCTCGATGGAGGTCAGATACCCAACGTGCGCGCCGGGGTTGAAGTAAAACTGGCCGGGAACTCCGAGTTCGTTGCAACCGACCGGCACATAGTTGAACGCGTCCTCACGCCGGACGCCGAGCGCCATCAAACCTTCCGGCACGACTTTGTCGTTCCATATCAAAGGAAAACAAGTCGTCCGCTGAAGTCGCGTGAGGCAGAAATCGAAGAATTTCTGGTCTATCGCCGGATGCCAGCGGACCCAAATCAGCGGCTCTGGCAGCGCCATGTTGGTGGCTCCTTCCATCATCAGCCAGCTCAACCGGTTCGTCAGGTCACGCCCATCGGCTGTCGAGCCGCCCACCACAAAGCCCTGCGTCAGATGATGCTCAGGCCCCCAGAAGGTGTTGTCGAACATCTTCAGCGCGAAGTTTTCGGAGAGCCGAAGGACTTCAGCATCGTCAAGCCGGCCCGCCTCGCGGTCGGCTTTGTAGAACGGCAACAGCAACTGGTCGAGCCGGTCCGGCGTGCAGGAATAACCGTGACCCTCGATGTGAATCGCCTGGTGCGCGAGCCAGACCAGTTGCAGCGCCTCGCGGAACGTTTCCGGAGGAGCGGCAGCGACCTTCCCGCAAATGCGCGCCATCTCGCGCAATTCGGCCGCCCGGCCCGCATGGTCGCACCGTTTCGATTCGTCCAACAAGAATCCGGCGTAGCGATGCGACCACGCACTGAGTCCCGTCAGCGTGTGCTCTGCCGCCGTGAGGAACGCCAGCTTGTCGGCGTTGCTTTCGTTTTGCCGCCGCGCCTGCACTTTACAGCGCAAGCCGCCGAGTCCCACGCGCAGCAATTCGGTGTAGCTCGGACAGAGATGGCCTTGATTGGAGATGAATTTGTAGTTTGGGCAGCCTGCCGGCAATTCGTCGTGGGTCTTGACGGGTGGCTTGCCAAGAATCTCCGTGCGATACATCCCCCACATGTTCCGGTTCTTCCAGTAGTCGCGAATCTCCTCCGGCACGCGGTCTTTCAGGTGACCTTTGCGATCGGGCCGCTCGCTAAGATAAATGTTGTTCTCGCCGATCCCGATCTCAACCATCACCGGCATCGCGCCCGGCTGTTCGCTGATGGAACCCGCGATGGCGTCGTGCTCGCGCAAGTAGAACGGCACCGTCTCGAAATACTCCCGCAGCGCCATCGCCTTACGGACAATCCACGGCTCGGCATCGTGTTGCCGGAAAACTTTGGTGAATACTTTCGCCCGATGAAGCGCCACTTGGAGCGGTGAATCCATCATCGCCTGCCGCAATGCCGCCATGTCCGCGTGCGGCGTCTGCGCCGCGCCTTTCGCCGCGCCAGCATTGCCAAGAACGGCCAGCCCGCCCGCCGCCACCCCGGCGGCCAAAAACTCACGCCGCGATATCTCCCGACTCATGCGCTGAGTTTGCCCGCAGAGCGGGCTGTTGTCGAGCCTTGCGCTGCCGTCCATCCCTTGCTACGAATCCACGCGCCCCAGGAGACAAACATGACCAAAATCAAAGCAGGCGTCATCGGCACGGGCTTCATCGGCCCGGTTCATCTTGAAGCGTTGCGCCGGCTCGGCGTGAACGTGACGGCGCTCTGCGACCTGCCGGATCGCGTGAAAATCTTGGCTGACAAATACGGCATCCCGGAAGCCTTCGGCGACTATCGCGAGTTGCTGCGTTCGCCGAATGTGGACGTGGTCCACATCACCTCCCCAAACCGGTTCCACTGCGAGATGTCGCTGGCGGCGTTGCGCGCGGGCAAACACGTCATCTGCGAAAAACCACTCGCGATGAACACGCGCGAGACGGCGCAGATCGCGAAACTGGCGCGCGGCAGCGGCAAGGTATTCGCCGTCAACTACAACGTCCGGTTTTATCCCGCCGTGCTGGCGCTTCACCGCAGGGTCGCGCGCGGCGAACTCGGCGACATCATCCACGTCAACGGCTCCTACATGCAGGACTGGCTGTTCAAGGACATCGATTACAACTGGCGGCTGCTGCCGCAGGAGGGCGGAAAGCTGCGCGCCGTCGCCGACATCGGCACGCACTGGATGGACACGGCCTCGTTCATTCTCGGCGCGAAAATCGCGTCGGTGTTCGCCGATCTGGGCACGTTCCACAAGACGCGCCGCCGTCCGCTCGGCGAGGTGCAGACTTTCGCGGCAAGCGACGCGAAGATGAACTACGCGTCCTACAAGGTCGCAACCGAGGATTTTGCCAGCGTGCTGCTGCGATTCGCCAACGGCGCGCACGGCAACCTCGGCGTCTCGCAGGTCGCCGCCGGACGCAAGAATTGCATTCGCATCGAGATTTACGGCAGCAAGAAATCCGCGTGGTGGTGCTCGGAGCAGCCGGAGATGCTGCACTTTGGCAACCGCGACGGTGCCAACGAGACAGCCGTGCGCGCCACGCCCGCGTTCGGCGACGGCGCGGCCGGCTTCATGGATTATCCGCCCGGCCATGTCGAGGGTTTCCCCGACACGTTCAAAATGCTTTTCCGCAACATCTACGCCGCCATCGCCGGTGGCAAAGGCGAGAGTTTGTTTGCCAACGCGGCAGACGGCCACCAGGAAGTCGCCGTGTGCGAGGCGATCATGAAGAGCAACCACACGCGAAAGTGGGCGAAAGTTTAGGAAATGAACAGGGAAGGCGCAAACTGAAAGGAAAACCATGAAACTCGGATACGTCTCAGCCATCCTGCCCGAACTTAACCTCGACCAGGTTCTCTCCTTCGCCGCCGCGGAACGCCTCGCGTGCGTCGAGATCATGTGCTGGCCCGTCGGCAAGGCCGAGCGCAAATACGCCGGCATCACGCACATTGACGCGAACGGCTTCACGAAGGCGCAGGCCGACGAGGTCAATGCGCTCTGTGCCAGGCACGGCGTTGGCATCAGCGGCCTCGGCTATTATCCAAACCCACTCGACCCGGATCCGGCCGCCGCGAAGGTGGCGGTGGAGCATCTCAAGAAGGTCATCGTTGCCGCGGAGAAACTCGGCCTGAAAAACGTCAACACCTTCGTCGGCCGCGACTGGACGAAGTCGGTGGACGACAACTGGCCGCGTTTTCTCAAGACCTGGAAGCCGCTGATTGCCTTTGCCGAGGACCACGACATCCGGATCGGCATCGAGAACTGCCCGATGCTGTTTACGCGCGACGAATGGCCCGGCGGAAAGAATCTAATGACAACGCCCGTCATCTGGCGGCGCGCCTTCAGCGACATCTCCAGCGAGAATTTCGGCCTCAACTACGACCCCTCGCATTTCATCCTCCAGCACATGGACCCGCTCTCGCCGCTGCGCGAGTTCAAGGAGAAGCTCTTCCACCTCCACGCCAAGGATGTTCGCATTCGCTGCGAACGAATCAACGATGTCGGCATCTTCGCCTATCCGCTGGAATGGCATCAGCCACGCATCCCCGGCTACGGAGACATTGATTGGGCGAAGTTCATGGCGGCGCTGATGAATGCCGGCTACGACGGTCCCGTCTGCATCGAAGTCGAGGACGACACGTTCGGCAAAACGCTCGAAGGCCGTAAAGCTGCCGTCCAAGTCGCCCGCAATGTGCTGGCACCGTTTTTTGGATGAGCATTTGAACAGGGAAGACGCGAAGGCGCGAAGGAACGGCATGAACGATCTGAGGATGCGGACGAAGCCGGAACGGATTGTCGTGCCGGAGGATGTTGAACGGTTGGCGACAGCAGCGGTGGACGTGGCGTTTGAAGTCCACTCGGAATTAGGGCCTGGTCTGCTGGAGACTGCTTACGAAACCTGTTTTTCGTATGAATTGCAACTGCGCGGCATCGAGCATCAACGCCAACTGGCCGTGCCGCTCCACTACAAGGACAAGGTCACCGAGGCCGGATTTCGCGCCGACATCGTGATCGGCGGCCAATTGTTGATAGAGTTGAAGGCCGTCGAGGAACTCGCGCCGGTGCATAAGGCACAAGTGGTGACTTATCTCAAACTCCTGCGTTTGCCGCTCGGCTTGCTGATCAATTTCAACGAGGTCCTCATCAAGAACGGCACCCACCGCGTCCTCAACTTCCCAAAGAAAACCGCTCTCCAATACCCCGGCTTCTGATTCCCTCATATTCCTCAACTTCGCACCTTCGCGTCTTCCCTGTTAATTCTTATGAAATACACCTACGAACAACTCGCCGGGATGATTGATCATTCGTTGCTTCATCCCACCATGACCGACAAGGACCTCGAAGACGGCTGCCGGGTCGCCGCGAAATACGGCGTCGCCTCCGTTTGCATCAAACCCTATGCCGCCAGGCGCGCCGCCGAGCTGCTGCGTGGCACCGGCGTCAAGGTCGGCTGCGTCATCGGCTTTCCCCACGGCAACTCCTGCACCGAGTCGAAACGCTACGAGACCGAACTCGCCTGTCGCGATGGCGCCGTCGAGATCGACATGGTCGCCAACGCCGGCAAGGCGCTCGGCGGCGACTGGGATTATGTCGAGCGCGATGTGAAAGCCGTTTGCGACGAGGCCCACGCGCGCGGGGCGAAGGTGAAGGTGATTTTCGAGAACGACTTCATGCCGAACGACGAAATCAAGGTGAAGCTCTGCCAGATTTGCGAACGCGCGGGCGCGGATTGGGTGAAGACCTCGACCGGCTACGGTTTCGTGAAGCAAAAGGACGGCAACTACAACTACAAAGGCGCGACGGAGCACGATCTTGCGCTGATGCGGGCCAGCGTCTCCGCCAAAGTCCAGGTCAAGGCCGCCGGCGGCGTGCGGGATCTAGATGGCCTCATCAAGGTGCGCGATCTCGGCGTCAGCCGCTGCGGCGCCACCGCCACGGCGGCGATGCTCGACGAATACCGTCGTCGTGAAGCGGCGGAAAAGGCGGGCGGGACGACCGGCGGCAAATCCGCGAACCTCGGCACGGGTGGCTATTGAACCGCGCGGTTCGACTTTGCAACGGCGCCGGTTTCAGCCGAGTTGAATAGCCTTGCCGGTTTTCGCCGACTTGTAACAGGCGGCGAGCACCTTCTGGCTTTGCATGCCGATAACCGCGCTGTTCGATGGCTCGCGTTTCTCCAGAATGGCTGCGGAAAACTCCTCGATCTCAGCACGATAAGTGTTGATGGGCGGCGGAGCGATGGCCACGCCGCCGTCGGCCGCGCGCGCCTGCTTCGCATCGTAGCCGCCGGCGCCTTCTTTCAAGAACGCGGTCATCTCCCCGGCCGCGCCCTGACCGATGGTGCCTTTGGCGAGGATGCTGCCCAGCGATCCGTAGAGTTCGAGCCGGTTTTGGCTCGCCTCGTCCGGCATGCAGAAGAACGTGTCCACCACGCCGAGAGCGCCGTTCTCGAAAAAGAGCGACGCGACCGCGCTGTCTTCGCTCGCGTAGCACTGAACCGTGCGGTTGGTGAAGCAACTCACCGCGCGCACCTTGCCAAAGAACATCTCCAGCAGGTCAATGCAGTGGCCGCCCATGTCCATCAGCGAGCCGCCGCCGCCCGTCGCCGGGTCCTGCCGCCACGCGCCGGGCATCGGCGGATACCAGCAGGACAGTTGCGCGCGACCGAAGACCGGCTTGCCGAGCCTGCCATCGCGAATGAGTTTCAGCGCGGCCTGATGCTGGGCCATGAAGCGCATCATGAACGCCGTGCCAAGCTTCACACCGGCTTTGTTGCACGCCGCGATCATCTTGTTCGCCTCGGCAATGGTCATGCCGAGCGGCTTCTCGCTCAGGACATGTTTGCCGGCTTTGGAGCACGCGATGGCCTGGCCGCAATGCGCGGACGCCGGCGAAGCGATATAAACGGCGCCGATGTCGCTGCGAAGCAGGTCGTCCACGCTGCCGATGGCGCGCACATTGAACTGTTTCGCCACGGCCTGGTTGGCCTCGGCGTTTGGATCGAAAACCGCGACCAGCGTGGCGTTCGACGCCGACATGATTCCCTCGGGAATGGTCCGCCGGCGCGCGATGCCGCCGGAACCGATGACGCCCCATTTGATTTTCATTGGAGTAGTGGAGTGTTGGAGTTTTTGGAATGATGGAGTTGGGAGTGGCAGAGGCTGGATTTGTTGCTCCAACGCTCCACCACTCCGTAACCCCACTAGTTATTTGGCAAATGCCCGGATGACCTTCTTCAACGCCGCGCCAATCTGCTCGCAGTGATGCGGCTCGAACGTCGGGTAGGCAAAGCAGGTAAACGTATTCTTCTGGTGCCACAGCGCGTTCGGAATCTTCACCTTCGAGTAATCCACGCTCGCCTTGCTGGTGTATTCCTTCGACTTGAACGGGAAGCCGGAGCGGCCGAAGGAGTTTCGCTTGCTGAAAGCCGCCTCGGTGTGGCACTGGGGCCAGAACACACGCCAGCACGGGGCGCCCTCGGCGCCGGCGGCCTTCACGAACTCATCAATAGTGCAGCGCATCTTCCCGATGTCGAGCGAGAAGGCCATGACAAACCAGCCGTTCTGCCGCTCCGGCGTGTCAATCGGCCGGAACTTCACGAGCGGCTCGTTCGCAATCGCGTCCATGATGATGTGAGCATTGCGGCGGCGGCGCGGCATGTTCCACGTGTCCATGCGGTCCAGCTCGGCGAGGCCGATGGCGGATTGCATTTCCGTCATACGGTAATTCCAGCCGACCATGTTGTGGATGTAGGAGAGTTTCTGCTCCAGTTCCAGCAGGTTGAGACGGTCCTTCACGTCGTAGCCGTGATCGCGGAAACTGCGCGCCAGCCACGCAAGGTCTTCGTTGTCGGTGGTGACCATGCCGCCCTCGCCGCCGGTGGTAAAGGTCTTGCTCTGGCAGAAACTGCAGCCGGCGATGTCGCCGATGGAGCCGGTCTTTTTGCCTTTATAGACGCCGCCGAACGCCTCGGCGTTGTCCTCGATGACGAAAATCTTGTGCTTCTTCGCGAAGGCCTTGATTTTGTCCATGTCGGCGACGTTGCCGTAGAGGTGGACGGGCATGATGGCCTTCGTGCGGTCGGTGACGAGCTTCTCGGCAGACTCGACGCTGATGCAGTGGTCATCGAGGTTCACATCGGCGAAGCGCGGGATGGCGCCGGCCTGGACAATGGAGAAACTCGACGCGATGAACGTGTAGCTCGGCACGATAACCTCGTCGCCGGGACCGATGCCCAGCGCAGTGAGGCCGACGTGGAGCGCGGAGGTGCCATTGGTGGTGCTGATGGCAAACTTGCTGCCCTGCCATTCGGCGAAGCGTTTCTCGAATTCCATGCCCTTGCGGCCGGTCCAGTAGTTCACCTTGCCGGAGCGGAGGACTCCCTCGACGGCCTTGATGGCGCTCTCGTCGAACGAGGGCCAGTGCGGGAGTTTGTCTTGGACGGCGGGCTTGCCGCCGCGGATGGCGAGTTTGTCGGTGCTCATAATGTTTTCTCCTGTTTGTGTTGGTTCGCCAAAATCAGCCGGCGCCAATCCCAGCGTCGCCGAAGATGTAGCGGAACCACCGGTTTTTTGCTACCCGCTTTACCACCGGTTCTGATACTTTTCTGACGCACGCGGTTGTGACGGCAAATGAAACTTGTTTTTCAAACACTCACTGTCGGCTCGGAGGAAGGGTTCGCCTTCAAATCGCTCCGCACCCGCCAGTTTGAGTGCCCCTGGCATTTCCACCCGGAATACGAGCTGATCCTGACGCTGCACTGCCCCGGCTACCGCATGGTGGGCGACAACATCACGCCGCTGCGCCGCGGCGACCTCGTGCTCGTGGGCGCGCGCCTGCCGCACATCTGGCAGCACGATGCGCACGGCGACACGGCTCCCGTGCACTTCCTGCTCGCGCAGTTCGAGGAAAATTTTCTTGGCGACGCCTGCCAGAAACTGCCGGCCATGGCGCCCATCCGTCAACTGTTCCGCCGCGCCGCCGTGGGACTCCAGTTCACCGGGCGCACGCGCGACCGGGTGGACGGCTTGATGCGCGAGATGGCGCACACGACCGGGCTGCGCCGGCTGGTCCTGTTTCTGACCGTGCTGGAAGCGTTGGCGGCGTCGCGCGAGGTCCGGCCCATCGCCAGCGCCGGCTTCACGGTGGAACTGAATCCGTTCAACCAAGAGCGCATGGCGGCGCTGCTGAAATTCATCAACGAGCGCATTGACCAGCCCATCCGGTTGAGCGAAGCCGCCCGGATGACGCACCTGAGCGAAGGTGCGTTCAGCCGTTTTTTCCAGCGGCACACGGCGCGGACCTTCCCGGCGTTTGTGAACGAGCTGCGCGTCGGCCGCGCCTGCCGTCTGCTGGCAGAGACCGAGCAAAGCATCACCGACATCGCGCTGGCCTGCGGCTTCGCCAATCTCTCGAATTTCAACCGCCAGTTCCAGCGCCTGAAGCGCACAACGCCGAGCGAATTCCGGCGGCGCATCAACCCGGCAAACATGGCCAAGTGAACACTCCGGCCGGCGCCTCCCGGAAACAAGAACGATGAAACTGCGACCGTGGTTTTTCTTTCTGCTGGTTGCCGCCGCGGCGCTCGCCGACACTGTGCCGCCAACCGCCACCCAACCGGCGGTCAGCGAAAAGGTTGTCACCTTGAAGGGAGAGTTAATCCCGAATCTGGTTTTGATCCTCTGCGACAACCTCAGCCCGTGGCCGATTGGTTGCTACGGCAACAAGGAAATCCTCACGCCGAACATTGACCGGCTCGCGGCGGAGGGAATGCGGTTCACGCGAGCCTACAGCGTCAACGGCGTTTGTTCGCCGACACGGGCAACGATGCTCACCGGGCTGATCCCGTCGCAGCACGGCGTGCATAGTTTCTTGCAGGCGGAGAAAACCCAACCCGAGTGCGCGATCCGCGAGTTCGCAAGCCTGCCGAAAATTTTGTCGCGGGCGGGTTATACGTGCGGCCTGTCGGGCAAGTGGCATCTCGGTGGCGCGCTCGCGGAACCGCAGGAGGGTTTCCGCTACTGGTTTACGAAGAACTCCGGCAGCACGGAAACATTCTACGGCGACGAGGTGATCTGGCAGGGGAAAATCTGCAAGGAACCGAAATACACCACCGACGCGATCACCGACCACGCGGTCGAGTTCCTGGAACAGAGCCACAAGAAACCGTTCTTTCTTTACCTTGCCTACAACGCGCCCTACGGCCTCGGCAAAATCATGCGCGAGGTCCATCGCAACCGGCACACCGACTACTACGCGCGGCTGAACATGGACTCGTTTCCGCGCGAGCCGGTCAGCCCGTGGCTGATGAACAATCGCGATTTCATGAACAACCTGGTCAGCATGCGCAGCTACGCCGCCGCGATGAGCGGTCTCGATGACGGCGTGGGGCGCGTGATGGAGACGCTGCGTCAGCTCGGCCACGACCGCGACACGCTCGTGGTGTTCACGGCCGACCAGGGTCTCGCCGGTGGCCACGGCGGCTTCTGGGGCATGGGCGATCACACGCGCCCGCTCACGGCGCGCGAGACGGCGGTGATGATTCCGCTCATCTGGCGGCAGCCGGGCGCCATTCCGGCAGGCGCGACCTGCGATTTGATGACGTGCAACTACGATTTCCTGCCGACGGCGCTGGCGCGGATGGGCTTGGAAACGAAGAGGCCGTCCAAACCGCCGCTGCCGGGCCGTAGTTATGCCCGGGCGCTGAGCGGCGAGTCCATCGCATGGGACAACATCATTTTCCACGAGTTCGAAAACCTGCGGATGGTGCGGACGGAGGATTGGAAGTTGATCGTTCGCTACCCAAACGGCCCTGATGAGCTTTACGACATGAAGAAGGACGCCGGCGAACACGAGAACCTCATCCACTGGCCGGAGCACTCGGCAATGAAGAAACAGTTGCAGAAACAACTCGACGGTTTCTTCGCACAATACGCCGACCCGCAATACGATTTGTGGAAAGGCGGGCGCTCAAAAGCGAAGCGGCTGACGCAATAGTTCGCTCACTTCAACAACCGCCGCAGGCGATCCCAAATCTGCGTGACCAGGTTGGCGTGCGCGGTTTCGCCCGAACCTTGAACCGGCACGCGGACAAACTCCCACCGTTCGCCACCAAGGTGGAATAGCACTTCGCACAAACGCGCGCCGGCGTTGTCCATGCTGACCTCGCCAATGACAAGCGTCCATTCGCCACCGACTGTCGCGGCCAACGCCTTCAGGTCGTCTTGTGAACCCTTTGACGGGCCGCCAATTTTCAGTAGTTGGCGCATCGCGTCCCCGTCCGGCGCAACGTAAGCAGCCCTTAACAAGCGCGCTGTTTCCGACAATCCAGCCAGACTCGCCGCGAGCCGGCCACCACTGCCGATCTCGATCAACGTCAGCTTCGCGCCGCGCGCCAAGAGCGCTCGCGCGACGTGCGCTTCGAGAGAGGTATCGTCCTCGGCGTAGATGTATTCACCGAGGTGTTCGCGAATCTGCGCCGCCAGCCATTGCAACCGCTTCCGGTCTTCCGGGCTGTCGCCGGGCAGCATGAAAGTGAAGTCCACGCGACCGCCTTCAAACTGCGAGCCGACCGTGACGCCGGGCAGCAACGGCACGTGCTCGCGCATCGTCTGGTCAATCAACGACTGGCCTGCGCCGACAAATCGCAGCGTGAGGGAGCTGCCGGGCGAGCGCACGCCAAATTTTTTTGTCAGATATGGCACCAGTTCGTTTTTCACCATCGGCTGCAACTCGCGCGGCGGCCCTGGCAGTGCCACGATAACCTTGTCGCCCCACTCGAAAACGAGGCCGACGGCGGTGCCATTGGAGTTTTTCAAATACGTGCCGCTCACCGGCACCGTCGCCTGGCGCCGCAAGTTGGCGCGAAGCTGGTCGCGCGGCGTTTTAAACCGTCGCTCCATCTCCGCCAGCACGTCGGGCTGCTCACGCAACTCGATGCCAGTGAATTCCGCCAGCGCGCCGCGCGTGACGTCGTTAACGGTCGGACCGAGGCCGCCAGTGACAATGACCAGCCGCACTTTTTTCGTTGCCAGACCCAACGCCTCCTGGATGTCCACCACTTTGTCGTCCACCGTTGTCGAGTTGACGCAGTGGCAGCCGAGCGGGTGCAACGTGCGGGTGATAAAACATGTGTGCGCGTCAGGGAACACGCCGCGCAGCAGTTCTTCGCCGGTGATGATGATGGCGTAGTCGAGTTGTTTGGACTCGGCAGCGAGCAGCGAAGCAGCGGCAAGCAGAAATGGAAGCAGGAATTTCATGGTGATGTCATTATGACGGATACAAATCCGGGCTTCAACCAAGGCGTTCGATCTGTTATCATTTCGGCCATGAAAGCCTCACTCGCGACCGCGATTGTTTGGTTTCTCGCCGCCTCCATCGTCCTCTCCGCCGAGCCTCTCAAAATCGGCGTCGCCACCGTGGACATCACGCCGACCGGCCCGGTCTGGATGGCGGGCTACTCCGCGCGCAAAACGCCGTCCACCGGCGTTTTCAAAAACCTCAGCGCCTCGTGCGTCGTGTTCGACAACGGGGCCACGCGGGCCGGCATCATGGCGATTGATGTTTGCTACATCGGCACACAGCAACTTGCCGGCATTCGTGAAGCAGCAGAAAAACTCGGCATCCCGCCGCATCAAATGATGGTGAACTCGTCGCACACCCATTGCGGGCCGTCGTTCAACAGCAAGAACGCGGATTATCTGAATTCGTTCGCGGCGAAAACCTCAAACCTCGTCGAGGCGGCTGTCGCCGATTTGAAAGAGGCGACGTTGGACTACACGGTCGGCCAGTCGCTGGTCGGTCTCAACCGCCGCCAGGCCGGCAAGGATGGCAAGGTCGCCGGCATCGCGCCGGAGCCGCGCAAGCGGATTGACCCCGACGTGCCCGTGATGCGCGTGCTCGGCGGCACCAACGAAGTTCGCGCGGTGCTGTTCGGCTACACGTGTCATCCGGTGACGATGGGCGGGCAGGAGATCAGCCCGGATTATCCCGGCGCCGCGCGGGAGTGGATCGCCGCCGCGTTCACCAACAGCCAGCCCATGTTCCTGCAAGGCTTCGGCGGCGACGTGCGCCCGCGCATCGCTTTGGCGAACGGCAAGTTTGGCTATGTGCTGGTGGATGGAAAGCAGATGCTTGCCGAACTGGGCCACGAACTCGGCCGCGACGTGGTGAGCGCCGTCTGCGTGCCGCCGCAACCGGTGACGGCACCAGCGGGTCGCCCCTTCCCGTTGGAGGGCGCGAGCGAGAAGCTCGCGCTGCCGGGCAAGAAGGATCCGAAGCAGACGCGTGAAATCGAACTGGCCGTGCTGCGCATTGGCGACGTTTACATGGTTTTTGGCCAGGGCGAGATGTGCTCGGAGATCGGCCTGCGAATCAAAGGGGAACTGGCTGATTGGAGCAAACGGACGCGCTCGCGCGTTTGGACATGCGCCTATTCGCATTGGGGCGGCGGTTATATCCCGCACGCGGCGGCGTATCCGGAAGGCGGTTATGAAGTGAGTTCGTCCAGCGTCGGCCCCGGCGCGGAGGCGATCATCGTCCGGCGGGCGGTGGCAATGGTCAAGGCATTGCAGAGCCGGAAGTAGGTGCCCTGCTCCGCAGTTCGCCGGGAGCGCCTATCGGTTGTTTTCTCTGAAGAATCATGACGCCGTGGTTCCAAGACCACATCGGCTCGTGGGTCCAATCCCCGTATTTCGCGATTGGCGCGAAATTCTCCTCAAGGTAACGTCCGATGAGCGGGCAATACGTCTCCCCGAGCACGCCAAACCCAATCTCTTCGGATTTGCACATGTTGGAAAGCAAAACGTAGTTGACGCGGTTGCGTTCGATTTCGTTGAGGATGGATCGTTCCTGCCATGGTGGAATCTTGACTTCCTTAAACAGGATCAACTGCCGCGTCGGGCTTTTCCGTTCCGCCAAGTAATAATAAAGAGGGTCATACGGCAGAGCGAAAAACATCTCACCCGGTTTCAGCAACTCCTGAAGACGCGCCGTGGCCGCTTCCACGGTTTCAATCCATTCGCGCGAGTTGCCGACATAGACGCGCGCCCGGCGGCAGGAGAGAAAATGCGCCGGCGTTTTACAGGCATTGATGCTCTGGAGTTGGTCCCCGAACGCCAACCCCACCATCAGGACGGCCGCCATCCCCGCGAGCAACCGGGCCGCCCTGCCCGCCCCGCTGAAGGCGGCGTCAACCAAAACGAAACCCAGGACCATGCTTAACGGCTGGCTCCACAGCAGCCGGTAACCCACGCCGCTTCTCAAATACTCGTGAAGGTTGGCCACGTAGAAGACACTCAACAGAATGATGGCTGCGATCAGCGCAGTGCGGCGGTCCGGCTCCAGTTTGCGGGCAGCCAGCAACCATGCCGTCCGAACGGCGGAAAACAAAATAATCACAGCCACACACAGGTTCGTTTCGTCCGCCCATATTCCCGAGAGGACGAATTGCCCGAGGTTTTTCAGCGCCGTGAAGGGATTGACAACATGCGGCTCGTCATTGCTCCAATAAGGCAGGCATTGGCGGATCTCCATCAGCGTCAAACCATTGAGAAACCAGGCATAAACAGCAACCGTCAAGACCGGGATAATTCCGAAGGCCGTTGCATAAAAGAGTGTTTGGCCTCTCTGCCGCGGAGTTTTCTTGAGCCGGTCCGTCAGGAAGACGCCCAGCGCGCACATGCCCGTGGCCATCACTCCAAAGTTCACCTTGATCAGCGCCAGAACAAAACACCCCAACAATCCCAGAAAGGCGTAACACAGCCGGGAAGTCCTGAGATAAGCGAACATCGCCCACAGGACGGCCAGAATCATGGCGATTCCCCCGATATGGTTGTAGGTGAAGAAAAACTCCGGATAAAAAACTAGAAACCACACGCACGCAACAAAAGCCGTGAGGGGAGCGCAAAGCTCGGAAACGGCCAAAAAAAAGAAAGCTGCCGCCAACAGCGTGAGAAACAGTTTGCAAAGGATGACACTGGACATCTGGCAGCCGAAAACTCCGCAAAACCCTCCATAAACAAAAGGCATCAACGGCCCGTAGAACCAATGATAATCCGTGTAAGGAAGTTCGCCGTGGAGCGTCCGTTCGAACGCATATAAATCCCGGCCGCGATCTCCGGGATCAAACCACTCCACCCATCCCAGGCGCGGATACAGAATGAAAACGCCGATACAAAGCGCCAGAACAAAAAGCAGGGACCGGCGGTTGCCAGCCAGCCAATCGTTTCTATGCATGGTGTCTTTCAAGTTTTTCAATAAACACCGACAGACTAGGCCACTATCAGACAAGTCTCAAGTCGCGACACGCCGGGACGCACCCTGGCACGCGCACCGCAGCGCAGGTTTTCAACCTGCTGTGTCGTCTCGAGAGCTCCAAGAGGAGTCGCGAGTCCGTCCAGTGTCGGTCCCGGCGCGGAGGCGATCATTGTCCGCCGAGCGGTGGCAACGATAAAGGCGTTGCGGGGACGGAAGCAGCGGCTTCGATCCGAGACACATCCTCTTTGGTCATGGGCTGTTTCCTCCGGAGGATCATGACGCCATGATTCACAAAACTCATCGGCTCATTGGTCCAATCTCCGTATTTCGCGACGGGCGTGAAGTTGGCCTCGATGTAGCGACTGATGACCGGACAATACGTTTGGCCAAGAATTCCAAACTGGGCCTCTTGGGATTTGTATATGTTGGCAAGGAGAATGTAGTTGACGTGGTTGCGCTCGATTTCCTTGAGGATGGATCGCTCCTGCTCCGGTGGAATCTTGATATGCTCAAAGAAGATCAACTGCCGCGTCGGACTTTTCCGTTCCGTCAGATAGTAATAGAGAGGGTCATACGGCAGAGCGAAGAACATCTCATCGGGTTTCAGCACTTTTTGAAGATGCGCGGAGACCGCTTCCACGGTTTGAATCCATTCGGGCGAGTTGCCGACATGGATGCGCGCGCGCCGGCAGGAGAGAAAATGGTCCGGCGTATTACGAGCGTTGATATACTGGAGTTCGTTTCCAAACGCCAACCCCATGATCAAGACGGCCCCACCTCCCACAAGCAGCCTGGCTGCCTTGCCCACGTTACTGAAGGCGGTGTCAACCAAAACGAAACCCAAGACCATGCCCAGCGGCAGGCTCCAAAACCGCCGATACCCCACACCGCTTCTCAAATATTCGTGAAGGTTGCCCACATAGAAGATGCCCAAAAGCAGGACGGCCACGAGCAGCACCGTGCGGCGGTCCGGCTCAAGCTTGCGAGCCGCAATCAACCATACCGTCCGAACAGCCGAGAACAGGATGATCACAGTCACACACAGATTCGTTTCATCGGCGCACGTCTTCGACAGGAAGTATCGTCCCAATATTTTCAAGGCCACGCACGGATTTACGACATGGGGCTCGTCATTGCTCCAATAAGGCAGGCACTCCCGAATCTCCATTGGCGCCAAACCTTTAAGAAACCAACCATAGACGGCGATCGTCAAGACGGGGATGATTCCAAGAGCCGTTACGTAGAAAAGCACCCGTTTTCTCTGCTGCGGAATTTTCTTGAGCCTGTCCGTCAGGAAAACGCCCAGCACGCACATGCCCGTGGCCACCACCCCGAAGTTGACTTTGATCAGCGCCAAAACAAAACACCACGCCAATCCCAAAAAGGCGTAACCCAATTGGGAGGTCCTGAGATAAGCAAACATCGTCCATAGGACGGCCAGAATCATGGCGATGGCCCCGATATGATTGTAGGTGAAGAAGAAATCCGGGTAGAAAACCAGAAACCACGCGCACGCAACGAACGCGGTGAGTGGAACACAAAGTTCAGAAACGGCCAGGTAGAGAAAAGCCGCCGCCAGCACTGTGAGAAAAAGTTTGCAAACAATGACGCTCGAAATCTGGCAACCGAACACCCCAACAAACCCCGCGTAAACAAAAGGCATCAGCGGCCCATAAACCCAGAAATAATCCGTGTAAGGAAGCTCGCCGTGGAGCGTTCGTTCAAACGCATAGACATCCCTGCCGCGATCACCCGGATCGAACCACGCCTCACTGTCCTGGCGGGGATAAACCAGGAGGATGCCGACACAAAGAGCCAGAACAAACAACAGGGTCCGGCGGTTGCCGTCCATCCAATCAGTTATATGCGCGGTGTCCTTCAAGGGGTTCACTAAGCGCCAGCAACCTAGGCCGCCACCGGGCAAGACTCAAGACGCGATGTGCCGACGACTAAAAACATTGACAGCGCATCCCTCCGAATCCATTATGCGCTAAATACAATAGTGTTGCGTATTATACAACAATGAAACCCGGCCCGACCCAACAGATCCAGAGTCTCGACCGGGGACTGCTGCTGCTCGAAACCATCGCCAGCGCCCGCCGCCCGGTGTCGCTGGCGGACCTGACACCCGTGTTGGGAATCGATCGCAGCAGCGTCTTCCGCCTGGCGAACACCCTCAAGCAGCGGGGTTTCCTCGCACAAATGCCGGGTAGCAAACACTACGTTCTCGGGTCGGCGATCTGGCGATTGGCGGATCTTTTCCAGTTTGACAACGTGCTGCTTCAGTTGGCGCAAGAGCACGTCAACGCGCTGGCGGCAGAAACGGGCGAAACGACGCACTTGGCAATTCGCGAAGGCCGTCAGGCCATGCTGATCGAACAGCGCCTCACCACCCAGGCGGTCGGCGTGGCGGGCAGCTCGGAGTCGTGTGTGCCGCTTCACTGCACCAGCGTGGGCAAGGCATTGATCGCGGATTTCGACCATGAGCGATTGGCTGGGTTGTTCGGCGGAAAACATTTGTCGAAGCTCACCAAGCGAACGATCACGACCCTGGCGGAACTGGCTCAAGAGTGTGAGGAAACACGCAAACGCGGTTTCGCCGTGGATGACGAGGAACAGCACGAAGGCGTGCGATGCGTCGCCGCGCCCATTCGCGACGCCAGTGGCCAGATCGTCGGCGCCATCGGCGTCTCGGCGCCCACCGCCCGTCTGCCGCGCGAGTCGATCAAAAAGGCCGGCGCCAAAGTGGCGGCGGCGGCGCTGGAGATCGGCCGCGAGTTGGGGAACCGTGGATAAGACACCACAACTGTAAGGAAAGAGCTTATGAAAACGCAAAATATGACTCGCCGTGAGTTCGTCCGCACCGCAGTAATTGGCGTGGCCGCCATGGGCCATGCGCCCGCCGCAAAATCCGCGGCCAGCAACGCGCCGATGAAGATCGGCTGTGGCACCGTGACGTTCCGCCAACAACCGCTGGAAGTGGCGATGGAACGGATCGCGCGGGCCGGCTACGAGTATGTTGAGCCGCAGGCCACGGGCCCGTGGTGTCCGCACGTGGACCCGTGGAAGGACGATCCGGAAAAGTTCAAACGGCGCGTGAAGGAATTCGGTTTCAAGGGCGTGACCGGACTTTGGTCGCAGCACGGCGCGATCATTCCGAATGCAAAAAGCGTGGAAGGCGTCACACAAACCATTCGCTGGGCGTCCGCGGCGGGCGTCCCTGTGGTGCACGCCGGCGACGGCCGCAAACCGAAAGACATGTCGGACGAGGACGCGCTGAAACTGCTGCGCGAGCGCCTCGCGCAAATTCTGGAGGTGGCCGAGCGATGTCATGTATATCTGGCCATCGAGCCGCACGGTTCGTTCTCCCTCACGGCCGATGGCTTGAAAAGCATCATGGCTCTGTCGGACTCCAAACAGTTCGGCATCAACTACGACACCGCGAACGTCCACCGGGTGACCTACGCGGATACCAAGTCCGGCGGCTATTCGTGGACACCGTTCGGCCAACGGCAGGATGAGGTGGCCACGCTCGCAGCGGTGGTGGACCGGGTTGTGCACGTCCATATCAAGGACGTCGTGGGCGCGAAATGCGTCGTGCTCGGCAAGGGCGATGTCAATCTCAAGGGCTGTCTGAACGTGCTGAGGCAGCATGGTTACCGCGGCGCGCTGTCACTCGAAACCGAGGGCGAGTTCAGTGCGGATGAGGGGCAGAAACTGATCGAAGAAAGCCGGACCTGGTTGTTGAAAACGTTGGCGACCTAGCCAGCGCCGTGTCGCAGAAAAGAAGGGCCTGCGAGATGAATACGAAACCGAACGAATCAAATCCGGCCTCCGAAATCTCGCGCTGGAACTTCTTAAAGACCTCCGCTGCGGCCGCCAGCGGCCATCCTATGGCCATCCCCGGTATGACGAAGACAACTTGAGTGTTTGCCGCAACTGATGGAAGATAGGATTCGTTCTCATCCACCATGAAAACGATACCGTCTGAGAAAATGTTCGCTCCCGTCGTCCGAAACCCGTTTCTGATCTCTCTGGGCTTCGTCCTCCTGTGTTTGCCGGCTTTTCTTTGTCTGGCAGACGACGACTGGACGATGTGGCGACACGACGCCGGGCACACGGCGGCCTCGACACACGAGCTGCCTGCGGCGCTGCGTCTGCAATGGAAACGCGAGTTGCCGACGCCCGCGCCAACTTTCCCGAACGATCCGCGATTGTGCTTCGACAAGTCCTACGAGCCGGTCGTCGCGGGCCAGCGGCTGTTCGTGCCTTCGATGGTGACCGACACCGTGACGGCGCTCGACACGGCGACGGGCGAAGAGCGGTGGACGTTCTTTGCCGACGGGCCGGTGCGATTCGCGCCGGTGGCGTGGCAGAACAAAGTCTATTTCGTTTCCGATGACGGCTTTCTGTATTGCGTCGCCGCGGAGGACGGGCGGCTGCTGTGGAAGTTTCCCCCGCTTGAACCGGAGCGCGCCGCTTCCAAACTGCTCGGCGACGAACGGTTGATCTGTCGTTGGCCGGCGCGCGGCGGGCCGGTACTCGCCGACGGAACGGTTTATTTCGCCGCGGGCATTTTTCCGTTCCAGGGCGTGGCGGTTTGCGCGGTGGACGCCGGCACGGGCAAACCGCTTTGGGTGAACAAGGACGGCGGATGGATCAAAGACGCGGTGCTCGACCACGGCGACCGGCGCGACGGCGGGCTGTCGCCGCAAGGTTATCTGACCATCATCGGCTCCAAACTGATCGTGCCCTGCGGCCGCGCCCTGCCGGCGTTTTTTGACCGCGCCACGGGACGGTTGGAGCCTTACACGACCGGCTGGGGCGGACGCGTCGCGCTGGCCAAGGGAAGCTGGTATGCGTGCGGCGCCGGCGACTGGTTGTTTCAAAGCGGCGATCTCTACCGGCTCGCCGCGGATGCGTTAAAGGCCGCGCCCAAGCCCGGCGATTACGTGAGTGTGGAAGAGTTCACGCGGCAGATGCGAGTGCCGTCCGCCACCGTTGAGCAGTGGATCAAACAGTTCAAGCTGGAAGTCGTCAACCGCGACGGCCAGCGCATGCTCCGCGTCCGCAGCGGCGACGAGATCACGTATCTCTCCTGGTGGACCTCCAGCAAGAAGACCCCCGCGCGACCGGGCGAGCTGCACGCGCTGGAGACGCGTGAGCGGCTGGAAATTGATCCCGCCAACGCGAAAGAGCTGGCGGTGGCCCGCGAGCCGGTGCTGACCGAGAAGGCGATGTATTATTCGCGCCCGACAAACGCCGCCGTGCCGCTGGTTCGCGACAGCAACGAGGACCGCGTGCTGCCGCGGGGGGCCAGTTACACCGAAATGGTCGCGTGCGACCTCGCCAGTCTGCCGGGATGGAAGACGACGGTGCAAGGCGGCTGGGGCGAGCCGAGGCGGTTGGTGGCATGGAGCGCGGCGCGCTTCAACCAACTCTGGAGCCTGCCGTCGCCGTTGAAGATCCACATCAAGGCCGGCCGGCGGCTTTACGCCGGCGGAGCGGGAGCAGTGGCGGCCGTGGACATGCCGGATGACGGGACATCGCCGAAAATATCGTGGCGCGCAACGATCTCCGGCACGCCGCACCGCATGCTCGCGGCGGATGGCAAACTGTTTGTTGTCACCGTGGAAGGAAATCTCTACTGCTTCGGCGCGGAAAACACTTCGCCGAAGAGTTACGCGGCCGCGGCTGGTCGCATCGGATCACCATCGGACAAGTGGAAAACGCGCGCGGCGGACATTCTCCGGCAGGCCGGCGTTCGCGAAGGCTACGGCATCGTGTTGGGTTTGGGAACGGGAAGGTTGGTGGAAGAACTCGCGCGCCAATCCAAGCTCCGGCTGATTGTCCTCGAACCGGACGCGGAAAAAGTCGCCCGAGCGCGGCGCGAGTTTCACAAACTCGGCCTCTACGGCTTGCGCGTCCACATCCTGCCGGGAGACCTCGCGTCGCTGCGGCTCGCGCCGTATTTGGCGAGCGTCGTTGTCGCGGAGGAGTCACCGCAGAAAATTTTCGCGGCGACGCCGGACTTCGCGAGCCGGCTCTTCGCGCTGTTGCGGCCCTACGGCGGCACGGCCTGCTTCGCGCTGACGGCGGGCGAGCATGAAATGTTTGCCCGCCAAGTCCAGTCGGCCACGCTCGCCGGCGGCGAAGTAAAAACAGTTGGCGGATTCTCGCTTCTATCGCGGCGCGGCGCGTTGCCCGGCGCGGCGGACTGGATGCACGAGAGCGGCGATGCCGGCCACACGTATGCTTCACAGGACCGGCAGGTGGCGTCACCGTTGGGCGTGCTCTGGTTCGGCGGCGGGCTGGACCGGTCGGTTCCATGGATTGAGGGCGACCCGCCGCGGCTCCCCGGCGCCGACACGGGAGCGTTGGCGTATGCCGGCGCCGGCCCGCGACCGCGCGTTGCCAGCGGGCGGATGTTTGTCCAGATCAGCGATGGGCTTTATGCCACCGATATTTACACCGGCCGGCCCTTGTGGAAACGGGCATTGAAATCGCTGGGCGATTTCGCCGCCCTCGGCGACAGTGTTTACGCGCTCACCGATGGCAATTGTCTGCGCCTGGACGCCGCCACCGGCAAACAACTGGCCGCCTTCGCCGCTCCGGCGGGCGCAACGTGGCAACAGATTCGCGGCGGCGGCGATTCGCTTGTGGGCGCGGCGGGAAAATGGCTGGTCTGCCTGGACCGCCGCACCGGCGCGCTACGCTGGAAACTGTCGTCTCAACGGGATGGTTTCGGTTTCGCGCTCGGCTCGGACCGTGCGTTCTGCGTTGACTGCTGGCTGCCGCAGCATCGGCGGAAGGACGCTCCGGAAACCGAGCAAGCGGAGATCACGGCGTTGAAACTCGCCACGGGCGAACCGCTCTGGCGGGTCCAAACGACCACGCCGGCGCTCGCGGCCAAGTTGAAGTTTGCCAGGTTTGATCCGCCGCTGCCGCCGCAACTCGCCTTCTCCGAACCGGCTGACGTGCTGCTCTTCTCGCGAAACACCGCCACGGCGGCGGCGTTTCGCGGCGCGACGGGCGCCTTGTTGTGGTCGAAGGAACTGCCCTGCAAAGACCCGCCAACATCCTTCACGAGCTACCATCCGCCCATCGTTCTCGCCGACCGGCTCGTCACGCACGGCGGCGAAGTCATTGATCTGGCCACCGGCGAGTCGTGCGCGCCGCGGATGTGGAAGGGAGCGAACGGAGACCTTCGCGGCTGCGGCCGGGCGCTGGGCTGCCCGCATCTGATTCTGGTGCGCGATGGTCACGCCACCTACTTCGATCTGGCCACAGGCGCCCACACGTATCTGCGCGGAATCCGCTCCGGCTGCACCAACAGCCTCATCCCGGCCGACGGCGTTCTGAGCGCGCCAAACTACTCGCGCCATTGCAACTGCAACTACCCGCTCTCGTTCTCGCTGGCGTTCGCGACCATGCCGGAAGCAACCGGCTGGGACCCCGCGCCCGCCAATCGCGCGCCGTGAGACAGCGTGAAGATGCGAAGTGACGGAGTAGTGGAGTATTGGAGTGATGGAGGTAGAGATTTCAACCGAGTTTTCCCGGATTTCGATGCACGGAGCGTGCGTCTTCGGTCGCGCTTTACTTCGCGTCCACCAGCTTGAGGGAGCTATCCGCGTCCGACCAAACAAACGTGTCCGAATGATCCAGCCATTGGATGATCGTCAGCCGGCTCCCCGCCCTTGTCTGAAACGAGATTTTCGGCTCCTTCACCTTCGCCGGCAACGGCAACAGAACAGCAACGAAGTGAGGATTCACTGCCTGGGTTGAAGCCCGAAGCCGGGGAAACGCGGCCGGTCCATGATAATCATTAGGGTGAAACAGATCGGTCGAGAGCACGGTGTTCGCATCGGCGTGAATTCGCACCACAAGCCGGGGCGTGTCGCCTTGGGCATCCGCCGTGGTTGGCACTGCCGATTTTGCCGATGGCGCGTTGGTTGGTTCGAGAAGCACTCGATCTTCGGCAACGCTGGTTCTCATTCCATCGGCGAACATCATTTGCCAGGTATACTGATGGGGCTGATCGTCTTTCTGAATATCATCCAGCACCAAAGCATAGGCCGGGGCGGCTTGGCGCGGATAAACAAAGACCGCCTGCCGACGCGCAAACCGGGCGCCCGCCCCAGGCTTGCCCGCACTGTTGCGATTGTAGGCTTCAGTGCAGTCTGCCAGCGCGCATCCATAGCGGTCATTCGCCTCGTAGCGCACAATCGAGCCGTTCACACCCCATCCGGCACCCGCCAAGGCCTGGCCCTTGCCATCGATCAGCACACAACTGTGGCCCAGTGTCTGCCCGCGCCCTTCCGGCTCGTGCTCGTTCGCATAACCGCAGTCGGTAGCCCAACGATAGCCCAATCCGTAGAGGGTAAAGTGCCCCTTGTCAGCCTGATTGTGTGTCACCGGATAGTACGGCCCGGCCTCGATGGAAAACATCACATCGTTTGCGGTCCACCCGGTCCGCCACACACAAAGGCCGCGGCCCTGGAAGTGTTTGGCGCGCGGGATGCCGGCCGCCACCGGATCGACCGGCGGCACGGTGTTGTCCCAGAGAATCCGGAGCACGCTTTCTTCCGAACCGCTTTGATCCCAAAGCCATCGATAAAGACCGTTGTGACACGCGGCGCCCAATCGCAGCAGCATCGCGCCCAGCCCGGCGTACGAGGAATCGTTTCTGGCATCGTAAACCCGTTCCCCCGGCAGAAGCGACAGGGCGTAGAACTGCGGCAGCTTGCGAAACGTGGGATGAAGGTACAGGTTGGTTTTGCCGGCTCGCAACAGCGCGTCGGCAAACATCACGGTATTGCAGAGCCCATAGACAGAGTAGCCAACGCCCTCTTCGTAAGCCCCATCGGCGTCAAACCCAAACGTCAGCCAGCGTTCAACGGTCTTCACACACTCCGCGGCCCACGCGTCAGAGCGATCCGGATAGACATGGCTCAACGCCAGGGCAAGACAACCGGCGGCGCCACCGTTCACCCCATTGTAGTTGTGAACCTTATACCACCACAGCTTGCTATTGTTGAATTCCCCCACCGCCAGATCGAGGTACTCCGCGCAGGCGGCGGCAACCCGCTGCCGTTGCGGATCCTCCAGGCAATCCCCCAGCAGGTCGAAACCGATGGCCAATCCGCGCATGATGTCGCCCCGGCCGCCTGCAAAGCCCTTGGCAACAATCGGGTTGGTCGCCGGATACTGCTCAACCGTGGCCAGCAAGACCGCAGCACCGTGTTGTCCCAGCGTCTTCCGCCCCGTGAGCCGATAAGCAAAACCAATGGCCTCCATTCGCTGAGTCAGCACGCGCCCGATCGTGTGCACCAACAAGGCATCGTGGCGATCTTGCGACATGCTCCCGCGCTCCCCGGACAGCCGATATAGATGCTGCGGATCGGCGTAACGGGAGGACTTCGGATCGCAGAACACTTCCGCGTCAGACAGGATTTTTTTCCACAGCGGCGCCAGTTCCGGTTGTTCGATTCGCTGCTGTAGCATTCGAATCTCCGATGGTTCAAACAACACGCGAGGACCGGACCTGGCATTCGGCGGCACCGCCGGTTCACTCGCCATCAGGGGGAAATTCGCAAGGCTGCAAACAGCAACCCATGCCGGAAAGAAACTAAGTGCGATCTTCATCGTTCATGAGGTGTAGCTTCGAACGCTCGCCAACTACTGCGCCTTTTTCTCCGCGGGCTTGAACCTCGGGTCATCGAAAACGAACGGCTCGCGCTCGCCGAAGAACACTTTGTAGATGTCAGCGTTGGTCTTCATCATTTCGTCGAGCATCGCCCTCCACGGGCGGTCGGCGACGGAGATGAGGCCGGTGTTGGCGGCTTCGCCGTTGTATTTGTCGAACCAGCGGCCGGTCACCGCCTGATCCACCAGCGTGAACCACTCGATGCCGACCACGTAGCCGAGGGCGGCGGCTTGCTCGACATATTGGCGGTAAGCGAGGCCGCGCTCGCGCTGGCTGGAGACATCCTTGGCACCGCCGGTGAGCCCGCTGTCGGCGGCCGAGCCGAAATAAAACTCGCTGAAGAACATCGGCTTGTCGCCGATCCAGCCGTGGACGCGCGCGAGCAAATCGCGGTCGAGGCCGTGGGTGTAGTAATTAAATGAAACGATGTCCAGGTATCTGCCGCTGACCCGGCAGACGGTCTCGTTGTTGATCGTGCCGGGCTGGAGCCGGGTGCCGAGCAGCATGTGGTGCTGGTCGTATTTGCGGAACGTCTGAGTCACCAGCCGGAAGTAGGCGTCGAGGAAAATACCGGTGAATTTCCGCATGTCCTCCTTCGCGGCGGCGTTCTTCACCGGCAGCCCGCGCGCGGCGACATCGGCGAACGAGGCGAGCGACGTTTCCCACACACCGTTGAACGCCTCGATGGTCTTGTATTTCTCCTCCAGCATCTGCGCCAGCCGCCGCTTGCACGGATGCGAGCCGTCGAGCGCCGCGACGGCGCCGGGGATTTCCTCCCAGAGCGGCTCGTTGGTGAGGAAATAGCCGATGAGTAGCGGATCGGCGGCGGCCGGCGGAAGTTTTTCCGCGAAGAGTTTGTCGCAACGTTCGCGGAGCTTGTTCGAGTACGGATCGAACACGCCGTGCGTGCCGGGAATGTCGCGAAAACCCTGCCATGTCTCCAGCGGCAGGTGCGCCACGTGCGGGAACTTCGCCTGCTGCCGCGCGCCCCAATCGCCCGCGCCGAACGCGCCCGCGGAGTTGAAGCCCCACTTCCGCACGCGCTCGATCATGCGCGCGGTGTAGGCGGCCGTGTCGTAGGGCTGGCCGGTCTTGCGGATGGTGTTGACGAGGTGGAACGAGAGGACGTTGGGCTTCCAGTAGGCGTCGGGATGAAACGCGCTCGCGAACTCGCCGTCGCGCGCGGGCAGCCACTCGAAGACGCGCTCGCGGCCGGCAAAATACGTGTAGTCGTCGGACGGCCCGAACCCGCACACGCCGAGATGGAAGAACGCGTTGCCGTCCGGGTCCACCAGAATCCAGCGCGCGTCCTTCTTCTCGACGTGGAAAAAGCCGGTCGGCTTGAGGCCGAGTTTCTCCTTGCTGCCGGGCAGCCCGCCGAACGCGTCGAGCGCCGGCGGTTGCCGGCCCGCCAGCCACGCCGCCTCGGCCTGCGCGTCCTGCTTGAGTTCCTCCTCCGATCTTACCTTGCCGGGAAAATCGAAGCGCGCGCTCTGGCCAAAACGGTCCACGAGTTTCGGCGCATCCGCCGACGGCGCGCCAAACGCGATCTTCACGCGCAACGGCTCGGCGCCGGCCTGGCAGGGCGTGTTGAACTGCCACTGAAACGTCTTCCAACCCCACTCGCGATTGTCGGTCAGTTCCTGGAAACTGTAGGGCGGCACCTGCAACGCCAGCGTCGCGCCATCGAAGTTGCGCAACGTCAGCGTCTCGGCGTTGCCCTGGAAGATGTGCGGCTTGGGCGGCTTCTGCGCGGGGAATGGTGTCTCCTTGCCGTCGCCGATTGTCCACGAGCCGCCCGTGGCATAGCTAAAATCAATCATCATCATCGTCCGCAGCGACTTCACGCCGGCAGGCACGCTTGCCAGATTGAGCGTCAACGTCCCCTCGCCCGGCTGCAACGCCACTTCAAGGCGTCCGTCGCCGTCGAACTTGAGCGTCGCGCTGTTGCCCAACACGGTCGTTTCAATCGGCTTGCGCACGTCGTCCCATTTCCCGCCAACGAAGACGGGATAAACCAGCGTGAACTGTCCGGCGCTGCCCGCCTCGATCACCAGTCCCTCGCGCGTGAGCCGCAACGATGTCCCCGGCGCGTGCGCCACCGGCGCCGGTTTCGCTTTCGGCGCGGACGGCTTGACGTCGCCGCCACCGGGCTGGAGCTTGAAAGTGAACCACACCTCGTGACTCGCATCGTGCGGCATGTCGGTGGCGAACAAATAGTTGAACGTCGGCGTATTCCACTGGCGCGCATCCTGCACTTGATGCCAGCCGTAAGGCATCTCGATCGTGAACGCGCCGCCGTGCGGGGCGATCAGCGTCACCGGTTTCGGCTCGCCCTTGAACACGGCCAACTCGCCGCCGAACTCCGCCGGGAACGGTTTGGTTTCTCCGCCCGCCAATTGAAACTTGCCGCCGTCCTTGAACTCGCCCGGCAGCGTCATCTCCATCCGAAACCCGTGCGCCGCCTCCATCACGCCGGTGAAATGCAGCTTGATCTCCGCGCCGTCGCGCGTGATGGCCAGCTTCACGCCCTGCGGATACTCGACGCTGGCAGTATTGCCGCTCGCCTTCACATCGGTCGGCAGGGTCGGCTTCTGCGCCGCGTCGAGCAGCGAGGGATAGCCCAACACGAATCGTCCATCGTTCGGCGTGGCGATGCAGAAACCCTCCGATTCAAGCGAGATGGTGACGGCAGCGGGCGGATTATCAGCGCCCGCCGCTGCTCCGACGCTGAGCGCTAGCGCGAGGGAAGTCACCATCGTGCAAAGCGTAGCGCGGAACATGGTAGGGCGCGACCGCTGGGCGCGCCGCTGTTTCGCACAGAAGACCAACGCTCGGCGCGCCCGGCG
>CAIQCK010000060.1 GCA_903870275.1 uncultured bacterium | reverse complement strand
GGGTTTGTTGCGGGTGAAGAAATCGGCGACGCGCTCGGCGTAGCCGACGACTTTGTTGACGGAGTAGCTGGTCATGGGGTGTTTGCTCCTCGGTGGCGGGCCGGCGTCGGGGATGTCGGCGCGGCAGAAGTCTGCTCGGCTAAAGTCGGCGCGGGCCATGTGTTTCTTTCGATGACATGCCTGCGATGCGCCTTGTATCGCACTGCTGCGGTGACGGGTGCTCTATCGCAGGCGACTGAGGCGCAGACTACTCCGAAGTGAGGGGCTGTCGAGGATTATTTTTCTTCTGGACCTCCGTGGTTGATTGGATGGTCTTAAGCGATGTCAAACAGCCTCCGGCTACGGAGACGACTTTCCTATTTTCTCCATGCACCCCGCCCTTTGTCCCACGACCGCATTTCGCTGCTTGGAACCGCGCCTTGGGCGATGTAAATTCTGGTGTCATCATGAACCGAGCGAAATCTTCCATCGGGATCGGCCCATACCTCATCGAGCAACTCAGACGGCGCGGCGTGCGCCATGTCTTCGGCGTGCCGGGCGATTACGTGCTGGGGTTTTACGAGATGATGCACCGCAGCCGGTTGCACATCGTCAACACCTGCGATGAACAGGGCGCGGGCTTTGCCGCCGACGCCTACGCGCGGCTCCACGGCCTCGGCGTGGTCTGCGTCACTTACTGCGTGGGCGGGTTGAAGGTCGCCAATCCCACGGCCGGCGCGTTCGCGGAGAAATCGCCGGTAGTGGTCATCAGCGGCGCGCCGGGCATGAAGGAGCGCGCCAAGAATCCCCTGCTCCATCACAAAGTCCGCGAGTTCGACACGCAAAAGAAGGTTTTCGATCAAATCACCGTCGCCTCCACCGTGCTGAGCGATCCGCAAACCGCGTTGCAGGAGATTGACCGCGTGCTATACGCCGCCGAGCGCTACAAGCGGCCGGTGTATATCGAACTGCCGCGCGACATGATCAACGCGCCGGGCATTCCGCATCACACGCCGCTCGAACTCCACGAGCCGAGCGACGCGCATTCCCTCGGGGCCGCGCTGGAGGAAGCCGTCGCCATGATCAACACAGCGAAGAAACCGGTGATTCTCGCCGACGTGGAGGTTCATCGGTTCGGCCTGCAGGAGGAGGTGGTCCGGCTCGCGCGCAAGACCAACATCCCCGTCGCCGCTACCATTCTCGGCAAATCGGTCGTGGGCGAGCATCACCCGTTTTATCTCGGCGTCTATGAAGGCGCGATGGGCCGCGACGACGTGCGCGCCTACGTCGAGTCCAGCGACTGCGTCATCATGCTTGGCTCGTTCATGACGGACGTCAACCTCGGCATCTACACGGCGCGACTCGATCCGGCCCGCTCGATCTACGCGACGAGCGAAAAGCTCGCCGTCCGCTACCACTATTACGAGGACGTGCGGTTCGAGGATTTCTTGCGCGGCTTGGTGCGCGCCAAACTTCGCCGCCGATCTCTCGGCAACATTCCGCGCCCGCAGCCGCCCGCGCCCTTTGTGCCGACCCAGGGCCGGCTGACGATCAAGCGGCTTTTCCAGCGGATCAACGCGCACCTGGCCGAAAACACCATCGTTGTCGCCGACGCCGGCGACGCGCTCTTCGGCGCGGCCGATCTTTACATCCATCACGACACCGAGTTCATCGGCTCGGCTTACTACACCTCGCTGGGCTTCGCGGTGCCGGGTGCCATCGGCGCGCAACTGGCCAACCCCAAGCTGCGCCCGCTGGTGCTGGTGGGCGACGGCGCGTTCCAAATGACCGGCATAGAACTGTCCACTGCCGTCCGTTTCGGCCTCAATCCGATTGTCGTCGTGCTGAATAACTACGGCTACGGAACGGAGCGCCCCATGCAGGACGGCCCTTACAACGACATCCTGTCATGGAACTACAGCCGTCTGCCCGAGTTCCTCGGCGCGGGCCGCGGCTTCCTCGTTCGGACGGAGGAGGAACTCGACCGCGCGCTGACCGCCGCCGAACGACACACGGACAGCTTCAGCATCATCGAGGCGCAACTCGATCCGTCCGATCGTTCCCCCGCTTTGCATCGCCTTACCGAGCGGATGGCCCGGCGAATGCGAGGCCGGCCGGCTTGATTTACCGCCGCACTTCGCCGAAGTCCCGGTGTGAGCGCAGCCTGGTCAATATCGAGCGTGCCCGGCGCGAACTGGCCTGCGGCAACCTCTACATCAACCGCCCCATCACCGGCGCGGTCGTCGGCCGGCAGCCATTCGGTGGTTTCAAAATGAGCGGCGGCGGCACCAAGGCAGGCGGACGCGAATACCTCCAGCATTTCCTCCTGCCCCGGGTCATCAGCGAAAACACGTTGCGGCGGGGATTCGCACCCGAGCAGGAAACCGGTCTGCGTCAATCGTAGATCCGGCTGGTCAATCGCTGGATGTCACGGGAGCTGACGAGCGCCCAAACGGATACGACAAAGGCAGCCGCCATTGGAATTGTATACCACCACGCTGAAATGGGGATGTTGTCTTGAATCATAATCCCCCAGCCGAGGAGCGCACCGAACAATTGCAGCGCAAAAAACGCGAGCAACAAATAGCGCGCCCAGTTTTGGCGGCACCAAACGCCCACCGCAAGTCCGAGCATGGGAATAAAAGTTTTGAAGGTGGAGCCGATCTTGTAAAAACCGCTGGCGGCCATCATCCCTTTGAAGTGACGGGTGTACTCCAAATAGACTATGGCCTCGGTACAAAAGATGATGCAGAAGATGATCGCCACCCAGATGCGTCCCCGCTGAATGCTGCCGTGGTCATGATGTCTCCGACGCCGGCGTGGAATATGCAACGCATCCCGCACTCGATCTCTTATGGTGTTCAAAGCCACCTCCTTCGCATCTTCTCAACCACTCACGGGCCTCCTGACCCGAAACCGATCCCTGCCCGGCGCCGAGACCACACCGGCTTGGAACTCATTACTGCACCTGGGTGGACAGTATAAACACCGGCCAAATTCCGTCCACTACGATTTAGGCAGTGATCTCAGCCGTATCCATGCAGTCGCCGCGGCCCCTCACCCTTGCCCTCTCCCCATCGAATGGGGAGAGGGAATCGTTTTCCTTGTTGCAAGGGCGGACACTTTCGATGAGCCACATAGCCGCGGGCGAAACGCCTCCCTCTCCCCGTCAAACGGGGAGAGGGCCGGGGTGAGGGGCCGTTTCAACTGAATACTCATGGCTCAGATATGCCCGTCGCTGGCCACTAATTTTTTGCCCGCGGTAATCACTGCGTTGCGCAAATTCCCATTGAAACCCACCCCGCGCCGCGCAATAGTCTGCACTAGGACACATCATGCGCATCATCGAACCCCACATTCACTGCTACTCCCGCACCACCGACGACTACGAGAAAATGACGCTCGCCGGCATCGAGGCCATCGTCGAGCCGGCGTTCTGGCTCGGCGGAGCGCGCACGACCGTCGGCACGTTCGTGGATTACTTCGAGCACCTGCTCGGCTTCGAGCGCGAGCGCGCCGCCAACTATGGCATCGCCCACTTCTCCACGCTCTCGGTGAATCCCCGCGAGGCCAATACCCGCCCCGTCGCCGATCAGGTCGTCGAGTTGCTGCCGCAATACCTCCAGCGCCCCGGCGTCGTCGGCCTGGGCGAAGTCGGCTTTGACCGCATCACGTCCGACGAGGAGGAAATCCTCCGCCAGCAATTCCGCATCGCCCGCAAGCTGGCCTGCCCCATCGTCATCCACAGCCCGCACCAGCATAAGAAGATCGGCGTCGAGCGGCTGCTCACCATCATTGACGAGGAAAAAATCGAACACAGCCTCGTGGACCTCGACCACAACACCGAGGAGACCATGCCGTTCTTCGCCCAACGCCCCCGGATGTGGCGCGGCCTCACCGTCTATCCGATCACCAAGCTCTCCGTCGAGCGCGCCGCCAACATCGTCCAGCAATACGGCGTGGACCGCCTCCTCATCAACTCCTCCGCCGACTGGGGCATCTCCGACCCGTTGAGCGTGCCGCGCGTCGTGCGCGAACTGGAGCGCCGCGGCGTCCCCCGCGACCAGATCGAGCAACTCGTCTTCCGCAACCCCCTCGAGTTCTACAGCCAGTCGCCGCGGTTTACCTTCAAGGCGTGACCCATGCGCCCGCTCATCGCAAGCATTTGCATCCTGGCGCTGCATGTCGCCGTAGGACGCGCGGAACCTTTGGTGGATATGGCCCGACTGCAAATCGGCCAGACCACATCGTATGACCCCGCCTACAGGAAGCTCACCTACCCCGGCGGAGACGTCCCTTTGGCGACCGGCGTCTGTTCCGACGTGGTGGTTCGCGCTTTCAGGGGTCTCAAAATAGACCTTCAGAAACAAGTCCACGAGGACATGGAAAAAGCTTTCGATCAGTATCCTCACAAATGGGGACTGAAGCGGCCCGATTCGAACATAGACCATCGGCGCGTCCTCAATTTGATGACTTATTTTCAGAGAAAAGGATGGTCTGTGTCGTCCAACAAAAAGCCCGATTTTCACCCCGGCGATATTGTTGCATGGAACCTCGGCTCTGGCATTACGCACATCGGCATCGTCTCCGACCATTTGGCGAAGGATGGAACACCGCTGATCATCCACAACATCGGCCACGGCGCGCGCGAAGAAGACATCCTCTTCTTGTTCGAAGTCATCGGCCGCTATCGGCCGCAATTCGGCGCCGAACACACCGGCACATCCAATACATCATCGCCGCACCCTTAGCCGGCGAGGCCAGTCCCCGCGCTTCATGTTCAGGAAATGAGAGAACATGGATCGCGCAGGTGGATCGCGACCTCCGGGCGCGATTATCCTCGCATCATCACGGCATCGCACCCGGAGAGGCTTGCCGCGTTTCACACGGAAGCGATCCACTTCGCCCGACGCTGCCGCTTTTGTCATTGCCGCGCCTTGCACCCCGTGCGTAAAATCAGCCATCAATCGAAATCGCGGAACGCTCTCGTGATGGCCTAAAGATGAGTTCTAACGTCACGATCTATGACGAGATCAAATGCGTCATTTGGGACATTGGCCCAATCGCATTGGCGATATACATCACCGCCGCTGTTCTCTTTTTAGTGTGGCTTTGTCTTGCAATCCGCCGCCGTCGTCTCCTCCCGTTCTTGGGCGCTGCCGTCATCACACTCATCGCCATAGGTTATGTCATCGGCGATTGGAAACACATCTCGCTCAATCTTCGGATGAGAGATGCCGATACCGTTCGAGCGGATTGCATGGAACTGCTACGAAAGCGGGAATCCATATATGGGAATTCTTTAATGGACCTGTGGGTCGCAGGGAAACAACTTCCCCAGTCATTTACTCGTCTCGGCGCGGTGAGAGCGCGAGTCTCCACTAAGTCGGTATTCATCGATCTTTATGTGGCACCGTATTCCGGCCGCTGCCGGGGATACCTATATTATCCTCAACTGTCCATTCACGGACCGAGTTGGTCGCGTCTTGTCTGGCGAACTTGGTATCGCGACATCTATGAATTCGTACAACCCGGAGAATAGAATAGATTGCTGGTTAGTGAAACGCTCACAGCGCCGACCCCACTCTTGCAGGCCGGCCGGAGATGAGACAGGCTGCGGGGCATGAGCGAAATCATCGGCGGGGCAAGCAGTCAGTCCTATAGGGCGTGTTGTCCAAACGCTTTGTTTGTTCAACATCCCGTCAGTGATGGCGGAGGATCGCCGTAGGCGCGGCAGATCATAGCCCACGGCGTGAGCCGTGGGGACAAACGGGTCGAAAGACACAAGCCCCGGCAGGGGCGATAGAAAACACGCGCCGGATGAATGTTTTCTTTCGCCCCTGCCGGGGCTTTCTTTTTGCGTCACGAAACCCACGGCTCGCGCCGTGGGCTACGATCTGGCGCCGCTCCGCGGCTAAAATGATTTGGGCGACACGTCCTATCATCTTTGCAATGGCACGGGGGGGCGGCCGTGTCGTGGAGCGGAATGATAGCATTTTTCTCTTGACGTAATAGAGAAATCGCTATACTCTATGTCCAACAATGAACAAGGAAGGCGAACAAGAGAAAAGGCGCAGGTCGGAAAGCAGATGGGGGTTGGGAGGAGGCGGAAGACAGATGGCCATTGGCAGTTGGAATACAGGGAGGCGGCCATGAGAAAAGGCGCAATCGGGTGTCCCCATGCCGTAGCGCAGGTTTCCGACCTGCCGTGTCGCGGATTTCCAATCCGCAGGTCTCTTGCCGACGAAACGTGGTTTTTCGTGCGCGGGCAGTGCCCGGCTGGAAGCCGGCGATATTCACCACGTTTCACGTGGCGAGGGTTGGAAACCTGCGCTACACCAGCCCACCGGTTCGATCCGACCCAATCCGACCCGATCCGACTGCATCCGGGTTGGGACGCATGGAACAAAACCATGGCTTACAAAATCGTGATTCTGTATTTGATGATTCTGCGTCCAAGTCCCGTTGGCGGAAAGAGTTCTGCCGGCGCGAAAGGCCGTGCGAAACGAACCCAAATGTTGGCCGCATTCAGAGCCGGAAAACATCGTTTTTCCATGGGAATACAAACATTTCGACCCGTCCTGGGGTCGGGTGTGAAACCATTTTTTACGAAACGAACCCAAATGAAGAAAGATGCAGGTCTGTTGCAACAGACTGCAAAACCGCGAGTTATTTGAAAAATACATAGCGGAAGTTGACTGTGCCCAAAGCCAAACGAAGCCAAATGCGCCGGCTCAACCCGAAGACCGAAGCTGGCACGGACGGTGCGTTGAAACAGCACCCTACCCCGGCTCACTGCCTGTCGGACGGGAAGAGGGAGGCGTGCCGCTCGCGGCTGTGGGTCTCACCGAATAGTGTCCACGCTTGCAGGCCGGGCGGGGATGAGGCAGGCTGCGGGGCGTGAGCGAATCCATCGGAGTAGCCATTGCGGGATTGAACGGCGCGGTCGCGTCCACGGTCGTGGCCGGGGTGGAGTTGATCCGGCGCGGGCTGGCGGAGCCGGTTGGGCTGTTGAGCGAAGAACCCGCCGTCCAAAAGCTTGCGCGGCTTGCAACGCTGGACGATCTAGTCTTTGCCGGCTGGGACCCGCGACTGGAGAACGAGCACGAAGCCGCCGTCCGCAACGACGTGGTCGGCGCCGAACAGCTCAAGCCCGTTGCCCCCGCGTTGCGCAAGCTCCGCGCCTGGCCCGCGCGCTGGAGCGTCGCCGCCGTCCGCCGCGATCTCGCCGCGTTTCAGCGCAAGCATCGTCTTGCGCGCGTCGTCGTGGTCAACCTGACCTCCACCGAGCCGGCCGGCAAGCACGGGGCATCGGCCATTTACGCCCGCGCCGCCATCGAGGCGGGATGCCCGTTCATCAATTTTACGCCGAACATCGCCGACGAACTGCCCGCACTGCGCAAGCTGGCAGAACAACGCGGTGTGCCGCTGGCCGGCAAGGACGGCAAGACGGGCCAGACGATGATGAAGAGCGTGCTCGCGCCGGCGTTTCGCTCGCGGGCGTTGCGCGTGGCCGGCTGGTTTTCCACGAATCTGCTCGGCAACGAGGACGGCCGCACGCTGAACAACCCCGCCGCGCATCGCGCCAAGCAAAAGTGCAAGAGCGACCTGCTCGACCAAATGCTCGGCTACCCGGCGCCGTCGCATCTCGTGCAGATCAACTATTACCCGCCGCGCGGCGACAACAAGGAGGCGTGGGACAACATTGACCTGACGGGCTTCCTCGGCAAACGGATGGCGTTGAAGATTAATTTCCTCTGCCGCGATTCGATCCTCGCCGCGCCGTTGGTGATAGACCTGACGCGGTTCATGGACCTGGCTGCGCGCCAGGGCGAGCGCGGGCCGCAGGACTGGCTGGGCTTTTATTTCAAAGCTCCCTACGCCCGCCGCCAGCCCGTCGAGCACGGTCTGGCCGAGCAATACCGCGCGTTGCTGGCGTATCTGCGGCAGGCGAAGTAGGATAGGCGTTCCGCCTGTTTGGCGACGGCAATTGAATACGGCGCGGTGGCCGCCGTCAAAAGGGGTGTGTTGGTTGAAATCCGTTGCCCTGAGAACGACGTGTGATAAATTGTCCCGACCCAAGAATCGAAGGAGAACGAACAATGATAAAAGGAAATATTCTTCTGTGGTTGATGCTGGCCGTGGTTTCGTTTGTGACCATCGGCTGCGACGACCCTTACGTTGAGAAGCGCGTCATTCGCGAAGGTCCGGTCGTCCAACAACAGGAAGTGGTAAAGTAATCCGCCGTGCTGCGCCGGGCCGTGCCGAGATCGCGTGACGCCGGCGGGGAGGTTCGACATGATTCGCAAGGCTCTTCCATTGCTGGCAGTGCTGTTCTTGGTCAACGTCTACGCGCAAGCGCCCCTGGCGGAACAGGAGGTCATCGCCGACGGCCGCGCCGCCGGCTCCGACCTCAAGGCGCGCGACGAGGCCGTCCAGCGCGCGTTGCGCGCCGCCATCGAGAAAGGCGTCGGCACGCTGGTGGACTCCGAGACGATGTCGCGGAACTTCAAGCTGTTCGACGACCGGATCTACTCGGAGGTGAAAGGCTACATCCGCACCTACGACGTCGTCGCCGACAACCAGGGCGAGGGCGGCATTTACCGCATCAAGGTGAAGGCCGTTGTCGCGCTCGGCGCGTTGCGGAAAGACATCCAGGCGCTCAACATCATCAAGAACCAGAAGAAAAACCCGCGGATCATGGTGATGGGCATCGCGCGCATCGAGAACGCGCAGGTGGACAGCGCCGTAAAGATTCAGGATGTGCAGACGGGGCTGGAAATGCGGCTGGCTGAGTTGAACTTCCCGCTCGTAAACAAGGAGGCCACACAGGTCGCCAACGAGAAGGAACTCCAGGACGCCGCCCGTTGCGCCGCGCTGGGGCGGAAATTCGACGCCGAGGTCGTCATTACCTACGAAGCCATCTGCGCATTGCAGGAGGCCAGCGACGCCTACGGCATCAAGGTCTTTGCGATGAACGCCAACATCAACGCGCGCGCCATCAGCACAGACAACGCGCGCATCCTCTGCGCGGACCACGCCAGCGGCGTTGCGCGCGGGCCGGGCATGCTGCCGACCGCGCAGAAGGCGCTCGGCGAGACGGCGCTCAAGCTCGGCGACAGCCTCGCGAACAAACTGGTTGAACAGTGGCGGGGCGAGGTGTTCAACACCGCCGACGTGAAGGTCATCATCAACAACATCAACAACGAAGGCCGCATGGCCGTGATGGATTGGCTCAAGCAGCAGCGCGGCGTCACCGGCGTCCACGAGCGAATCTACGCCAACAACTCGATGGAACTTGATGTGACGGTGGAAGGCTCCGTCTGGAGCGACTTCGACCGCGTCCTCAACCAGTGCCCTGCCCCGAAGCTGACGATCACCACGCGCACGCCGAACCGGATTGATTGCGCGGTAAGGTAATCGCGCCGATCCCAAACAAGCGGCGGTGCTTCGTCAAGCCTGTCCGACTCGACCACCACGCACGCCGCAGCAAAGGCTCGACGGAGCGCCACCTCCACCGTATTGGGCCGCGACTGCCGCGCCGCAAAGTGTCCGCTCAGAAGTTGACACGCTCGCCGGCGCTGGCGCCGGTTGCCGCCGCGGATCAACCGTGATGGCGCTCCCAACGTTCTTAACCGGAACGTTGCGGCGAAGGCAGCCGCGCGACCGCCGGCGTAATCCCGGCTCAGCCGCAGATGACTCCACCTCCCATCCCGCGCCGTCAGTCTAGCTGCTGGCGGCCATCGGGGCTGTAGACGCAACTCCCTGGGATGACATCGTGCTCTGCACGTTGTCGAACGTGCTGGCGGTCTTGGTACCCACCGCCTGGACGACGATGATTGCGACAATGGCAATCAACGCCAGCACCAGCCCGTATTCCACCAATGATTGACCCGAGTTTGTGATTTTCTTGATGCTCATATGAATTCTCCTTACTCACGCCACAATAGAATGAACGCGGAAATTCCGCACGTCGGGGAAGCATGCGCAACCTGTCAGAGAATTACCCGACAGGACGATGGGCTTGTTCCCGACATGACAAACGCGACTTCCTGCCTGAAAGTCATCAGCCTTGGAGAAGTACAAAGCACATGATCGAGAACCAACACAACACAACGCCCGGCAACACCCGGCCGGCAACGACAACGCACCCGCCGATCCCATTGGAATCCTGCCGCGGCAGGCGCATCATCAACAGCGATCAAGTCGAGTGTCTGACGCCGTTGAGCCACGGCTGCGAATTTATGCTGTCCATTGGCCAAACACGTATCTGTCGCCATCGTCAGCGGCTGGACATCGCCGCTCGCCCGTCATAACAGCGACCGGTTTCCACCGTGCGAAATACATTCGTGAGAGTGGACACAAACAACAGATTAAAGCGGGTCGCCGTCCAATGCCTACGCAGGCGGCCCGTTAGAGCCTCGGCGGTTCACGCGCCGCCGAGGCTCGCTCCCTCTCGCAAGCGGCATGATACAAAAACACTTGCGCCGCCGCGCCTCTGACTGTCGTGCGGCGACGACGTGAATGCCCGTCTCACCCCGAAAGACCCCGGCGGCAAGGCACGGCTCTTGCAGTATCACCACGCCGTCTTGCCAAGCATCCGCCGTTGCTGTTAGATACACGGCCGATGCTTTTCAAACAACTCACCGTTCTCGGTCCCGGCCTGCTGGGCGGCTCCATCGGGCTGGCCGCGCGCGCCCGACAGGTCGCCGGCCGCATCGTCCTGTGGGCGCGCCGGCCGGAAGCTTGCGATGAAGCGCTCGCCGCCGGCGCGGCCGACGCCGCCACGCTGGACATGGCCGACGCCGCGCGCGACGCGGACTTGGTGGTGCTCGCCACGCCCGTCGGCACAATGGGCGACCTCGCAACCAAACTGGCGCCGTTGCTGAAACCACAGGCGCTCGTCACCGACGTGGGCAGCGTGAAGTATCCGGTGGTCACCCAGCTCGATCAACTGCTCGCGGGCAAGGCGCGGTTTGTCGGCAGCCACCCGATGGCCGGCAGCGAGCAGTCGGGCATCGGCGCGGCGCGGAAGGAATTGTTCGAGGGCACCGTCTGCATCGTGACGCCGACCGCGCAGACGGATGCCGGCGCTCTGCAACAGGTGGCGGAGTTTTGGAAATCGCTCGGCGCATCCGTTCGCACACTGCCGCCGCTGGAACACGACGAGGTTGTCGCCCTGGTCAGTCACCTGCCCCATCTGGTCGCGGCGGCGCTGGTGAACCTGGTTTGTTCGGATGGGCCCCGCCCTCTGGAATTTGCCGGCGGCGGTTTGCGCGACACGACGCGGATCGCCAGCAGCCCGCCGGAGATGTGGCAGGAAATCTGCACCACCAACCGCGAAGAGGTCTGCCGCGCGCTGGCGCAGTTCATCGAACAACTGGAGACGGTGCAGACCATGCTGCGCAACAAGGAAGACGCCAGCCTGGCGGCGTTCCTGAAACGGGCCAAATTTTTCCGCGACGAGATGAAGTTTAGAAAATGAAATCTTCGGAATCAGAAATCAGTGAAGCCAAACCTGTCCCCGCGCAACCCGCCGGACACGCGGTGGTGATCGCGATTGACGGCACGAGCGGCTCCGGCAAAAGCACGGTAGCCAAAGCGCTTGCGCGCCATTTCGGTTTTGTTCACGTGGACACCGGCGCGATGTATCGGGCGGTGACGTGGCATTGTCTGCAACGCGGCGTGGATTGCAACGACGCCGCGGCGGTCGAGCGCGCCATGGCCGGGATGCAGAGCGAGTTTCGGCTGTCCAATGGACGGATTGTGATGTTCATCCACGGCGCCGACCCCGGCGAGGCGCTGCGCAGCGAGGCGGTCACGCAAAACGTCTCTCTGGTGGCGCGCATCCCGGAGGTGCGCGCGTGGCTGGTGGAACAGCAACGCGGCCTGCTGCGATTCGGCTCGCTGGTCATGGAAGGCCGTGACATCGGGTCGGTGGTGTTTCCAGACACGCCGTTCAAGTTTTACGTGGACGCCGACCCCGCCGAGCGCGCAGCGCGCCGCGCCGGCGACGGCTACACGGACCAAGTGACGCGGCGCGACCGACTTGACTCGACCCGCGCCGTGTCGCCGCTGGTGGCCGCGCCCGGCGCGTTTTTCGTGGACACCAGCAAAAACACGCCCCAGCAAACCGCCGCGCTGGTGCTGGCGGAATTGAAACGACGCGGTCTATGACCACGCCCGCTTTTGCCGCTGACCCCGCACCCGCGCCGCCAATGCGCCCGTGGTTTCGCCTGGCGCATGTGACGACGCGGCTTCTCTACGAATGTCTTTTCAATTTTCGCGTGCACGGCGTGGAGAACATTCCGCCGGGCGGCGGGGTGCTGCTCGCGTGCAATCATGTCAGCTTCCTCGACCCGCACGCCGTCGGCGCCGCCTGCCCGCGGGAAACCTGTTTTCTTGCGCGCAAGACGCTCTTCGGCAATGGATCGCGGGCCGCGTTGCTGCGCAGTTGGAACGCCGTGCCCGTGGACTTGAGCGGCAAGCCCGACATCGCGGGACTGAAGGCGATCATGGACCGGCTGCGGCGCGGCTATGCGGTGACACTATTCCCCGAAGGCACGCGCTCGCGCGACGGCGGTTTCCAACAGGCGAAACCGGGCGTGGGCTTGCTTGTCGCCAAAGCCGGCGTGCCCGTGGTGCCGGTGCGCATGTTTGGTGCTTACGAAGTCTGGCCGCGTAACCAGAAGCTGCCGCGCCGCGGCCAGGTAGACATCGTGTTCGGCAAGCCGGCGCGTTACGACGCGATGGTCACCGACGCGCGCGCCAAGGGCGTTGCGGCGATGAAGGATTTGTATCAACAGATCGCCGATGACGTGCTGGAGCGCATCAAGGCGTTGCGGCTGGACTAAAGCCGCCGCGCCTTGAACAGCGTCAACTCGTCGTCCTTGCGGCCGGAGATGCGCTCGTGTTCTTCGATCACGTAACGGTCCGTCATCCCGCTGATGTAATCGCACACCGCGCGGTGCAGGCCGATCTTCCCGATGCGCGCCCGGCTCTGCGCGCCGAGAATGCGCGGCTGTTTCAGCGCCGCCTCGAATAATTCCGCCATGAGCTTGCACGCGCGGTTGTTCACGTTTTCCACCTGCGGGTTGTAGTAGAGGTTCTGGTAAAGGTAATCGCGCAACGCCAGCGTGCGCTTGTGCAACGCCGGGCTATAGGCGATGAGCGACCGCTCGCAACGCCGCACGTCGTCGGCGCTGCCAACGCCGGCATTCTCGATGAGTCCGTTGGAATGCGCGATCACGTCCTCCACCTGCGCGTTGATGACGCAGCGGATCGCGAAGTAGCTGCGCCGCGTCGCGTCGTGCCGCGGATGCTCTTTCGCAACTCGTTCGCTGATCTCCTGCCACAACTCGACCGTAGCCAGCCCTTCCTCCGTCAACAACTTCGCGCTGAGGCCGTCGTCAAGGTCGTGGCTGTAATAGGCGATTTCGTCGGCGACATTTGCGATCTGCGCCTCCAGCGACGGACTCTTGATCTCGAACCCGATGGCTTTGCGCGGCCGGTCGAAACTAGTGACATGCTTGGCCAGCCCTTCGCGCGTCTCGTAGGTCAGGTTCAGCCCGTCGAACTCCGGATACTTCTTCTCCAACTCATCCACGATGCGCAGGCTCTGCTGGTTGTGCTCGAAGCCGCCGTGGCCGGCCATCAGGTCGTTCAGCGTCCGCTCGCCGCTGTGGCCGAACGGCGAGTGGCCGAGGTCGTGCGCCAGCGCAATGGTCTCGGCAAGGTCTTCGTTCAATCGCAACGCCCGCGCGATCGAGCGCGCAATGGCCGCCACCTCGATCGAGTGTGTCAGCCGCGTGCGGAAGTGGTCGCCAGTGCCGTTGAGGAAAACCTGTGTCTTGTATTCCAGCCGGCGGAACGCGCGCGAGTGGATGACACGATCCCGGTCGCGGGCGAACTCCGTGCGCAAATCGTGCGACGACTCCTTGTGCATGCGCCCGCGGCTGTCGGCGCTCTTTTGCGCGTAAGGCGCGAGAAATTTCTGTTCTTGCTGCTCCTGTTGTTCCCGGCTGGTTAACACGCCGCTAATCTGTCAAACGAAGCCGCGCGCTGCAAGCACGGCGTGCGATCATGGCGAGGACGGCGAACGCCAGCCGCGCGCCAGAATAGTCTTGCGCGAGGCGGCGGAACGTGGCTAAGTGCGCGCATCTGGATGCGGGAGTAATTCAGTGGTAGAATGCAAGCTTCCCAAGCTTGACGTCGCGGGTTCGAGTCCCGTCTCCCGCTCCATCTTCGTTTTCCCCACAAAAACAAGCTTCGGTCTCGGACTCTTTCTTCCCGACAGCCAACTCAAGAAACTCCGGCAAGCCCTGGATGCGGCGCGGGCGGGTTGTGGCGCACCACCAGCCATGTCACCAACGCGGCCAGCGCGCAGACCACCGCGCCAATGCCTATCGCCGCCGGCACGCCCAGCCAGTGCGCCAATGCGCCGGCCTCCAGGCCGCCCACCGGCGTCATGCCGCCAAAGACCAACGCCCACACGCCCATCACGCGGCCGCGCATCTCGTCGGGCACGCTGGTTTGGATGAGCGTGTTGGTGGTTGAGAAAAACAGCATCATTCCCATCCCGCCCGCCGCCAGCCAGACCAGGCACAGCCAGTAAATCCTCGTCACCGACAACAGCAGCAGCATCGCCGAGAACCACCCTACCCCGCCGAGCACGACCCATCGCGGTCGCACCGAGCCGCCGAACGTCGCCACTGTCAGCGCGCCCAGCAGCGCGCCGAGGCCGGCTGCACCGAGCAATACTCCGTAGCGGTTCTCGCCGACGCCCAGCACGTCGCGCGCAAACGCAGGCATCAGCACCGCATACGACCAGCCGAAAATCCCCACCGCCGCCATCAGCGCCAGTAGAATCCGCACCCGGCGGTTGCACCAGACATATCTCAGGCCTTCCAGCGCGTGTTGCCACGCCGGGCCGCGGTGCTGCGCCGGCGGGCGCGCCGGCAATCGCATCAGCAGCAGGCCCGCGATCACCGCGATGAAACTCAACCCGTTCAGGCAAAAACACATCGCCAGACCTGTCGTCGCCATCAACACGCCGGCCACCGCCGGGCCGACGACGCGCGCGCCGTTGACGATGGAGCTGTTGAGCGCGATGGCGTTCATCAAATCGTCGCGGCTGGCCATCTCGACCATAAACGATTGCCGGGCCGGCATGTCGAATGCCATCGCCACGCCGCCGCACGCCGCCAGCAACACGATCTGCCACGGCCGCACCCAGCCGCCAGCCACCAGTGCTGCCAGCACAAAGGCCAGCACCATCATCACCGTCTGCGTCACGAGCATCACGGGCCGCTTTGGATACCGGTCCGCGACCGAGCCGCCCCAGATGCCAAACAGCAGCATCGGCAGCGAGCCGGCCGCCGCCACCACGCCGAGCAACATCTTCGAGCCGGTGAGTTGATATACCAACCAGCCTTGCGCGGTGTTCTGCATCCACGTGCCGATGAGCGACACGAGCTGGCCGAAGAAAAAGAGCCGGAAGTTGCGGTGCCGCAACGCGGCAAACGTCCGCCGCCACACAACGCCGCCCGCAACCATGCGGCGCGGCTGCCCGGTGATCTCTTCGGGCACAGTCGCAATTTGCTGCGGGGAATTGGCGCGATTAATCGGCATGACAGGCCTGATTGAAACTTCCGCATCCCGCCGCCGAGTACAATACCGAAATCACCTCTTTCCCGGCTACAAATCACGAACCGACCGGAAGGATTCCGCTTTGATGGGACGGCGACGCAGCGTAGGATGCGCGCCGTTCGGCTGCCAGAAGCGGCATTTCCAGCGACACCAATGTTGTATGAAAACCCAAGTCACCGCCAAGCCACTAATCACCCTCGCCTTCGTCACCGCGCTCGCCGCAGGCGCTGCCCTGATGGCAGCGCCAGGGCAGTCCAGCTCACCCCTCTGGGATCTCGCCCGGAAGGAGGCGAAAATCCACCGGTTCTCCACCCTCATCACAGCGCAGGATGTGCGAGACATCCTGTCGAATGAAGCAGGCCTTGCCAGCGCCATTGACTGGTGCAAACGCACCGCCGTGAGCCAGGTCTATATCGAATGTTTTCGAGACGGTTACCAAGCCGAGCGCGGCGCGATCACCAACGCGATGGCCCGCTTCCGTGCGGCGGGTATCGGCGTGTCCGGCTGTGTGACAACGACGCAAGTGGGCAAGGCATCCCCCGGCTGGAAGGGCATCTCCTGCTACACGGACAAACCGACGCAAGAAAGGCTGCGCGCCATCTTTGAATACGCCGCGAGCCTCGCGGACGAAACCATGATTGACGATTTCTGGTTCACCGACTGCACCTGTCCGGACTGCGATGCCGCCCGCAAGGCAAGGACCGTGACCGTGAGCGGGAAAAGCTACCCCGTCTCCGGCGACACGTGGGAAGACTACCGCTGCGAACTCATGTGGCGGCTCTCCCGCGATTGCCTGCTGGCCGCCGCCAAGCAGGTGAACCCCAAAGCCCGGCTTATCATCAAGTATCCGCAGTGGTATGACCACTTCCACGAGCGCGGCTACGACGTGGTGCGCGAGTCGAAGGACTTTGACCGCATCTGGGTCGGAACCGAAACGCGGGACTACAACGACAAACGCTGGGGCGGCACCGCGCAATATGAGGCCTGCTTCATCATGCGCTGGCTCGGCGGCATCAGCGGCAGGAAATGCGGCGGCGGCTGGTTCGATCCCTACGGCACCACCGAGCGCACCTACATCGAGCAGGCGCGTCAGACCGTGCTGGGCGGCGCGCGCGAATCGCTGCTCTTCTGTTACGGCAGTTTGCTGCATGACACCGGACCGAAGAACATCGAGGCGTTGCGCGCCAACATCCCCGAGTTGTTCGCCGTGGCGCGCGAGGTGAGCAAGCGCAGTATCGCCGGCCTCGCCGCCTACAAGCCACCCAACAGTCATGCGGAAAAGGAAGCGCGCGTCTTTGACTTTGTCGGGATGCTCGGCCTGCCGCTGGCACCGTGCCATGAGTTCCCGGCCATCGCGCCGGCCGCGTTCTTCTCCGTGCACGCCTTGAAGGACCCGGACTTCGCCGCCCGCCTTGCGACGTTCATCCATTCGGGCAAGCCCGTCCTTCTCACGGACGGTCTGGCGCAACAACTGAAGGACAAACTGGCTCTCGACGTCCCCAACGTCCGCATCCTCCCCGTGAAAGGCGAACCGAAATCCTTGCTGCAACTTCCCCAAAAGGAACTCGACGATCTCCGCGCCTGGTTGCTGCGACCCTTTAAAATCACATTTCGCGCCCCGAACCGGGTGGCGCTCTACCTGTTCAAAGACGGCAGTTGGGTGGTGGAAAACTTCAACGACCAACCCGCCGCAGTCGGACTTAACGGCCAGACGTTGAACATCGAGCCGCGAGGATGGGCTCAGCGTTGGAACTAGCGGAGCAACAGATGTTTTGGATGTCTCTTTATTCACGCATCCTACGCCTCGTTGAACCGCTGACAAACTCACTCTTGGTCATAAGCAAAACCCAAACATCACCCCAAACTTTTTGCCGAAGCCGTTGATCGCCTTCTCAACGAGTTGCTGGAGGAACAACGGCGCGTCATTATCAAGCGTCTTCCCATGAAACGAATTGCACTTGTCTCCATCGTTGCTGGCCTGATGACCGCCGGCCTTGTTCAAGGCCAACAGATCGTGGTCACGCCCGAGCCGACCGATGAAATCCTCGCCAATCCAGGCATGGGCTGGGAAACATTTCATCGGACCAGCAAACAAGATAAGAGCCTGCCTTCATGGCTGCCGTCCACTGTCCATTACGCCCGATGGGGTTGGGGTGAACTGGAACCAAGCCCGGGGACGATTGACCATGCGTTTCTCGACAAGGTTCTGAAAGAAACGCACGACTCCGGGCAGAAGCTGGCGTTTCGGGTGATGTGCTGCTCAACCAGCAAGGGTCTTCCTTACCATCCGAAATGGCTCAAGGACGTTGGCGGTAAAGAACTGATTGCGGACTACGATGGTCATGGCCCGCTACCCATTCCCGACATGGACGATCCCGGTGTCTTGAAGCCGCATTTGGACTTCATCAAGAGACTTGGCGAACATTACGATGGCCATCCCGACATTGATCACGTGGATCTTGGGTCCATTGGGTGGTGGGGCGAATGGCATCTGAGCGGCACAAGAACATGCAAAGTGCCGACGCTGGAGAACCGCATGAAAGTCGTGGACGCATACCTCGCCGCTTTCAAAAAGACACCACTGCTGATGTTGATCGGCGGCAAGGAATGTCTGGCCTATGCCGCCCACCAAGGCACAGGTTGGCGGGCTGATTGTTTGGGTGATATGGGAGGGTTTTCCCGAAGCTGGTCGCATATGCGAAAGGGCTATCCCGTCTGGATTGCGGAGTCCGGTATTCAAGACACTTGGAAGACAGCGCCCATTGCATGGGAAACCTGCTGGGACATGAGGAAATGGGTTAACGAAAGATGGTCGCTGCGCTTCATATTCAACTACGCGCTGGCGTGCCATGCGTCATACATCAACAACAAGTCGGCACCGTTGGCACAAGGGGAAGACGTGCGACCGGAGCTTGAGAGATTTCTGAGACGGCTGGGCTACCGGCTCGTCCTGACCGAACTGAAACACCCGGCCAAGGCCCAGCCGGGAGCGAAACTGGAAGTGGCAATGAAATGGCAGAACACCGGCTCCGCTCCCTGCTACAAGCCCTATCGGCTGGCCTATCGTCTGAACAACGAGAGCGGCTATGGCAAGACTTTCGACAGCACCATCACGGTCAATCACTGGCTTCCGGGTTCGATCGAAATGTTCACCGAGGAGTTCTTCAAGGAACCAAAGGATTTGCCTCCGGGCAAAGTCAACAGTGTGACCGACGCCATCAGCCTGCCCAAGGACTTGAGTCCCGGCCTCTACAGCCTGTCCATCGGTGTGGTTGAGAACGCCACGGGTTTGCCCGTGGTGCGGCTGGGAATCAAAGGACGAGCCGCAGACGGGTGGTATCCGCTCAGCAAGATCACTTTGGAATAACCCCCCATCAGAGCCCCCTCGGGCTTTGCTCACAAATACAGCAACCAATGTCCGGTCACTTCCAAGTGATCTGATCATTTAACCAAACTTCGTCCCGCAGTTGGCGGATCGATCCCATCCGCGCGGCAGCAGCAACACTCATTCGATCTTCACCTTGCTGACCTCATACCGCCCCTCTTTCTCGAGCGCCTCCATTGCCAGGCGGAACGGTCGAAGTTGACCGCCCGGAACCACCATCGCCACGGCCAGGGTGTATTCACCGGCTTGCAGCGTGGAGGGAAGTTGAAGCGATTCAGCGAGGCTGTATTCGCCGGGAAGCCAGTTGCGCGGGTCGGCTTTGCTGTCGGTGGTAACGACGGGCTGGCCTTGGGCATCGAGCAGGAAGTACCGGAGGACGTAGGCATGATGGAGTTTGCCCACGCCCACGTTGGCCCATTTCATATTCAGGTTCAGTGCAGAACCGCGTTTGACGGCTTTTTCGTGCGCCAACTCGCGCAGGACAAAGCGCGCGCCGGCCAGACGGGCGAGCTTCTCCAATTGCGGCATGGCTTCGGGCGGGACGCGACCCACATTGTCGTTGATGAGGGTGACGTGGTTGCTGAGCATGAAGTTCACCGCCGCGTCGAAGGACCAGTTGCGGGACTGGAGATAGTTGTAGTCGCCATACCATTCAAAGACGACGGGCGCGCGTTTCCAAGTGTCGGCCATGCCCTCGACGGCGGCGTATTTTTTGGAGCCGATCCAGGTTTTCTCGTGCCACGGCGAGCCGACGCCGTCGCGCCGGAAACCGGTGCCGTGCGCCAGCGCGTAGTTCAACACCTCCGCGTCGTCCGACATGAAGACGAGCGGCGTCTTGCGGAAGGCGCGCAGGTAGAAATCCACGATCTGCTTGCGCACCGCAACGGGCGCGGGGTGCTTCGTGTGCCATTCGCCCCAGACGCCATAGGAGCCGATGTCGAGGAACTCCACGCCCGGGTGGCCGTCGTAGCGTTCGCCGAGCACCTTGAGGAACGCGCCGTGTTTTTCGAGGTAGATCGGGTCGGCGTAGTCAGGCTCAATGCGCGGGATGCGCTTGCCGCCGCTGGTCGGGTCCTCGCCACCCACGAGATACTCAACGCCCTTGCAACCGGCATCGAAAAGCCATTTGGGCGAACTGTAATAGCCGGCGCTGTGGGCGCTGCAAGTCATCACGCGCATCGCCACGGTGGCGCCGCGTGATTTCCAGGCGGCAATCACGTCATCAATCAGTTTCCAGTTGTATCGGCCCGGCTCCGGCTCGGCGTCCGCCCAGTTGAAGCGGATATAAACAACCGAGCAGGGAAAACGCGGCTCGCCTCGCGGACTGTGCCGCTGGCTCATCCAACCCTGGCCGGGATTGGCGAAAAGGGTGTCCACTTCGCGGAACTGGAGGCGGACGGAATCAGCGTCCGCAGCAGACGCCATGCGCGGAAGAGCGAAGATCACGGCCAGAACACACAGTGTCGCGATCAAGTGCCGGGATGGGCCAATCGGGCTTGGGGAGATGGCTTGTTTATGCATGATGGGTAAATATTCGACGGCGTGAGAGTAGGCGCGAGGTAGGAGTTTTGCACGAAACAAAGCAAAACGCGTAGAACTTTCCAGAGTCGTCCGGTTGCCTTGTCTTCCGCGAAACACGCGCCGCTTGCAAGCGCCGTCATTCCGGCTAATCATCCCATGCGATGACGGACGAGAAAAACAAGGCGTTGCAGATTACCCCCGAGTTGCTGCGCGAACTTGGCGACTGGCGGGCGTCCAAGGAAGGCCGCTCACTGGCGGAGTCCGGCTGCGTATTGAGTGTCGAGTTCAACCCGCCGATGCTCCAAGGCATGGTGCGCGTGGGCGGCGTGACCGTGCGAGCGCGGCTGAAGGTCGCGCCGGGCACCTTCGGCATCGAGAACCTGTGCAGTTGCCGCCAGGCGCAGCGCGACGGCACGATCTGTTCGCACGTCGTCGCGCTGGTCCACGCGTATCTGAATCGCGACAAACCGCGCCCTGCCCCGCCCATTGCAAGCCGCGTCCCCCACCCCGCGCCTCTACCTTCAGAGACAGTGGCTGGGCCGAAGCTCAAACGCGTTTCCCGCGAGGACGCGCCGGCTGCGTGCCAAAGCCTGGAGCTGTCGGTCGCGTTGCCGGTGGATTTGCCGAAGGCGTGGCGCAGCGGGGCGATGATGGTTGTCTTGAAAGGCAGCATCAATGGCGGGCTCTTCAAGCCGCTGGATGCGGTGCCACACCAACCGGCCACACCTTACATGGTTAGCGACGCGGACGAACAGCTCATCGCGGCGGTCGAGAACATCTGCGGCGGATCAGCCGGCATGTGGCAGCTCGCCGCAAAAGATTTCGATCTTTTCTTTGCCGCTCTGTCGGGTCATCCCCGCGTGACGCGTGGCACGCAGAGCCATCTCGACGTGCGCGGCCGTGAATTGCAACCGACGTTGTTTCTGGATTTACAGCCGTCGGGCGAATTGAAGATGCGGCTTGCGGAGGTGACGACCCGGACAGGCGAGGCGCTGGGCGCGTGGGTGTTCGATGGCGCGGTGCTGGAGCGGGCAAATCCGTTGCCGCCGGCGTATCAGGCGCTCGCGCGCGGCGAGGTGACATTGTCGCGCGAGGAGTTCGTGCGGTTTTACGAGCGCGAGCTGCCGGCGATGGAAAAGCACGCCGTCATGGTGATGAACGACGCCTTCGCGCAACTCCAGTTCGCCCCGCGCGCGCCGCGCATCCGCGCCACGTTGGAAGGCGCGTTGATGGGACTGTCGGTACAGATCGAAGCGACCTACGACGACAAAGCCTTTCCGCTCCGCGGCCAGCCGGGCGCGGAGGCCGAACCGAAACGTGAGTGGTTTCCCGATGCGTCGCATCCGCTTCGCTACTGCACGCGCGACATCGCGGCCGAGCAGCGCGCCCAAAAACAGGTGCTCGCGGCGGGATTCGCGCCGAACGAGCGATGGCCGGAGCTTTACACGCTCGTTGGCGAGAATCGCGTCTGCCATTTCCTCGCTAACGTGCTGCCGCAGTGGCGCGCGAAGTGGGACGTGGTGTTCGGCGAACGGATGACCTCGTTTTTCAAACGTTGCGAAGTCATCCAACCGGAGGTGGCGGTCACGTCGTCAGGCGAGGACTGGCTCGCGGTGGACGTGCAATTCAAGGAAGCCAGCGGCGCGCCGGCGCTGTCGCTCGCGGAGGTGCAGCGGATGCTGCAACGCGGGGTTTCCCACCAACGAATGGGGGACGGCCGCATCGCGCTCGTGCCGACGGCGGCCGTGGCGGAGTTGCAGGAAGTCATCTACGACTGCCAGGCCGACCAGACAGGCGGCGGATTGAAGTTGAATCGCCGCTTCGGCGCCTATCTGGACGAGGCGTTGCGCGACGGGGCGTGGAAGGTCTCGCCGCGCTCGAACTGGCAGCCTCCCGCACGCCTCCAGGAAATGCGCGAGCTTGCAATGCCCGATCCGTTCCGCCAATTGCTCCGGCCTTATCAAACGACCGGCGTCAACTGGCTGCGATTCCTCGCTGAGAACGGACTCGCCGGCATCCTCGCCGACGAAATGGGTCTCGGCAAAACGTTGCAGGCGCTCGTTTATCTCTCGTTGCGAAAGTCGGCAAACGCGGCATCCAAACCATCGCTGGTCATCTGCCCGACGAGCATTGTCACGAACTGGCAGGCGGAGGCGGCGCGGTTTACGCCGGAGTTGCGGACGCTGGTGCTGCACGGACCGAAACGGCACGCGTCCTTCGCGGCGATTGGCGAGCACGATCTCATCATTACGAGTTACGCGCTGCTGCGGCGCGATGTGGAGCAATACGCGGCGCTGGAGTTCGACACGGTCATCCTCGACGAGGCGCAGCACATCAAAAACCGTTTCAGCCAGAACGCGCAGGCGGTGAAGTCGCTGGAGGCGGCGCGGCGGTTCGTGCTCACAGGCACCCCGATGGAAAACTCGCTTTACGATCTGTGGAGTATCTTCGATTTCCTCATGCCCGGTTACCTCGGGCCGGCGACGGAGTTCCGCAACCGTTATGAGACGCCGATTGCGAAGGACGGCGACGAGGCCGCGCTGCGACGGCTGCGGCAACGGCTGCGACCGTTCGTGTTGCGCCGCATGAAGACCGAGGTGGCGCGCGATTTGCCTGCGAAGATGGAACAGGTCACGCTTTGCGAAATGACCGACGAGCAGAAGGCGGTGTACCAGGCACTCCTCGGCGAGAGCCGGCGCGAGGTCTTCGAGCACGCCGGCAAAGGCGGCGAGTCACAGCGGCGCTTCGCGGTGCTCACGGCGCTGATGCGGTTGCGGCAGGCGTGTTGCCATCTGGACCTGCTGCCGGCCGCGGAAAACAAAACGTGGCACGAGCCATCGGCGAAACTGGAGATGGGTCTGGAGTTGATTGAGGAAGCGCGCGATGGCGGGCATCGCGTGCTGGTGTTCAGCCAGTTTGTGCGGCTGCTGAAGTTGATCGAGGCGGCGTTGCGCGAACGGGAGATTTCGTTCTGTTATCTCGATGGCAGCACCGTGGATCGTGCGGGCGAAGTGCGACGGTTTCAGGACTCGCCGGACATCCCGGTTTTTCTCATCAGCCTCAGAGCTGGCGGCACCGGCCTGAACCTCACGGGCGCCGACACTGTGATTCACTTCGACCCGTGGTGGAATCCCGCCGTGGAAGACCAGGCCACGGGCCGCGCGCACCGTATCGGCCAAGCGAACATCGTCACGAGCTACAAGCTTATCGCGCGCGGCTCAGTCGAGGAGAAGATCGTGCGCTTGCAGGAACGGAAGAAGGAGTTGATCGCCAGCACGCTCACGAGCGATGAAGCCTTCGCGCAGAACCTGACGTGGGAGGAACTGCAGGGATTGCTCGAATAGCAGTCCCGCCTCCCACTCCAATCTTCTGCCCGCAAACACCGCCCGGCGCGCCGGCGTTCACCGCTTCACGCCGAACATGAAAGCGAACCACTCCGGCTTCAGGGCCGCCAACGGCTCCTTGAGCTTCTCCAGTTCGTCGGCGGGACCGTGAACCTCCATCCGCACCACGTCGGCCATTTTCATCAGCGACGGCAGCAACGCGCCGACATTGTCGAAGTGCTCAAGAAAACCTTCCGCGCCCATGTAGGCCTCGCGGCAGAAGACGATGTCGCCATTGATGGTGAAGTCATAGCAGAGATTCTTTTTCTCGGCCGCCACCTTCTCAACGAAAACCAGGAGCGCGGCTTTGAACTCCTCCATTTTTCCGGAGTAGACTTTGAAATACGGATGGATGGTGACGAGGTTGGCGGGTTGGTTCATGATTCGGATTTCCTTTGTTGAATTGCTAGTTGCGTCGCAACGAACGGAATTCCCTACCACGCGGAAGCACGTCGGGGCAAGCCCGACGCGGCGACGTCGGTGCGCCTACTTCAACTCCTGCAACGCGCGCACCGCATCCTGGACGAGTTGTTCCCCCGCGCCGGGAAGATACGGACTCGTCTTCACCTCATAACCGCCCTCGTCGTAGCTCGGCTTCGTCGGCACGTAACCGCCCGCGCCATTGCAGTGCGTCATAATGATGGTGAAAGGAAACGGCGACGCGGCCTTGATCGCCTTGCCGAGTTCGTTGAAGACCTCGCCGCCAAGGCCGACGAACGCCACCTCGCCCACGCGCGCGACGGTGAGATTGAACGGCGAGAGTTTTTCGACGGGCTTTGCCAGCGTTGCGTCAATCGGCCTGCGCGGCAGATCGAGCGTTTTCATCGCCGTCCTGATCGGGCCGCTCGCGTCGAACTTCTGAATACCGCCGGCCACATTAACCACTTCCTCGCCCAGCAACGTGCCCAGCAGAACCGGCTCCGGAATCCAACCGTTCGTCGCCTTGAACTCCGGCAACACGCGGCACCACGGATCAATGTTGCCCGACGCGCCGGCAAACGCCGGCGCCACCACGCCACCGCCGAGGTTTTTCTCGACGAACTGCTCGGCGAGTCCGTGGACGTCGCCGCTGATGATGTAGTTCTTCGGCCCCAGCGATGTGCTGTGCGTGGCGTAGGCGAAGAGAACGGCGGCGAGTTCGTCTTTGTCCGCGCGCATGATTTTCAACACCTGCACTTCGCGGTCGGTCAGGACATTGGGGTTCCGGCCCAGCTTGATTTGCGGCTTGCCGGCCTTGTCCAAAAACACCTCCCGGCGGTTCACACCGACCGGAGACGATCCCGACCCCGCGCCGATCCGAACCGGCGTCATGTGGAGCATCGCTTCGCTGACCACATCCACCAACCGCTGCTTCAGCCATTCCGTGTATTCGATGTTGTTCGGGTGCGCGTCGGAACCTTCGAGCCCCAGTGAAGGAGCACTGTGTGTATGGATGGCGCACAGGAAAAGCTGCGACGCAGGGAGCTGGCACTTTTCAAGAATCGCCTTCCGCACGGTCTCGGCGGTGCCGCCGTAGAAACCAACAAGGTCCGCGGAGACCAGCACCAGCCGCGTGCCGCCATACCCAAAGGCGACCGCCCGTGCTGATAATGGATCGTGGACGCCTTGCGAGAGATCCTTTCGCATCGAGTAGCCGGACAGTGTCACCGGCTTTTTCGGCGTGATGTCCACCGTCGCGACGCCCGCCAACAAGACTTCGTCCGTCCTAGCCGACAAATCCGTGGCGAAAATGAAAGCGCCGGCGCAACAAAGCGCCGCGAGGGTACGGGAAGAAATCCAACTCGTGAGGAAGTTGTTTGCGTTCATGCCGCGAGAATAGACTGCCTGCTCCCGCCAAGCAAGATTGCTGGCGTTCACCACGCCATTGCTTTAATCTGACGGCATGAAAATTATTTCTTCCGACATTCGTCGCAGAGACTTCTTTTCCATCCTTGGCGCTGCGGCCGCCGTGTCCGTTATGGGCGGCTCTGCTCCGCTCGCGCAGGCCGAACCGCGCAAAGGCCGCCTCCGTCAAGGCGTGTGCCTCGGCGTGTTCGGCGGCGTGAAACTGGATTTCGAGGGCAAGTGCCGCGAGGCGGCGCGCCTCGGCGCGGTCGCCATTGATCTCCAGGAGCCCGAGAAGTTTCCCATCCTGAAGAAATACGGTCTGATTCCCACGATGGTTCGCGGCGCCAGCGGCATCAAGAAGGGCATCAACGACAAGACGCTGCACGCGGAGATTGACACCAAGCTGCGCGAAGTCATCAACGCTGCCGCCGACGCGGGCTCGCCCAACGTCATCATCCTCGCCGGCGACCGCCAGGGCATCTCCGACGAGCAAGGCATGGACAACTGCGTCCTCTTCCTCAACAACGTCAAGAAGCTCGCCGAGGACAAGGGCGTGACGATCTGCATGGAGTTGCTCAACAGCAAGGTCAACCACCCCGGTTACATGTGCGACAAGACCGCGTGGGGCGTCGAGTTGTGCAAGCGTGTGAACTCACCCCGTTTCAAGCTGCTCTACGACATCTACCACATGCAGATCATGGAGGGTGACATCATCCGCACCATCCAGCAGAACTTCCAATACATTGACCACTTCCACACCGCCGGCAATCCCGGCCGCCACGAGTTCGACGATTCGCAGGAGATGAACTACACCGGCATTTGCAAAGCCATCGCCGACCTCGGTTTCAAAGGCGTCATCTCCCATGAGTATTCGCCCAGCAAAGGCAAGGACCCGATTGAGACGCTCGACAAGATGATGCGCCTTTGCGAGGTGTAGCTTTCGCGTTAAAAACAAGTTGGTGGTAACAACATCGCCGTCACGCTCCGCGCGAGCTGTGGCGAAGTGTGCGACGGCTGCATGGAGGAAAACATGAAGCGTCTGCGTTTTGTTTCGTGGTTGGCCGCGATCGCGGGAATGGTTGCGGCGAGCGCCGGAGAACCCGCGGCGGATTCGCTGAACCTTATTCCGCCATGGACGCCCGTCACCACCAAGGCGAGTGCGACTGGCGTCGAGGTCGGCGTCTGGGGACGGACCCAGAAGCTCACCAACCGCGCGCTCCCCTCCTCCATCGTCACGGCCGGCGAAGAAATCCTGGCCGCGCCGATTCATCTCGTCGGCCAGGTTTCCGGCAAGCCCATCGAGTGGAAGCGCGGCGGTTGTCTCCTGTTCAGTGCGGACGAGAACGCCGCGGTCGTCTCCGGCTGGCAGGGAGGCGACGACCTCATCGTGAACACCACCACGCGCTTCGAGTTTGACGGTGTAATGCGCGTGGACCTCGTGATCTTGCCGCAAGCCAAAGTGTCGCCAAAAATCGAACGGCTCTGGCTGGAGGTGCCGCTGAAGCGGTCACGCGCGAGCCTGTACCACTACTGGCCCGGCTCGTGGGGCGGCGCGAAGAACAGTGGCGCGGTGCCGGAAGCGGGCATGGCGCTGCCGTTCAAGCCGTTCGTCTGGCTCGGATGGGAGGATGGCGGCTTGGGGTGGTTCGCCGAGTCCGACAAAGGCTGGCAGCCGCAAGACGCGAAGTCGCCCATCGAGATCGTCGTCAACGGCGACCAGACGGTGTTGCGCCTTCATTTGCTCGACTCGCCACCGCCGCGATTGCCGGTCACCTACAGCCTCGGTTTCCAGGCGACGCCGGTGAAACCGTGGCGCGCAGATTTTCACGAGTGGCGCGTCTGGCACGGCGGCGCTTACGGCATTGAGAGCACGCCGTGGAAAGCAGGCGCGAAGAAACCCGATTACGGCGAGACCTACCTCGCCGGCAAAGACAGCGCGCCGCTCAAGGTCGACCCAAAGAAAACCATCCTCGACCGCGCGGCGGAGTTGGGCGTGAAGACGATCATCTTCCACGAACACTGGACGCCGTATCAAAACTACCCTGTGACGACCCAGGAGACGGAGTTGAAGAAACTCGTGACCGCGTGCCATCGGCGCGGTATCAAGTTCCTGCCCTACTTCGGCTACGAGTTATCATCGCTCGCGCCCGAATGGGGCGCGTTGTCCGACGAGGTGCTGGTGAAAACCACGGCGGGCGCTTACACCGGCGGTTACCATCGCCAGCCCGAACAGCGCGATTACATCGTCTGCTACAACAGCCGCTGGCGCGACATCCTCCTGAGCGGCATCGAACGCTCGCTGGATCGCTACGATTTTGACGGCGTTTATCTCGACGGCACCACCGAGCCTTGGGCGTGCGCCAACGAGAAGCACGGCTGCGGCTACCGCACCGCCGACGGCAAGCTGCACGCGACCTATCCGATCTTCGCCGTGCGGAAACTCATGTATGGGCTGGCGGCGGCGATCCATCCGCGCGGCGGACTGATCAATCCGCACCAAAGCACCTGCTGCGTGATGCCGACGCTGGAGTTTGCGGACTCGTATTGGGACGGCGAGCAATTCGAGGGCGGCCAGCTCTCCACCAACATCATCCAACAACTGCCGCTGGCCGCATTCCGCGCCGAGTTCATGGGACGGAACTACGGCGTGCCGGCGGAGTTCCTCGTCTATGAGCGCCCGCCACAATGGACGTTCGACCACGCCCTTGCCTTCACGATGCTCCACAACGTGCGCGTGCGCCCCGGCGGCGGCCTCGCCGCACTGGAGAAAATGGCGCCCATCTGGAACGTGATGACCCGCTTCGATGTCAGCCGCGCCGAGTGGCATCCGTATTGGGAAACCAACCCGCTCGTCACCGGCCAGACCGACACGGTCAAGGCGAGCCTCTACCTCGCCGGCAAGGCCAAGCACCGCCGCGTGCTGTTGGTTGTGTCGAATCTCTCAACGAACGACGAACCAGCCGCCTCACTGATCTTCGACCTCAAGCGCCTCGGCCTGCGCGATACCGGCGTCAAAGCCAAAGACGCCCTTACTGGCGACGCGCTGGCTCTGCAAGGCGACCGCCTGACAATTCCCCTGCCCCAGATGCGAATGCGGATGGTGTGGATTGAGTGAAACCGCTCGTAGCCCGCGACTCCGTCGCGGGACATCATCATTATTCCCGCCACGGAGTGGCGGGCTACGAAGCATCCGCCGCCAGCGCGCTTTCCCCGCCCGCCTTGACCTTGCTGAGGCTGCTGTGCCATGCGACAAATCGGCCAGTCAAATCGAATGTTAGGCCGCTTCGCTAGCCATGAATGCTCCAGCCGCCACACGTCTAACGATTCTACTTAGTGTTATCTGTGCAGGGTTGTTTGCACTGACTTGTTGCCTCTCTTGGAACTACGGGTGGCTCAAGATTCAAGTCGCCTTCGCCAGCGACCAAACGGAGATTTTCGACTCGATGCGGGCGCAGGCAACTCAGCGTGATCCGAAAGGCGCCGCAGAATGCTTGGAGTATGTCGTGGGTTATTACCCATCGGGCACCAAACAAGAAAGAGGCTCACGTCTCGACTGCATCGTCGAGCGCGACCGTGCTCACGCCATCAGAGCAATCATTGAGTGCCTGCGCAGCAAAACCGGCGAAGATTTGGGCACAAGTCCAGAGGCGTGGATAAAAAAGTTTGTGACGAAATAGGCCGGTTCCCTGTAACAATCGTTCCCCATCGTCTTCCCACAGTAGCCGGATTTGCTAAAAAATAAAAATCGCCGCGGCGAGGACGGTGGTCCATTGGCTGGTGCCGACGGCGGACTGGGTGATGTTGGCGGTGCGGACGATCTTGCCGGAAATCTTGAATACTTCCTGCTTCTGGTCCCAGTCGGCGTCTTCGTTGAACTCGACGCCGAGGGTGGAGGCGAGCATGGCGGCGGCGGCGTCCTCGGACATGTCGCCGGCGGTCTGGTCGTTGACGCCGTGGGCGTGAATCTCGCTCAGGTAGCCATACTCGTCCTCGTTGGCGGGCACGGCAACGCCGATGGAGGCGGCAATGAGGCGGTGCGGCTCGTTGGTGGAGATGCGGGCGAGGACGGCGAAGGTGATCTGGCCGGGCTGGAGCAGCGCCTCGCCTTGTTTGCGGGAAATGATCTTGCAGCGCGGCGGCAGAATGGAGCTGACGTGAACAAGGTTGCACATCTCAATGCCGGCGTCGCGCAGGGCCATCTCGAACGAGCGCAGTTCGTGCTTGTGGGTGCCGACGCCCTTCGTGAGAAACATTTTGGTCGGGACAAACTGCATCGCCGGAAATCAGTCCTTCTTCTCTTCGCCGCTTTCGTCGAGACGCTTCTCGATCTGTTTCACGCGCGTGAACAGTTCGGGCAGCCGCACTTTGCACGCCTCGATCTTCATCTCTTCGCCCGCAGGCCGCGCAACGGCTCCGAATACCTTGCCCTTCGGCGGTACGTCCTGGTGGAGGCCGCTCTTGGCCAGGGCGATGGCGCCGTCGCCGATATTGAGATGGTCCGCCAAACCCACCTGGCCTGCCAGGATGACGCCGTTGCCGATCACACAGGAACCGCTGATGCCCACCTGCGAGCAGATGATGCAGTGCCGTCCGACGACGCAGTTGTGGCCGATCTGGACGAGGTTGTCTATCTTCGTGCCCTGCCCGATGATGGTGCGGTCGAACCGCGCGCGGTCCACCGTGCTGTTGGCGCCGATTTCGACGTCATCCTCAAGCTCGACGATGCCGAGCTGCGGAATCTTCTTGTGACCCTGCGGCCCGCTGTCGTAGCCGAAGCCGTCCGCGCCGATAACGACGCCGGAGTGCAAAACAACGCGGTCGCCGACGAGGCAACGATCGCGAATGACGACGTGCGGATAGAAGAGGCACTGCGAGCCGATCTTCACCTCGTGGCCGACATAGACGTAAGCGCCAACGACGGTACCGTCGCCAATGACCGCGCCCGGCTCAATGACGGCATACGGCTGCACCGAAACGTCATTGCCCAGCTTGGCATCCGGCGCAATAACGGCGGTCGGATGAATGCCCGGCGCAAACTTCACCGGCGGCGGCGCCGTCGCCTCAGTCAGCCGCTGGAAGGCGGCAGAGGGATTGTCAACGCGGATGAGCGTCTGCTTCAGCGGCTCCTTCCAGTCGCGGCCAACGAGAATGACCGACGCCTGCGACGCGCGCGCGCGGGCCGCGTAGGTGGCGCGGGCCAGGAACGTCACATCGCCCTTGCCGGCGGAAAGGATGCTGCGGAGGCGCGTGACGGCCACGTCGCCGTCGCCGACGAGTTCGCCGCCGAGCAACTCCGAGATTTCGCGAGCGGTCATTCGCACAGGCAGTTCCTACGGAACGGGCGATGGCGCGGGCGTTTTCGGCGTAACGCTTGGCGCTGGCAGTGTCAGAGGCGCGGAGCCGGAGCCCTTGCCGACGGGCAGGTTGGCGGGCGCGTTGGCGTTCAGTTCCTTCAGAACCACGTCGGTGAAGTCGAGTTTCTCGTCGGCATAGACCGCCATGGGAATGTTGGACATGGTGCCGAAGCCTGAAGAGTCCACAATCACAGTGTAGCTGCCTTCGCGGCCCTTCCTGCGAACGGCTTCCAGAATCTCCTTCATAATGGTGTCATTCTGGCGGCGGCGGAGGTCGTTGAGGTATTGCTGGCTGTTCTGCTCGAACTCTTTCACGGCTTCGAGCGACTTGCGCAGTTCAAGCATCTTGTCCTGGACCTGCTTGGCTTTTTGTTCGCGCTTCTCCTGGGTCAGCGCGGGGTTGTTGGATTCCTCGCGCAACTTTTGAAAATCCTCGTTGAGCTTGTTGTAATCGTTGACGCGCTGCTGGTAGTCCTTGCGGTAAGCGGCGACGCTTTCATCGAAGCTGCGCGAAGCGGTCTTGGTCTTGTAAAAGTCTTCGTAGAGTTTGCGCATGTCCACGGCGCCAATCTTCGGGCCGCCCGCCTGCGCGGACGCCGCCGGCGCCATCCAACCCGCCGCGACGACCATGGCCGCACACAAGGCGACCGTGAGACGCTGTTTGTTCAGTATCATGTCAGTCATAGTTCCTTCGTTAAGTTTCATGTTACATTATATATAGACTAAAACTGGTAGCCGATGTTGAAATTAAATTGGCCGCTGCGGTGGTTGTAGGCGTCGCAGGTGACCGGGATGCCGTAGTCGAACCGGATCGGGCCGATGGGCAAGTCGAGCCGGATGCCGATGCCGATGTCGTCATTGTAGCCGGAGACCCTGAGGTCGAAGGGATTCGCGTTCACAAAGCCGGCGTCGTAGAAGACGGCAAACCGAACCTTTTCAATGATCGGGATCGTGTATTCGATCGTGCCCCATCCATAGGTATCGCCGCCGATGGGTTCGTTGGGATTCGGCGAATTCACGCCGTCCACACTGGCGTCTTTCGGTCCAACGTCGCGGTAACGGAAGCCGCGCAAGTTGTTCGGGCCGCCGAGGAAAAAGCGCTCGAACAACGGCACGTTGTTGGCGCCGCCAAAGCTATTCACGAAGCCGGTGCCGCCCGCGAGCAACAGAACGTGTTTCTTATCCAGCGTGGGCCATGTCATCGGTATGGGGATGTATTGCTGGCTGCGCAACTCCACTTTGTAAACCTCCGCCTGCCCGCTGAGCGGGCCGCCCGCCACTTTGGCTGAAAGCTCGGTCTTGTTGCCGCGCGTCGTCAGGAAGATGCTGTCGCGCGTGTCGCGCGTGATGCTGGCGGACACGGCGCTCTCGGAAACATCCCCTATCAGATTCTGAAAGAAAACCGGCAGGTTGCCGACAGGCGTTGTCGCAGGATTGCCAAACAAATCGAAATTATTCCCCGTGCCCGGATTATAACTGACGACTTGATAGCCGTATTGAATCCGGGCGTAGGTGAACGGCGCGATGTCTTTCGTCAGATGCACGTCGAACCCGGTATGGTTTTCCGTGTAAAGCCCGTTGTAGCTGCTGTATTGGTCCACGGTGCGAAACATGTCGAATCCCAACGACAGCCGTTTGTCCATGAACCACGGCTCGACAAACGAGATGATGTAATCCTGCCGCTGAATGCCCAACTGCACGCGGAAGCGCGCCTTCTGGCCGCCGCCGGTGAAGAACGGCGGGTTGAAGAGGTCGAAGTTGCCCTGGCTGACCTCCGCGAAGCCGACCAGCGAATCCACGCTGGAGAAGCCCGCGCCGAACACCAGTTGGCCGGTGCGTTGCTCCTCCACCTCGATGGCGAGGTCTTTGTGGCCAGGCACATCCGTCGGCTCCGGGATGGTGGTGACCTTGGAGAAGTAACCCATGTTCTGCAACCGTTCCTTGCTGCGCTTGACCTTGACCATGTCGAACACGTCACCCGGCTTCACAGCCATCTCGCGACGGATGACTTTGTCCTTGGTCTTGGTGTTGCCGCGGATGTTAATCTTGCTCAAATAGGAAATGTCGCCTTCGACGATCTCGTAAATGATGTCCATCCGGCCGGTCTCGACGTTGGGCTGCTTGATGGGAGTCACCTGCGTGTCGATGTAGCCTTTGGCGCCATAGAAGTCGCGAATCGCCTCTATGTCCTTGTCGAGCGACTTTGGCCCGAACGTCTTGCCCTCGGTCATCTTCAACCCGGCGCGAATGCCGGCGCTGGGAAAAAGCTGGTTGCCCTTGATGTCGAGGTGGCCGACCTGATATTGCTTGCCCTCGATGAGGGACATGCGCACATACATCTCGGTGGGCGTGACATAGTCGAATTTCACATCCTTGATCGCGATGTCGATGAAACCTTCGTTGCGGTAGAAATCGCGCAGCGATTCCAGATCGTCCTGCCACTGCTCCTTCTTCATCACGTTGGTGCGCACGATCCAGGACAACCACCATTTGCGCTTGGTCTTCATCTGCTTTTGCAGTTTCGCCTTCGCGAAGTGGTCGTTGCCGGTGAAGGTGATGTCAATAATGGCCACGCGCGGACCTTCGGTGATGTGGAAGGTCACGACGCCCTGGCCGGTCTGCTGGTCAATGCTGATGTCGTAGCGGATGGCCGCCTGCTCGTAACCGGCCTTCTCGTAATACTCCTCGACCTTCTTCTGCCCCAGCACCACTTTGCGCTCGTCGAGCGGCTCGCCCACTTTCAATTCCATCTCCTTGCGGATCTTGGACGCTTTGATCTTCTGGTTGCCTTGGATGATAATCTCTTTGATCTTCGCCTTGCCCTGCACGGTGAACAACACCTTCACGCCACCCTCAACGTCCTCCTGCGCGACGTGGACGTTCGTGAAATAGCCGGTCGCGTAGAGACTGCGGACATCCTGGCCGAGCGCGGTGCGCGTCGTCTGCTGGCCGGCCTTCGTTTGAATGTTCGCCATGATGACGCTGTCGCTGATCGGAACCGGTCCGACGTGGCGGATTTCGACCTCCTTGACAAGAAAGCTCGCCTCCTGAGCGCCGGCCGGCAGCCAAGCCGCCAACCAAAGCGCCACGCACACGCCAAGCCAACCGCGGAAGGCCACTGTCAAACTTCCTCCCTTCCCGACGGCATCGGCGCGTCACCTGGCTCGATCGCCGCCGAGAAAAACCGCGTGATGTCGCGACGGAACTGCAAGGGAATCCTGCCCTGCGGACCGTTGCGGTTCTTGGCCACAATCAATTCGGCTTGTGTGATCTCCTCGGACATGACTTCCTCGTCCTTCCGCTCATCTTTCGGCGCGATCAGACACACCACGTCGGCGTCCTGCTCGATCGCGCCGGACTCGCGCAGGTCGCTCAACCGCGGCTTGCCGCCTTCGCGCTTCTCCGCCTCGCGATTGAGCTGCGACAGGACGATGATAGGAATCTTCAGCTCTTTGGCGAGCGTTTTTAGTCCACCGGATATGGTCGCAATTTCCTGTTGGCGGTTGTCATACTTGCTGCTGCTCGGAGCGCGCATGAGCTGCAAGTAGTCAACGACCAGAAGTTCAATCTTGTGTTTGAGATGCATCCGGCGCGCCTTCGCCCGCAACTCCATGATCGAGAGGCCGCCGGTTTCATCAACAAAGATTTTGGACTTGGCGATCTTGTCAGCCGCTCTTGCCAGCGCGGCGTGCTCCGCGGATGTGGACAAGCCACTCCGAAGCCGGCTCATGCTCACCTCGCCCACCGAGCACAGCATGCGGATCATCAACTGCACGGCAGGCATTTCCAGGCTGAACACGCCCACCGGGGCCGGCTTCTCCTGGTTGTGAATCGCCACGTGTTCGGCGATGTTCATGGCCAGCGAGGTCTTGCCCATCGAGGGACGCGCGGCGATGACAATCATACTGCTTTGCTGCAACCCATCCGTGCACCTGTCCAAATCTGGAAACCCCGTCGGCAGGCCGCGCAGTTTGCCCTTGTGCTCAATGATCTCATGGATTTCGCTGAAAGCTTCCTTGACCGCCACATCACTGCTGGTCACTCCCTTGACGTCTTTGTCCCGCGCGATCTTGAAGACCATCTCCTCCACCTGATCCACCAAATCATCCACCCGCTCCTCGTTGGCCTCGTAACTCTTGGTCACGATCTCCTGGCCCGCGCGGATGAGTTCGCGCACCCGGAACATCTGGCGCACGGTGTTGATGTAAAAGCCCGCGTTTGCGGCCGTCCCCACGGTGTTGGAAAGCTTTGTGACCCAAACCGCTCCGCCAACCAGATCCAGCAAACCCCGGCCCGCCAGCTTCACCGTGACCGTGGCAATATCCACCGGCTCGCGGTCACGCCACATGTCCACCAGCGTCCGGTAGAGCAACCGGTGTTTTTCATCATAAAAACACTCGGCGCCCTGCATCTCCATGTCCTGCGCCCCAAACTGTTCGACACAATCGCCGATCAGCTCCGGATTGAGCAACAGCGACCCCAGCAGACAACGCTCCGCTTCTTCGCTGTGAGGCAAGGAACGCCCCACGTCGGCCCCCGAAAACGGCGTCTCCTTGTTGGCTGGCTGACTCACAAACCCATCAACTCTTCTTCTTGCCTCCGGCCTGAGATTTGCCACCCTTCTTAGCAGCGGGCTTCTGCTCCGGCGACTCGGCAACCTTCGCAGGAGGTTCCACGCGCGCCTTCTTGCCTCGCGGCGCCTTGGCGGCGGCCTCGGCGGCCTGCGTCTCCTCGGTGCCCGGCGCGGTCTTGCTGACGATGGAAAACTTCAGGCTTGCGGTCACCTCGGGATGCAGCTTCACGTCCACGTCGAACGTGCCGAGGGCGTGGATCGGGTGCTTGAGTTCGAGCTTGTGGTGGTCAATCGCAAAGCCTTCCTTGACGAGCACCTCGGCGATGTGATGGGTCGTCACCGCCCCAAACAACTTGCCGCCGGGGCCGGTCGCCACCGGGATCGAAAGCGTGAGCTTGGTGAGCTTGTCCGCGATCTCGCGAACGGACGCGAGTTCCGCCGCCTCGCGCTCGGTGCGGCGCTTTTTAAGCTCCTCCAGTTGGCGCACATTGGCGCGGGTGGCGGGCATGGCGAGCCGCTGCGGCAGCAGAAAATTGCGGGCATAGCCGTTTGCGACCGTCACTTTGTCGCCCTCGGCGCCAAGGCCCTTGACTTGTTGAAGAAGAATCACGTCGGTTGTCATACGCGTCAGTAAATGGAAATGGATTCGGCGTGTCGGTGGTTAGCGCACCAGGAGCATGACGCGCGCCAGCTTGATGGCCCGCGTGATCTCGCGTTGATGCTTGGCGCAGGCGCCGCTGGAGTGGCGGCTCACGATCTTGCCGCGCTCGGTGATGAACCGGCGCAGCAGCTCCGGCTGCTTGTAGTCCACCTGCACCTGGTCTTCACACAATTTGCATTTTCGCTTCGGCATTTCGCTCATGCGAGGCCGAGTCGAATCTCTCCGAGTTTTTTCCCTTGGTTTTGGCATAATTACGTCTCAGTTTTACTTTCGATGGATTGTCGTCAACTTCAAAATGGTTAAAAAGGGATGTCGTCCTTCTCCTTGCCTGCGGCCGGCGGCTCCGGCGCTGCATCCTCCGCCGGGGCTTCCGCGGGCGGCCGTTCCGCGCGCTCCGGCGCTCCGCCTTCGCGAAACTCCTGCCCGCCACGCTGGGCGCTGCCGAGGAACTGCACACGCTCGGCCACAACGCTGACCTTGCTGCGCTTCTCGCCCTTGTCGTTCTGCCAGGAATCATACTTCAAGCGGCCCTCAATGAGCACCGGCCGCCCTTTGCTCAAATACTGCGCCGCCGCTTCCGCCTGCTTGCCCCAGACCACGATGTCGAAAAAGTTCGCCTCTTCCCGTTTTTCGCCGGCCTCGGTGGTATAGACGTGGTTGACGGCCATGCCGAACTTCGTCAGCGCCATTCCCTTCGGCGTGTAGCTGCGCTCGGGATCGCGGGTCAGATTGCCCACGAGAAAGACTTTGTTCAACGACGCCATAAAACCTCCTCAAGCCGCTGCCGGCTGTTTCGCTTCCACCTTCTTTTCCGCCTGTTCCAGGAACATGACGCGGAAGACCGATTCGTTCAGCGCCAGCTTCGCGCGCAACGGCGCGATGACCGTGCCCGGCGCGTCGAAAACGAAATTGACGTAATAGCCGCTGGACTGCTTTCGCGTCGCCCGCGCAAAGGTTCGCTTGTCCATCTTCTGGATGGCCTTGACCTTGGCACCGGCAGCTTCCAGTTCCTTTTTCAACGCCTCGATCAAGTCCGGCGCCGCCTCGTCCTTGCCGCCCGTATTGATCACAAATAATGCTTCGTAATGTTTCACTTGCTTGTTCCTTTCACATCCGGTCGCCGCGCCTTCGTTCGCGCGGCGATCAACTGTTAAATTTGTTCATCGCGGCGTCCATGCCGCATTCGATGGCACATGCCACTGCGTCCGCCGCGCGCCCGACGGCTTCATCCACCACGGCAATATCCTCTTTGCGGAACTTGCTCAACACAAAATCCACCAGCGCGTTTTCCGGCGCGCCCTCGCTCCGCCGCATGGGCCGGCCAATGCCGATCCGCAATCGCGGAAACTGCTCGCTGCCGGCCATCTCGGCAATGCTCTTCAGACCGTTGTGGCCGCCGCTGCTGCCTTTCAGCCGCAACCGCAACCGGCCCACGTCCAAATCCGCGTCGTCCGTCACCACCAGCATCTGCTCCGGCGCAAACTTGTGCCAATGCAGCAACGCCACACACGCGCGACCGCTCAGATTCATGAACGTCGCCGGCTTGGCAAGAACAATCTTCCTGCCCGCCAGACGCACCTCGGCGATCTCGGCGTCGAACTTCGCGGCCCGCTGCCAGCGCGCATCCGCGCCGGCCGCCAGCTTGTCCGCCACGCGGTAACCGACATTGTGCCGCGTCCCGGCGTATTCGCGTCCCGGGTTGCCAAGTCCCACCACCAACTGGATGCCGTCCATGGCCAACCCCGCGCGCGCCGCGCGGCTTTACTTCTTCTTCGCTTCGGGCTTGGCCGCCTTGGCTTCCGGCTTCGCGCCTTTCGCCTCGGGTTTGGCCGCTTCGGCTTTGCCGGCCTCGGCTTTGCCCTTGGGCTTCTCGCCCTTTTCCTCGGCCTCGCCTTCCTCGCCCTCGACCTTCTTCGCCGTGATGACTTCCGGCTCGGTCGCCGCGCCCTCGGCCGGGGCAGCCGCTTCTTCTTCAACCTGCGGTGCGACGACGATGAACACCGGCAAATCTTTGCGGTGGATCGCCTCGATGCCAGCGGGCAGCGTCATCTCGCCGACATGGATGGCCTGGCCGATTTCCAGATGGCTGACGTCCACGGCGATCTGTTCCGGCAAATCCTTCGGCAGGCAACGCACGTGCAGGTAACGCATCGCGTATTCAAGCACGCCGCCGCTGTTCTTCACGCCGAGCGGCTCACCCACCGCGTGCACCGGCACGTTGGCCGTGAACTTCTCGTCGCTCTTCAGCTCGTGGAAATCCACGTGCAACACCTTGCCCGTCAGGTGATCGTGTTGCACGTCCTGCACCATCGCCAGCCGCTTGTCCGCGGTGGCGCCGGCGAGGTCCAACTCCACCAGGACGTTCTCGCTGGTGGAACTGTGCAACACCTTCTCCAAATCCTTGCCGGCCACCTCCACGCTCAACGGCTTCGTGTGCGCGCCGTAAACGACGCCCGGCACCACGCCGGTCGCACGCAGTTTCTTGACCTCGCCCCGGCGGGTGGTCTTACGATAATTGGCTTTCAATGCGACTTGCTGCATCTGTGCACTCCCTTACAGTTTCTCCGCGTTATTTATTTCAAAAAGTGAACTCACCGACTCGGCGTTGTGGACGCGCAGGATGCCCTCGCCCAACAACGGCGCGACGTTCAGCGCCGTCAACTTGAAGTTCATCACTTCGCGCAACGGCACCGAGTTGGTCGTGATCAATTCGTCAATGTCCGATTTCTTCAACCGCTCCACGGCCTTGTCGTTCAGGATCGCGTGCGACACGCCGGCCAGGATGCGTTTCGCACCCTGCTTCTTAAGGATTCGCCCCGCCGCCGTCAACGTCCCCGCCGTCTCCGTCATGTCGTCCACGAGCAGCACGTTCTTGCCTTCCACCTCGCCGACGACATACAACGCCTCGACATCCTCGCCCGACACGCGCCGCTTGGCAACGATGGCCAGGTCCGCCTGAAGCATCTGCGCGTAGGAATACGCCATCTTCATCCCGCCCACGTCCGGCGACACCACCACCAGATTCGGCAGGTTCATTTCCTTCAGGTGTTTGTAAAGCACCGGCGCCGCGTAGAGGTGATCCACCGGCACGTCGAAAAAACCCTGAATCTGTTGCGCGTGCAGGTCCATCGTCAGCACGCGGTCCGCACCGGCCGTTGTCAGAAGATTCGCAATCAGCTTCGCCGTGATCGGCACCCGCGGCTGGTCTTTGCGGTCCTGCCGCGCGTAGCCGAAGAACGGAATCACCGCCGTGATCCGCGTCGCGCTCGCCCGCCGCGCCGCGTCAATCAGGATCAGCAGCTCCATGATGTGCTGATTCGTCGGCGGACAGGTGCTTTGGACGATATACACATCCCGGCCGCGGATGTTCTCGTTGATCTTCACCATCGTCTCGCCGTCGGGAAACGAGCTGACCGTCGCGTTACCCAGCGGCAGACCGCAGTAGTCTGCGATCGCCTGAGCGAGCGGGCGGTTTGAATTGCCACTAAAAACCTTCATTTCCGATAAATCGTTCACCACAAAGCCTTCAAAAAAAGAAAGAAGCGCGTCCTGACCTCGCGCTTCGGTTCAACTGTGAGCCACTTCCGCGTCATTCTGTACCAGCCAACAGCGCGGCGAAGGATACTGAAAGACTTCAGGGAAGCAAGCGGTTTTTTCCGCCCCGTTGGCGTCCCTCCATGGCCGTCCCGCGGGGTTTCCCTTCGTTCATCCCGCGCCGCGCCCTCGAATCCGCCCATTGCCACCGCCCGCGCCGTCGCCACTCCCAAGAAAAACGCCGTTCATCATCTGCTCAATACGGGGGAATCACCGAAGGCGGAGGGCGTTCTCCATACACGCTCATCATCGCCGGCAGCCGCCGCCGCAACCGGATGGAATAGCCAATTTCTCTTGCCATGGTAGATAATTTATCTATATATTGCGTTCAACGATGAGACGCACCGCTGCACAACCGCGGACCTTTCGGCACGGCGCGGCAAAAAAACGCCGGCCCATGCCGCCCGACGTCATGAAGGACGGGGCTTTTTCAGCCGCACGTGGAAGTCGTTGGAGTTCAACCACTAAGTTGACCACCGCATTGCGCACGCTGATGCCTGAACACCCACGGGATGCGCTGACGCCACCAACCCACCGATCCGATCCGGGTGAATCCGACCCAACCCGACTGAATCAGATCGTGGAACGGATTGTCCGTTGCAATTGCACGGCAGCGCCAAGTCCAAACCCGACTGGCATGGCAGAATCTTGCAAAACGAAGCCAAATTACGACCGGGACCAACCCCGAAAAACATCGTTTTTCTGGAGGAATACGGGTATTTCGACACACAGGGGGGTGGAATTAAAAACTTTTTTTGCGAAACGAAGCCAAATGAAAAGAGGACAAGGTCGGATTAACAAGTTGCAATATCAACGCTTATGCAAACACTTCATACCCATGCATGATGCCGCTCAAGACAAAACGAAGCCAAATGAAGGCGAACTTCGGTTTCCGGGCTCCTCCATCCGTGGCGGCTTCCTTCGTCCCGCGCCGGCTGATTTCCGGTCTTGTTGCCCGCCGGGGTTGCGTGTAGCATTCGCGCCCGTCGGTGATTGAACGACTATAGCGGCGGTCTATGACCGCCGCTACTCGTGAGCCATGCTTTCGGCGGCCACAGACCGCCGCTACAACTGAGAATGATGAACACGGAGCAAACCATTCGCGTCGGCGTGATCGGCTGCGGGCACTGGGGGCCGAATCACATCCGCAATTTTTCCACGCTCGCCGGCTCGTCCGTGGCGGCGTGCTCGGACACAAACGCGGAACGGTTGCGTGCGATGAAGCGGCTGTTCCCGGCGCTGGCGACGATGAGCGATTACCGGCAGTTGCTGGCGGACCCCAGCGTGGACGCGGTGGTGGTGGCGACGCCGACGGCGACGCATCACGCCATTGCCTCGGAGGCGTTGCGCCGCGGCAAGCACGTACTGGTGGAGAAACCGCTGGCGCTGACCGTGGCGCACAGCCGGGAATTGGGCCGGCTGGCCCGCTCGCAGCATCGAGTGCTGGTGGTGGGCCACACGTTTTTGTTCAACACCGGCATCCGCAAGCTCAAGGAGTGCATCGCGTCAGGCGAGGTCGGGAAGGTGTATTACCTGCATGCGGCGCGCACGAATCTCGGCCCGATCCGTCGCGATGCCGGCGTGGTGTGGGACCTGGCCTCGCACGACGTGGCGATCTTCAACTACCTGCTCAACGCCGGGCCGCTGGAGGTGAGCGCGCGGGCGGAACGGTTTTTCCGCAAGGGCATCGAGGACGTGGCGTTCATCTCGCTCAGCTACCCGCACCGCGTGATCGCCAACATTCACGTGAGCTGGCTCGACCCGAAGAAGGTGCGGCAGATCGTCATCAGCGGTTCGAGGAAGATGCTGAGCTGGGACGACCTCGCCGCGACCGGGCCGGTAATGATCTACGACAAGGGCGTGCTCGCGAAAGGCCATGACCGTTTCCTTGAGCCGTATTACGAGAGCTACGGCGATTTTCAATTGCTGCCACGCGAAGGCGACGTGGTGATCCCGCATTTAAAACTCGAGGAGCCGTTGCAAGCGGAGGCGAGGCATTTTCTGGAATGCGTCCGCGGAGGGGCGAATACAATCAGCGGCCCCGACACCGGCCTCGCGGTCGTGAAGGCGCTCGCGGCCATCCAAAAATCCATCACCGCCAACGGCCGGCCTGTGAAGCTCGCCCGCGCATGAAACGCCGCGCCACCATGACAGCGGAGAGTGCGGATCAGGTATTCATTCATCCGCAAGCCATCGTCGAGAGCGACCGCATCGGCGACGGCACGCGCATCTGGGCGTTCGCGCATGTGCTCAAGGGCGCGGTCATCGGCCGCAACTGCAACATCGGCGACGGCGCGTTCATCGAGGGCGGCGCGCAGATCGGCGACAACGTCACCGTCAAAAACCAGTGTCTCATCTGGGAAGGCGTCACCATCGCCGACAACGCGTTCATCGGCCCGAATGTCGTGTTCACCAATGATCTTCATCCTCGCTCGCCGCGTCTGGCGACGGCACGCGCGCGCTATGCGACGAAGAAATGGCTCGTGCCCACCGCCGTCGGCGAAGGCGCGTCGCTCGGCGCGAGCGTCACGGTTCTGGCCGGCGTGACCATCGGCGAATACGCCACCGTCGGCATCGGCTCCGTGGTCACGCGCGACGTCCCGCCCCACGCCCTGGCGCACGGCTCGCCCGCGCGCACGCGCGGCCACGTCTGCCGGTGCGGACAGAAGATCGGGTTTTCCCGCGGCAAGGCGCGGTGCGCGGCATGCGGCAGCCGTTACCAAAAACAAAACAACAACGTGAAATGGATCGGGACTCCTGAAACATGAACACACCCCAGCAAAAAATTCCCTTCGTTGATCTCGCAGCCCAGTATCGCGGCATCGCCGACGAAGTGCGCGCCGCCATCGAACCGGTGATGGCCAATGCGCGGTTCATTCTTGGCGAAGAAGTGCGGCTCTTCGAGCAGGAGTTCGCCGCGTATTGCGGCGCGAAGCACGCCGTCGGCGTCGCCAGCGGCACGGATGCGCTCTACCTGACGCTCTGCGCGCTGGGCATCGGCCCCGGCGACGAGGTCATCACGCAGGCCAACACCTTCATCGCCACGCCGCTGTCCATTTCCTACACCGGCGCCCGGCCGGTGTTCGTGGATTGCGATCCGCTCACCTACCAGATGGACGTCAAGCAGATCGAAGCGGTCATCACACCGCAGACCAAGGCGATTATTCCCGTCCATCTCTACGGCCAGCCGGCGGACATGGACGCGATTCTCGCCATCGCCAAGCGCAACAACCTGCGCGTCGTCGAAGACGCCTGCCAGGCGCACGGGGCGGAGTATCGCGGCCGGCGCGTCGGCGCGTTTGGCGACGCGGCGGCGTTCAGTTTTTATCCCGGGAAAAATCTCGGTGCTTATGGCGACGGCGGCGCGATCACGACCGACAACGAGGCGCTCGCCGTCAAGCTGCGCGCGTTGCGTGAATACGGCCAGGCCGCGAAGTATCACCACGACTTCAAGGGTTTTAACAGCCGTCTTGACACCCTCCAAGCCGCGATCCTGCGTGTGAAATTGAAGCATCTCTCCGACTGGACCGCCGCCCGCCAAATTGCGGCCGCCGCCTATGCCGTCGCGCTCCGCGCCATCGGCATCGAGCCGCCGCAGCAGGTCGGCTACGGCACGCACGTCTGGCACCTCTACATCATTCAGGTCGCCAAACGCGCCAAGGTTCAGGAGCAACTCAGCGCCGCCGGCATCTCGACGGGCATTCACTATCCGATTCCCGTCCATCTCCAAAAAGCATACGCCGACCTCGGCTACCAACGGGGCGCGTTCCCAGTGGCCGAGGCCGCCGCGGATCGCATTCTCTCGCTGCCGATGTTCCCGGAACTGACGCAGGAACAGGTCCGCTATGTCGTGGAGAACTTGAAACGCTGCCTCTGAGCGCAAGGCGGAGGATCTTCACGCGAAGACACGGAGGACGCAAAGTCTTTGCGAAACTCTGCGTCTTTGCGTTTCGTTCCGCCCGCGGATTTTTTCAACGGCGCTCGCTGCCGGACAGAGACTGACTCTCCATCGGTGCCGGTTGCGGTTTCTTCGCCGCCCCGGCCAGGGCTCCGAGCCGCGCCAGGGTGACCGCCTTCATCGACCAGAGCATCGCCGCCGTCACGCACACTGGCAAGAGACACAACGCGAGCAGCCACGGCCAGAAACCCTCCATGAGCATATCCAGCGCCCCCACCATCTCCATCCCCTCATCCGTCGCGACGAACCAGGTCGCCACGGAACAGGCGCCCACGGCAACCAACAGCGTCGCGTAACAAAACCATTCGCTTCCGCGCGCCAACAATGCCATCAGCCGGTCGTCATGAAACTCCGCAAGCCGAAACACCAGCCGGTTCACGCTGCAAACAAACACCGCGCTGGCAAGATTGAAAAAAACGAAGTTGAACGCCAGGTAATCCACCGACGGCGCATGGTGCAAGAGGTAGGCGAACGGCGAGAAGAAGAACACGCATATCGCCGACCAGAGACAGCGCCTCGTGGCGGCGCACCAAGCCCTGCCGGGCGTCGTCACGCGCCGCAAACAAGCCGACCCGAACCACAACAGCGCGCCCGCCAGCGGCAGGCCGAGCAGATGCCGGCCCAACAGCGCCGCCACCGGCGAAAGCTGGCTCAGCGCCACGCACGCCACGCCGCCAAAGAGCCCGGCCAGCACAAACGCCAGCCCGCGCGTCAGCCAGACCATCTCACGACTTGAACATTGGGGTGATTCCATCACAGTGAACCCGACGCTACAATGAGTCGTTTCGGAAATGGAGCGGAAAAGGTGTTCTTTTTCATCGCTCGGCTCAAATCCCACCTCAACTTGACAGCGTGCCGTCGCGGTCTATACTTCAACAAACACAGCCCACTGATCAAAAGCAGCGGGCGTTTACTTTATGCAATTGGAGGAATCTTCATCGCGCGACGAGCCGCCGCTGGCCGGGCTGTCGTCGAAACAATTCATTTCGCCCGGCAAAGGACACTGGCGCGACGTCAGCGACGCCGACTGGAACGATCACCGCTGGCAGCTCCAGCACCGGCTGACCAACCTGAATCAGATCAGCGCGCTGCTGCGGCTCACGCCGGAAGAGGAGGCAGGCTTCAAGCTCTCCGGCCATAAGCTCGCCACGGCCATCACGCCTTACTTCTTCAACCTCGTTGAAGCCGACGATCCCGGCGGGCCGATTCGCCGCCAGGTTATTCCGCGCATCGAGGAGACGCACACGGCGCGCTGGGAAATGACCGACCCATGCGGTGAGGACAATCACTCGCCCGTGCCCGGCCTCGTCCATCGTTATCCCGATCGCGTGCTGCTGCTCGTCACGGACCGTTGCGCGGCCTACTGCCGTTACTGCACGCGCTCGCGACTCGTCAGCGGCGCAAGCGATTATGATTTCCATCCGAAGATCGAGCAGGCACTCGCCTACATCCGCGAACATCACGAAGTGCGCGACGTGCTGATCAGCGGCGGCGACCCGTTGCTGCTCAGCGATGAGAAACTCGACTGGCTGCTCGGCCGGCTTCGCAACATCCGCCATGTGGAGCTTGTGCGCATCGGCTCGCGCATCCCGATCTTCCTGCCGCAGCGCATCACGCCGGAACTTTGCGCCACGTTGCGCAAGCATCATCCGTTATGGCTGAGCATTCACACCAACCATCCACGCGAATGCACGTTGGAAATGAAGGCCGCCTGCGAGCGCCTCTCCGACGCCGGCATCCCGCTCGGCAACCAGAGCGTCCTGCTTCGCGACGTCAACGACGACCCTGCCACCATGAAAGCTCTTCTCCAGAAGCTGCTCATGATGCGCGTACGCCCCTACTATATCTACCAGTGCGACCTCATCACCGGCTCGGCGCATCTGCGCAGCAGCGTCAGCCGCGGGCTGGAGATCATGGAGTCGTTGCGCGGCCACACCACCGGTTACGCGGTGCCGCAATACGTCATTGACGCCCCCGGTGGCGGCGGCAAAGTGCCTGTCAGTCCTGAATATGTCGTTTATCGCGATGAGGAGCGCGTCATCTTCCGCAACTACGAAGGCAAAGTCTTCGAGTATCCCGAAACTCTCCCCGATGCCGCGCCCCAACCTGCCAAGCCGCGCCCAATCGAAACGGCATAGTAATAGTAATAAACCGCCACAAAGAAGCACAAGAGGCACAAGAAGCGGCTTCTGTTCTGTCCGAAATTCTTTTGTGTCTTTTGTGCCTCTTTGCGGCTAACCTGTCCCCAACCAAAAATAGTCAGGATAAAAGTCCATGTTTACAATTCAACTGAATCGCGGCGCCAACCATCGGGTCCTCTCCGGCCATTGCTGGGTTTATGAAAGCGAACTCGACAAGGACGCCCCCGTGCCGCCGGACGGCTCCATCGTCAAACTCCTCGACGACCGCGGCCGTTTCCTCGGCGTCGGCCTCTACAATGGCAAGTCCCAGATTCGCGTCCGCCTCCTCTCGCGCCACAACGACGAGATCAACACCGGCTTCTTCCACTACCGCCTTCGCGCCGCGTGGGAATACCGCCAGCGTCACGCTCCCAGCACCGACTGCTGCCGCGTTGTCGCCAGCGAAGCCGACTCGCTGCCCGGCTTGATCGTGGATAAATACGGCGACCACCTCGTCCTCCAGACCCTCACGCTCGGCATGGACCAGCGCAAAGCCGAACTCGTCACTCTCCTCGCCGATCTGCTCAAACCCGCCGCCATCATCGAGCGCAACGACGCGCCTGTCCGCCGTTACGAAGGACTCGACCCCGTGCGCGGCGTCCTCCACGGCCAGTCCGACGGCCGCGTCAACGTCGAGTTCGGCGGCCTGAAGTTCTCCCTCAACCTTCTCGAAGGCCACAAAACCGGCTTCTATCTCGACCAGGCGACCAACTATGCCCGAGTCGCCGCTCTCGCCGCCCGCAAAAAAATTCTCGATGCCTTCAGCTACATGGGCGCGTTCGCCCTCTCCTGCGCCCGCGCCGGCGCGACCAACGTCACCGCCGTCGAGATTGACGCCGACAACGTCGCCGCCGCCCAAGCCAACGCGCAGGCCAACGGCCTCGCCGACCGCGTCCAGTTCCGCGCAGAGAACGCCTTCGACTTTCTCTCCGCCGCGCAGAAGGCCGGCGACACCTACGACCTCATCATCCTCGACCCGCCATCGTTCACGCGCACCCGTGCCAACGTCCCCGAAGCCTCGCGCGGCTATAAGGAGATTCATCTTCGCGCCCTCCGCATGTTGGCCGCGCCCGACGCCGACCGGCCCGGCGGCCTGCTCGCCACATTCTGCTGCTCCCACCACGTCACACGCGAGATGTTCGAGGCGATCATCGCCGAAGCCTCCGCCGACGCGCACCGCCCCGTCCGCCTGCTGGAGCGCCTCGGCCAATCCCCCGACCATCCCATCCTCCCCGCCGTGCCGGAGACGGAGTATCTGAAGGGCGCAATCTTGCAGGTGATGTAAAACAGGGGTCGGACGCAACACAATCTTGCCTTTCCTAAAGAGCGCGGCACAATGGCCGCTGACCGCTTGTCGCGCATGAACTACATTGACGCTCACGTGCATGTCTGGACGGATGATTTCCAGAAATATCCGCTGCCGGCGGGCGTGAAGCGGGAGCAGCTACCCCTGCCGCGGTTCCTGCCGGAGGACATCCTGCGCCTCGCGCGGCCGAGCAGGGTGAACCGCATCGTGCTCGTCCAGATCAGCTTTTACCGATTCGACAACCGCTACATGGTGGACGTGATCCGCCAACAGCCGGAAACGTTCGTTGGCATCGCGATGGTGGACTGGAACTCGCCCGCGCCGGACGATGCGATGAGGGAACTGATGCGCTGCCATGTGCGCGGCTTCCGTATCCGGGCGCAGGGCGCTCCGGCGGCGACATGGCTGGAGAGCGAGAGCTTGGAACGGATGTTTCGTTGCGGGGCGAAAGAGCGGCTGGCAATCTGCCCGCTACTGGATCCGGAGCATCTGCCGGCGCTGAGCCGCATGTGCGCGAAGTTTCCCGACACGCCGGTCATCATTGACCATTTGGCGCGCATCGGCGCGAACGGGCCGGCCAGCGATGAGGAGATGGCGGCGCTCTGTTCGCTGGCGCGGCACAGGAATGTGATGGTGAAGCTATCGGGGTTCAATGCGCTCGGCGCGAAGAAGCCACCGCACATGGACCTCGCGCCGGTGATCCGGCGGGTGCACGAGGCGTTCGGCGCGCGGCGGCTGATGTGGGCGTCGGACAGCCCGTTCCAGACGCTGAAGGAAACTTATGAGGACAGCATCGGCCTGATCCGCGACCGGCTCGATTTCCTGACGGTCGAGGACAAAGAGTGGATCCTGCGCCGCACGGCGGAGGAGTTTTTCTGGCGGCAAGCGTGACCCCAAACGCGTGTTTTTTCCGTTGCCATCGTCGCTTTTTTGGACAACAATTTTTTTACGGGGTTATTAGGCTCCAACAAAGCAATCAAATAAAAATGAGACATCATTTGAAGGGCGGGCGATGAAGCGATTCGTGACAGAAGTGGAGCGATTCGCACCGGAGAGTTTTTACTGGGAAACAATTTCCGACGCCCTCAAGACGACTCTGTCGTCGGCAGCTTATCGCGAGGAACCGGAGGTGGTGCTGATTGATCCGCTGGCTCTGACCATGTCGGCGATGAACAAGGTCGTCGGTCACGCGAGCCGCGCGTTCATCCTGTTGACGAACGCGAACCACGACCGCGCCGCGGGTGCGTTGCGCGAGAACATGCGCATCCCGATCTGGGCGCACCAGGCGGCCAAACCGGACTTGGACGTGGAGGCGGACGATTATTTTGAAGACGGCGAAAAGCTGCCCTCGGGGCTGATGGCCATTCATCTGCCCGGCAGCAGTCCCAGCGAGACGGCGTTTTACACACCGAAGAACGGCGGCATTGTGTTCGTCGGCGACGCGCTCGTGAATCTCGACCCGGAAACCGGCATGGCGTTCCTGCCGGACAAATATTCCCAAGACCCCAAACAATCACGGGAGTCGCTGCGAAAACTGCTGAAGCTGGATTTCCAAATGATGACGTTTGCCCACGGCCAGCCGATCGTGCGCGACGCCAAGAAACATCTGGCGGCTTTGCTGGACAGAAGCGAAACCCGAAAGATCGAGACCGCAACCCCGGCATGAAATATCTTCTGCCCATTCTGATCGCAGGCGCGTTGTGCGCCGCGCCGCTCGGGGCGGCCGAGGCGCCGCCGGAACTGGCGCAGATGTGCTCGACGTTTTTCAACCAGCTACGTGACAACAAGGTGAACGAAGCCTATGCGTTGCTGCTGCAAGGCAGCAAAATCGCCGCCAAGCTGGAGGATGTATCGAAACTTCAGGACCGCACCTCGGATATGATCCAAAACTACGGCACCGTGTCCGGCTATGACTTGGTGAACGTCGAATTCGTCGGCAATAATCTTTGCCGCATGACCTATCTCACGCGGTCGGACACTGCGCCCGTGCGCTGGCGGATCGTTTTTTATCGGCCGTCGGACCGCTGGCGCGTGTTCAACTTGCAGATAGACGACGCGGTAATGGAATTCTTCGGAAAGTAACCGGCGTCATCCGCCGTTCGACAGTTGACTGGCGCTTCTTGCGAAGCGGTGTCGCGAAAGTGAGAATGGAATCACTGGAGAATCGTTCATGAAAACGACCAACAAGGCGCTCGCGCGGATTCTTGCCGCCAGTTTGCTCGCTGTGTTTTTAGCGGGGCCGCTGTGGACGGAGGCTCGCGCGGGCGACGGCAAGCCCACAGTCCCGCCGAAACCGCAACAGATTAACGCCATTGTCGTGCGCTGTGATGAAACCACACTTGTCGTCGGCAATAAGAAGGGCAAGGAAACCACCTTCACCATTACGATTGAAACGCGGTTTGGCCCCAAAGGCACGCTGAAAAACCCCGAGGATTTCAAAGCCGGCAACCACGTGCATATCACCTATATCAAAGGCGAGGGCGGCAAACTGGTTGTGCAGGAAGTCGTCCCTGTCCTGACCCACGTCATCAAGTAGCCGCCAATGCCCACGATAGCCGACAATCTCGCCGCCGTCCGCGCCCGCATCCAAGCCGCCGCGGCCCGCGCCGGACGAAACCCCGGCGACATCCAGCTCATCGCCGTCAGCAAGACGGTGCCGCCGGAAATCGTGCGCGAAGCCATTGCCGAGGGCGTGACGGCGTTCGGCGAGAGCCGCATCCAGGCGGCGAAGGCGAAAATCCCCCAACTGCCCGGCAAGTTGCAGTGGCACTTCATCGGCCATCTCCAAACCAACAAGGCGCGCGACGCGGTGGAGTTGTTCCACACGATCCAATCCGTGGACAGCGTCCGGCTGGCGCGCGAGCTGGACAAGTGCGCCGGCCAGGCGGGCCGCACGGTGCCGGTGTTGCTGGAATGCAACGTGTCCGGCGAGAGCACGAAGTTCGGTTTCAAACCGGACGAGGTCGTGGCCGCGCTGACCGAATTGAACGCCCTGCCCCGCCTGGAAATCCACGGCCTGATGACAATGGCGCCGTTCTTCGAAAATCCGCAGGACGCGCGCCCGGCGTTCCGCGCGCTGCGCGAACTGCGTGACCGGCTCCAGGAACAACACGGCATTCCGCTGCCAGCGCTCTCGATGGGCATGACGAACGATTTCGAGATCGCCATCGAGGAAGGCGCGACGCTGGTGCGGATCGGCACGGCGATTTTCCACCCCACCTCCGGCGAGTGAAGCGCCAAGGCTGTTTGCGATCCGATGCCGGACATCAAATCCTGCTCCACTTCCCCTTCTCCGCCAGTCAAAACATCTAGCCCAAATGTTTCCCACGTTTCGCAACCGCCGACGTAAGTCGGCGGAAGGTTGTAGCGAGGAAAACGCCCGCCTCTTTACGTCGGCATCCACAGTCTGCCGGCATTGCGCGCGGCGCGCAAAAATATTCAGGTTAACCAAACTTCGTCGCACGGCTGGTGGAGCGGCCCCAGGCGCGCGGCAGCGGCAACGATCCGCCGCCGGATTTGCTCTCGCTCAACTCCAACGGCAACCACGCCTCCTTATACACCGGGTCAAGGGTGTTCTCACGAAGCGTCTCCGGCAACTGGCCGACTTTGAGTTCCATCTCGCGTTGCGGCACAAACGGGCACTTCGCCTTCTCGCCGAGCAAGTGCGCCGCCTGCGACTCCGCCAGCAGCCGCGCTCCGGTCTTGAGGCTGCGCGGGCCATAACGTGCTTCGATGGCCTCCATCGCATGGTGCAGCTCGCGGCGTTTGAATTCCGGGTGATCGCCAAACAAATCCGGCTGCAAGTCGAGCGGCTCGAAGTTGCAAAAATGGATGCACACCTGCCGGATCGGTTGCCGCTGGCCCGCCACCAACTCGCGAAACACCCGCTCGACCACGGGATCAATTTCGCGCGGCTCGAACTGCGCCGCCGGAAACCGCACGTTGCGCCCGACGCCTTCGAGGTCGCGAAACCGCACGAACACGCTCATCTCCCGCGCCTTGAGATTTTCCCGGAAGAACGTTGTGATCACGCGCTCGGTCTGGTCCAGCAGGAACAACAGCGCCGCCTCATAGTCCGGCTCGTCGTAGGGCAACGTCGTGGCGCTGCTGATGCAGGAGCGCGCGTTGTTGGCGGTCGCGAGCGTTTCGTGAAGCTCGCCGCGCGCCAGCAGCGACAATTCCAATCCGAATACGCCGAACCGCCGCCGCAACATCTCCAACGGCAACCGCGCCACGTCGCCGAGCGTCGTCGCGCCAAGCGACCGCAACGCCAGCGCCCGCCGCTTGGCGATACCGGTGAGTTTCCGCACCGGGACCGGTGCGAGAAACGCCCGCTCCTGGCCTTCCGGCACCTCGCAGAAGCTATCCGGTTTGCAATGTTCCGTCGCCAGTTTCGCCAGCCAGCGGGACGAACCCAATCCCGCCGAGATCGGCACGCCGACCTCCGCGGCAATCTGCCGCCGTATTCGCTCCGCCAGTTCGGTCGCCGTTCGGCAGGCGAAAACCCGCGGCGAATCTGTGAAGTCGAGAAACCCTTCGTCAATCGAGGTGGGCACCAGCGTCGGCGTGTAGTGTTTCAGCCGCTTGAAGATTTCCAGCGACAGCCGCCGGTATTCGTTGTAGTGCGGCCGCACCAACACGCCCTCCGGGCATTTGCGCCGCGCCTCGAAGCACGCCATGCCGGTAATGAGACCGTAGCGTTTCGCAATGTAGTTGGCGGCGATGACAATGCCATCGCCCCTCCGCCCCCCGCCGACATACACAGGCCGGTTGCGCAACGCCGGATCCAACGCGATTTCGCACGAGGCGAAAAACGCATCGCCGTCCACGTGAAGGATTCGTTGGTGACGCGGGGCCATACCATCTCAACGTGTGATTGTCGGCTCCGCCTGTCAAGCCGACAACAAGTAGCCGCGTCACTCCATGACGCGAGGGCCAACGATGCGCGCGTTGCGGGGTGACACGGCTACGTTCAACTCAAAACCTCACGCCGACTCCAAAATTCCGGCCTCTGTAGAAAAACCCGCCGGAGATGCCGCCACAGCAATACGGATCGTAATACACCGGCGCCGCCAGCGCGCAGGGCGCCACCCAATAATTCCGCCGCCAACCCCAGCCACCCCATCCTTCTCCCCATCGCCCGCCCCAGCCATAGCCCATGAAGGGAGCCGTGACACCATAGCCCGCGAGCGGCGGAATCACAGCCGCGGTCGAACTCGGGTCCTGCAAATGCCGATTGATCATCGTTTCTATCCGGGCATAATCCACCGAAACTCCCGCCATCTCGCCGGGCCGCAGCTTTGAAACGTAGTCGCTTTCCGTCGTCACCTTTGGCGCGGGCACGTGCGCCAGATTTTCTTCCGGCGTGGCAGCCGCCCGGAATCGCGCGTTTGGATCCGCTGTGTTTTCGCGCGCCTCCGTCCTTTGCGGCCGCGCCGCTTGTTTGTCCTCCTGCACCAAAATCAATGCGCTGGCAAAACATCCCGTCTCGTTGTGCCAATACGAGCGCCAAGCCTCGTCGCTGACGGTGCCACCCGGCGTCTCCGCCATCATCTCCGCCCACGCCAGACTGGTCTCAAGCGCGTTCAAACCCGTTGCCGGCGCGGCCACGCTCCACGGTGCCAGCACCAACACAAACGTCACTGAAACCATCAGGATTATCTTGAACATTTTCATAAACCTTTTCCGCTACCCGGCCGGCACGCGCCGCCGAGCCACTGTCTTTCTGATTTTGACGATGTTACCTGCCTTTCTATTCAGCAGCATCAGTCCCGAAGATATGGCAGGAATCGCGTGCGGAACTGGTCGTCGTAGCTGAACAGCACCCAGCCGTTGGCGCCGCCGCGCTGCGCCGCCGCCACGAGCGGGCGCAGTTGGTTGCCCATGCTGAGTTTGTAAGCGCCAATGCCGGCGTAAATCGGCACGCGGCCATTGACCAGCGCGCGCTCCTCCGCCAGACGCTTCGCAAACATCGTCGGGTCCGTCGCGTAATTCATCGGACAAATGAAATCCACATAGCCGGCGTCCACCCACGCCTTCCAGTTCTGCCCGCGGTCGCGGCGGACACTCGCCAACTCCGGCCAGACGGCGGCGGAAACCGCCGTCCTCGGCCCGGCCCGGCGAATCGCGGCGGCCATCTCGCCCACCAGCCGCGTGAGGATCTGCTCGCGCCATTGCAGATACAGCGGCGCGAGCCGGCCGCCTTTCATCACGTCGCGAGGCCACGAAGCGACGGTGGAATGCGTGTCGCGGCAAAATCGTTTCCGGCAGTTCGCGCAACAGCACGGGTCGGTGTCAATCCAACGCAAATAATCGAGATGCACACCGTCGAACGGATACTTCGCCGCCAGTTCGGCCGCCGCGCGTACCTCCATCGCGCGGTTCCAGTCGTGCGAAGGGCACAACACTGGCACGTGATAAGACGGGCGCAGCGGCTGGCCGCTCCGGTCGAGTTGAACGCGCCCCTCGCGCACGGCGCGTTGCTGGCTTTCCGCCGGCGCGTCTTTCATCTGGAAACAGACGCGCCAGGCGTGAACCTGAATTCCGTAGCGCCGGGCCGCCGCCAGACAAAGCGCCGCTTCATCGCGACCGTTGTAAAAACTGCCGGGCAACACGTCGCTGCGATAATAAGCCGCGCCGCCGGTGGAAAATTTTACGAAGATGGCGTTCAGGCGCGCGGCGTGAAGTTCCGCCATCACCTTGGGCCAATCCACGCCGCGCGGGTCGTGCAACCAGATGCCGCGCAACTCGCCGGCGCGCGAAACCACCGGTGCCTGTCCGAGCGGCAATGGCCCCGACGGCGCCAGGGCGATCGTCGGCTTGGTGTTGACCGGCGCCGGCGGCAGCGACGGGGCCGGTGCGGGCGCGGCGCGATGGAGAGTGCAACCGGCTGGCAAGAACGCCATCACGCACGCCAGCGAAACGAGCAAGCGAAAGATTTTCATGAATCGAGCTCGGAGTATAGCTGCTCCCGTCTCCAACTCCAAGAGCGCGAACATTTCTTTCGCAAAGGTTGTTGGTTTTCGCGTTGACCTCGGCTGCGGCGTGAATATAGTCAGCGCGCAGTTCCGCGGGTTCCGGAGTAGCTCAGCGGTAGAGCGGCCGGCTGTTAACCGGTTGGTCGTAGGTTCGATCCCTACCTCCGGAGCCATTTTTCCACGGGAAAAACGCGGTTTTTGTTTTTCCGCGACCGTTTTGTGACAGTTTGTTTTTTTACGGTCGCCATGCCCAGTTCCTTCAGTATCTGTTCAGGCCCGGTATTCATCCCCATTCACACCCTGTGCGACGGACGTTTTTGCGTTTCCTATCACTTCCATCAGGAGCGGCATCGAGACACCTTCGTCAACCGCTTGGATGCCGAGAACAGGGCGATGGACGGATCGCAAACACGTTTGTCCGCCTTGGCGACAAGTGTCGTACACATTCTGTTGCGCGATGACGTCCAAACAACACCTGCGAAGTCCCGGCAAATAACGTCCTGCACTGTTGCCAGGGTTGGCGCAAAAAATCATTGCACAAATTTAGGGCCGGCGGTAATCTGCGCGACGTTGTAGAAGTGCGCTGTGATGAGGCGGCGAACTTCCTGCTGTGCCAAGGCAGCCGAGAACAATGAATAGGTGTGGTGCGCGATATGTATTGACGTCGCGTTTGCGTCTGCGTGATTTCAGACGTGAATGGCTGCGGAATCGTCTTCTCTGGATGGTTGTTTCCCTTTTCACACTGACAGCCGTGGTGTCTGCTCCAGCGGCGGAAAGACAACATTTGCGGGGGCACGTTCCGGCAGCCGTGGCGACGCTACAGCCCATGGACCGGCCTCCCGCCACGAATCGTTTGAATCTGGCCATCGGGTTGCCGTTGCAAAACCAGCAGGAACTCCAAACCCTGCTTAAGCAAATCTACGATCCGGCCAGTCCCGACTACCGTCACTACCTGACGCCGGAGCAATTCACGCAGCGATTCGGCCCGAGCGAGAAGGATTATCAGGCGGTCATGGATTTTGCGAAGGCACGCGGGTTGACGGTGACGGCCACGCATCCCAACCGGATGATCCTGGACGTGGAGGGCGTCGTCACGGACATCGAAAACGTTTTCCGTGTGACGATGCGGACTTATCGGCATCCGTCGGAAGCGCGCACGTTTTACGCACCGGATGCCGAGCCGTCGCTGGACCTGCCAGTCCCGATTTTGCACATCAGCGGTCTCGACAACTACTTCATCCCGCATCCGAAATACCATGTAATGCCCGCCGGTAAGACGGCCAACGCCGCGCCGAACGCTGGATCGGGGCCGGGTGGCGCTTACGCTGCCGGCGACTTTCGTGCGGCATACGTTCCGGGCACTTCGCTGACGGGCGCCGGGCAAACCGTCGGGCTATTGCAATTCGACGGATTCTACACCAATGACATTGCAGCTTATGTGACGCAATTTGGATTACCCAACATTCCTGTGCAGGTGATTCCGATTGATGGAGGCGTCACCACTCCCGGCAGCGGCAACACGGAGGTCTGTCTGGACATTGAGACAGTGATGTCCATGGCGCCTGGCGTGTCGAAGATCTACGTCTATGAAGCGCCAAACCCAAGTCCCTGGGTTGATATACTCAGCCGGATGGCCAACGACAATCTGTCCAAACAACTGAGTTGTTCGTGGGGCGGTGGCGGCCCCGACCCGACCTCCGAGCAGGTTTTCCAACAGATGGCCGCGCAAGGCCAGTCTTTCTTCAATGCCTGCGGCGATGGTGATGCCTATACCGGTCCGGTCGGGTTTCCAGCAGACAGTCCTCATATCACCCAGGTTGGCGGGACCACACTGACCACAAGCGGTCCGGGCGGTTCTTATGTGTCGGAAACGGTCTGGAACCGGAACAACGGCATCGGCACCGGCGGGGGCCTCAGTACCTATTACTCCATTCCCTCTTACCAACAGGGCATCAACATGACCACCAATCAGGGTTCGACGACCATGCGGAATATCCCGGATGTCGCCCTGACGGCGGAAAATGTTTACGTCACATCCGGCAACGGTGGCGGGGGGAGTGTCGGCGGCACCAGTTGCGCGGCTCCGCTGTGGGCGGGCTTTACCGCATTGGTCAACCAACAGGCGGCGGCGAACAGCCGGCCCAGCGTTGGCTTCATCAATCCGGCCATCTACACCATTGGCCAGGGGGCAAGTTATTCCTCCAATTTCCACGACACCACAACCGGCAATAATTTCAAGAGCAGCAGTCCCACCAAGTTTCCTGCCGTCCCCGGCTACGATCTCTGCACCGGTTGGGGCTCACCTACGGGAACCAACTTGATCTATGCGCTCGCCGGCGTGCCGGATGCTTTGCAGGTTTCGTCTCCCACGTTTGCAGCCAGCGGGCCGCCCGGCGGGCCGTTTACTCCCATTTCGGCCGGCTACACATTGACCAACACCGGCGCCTCATCCCTGACGTGGACGGTCAGTTCAACGCAGACCTGGATGAGTCTCTCCGCCACCAGCGGAACGCTGGCGGCAGGCGATTACACGACGGTGACGTGGTCCATCAACAGCGGCGCGAACGCGCTGGCCGGTGGCGGTTACAACGACACGGTGACCTTTTCAAACACGGTCACAGGCGCGTGCCAGATCCGCGGGATGACGCTGTGGGTCGGTCCGCCGATCATTACCAGCACAAACCCGCTGGCGTCGGTCACTGTAGGCACGCCCTATAACGTGGCGCTGACGGCGAACGGCGGTGTGCCGCCCTACTCATGGTCCCTCTTTGCGGGCAGTCTGCCGTCCGGCTTGAGTTTAAGCAGTGCGGGGGTGATCAGCGGCACGCCCGACACCGCAGCCGCCAACAGTTTTACCGTGCAGGTGGCCGGCAACGACGGTCAATCCTCAACATCAAACCTCAGCCTGACCATCAATGCCCAGCTCCCCCCCGCGACCAACATCGTCAGCGGCGTCACAGTGAACTACGCCGGCACCTACATGGTTGGCACCAACGGCCCCTTCAACGCGTTGATCGTCACCAACGCGGGCGTGCTGACCTCCAGCAATGGTGTGGTCGGCAATTCGGTCGTCTCCAGCAACAACTACGCGTTGGTGACGGGCGCGGGATCGCTTTGGAGTAACAGCGGTTCTCTCTTGATTGGCAACACCGGCTCTTTCAACCAATTGACCATCAGCAGCGCGGGCCACGCCAGCAGCAGTAACGGTTACGTGGGCTACGACATCACGTCCAGCAACAACTCAGTTTTGGTTTCCGGCGCCAGTTCGGTCTGGAGCAACAGCAGTGAAGTGCATGTGGGCGAGTCCGGCTCCGGCAACAGCCTGACCATCATCAGCAGCGGCTTGGTGCTCGACACGGCAGGCGTCATCGGCGACCAAAGCAGCGCCAGCAACAACCTGGCGCTGGTGACCGGCTCCGGCTCCCTCTGGAGCAACAGCGGCGCTCTGGTCGTCGGCTACGGCGGCTCCGGCAACAATCTGACCATCTCCAACGCGGCCGGAGCAATCAGCAGTTCCGGGTCTATCGGCTACCAAACCACCTCCAGCAACAACTCGGCGGTGGTGACCGGCTCCGGCTCCCTCTGGAACGCAGGCTCCAGTGCGTATTTTTACCTTGGCGTCAGCGGCTCCAGCAACAGCCTGATTATCGCCAATGGCGGCCGGGTTGCCGACGGCTCCGCCGAGTTGGGTTACAACGCCGGCGCGAACAACAACTCGGCGCTGGTAACCGACCCTGGCTCGCTGTGGAGCAACGCCAATAACCTGTTTATCGGAAACAACAGTTCTTCCAACACCATGGCCATCATCAATGGCGGCCAGGTGCGTGACTTCATCGGCACCATCGGCAACAACACAGGCGCAAACAGCAACGCGGTGTTGGTCGCCGGCGCCGGCTCGGTTTGGACCAACAGCGGTGAACTGCAAGTCGGGTGGTGGGGCGCGGGCAACAGCCTGACGATCACCAACGGCGGCCAGGTGTTTGGCGGCTATGCCTGGGTCGGGGCCAACAGCAGTTCCAGCAACAACTCGGTTTTCATGGCCGGCGCCGGTTCCGTCTGGAGCAACAGCAACCTCTATGTTGGCTTCTATGCCCCGTCCAATCAAGTGACGATCCTCAACGGCGCCGAGTTGGTAGTGGGAAGCACGCTGTATCTCGGCTACGGTACCAGCGCTTATGGCAACGTTCTGATCGCGTCCAACGCCGGTTATCTTGCCAGTGTTGGTCTCACCCTCGGCTACAACAACAGTTGCAGCAACAGCGTCACGCTCGAAAACTCCATTTGGAATCTTCGCGGCGGGCGCTTGACGTGGGGCAGCGGCACCGGGGCGGTTGGCAACATCCTGAGCTTGGACGCCGGCTCCGCCATCACCAACATCTACGGCCTGACGCTTGGCAACAGCGCCACCGCGTTCTACATGACCAACACCGCTGTGGGCTTCGGGCTCAACGGCGACCAAATGCAATTCTCGCCATCCGGCGCGGGCAGTCTGGTGATTGGTTCCGGCGGCTACAACATAGCCCTGATCGTCAGCAATTACTCCTTGAACGCCTCAGGACTTTCCATCGGCGCCATCGGCGGACGGAGCAACAGCGTCTCCCTGGCTAACAGCGTCTGGAGCTTGGGAGGCGGCGCGTTGGTTTTGGGCGGCAGCAACGGAGCCATTGGCAACAGCTTGAGCCTGGACGCCAGTTCCGCCATCACCAACATCTACGGCCTGACGCTTGGCAACAGCGCCACCACGTTTTACATGACCAACGCGGGCGCGGGCTTCGGACTCAACGGCAATCAGATGCAATTCTCGCCATCCGGCGCGGGCAGTTTGATCATCGGCACTGGCGTCTTCAACACGGTGCTGATTGTCAGTAATTACTCCTTGAACGCCACGGGGCTTAGCATCGGTGCCGGAGGCGGCCAGAGCAACAGTGTCTCCCTGGCTAACAGCGTCTGGAGTTTGGGAGGCGGCGCGTTGGTTTGGGGCGGCGGCGCCGGGGCTATTGGCAACAACCTGAGTCTGGACGCCAGTTCCGCCATCACGAATATCTACGGTCTGACACTCGGAGACAGTGCCACCACGTTCTACATGACCAATTCCGCGGCGGGAGCCGTGCTCAACGGGTTCACCACCAACCAACTGCAATTCTCCAATGGAATCGGCGCTCTGACGGTCGGTTCCGGCGGCTACGGCACGGCTCTGATTGTCAGCAATTACACACAGACCTCCTCGGGACTGATCATCGGCGGCGGCGGCGGCCAGAGCAACAGCGTCACGTTGGAAGCCAATAGCGTCTGGAACCTCAAAGCGGCGCCCTTGGTTTGGGGCGGCGGCATCGGGGCGTTCGGCAACAGCCTGAACGTAGACTCCAGTTCCGCCCTGACCAACATCTCCGGCATGACGCTCGGTGACAACAACACCACCTTTTACATGACCAACTTCGCGGGCGGGTTTGTACTCAACGGCTTGACCACCAATCAACTGCGATTTGCATCGGGCGGCTTCGGCGCGCTGACGGTTGGTGCCGGTGGCGGCACTGGCACGGTGCTCGTAATAAGCAATTACAGCCTCGTAACGACCTCATCCAGTTACATCGGCAGCTCCGCCAGTAACAATACAGTTCTTCTCGTCGGCCCCGGCTCGCTTTGGAGCAACTCGGGCACGATTTATGTCGGCTATAATGGCCTCAACAATGGTCTGACTATTGCCAATGCCGGCGTGGTGGCTGCCACCAATCTCGTCATCGGTAATAACAGCCTCGCCAGCAACAGCTTCATCGCCCTCTCCGGCGGTTACCTCTACGCCACGAACACTGCGGGTGGCGGCGCGCTGTCTATCAACTACGGCGCGCTCAACCTCAATAGCGGCACGGCCTGGGTCAACCATCTCGTCGCCACCAACGGTGCCAACAGCGCGTTCAGTCTCAATGGCGGCATGTTGATCAGCGGTGCCAGTCTGGTGTCCAACGGTTCAGCCATGGTTGTAGGAAACACGGGCACCGGGGCAACGTTCACCTTGATGGGAACGAACCACTGGTTCGCCAATGGCGTGACCGTGGGAAATTCTGGGGTGGGCAGTGCCCTGATGGTCACCAACGGCGCCGGGGCGCTGAGCCTGGGTGCCACCATCATCGGCAACAACGCCAGCGCCAGCAACAATTCGATCCTGGTCACGGGTGCCAGCTCGTTTTGGAACAACAGTAACAGCCTGACGATTGGTAACTCCGGCTCCAGCAACAACCTGGTCATTAGCAACGGCGGTCAGGTATTCGACACCAGTGGCTACCTCGGCACCGGAAGCGCCTCCAGCAACAATTCGGCTTGGGTAACCGACACTGGTTCGGTCTGGAGTAATACCAGTTCTCTGTGGGTTGGCTGGTCCGGCTCCGGTAACAGCCTTACCATCGCCAACGGCGCACACGCGTTCGACAGCCTGGGCTATATTGGCGTGAATCCAGGCGCCAACAACAACTCCGTCCTGGTCACTGGTATTGGCTCGCTGTGGACCAGTAGCGGCTTTTTCGAGGTCGGCGGTAGCGGCTCCAGCAACAGTTTGATGGTCGCCAACGGTGGCCGGGTGAGCAACAGTGTCAGCACCATAGTCGGCAACTCCGGCGCAGGCAACAGTCTGACCATCAGCAACTCCGGCCAGGTGTTTGGCACCTCCGCCTACATTGGTGATTACACCAACACCGCCAACAACAATTACGTGACGGTCACGGGCGCCGGTTCGATGTGGAGCAACAGCAGCACGCTTTATGTTGGTTACAACGGCTCCAGCAACAGCTTGACCATTGCCAATAGCGGTCAAGTCTTTAACCCCGCCAGCTACATCGGCTACTACGCGAGCGCCAAAAGCAACTCTGTTGTCGTCACGGGCGCAGGCTCGATCTGGAGCAATAACGGCACGCTTTATCTGGGTTACTACGGTGCCAGCAACAGCCTGACCATCAGCAACGGCGGCCGGGCGTTCACAGTAGGAGCCACCGTCGGTAGCCAGACTGGCAGCGTCAACAACTCGGTGATGGTCGCCGGCACCAGTTCTGTTTGGTCCAACGCCGGCACCATCAACCTCGGCAGCGCCGCCGGCCTCAACCGCATGACCGTCAGTTCCGGTGGTACAGTCATGACGACGACTGGCATCGTTGGCAACGCCTCGACCAGCAGCAATAACACGGTGCTCGTCACCGATGGCGGCTCGCTCTGGAGCAACCTCAACCTGACCATCGGAGGCAGCAGCGCTGGCAACAGTCTCACCATCGCCAACACCGGCAACGTCATGGCTGCGAGTTTTTCCAGCTTGGGTGCTGGCACCACTGCCAGCAATAACTCCGTCTTGATTACCGGCCTTGGTTCTGTTTGGAACGCGGGTAGTAACTTGTATGTTGGAAACAGCGGCTCCAGTAATAGTGTGACGATAGCCAGCGGCGGCTTGCTGCTCGACGGCGCCGGCTACATCGGCTACAACGCCAGCTCCAGCAACGACACGGTTTGGGTGACGGGGGCGGGCTCAGTTTGGAGTAACAGCGGCACTCTCTTCGTGGGCTACAACGGGCCGAACAGCCAACTAAACATCACCAATGGCGGCCGCGTGTTCAACGGGTTTGCCAACATCGGCAACTCCTCCACCTCAAGCAACAACGTCGCCTTGGTGAGCGGCACCGGATCGCTCTGGAGCATGGCCAACAACCTCGCCGTGGGCAACACCGGCTCCAACAACCTCATGATGATCATGGCCGGCGGGCAGGTGGTTGACGGCGGCGGCAACATCGGCAATCCCAGCGGCAACAACAACACCGTCATCGTCAGCGACGCCGGTTCGCTCTGGAGTAACTCTTCCGTTGTCAACATCGGCGTGGGCGGCAGCGGTAACTGGCTGATCATTACCAATGGCGGCCAGGTGATCGCACCCTCCGCCGCCATTGCCAACAACGCCAACTCGAGCAACAATGCGGTGTTGGTCGCCGGTGCCGGCTCGCTCTGGAAAAGCAGTGGTAGCCTCTACGTCGGCAATGCCGGTGCCGGCAGCAACAGCCTGACAATCGGCAGCGGCGGCACGGTAACGGCAACGAATGTCGTCATCGGCGCCACCCCATCCACCGGCAACGTCATCACCATTTCCGGCGGCTGGCTCTACGCCACCAACGCCACAAGCAGCGGCTCACTCGAAATCCGCTACGGCACGATTGCCTTCACGGGTGGAAACATCGTCGCCGACACATTCTTTGTCACCAACAACACCGCCAGCGCAACAAACTCGGTTTTCAGTTTTAACGCCGGGGCTCTGACGACGCGCAACGGGTCGCAGATCGTGATGCCAACGGGCAACAACTTCCTCATTAGCAGCACGCCAGGCCAAATGGCGATTTGGAATGTTCTCGGCGGCACCAACACAGTGAGTTGGGCAGGCAGTCTCGGTGACACAATTTTGGGCGGCACGGCCAGCGCGACCGGCGTTGTCATCGTTTCCGGAGTGGGCACCGTATGGAGCAATGCCAGCGACCTGATGGTGGGCGGGTCAAGCGCAGGCAACCAGTTGATCGTTACCAATGGCGGTGTGCTGACCGTAGCTGGCAATGGCATAATCGGCAATTCGTTGGTTTCCAGCAGCAATTCCGTTTGGGTGACAGGTCTCAATTCGCTTTGGAGCATGACCAATGATCTGATGATCGGAATGACTGGTTCCTTAAACACATTGACCATCACCAACAGCGGCGTGGTTGTCAGTGTTGGCGGCGTTCTGGGCGCAAACAACTTCGCCAACAGCAACGCCGTGCTGGTTACCGGCAGCGGCTCGTTATGGAACAACCAGACAAACTTGTATTTGGGCGTCAATGGTTCGGGGAATAGTCTGACCCTTGCCAATGGAGGCCGAGTGTTCAACTCATGGGCCTACATCGGCAGCAATAGCAGTTCCGGCAATAACACCATTATTGTTCAAGATCCAGGTTCGCTCTGGTCCAACAATCGGCCAATCAACCTCGGCTACAGCGGCCCCAACAACCAACTCATTGTCACCAATAGCGGCAGTGTGTTTGCCAGCCAACTGACGATTGGCTACAACAGCAGCAGCACGAATAACTACGTGCTGGTCACGGGCACCAATTCTTCGTTGGTTACGTCGGGAGGGGGACTCACAATGGGATTCGGTGCCAACAACCAACTAGTGATTGCAAACGGCGCTTTTGCTTCAAACGTGTCCACCTATATTGACGTTGGACCTGGAGCCAATAACAATGCCGTTCTTGTCACGGGAAGTAATTCCACTTGGATTGTGACGGGGCAGCTTTTTGTCGGCGAAGGTGGCACAAATGCCTCGGTAACCGTCGCCAATGGCGGCCGGTTCAGCACGCCCATTACCAACACCATCAATTATATTGGCAGTCCTTCGTCGCATAACCGGGTTCTCGTAACCGGTTCTGGCTCGCTTTGGACAAACGGCAGCCTTCTGTTTATTGGCTCTTCAGGTTTTGACAATTCTTTGACGGTCACAAACGGCGGCACGATGATCTCGAGTCGCGCCGTGATTCTTGGAGGCTCCAGCGGCGATTACAACAACTCATTGGTGGTGAGCGGCAGCGGTTCGCTTTGGACCAATGGAGGCGTTTTGATGGTAGGCAGCAATGGTTACGCCAATAACCTCACCGTTTCCAGCAGCGGCCAAGCGTTCAGCGCGTCAGGCTTCATTGGCTACGCCAGTAGCAACAACTCGGTTTTGGTGACAGGTGTTGGCTCGCTCTGGAACAACAGCGGCAACCTCTACGCAGGCAACTCCGGTTCCTCCAACCAACTAACGATCCTAAGCGGCGGCGTGGTCAGCAATAACAACGGCTACATCGGCGTCAACGCCTCCAGCAGCAACAACGCCGTGCTGGCCAGCGGCACTGGCTCGCTCTGGAACAACGGCGGCAACCTCTATGCAGGCAACTCCGGCATGTTTAACCAGTTGATGATCACCAACGGCGCCGAGGTGTTCAGCAACACCGGCTTTGTCGGCTATGCTACCGGCGCCAACAGCAACGCGGTGCTGGTCAGTGGCGCCGGCTCGTCCTGGGTCAACTGGTATGGATTATATGTCGGGTCCAATGGCGTCGGCAACAGCCTGACAATTACCGGCGGCGGGCAAGTGTTCGGCGGTATCGATTACATTGGCACTTCCGGCGCTGCCAGCAACAACGCGGTGCTGATCAGTGGTGTCGGCTCGCTTTGGAACAATGGAATGTCCTATGTCGGCTACAGCAGTTCCGGCAATAGCCTGACGCTTGCCAATGGCGGCCAAGCGTCCAGCGGTTTTGACTACATTGGCAATTACAGCGGGGCTAACAACAATGCGGTGCTGGTCAGTGGCGCCGGCTCGGTCTGGAACAACAGTGCCGCTGTGTATGTTGGCAACAGCGGCGCCAGCAACAGCCTGACAATCACCGGCGGCGGGCAAGTGTTCAACGCGTTCAGCAGCAGCTATATTGGCAGATTCGGCACTGCCAGCAATAACACAGTCCAGGTCAGTGGCAGCGGGTCGCTCTGGAACAACAGCAGCGCTCTGTTGGTTGGCTTCCTCGGTTCCGGCAACAGCCTGATGATCGCCAACAGCGGGCAGGCGTTCAACACCTACGGCACCATCGGCAACACAGCCGGCGCCAACAATAACGCGGTTCTAGTGACCGGCGTCGGCTCGCTGTGGAGCAACAACGGCGACCTGAGCGTTGGCGCGACGGGTTCTTTCAACAGTCTGACAATCACCAATGGCGGGACGGTGCTAAATACCAATGCGTATGTGGGCTTCGCCGCCGCAGCCAGCAACAACACGGTGTTTGTTGGCGGCGCCAATGCCGTCTGGACCAACACCGGCGCACTGAGCATCGGCGGCGGGCTGGGCAATAGCGTCACGCTCGGGACCGGCGGAAAGATTTACGCCGGCGTGCTGAGCAATCTCAATGGCAGCGTCTTCAGCATGTCGGGCGGCAGCACCTTCTTCCCGCGTGTCTATAACGCCGGCGCGATCACCCAAAGCGGCGGCCTTTTCGACCCCGCCTTTTACGACAACACCGGCACGTTGCAAATCACCGGCGGCACCAATGTGGACCAGGTGTTCTTGAACGAGGCCAGCGGCATCGTCCAGCAGAGCGGTGGCGAACACGACGTGAACGCCGCCACCAACTTCGGTTCGTGGACGATCTCCGGCGGTGTTGCCAACCTCACCAATTTTATCAACGAGAGCCACGGCGCGCTGACGGTCTCCGGTGGCGTCCTCAACGGCTCGCTCACTATCGGCAACACTGGCTCGTTCAACCAGTTCACGATCACCAATGGCGGCGTCGCGGCCGGCAGCATCGGCACTCTCGGCAGTTCCTCCGCCTCCGGCAATAACTGGACCTTGGTCACAGGCTCCGGCTCGCTCTGGAGCAACAGCGCGAATCTGTACGTGGGCAACTCCGGCTCCGGCAACAACTTGACCGTCGCCAACGGCGGCCGGGTGTCCGATACATATGGAACCGTTGGCAACAACGCCGGTGCGAACAGCAACGGCGCGCTGGTGGCTGGCATCGGTTCGCTCTGGAGCAACAGCTTTGATCAGAGAATCGGCTTCTCCGGGTCCGGCAACAATCTGACCCTCGCCAGCAATGGCCAGATGTTGAACGTCAGCGGTTACATCGGCTACAACGCCAGCGCCAGCAACAATTCCGCGCTCGTATCCAATGCCGGTTCGGTCTGGAGCAATAGCGCCAATCTGTTCGTGGGCAACTCTGGCTCCGGCAACAACTTGACCATCACCAACGGCGGCCAGGTGTTCGATACGTATGGAACCGTTGGCAACAACGCCGGTGCCAGCAACAACTGGGCGGTGGTGACTGGGCTGGGCTCGCTTTGGAGCAACAGCTTCGATCAGCGAATCGGATTCTCCGGCTCCGGCAATAATCTGGCCATCGCCAACAATGGCCGGGTTGTGAATGTCAACGGCTACATCGGCTACAACGCCGGCGCCAACTACAACAGCGCGCTCGTCAGCGGCGCCGGTTCCGCGTGGAGCAACACCAACGATCTCTTTGTGGGCGACCAGGGTTTGGGCAACCAGTTGACGATCACCAACGGCGGGCAGGTGTTCGATGCGCATGGATCCGTTGGCTACAACGCGGCTGCGAACAGCAACAGCGTGCTGGTGGCTGGCGCAGGCAGCGTTTGGAGCAACAGCGCGAATCTGTTCGTGGGGTTCTCCGGATCGTTCAACAACGTGACCATAGCGAATGTCGGCCAGGTGTTCAGTCCCAGCGGTTATGTGGGCTACAACGCCAGCGGCAGCAACAATTCCGTCCTCGTATCCGGCGCAGGCTCGCTTTGGAATGACAGCGGCATTCTGTCGGCGGGTTACTCCGGCTCTGGCAACAACCTGACCATCGCCAATGGCGGCCAGGTGTTCGATACGTATGCGTCCGTTGGCTACAACGCCGGTGCCAGCAACAACTCGGCGCTGCTGGCTGGCATCGGCTCGCTCTGGAGCAACAGCGGCGACCAGCGAATCGGCTTCTCCGGGTCCGGCAACAATCTGACCCTCGCCAACAACGGCCAGATGTTGAACGTCAGCGGTTACATCGGCTACAACGCCGGCGCCAGCAATAATTCCGTCCTGGTATCCGATGCCGGTTCGGTCTGGAGCAACAGCGCCAATCTGTTCGTGGGCAACTCCGGTTCCGGCAACAACCTGACCATTACCAACGGTGGCCAAGTGTTCGATACGTATGGAACCGTTGGCAACAACGCTGGCGCCAGCAACAACTGGGCGTCAGTGACTGGGCTGGGCTCGCTCTGGAGTAACAGCTTCGACCAGCGAATCGGTATTTCCGGCTCCGGCAATAATCTGACCATCGCCGACAACGGCCGGGTTGTGAATGTCAACGGCTACATCGGCTACAACGCCGGCGCGAGCAACAACTTGGTCATCGTCACCGGCTCTGGCTCGCTCTGGAGCAATGCTGGCGTTCTGACTATCGGACAGGGTGGCGGGCCGGGCAATCAGGTGACGCTGGCCAGTGGCGCACAGATTGACGCCAGCGTGTTAAGCAATTTCAGCGGCAACATTTTCAGCATGTCGGGCGGCAGCGCGGTCTTCCCCCTCGTCTATAACGCCGGCACGATCAGCCAGAGCGGCGGTGAACAGGACGTGACCTATGCCACCAACTCCGGTGCCTGGACCGTTGCCAGTGGCGGATTGCTGGAAGTGCGCAGCAACTTGACGATCAACGCTGCGGGCGGTCTGACCAACTTCAACGGCGGCGACGTGCGGCTCGTGTCCAATGCCACCGTGAATGTCTCCGGCAGCCTTGTCATCACTAACGCGATGCTGGAGTTTGCCGGCGCCAGCACGGCCGCCACGCCGTTCCTGCCGGGCGTCACCTTCCAGAACGCCAGCGCCATCAAATGGGCTGGCTACGGCGGCAGCTTCGGCAGCCACGCCATCACCGGCAATCTCAACCTCGATCTTCCCTCGGGGCCGGGCCTGATGAACGGCATCGTGGACAACGCCAGCCTGACGGTCGGCGGTGGCAGCGGAGTGTTGTATGTCGGCAGCAACAACCTTGACACCCTCACCATCACCAACGGCGGCCATGTGTCGGACTACACCGGCTATATCGGTTTTGGCGCTTCGGCCAGCAATAACAGCGTGCTGGTTGGCGGCGCGGGGAGCCTGTGGAACAATGGCTACGATTTCTATGTGGGGAACTTCGGCTCCTTCAACCAACTGACCATCACCAATGGGGGGCAGGTGTCCGACGGCCTTGGATACATCGGCAACAACGTTGGCGCCAACAATAACACCGTCCTAGTCACCGGCACGGGTAGCGTGTGGAACACTGGCCTTCGCGTGGGTAATTACGGTGCCAGCAATCAACTGACCGTTGCCAACGGCGGCACGGTGATTGGCTACATCCAGATCGGTTACGCTGGCGACAACAACGCGATGACAGTCACCGGTACCGGCAGCGTGGTGAACAATACTGCCCTCGAACTCGGATGGGGCAGCATCGGCAATCAACTGACGGTCGCCAACGGTGCCAGGATGCTGAACTCCCAGAACTGCGACATCGGGTTTAACAGCGGGGCCAACAGCAACCTGCTGACCGTCACGGGCGCAGGGAGCTTCTGGAGTAATAACAATTACATGCTTGTGGGGGCGGCCGGCTCGTTCAATCAACTGACCATTAATAGCAGCGCCAGAGCATTGAATAACGGCACGGCTTACGTGGGCTACAACGCCAGTGGCAGCGACAATGCCGTTCTTGTATCCGGCGCCGGCTCGATCTGGACCAACAACGGTGATTTGGACGTTGGCTATTTTGGCTCTGGCAACAGTTTGGTTATTGGCAGCAGCGGTAATGTGTTCAACGTCAACGGCTATATCGGCAACCAAGCCGGTGCCAACAGCAACGCGGTGTCGGTAACCGGGGCAAGCAGCGTCTGGAACAACAGCAGCAGCCTCTTTGTGGGTTACGCCGGTTCCGGCAACAGCTTGCTGCTGACCAACGGCGGCACGGTCTCGGCCACGAACATCGTCGTCGGCGCCACCCCCTCCTCCACCGGCAACGTCGTCACCGTCTCCGGCGGCAGCCTCTATGCCACCAACGGCGGCGGCGGCGCGCTCAATGTCCTCTACGGCACGCTCAACATGAATAGCGGCACCGTGGCGGTGGACTGGCTGCTGCTGACCAACTTCGCCAACAGCGTCTTCAACTTCAACGGCGGCGTGCTCAAAGCGGGCCAGATGCTCTCTACGCAGCCGATAACGGTCAACGGCGGCACGCTGTCGCTGGCGGGCTCTTTCGTGAATCTGTCGGGTGGCACACTCCAGTTGAACAGCGGCAGCGTGATTGTGCCTGGCTCGGTGAACAACCAAGGGGCGTTCATTCAGAACGGCGGGCTGTTCGATCCGCTGGTGTTCACCAACAGCGGCAGTTTCGTCTTGAACAGCGGCACGAACATGGACGGGGTGTTCCTGAATCTCGCTTCGGGAGTCGTCCAGCAAAGCGGCGGCGAGCTCGATGTGAACGTGGCGACCAACTACGGCTCATGGGCCATTTCCGGCGGCGTGGCCAACCTGACTAATCTGGTGATTGACGCCGGCGGCGTCTTCACCAACGCGGGCGGTCTGCTCGTCTCGACCAACGCCGCGGGCACCGGCACCTTGGACGTGCGCAACGGCACGTTCGTGCTCCTGAGCGGCACGGTCACGGTCAATCAGTTCTACGCCACCAACTTGGCCAATAGCGTGGTCAGGTTCAACGGCGGCACGCTCAACAGCGGCGGCACCGTCGTCTCCAACGGCTCGGCCTTCATCGTCGGCGACACGGGTGGCGGCGCAACCCTGAACCTGCAGGGTGGCAGCCATCTCTACGCCAACGGGGTGACGGTGGGCAATTTGGGATCGGGCAACGGCTTGGTGGTGGCCAACGGCGCGGTGGCGCGGAGTCTGGGCACCAATACTATTGGCAACAACGCGAGCGCCAGCAACAACACCGTGCTGGTGACCGGCTCGGGTTCGCTTTGGAGCAACAGCGTTATGGTGTTTGTTGGCTACTACGGTTCTGGCAACAGTTTGGCTATTGCCAACGGCGGCGAGGTCTCGACTTCCAACGGCACGGTTGGCTTTATTAGCGGTTCTGCCAATAACTCGATTTTGGTGACGGGCAGCGGGTCGGTCTGGACCAATAATGGAGTGTTGATCATTGGCGCCTCGACCGGCGGCGGAGGCAACAATCTGACCATTACAAACGGTGGCCGGGTATTCAGTGGTTCGAGTAGCTATATCGGTAATTTGGGCGCCAACAACTCCGTCATCGTCACCGATCCTGGGTCGCTTTGGAACGCCGCAGGGAGTGTTTATGTGGGTAACGGAGGCAGCCACAGCACGCTGACCATTGCGAATGGCGGACAGGTGATCAGCGGCGCGGCGGACTTGATAGACTGGGGTGGTTCCGTTCTCGTGACAGGTCCTGGTTCGCTCTGGCAGACTCCCAACGTGAATATGGGCCAGTGGTATGTGCCCGGCAACCTGTTGACGATCAGCAATGGCGGAAGTGTTGTCAGTACCTCCGTTGTCGCGGGAGTGTTTTCATCCTCAACGAACAATGGAATCGTCGTTTCCGGCGGCAGCCTCTACGCCACCAATACCTTGATGACCGGTTCGCTCGATGTGCGTTTCGGTGCGCTGATGCTCAACAGCGGCACGGTCACCGTCAACCACCTTTATCTAACCAACGGCGCCAGCAGCGTGATCAACTTTAATGGCGGCACGCTCACCAGCGGCGGCACGCTGGTCAATAACGGCTCCGCCTTCACCGTGGGCGACACGGGCGCCGGCGCCGCCCTCAATCTCGTGGGCGGAACGCACATTTTCAGCAACGATCTGATTGTCGGCAACAGCGGCGCTGGCAACAGCCTTCTGATCACCAACGGGGCGCAGGCGTTCGTGTATAACACTGGTTTCGTGGGCTACACCGCCGGCGCCAGCAACAACGTGGTGACGGTCAGCGGCGCCGGCTCGGTTTGGAGCAACGCGGGCAACCTCTATGTGGGCAACGCCAGTTCCGGGAACCAGTTGACCATCGCCAACGGCGGCGTGGTTTTCGACAGTTTGGGCCGTGTGGGCATGGTGGCATCCGCGAGCAACAATACGGTGCTCATCAGCGGCACCGGCTCGCTGTGGAGCAACAGCGCAAACCTCTCCGTGGGTTACGACGGGTCCGGCAATGAGGTGATGATCACCAACGGCGGACGGCTCGTTGTTGTTGGCCTCGGTTACATCGGGCGTGATGCGGACGCCATCAACAATGGTGTGACTGTCAGCGGCTCCGGCTCGCTTTTGACGGCCGGCGAACTCGACGTGGGTTACAACGGCACGGGCAACAGCCTGACCATTGCCAACGCGAGCCGGGTTTTCAACTACACCGGTTACGTTGGCAACACCTCGAGCGCGAACAACAATACGGTGTTGGTGACCGGCGCGGGCTCGCTCTGGACCAACAATGTCTCCCTCTACGTTGGCAACTATGGCTCGGACAACAGCCTCAGCATTGCGGGCGGCGGCCAGGTGATCAGTTCCAATGTCACGCTCGGCTATGACGGCGGATCGAGCAACAACTCCCTCATTGTCACCGGCCCCGGCTCCCAGTGGAGCAACACCAGCACCGCCGTCAGTCTCGGCCTCCACGGGTCCAGCAACGCGCTGCTGATCGCCAACGGCGGCGTCATCAGTGACTGGCGCTGTTACATCAACTATTACGCCGAGTCCACCAACAACGTGGCGGTGGTAACCGGTGCCGGTTCGCTGTGGACCAACACCGGGTCGTTCTACGTCGGTCTCTCCGGTTCCGGGGGGCAGCTGACCGTCGCCGCTGGCGGCCAATTGGTCAACGGGGGCGTCGGCTACGTCGGCTACAACAGCAGTGCGAGCAACAACACCGTCTTGGTCACCGATCCGGGTTCGCGCTGGGTGAATACCGGAAGCCTGGCGATAGGGTCCAACGGTCCCAACAGCCAGTTGGCCGTCAGTAACGGTGGAGTCGTTGTCGCGGCCGGCGTGACCCTCGGATCTCAGGCCACGTCCACAAACAACTTTCTGACCGTTTCCGGCGGCAGTGTTTTCGCAACCAACACGCCCGGCAACGCCACGCTCGACGTGCGCAACGGCACGCTGGCGCTCCTCAGCGGCACGGTTACAGTCAACCAGTTCTACGCCACCAACTTCGCCAACAGCGTGGTGAACTTCAACGGCGGCACGCTCAACATCGGCGGCAGCACGGTCAACAATGGCTCCATCTTCCAGATCGGCAACGGCAGCAGCGCGGCCACGCTCGATCTGTTCGGCGGCGCGCACTCGTTTGCCAACGGCCTCTTCATCAATACCAACGCCATCCTCACCGGCACCGGCTCCATCACCGGCTCCATCACCGATGCCGGCCTCATTGCGCCCGGCAACGGCTTCGGCGTCATCACCGACACCGGCAACCTGACGATGCTCGGCGGCTGCGCGATGACGATGGAACTCGGCGGCACCAACGCCTGGCTCTACGACCAGTTCGATCTCACCGGCGCGCTCACTTTCGGCGGCACACTGACGTTGACGCTGCTCAACGGCTACACGCCGCAGGCGGGCGACCAGTTCAACCTCTTCGACTTC
>CAIQCK010000059.1 GCA_903870275.1 uncultured bacterium | reverse complement strand
CGGTTTCCAAACCGCCGCACCGTCTTCATCGGGCGAACCGTGCGGCGGTTTGGAAACCGCCGCTCCCAGTCAGTGTTCGTGAAGAAGAGGAAGTTGCGACTGAACCGACATTGCCAACTCGCATGAGCAGAAAAACCATCGGCAAGCTCACGGATGTCATCGGCGGGATTCCGTATCGCATTGCGCTGGCGGGCGGATGGATTGACCAGCCGTTCGTGTCGCGGCTCAACCCAACGCCGCCCGGATCGATGGTGGTCATCGGTCTGGAGCCGACGTTCCGCTGGATGGAACGCGCCGGCATGGCGACCGGCACCCGCAAGATTGCGCTGAAGCTCTGGAACGGCCGCCTGCCCGCCGGTGAGCCGGCGAAGCTGGTCGAGGAACTCTACGCCGAGGAAAACAAAGGCAAGTCCGAGCCGTCGGGCAGTCAGGACATGATCGGCTTGATTTATCCCGGCGTGAACCGGCTCGATTACGACTTCACGCACGCCGGCGGCATCTTCCCGGTGCACATCGAGTCCAACAACGACCCGAAGATCGCGCGCTGGTTGGAGAAGGTGATCCATGTGCTGCCGGTCGAGCCGCGGCCGGAAGGCTACAGCCCGCTCGGCGTGAAGAACCTCGATCTGAAATGGATCCAGCGCCTCGGCCAGTCGGGCAGGGATTGCTACGACGCCATCCTCGCGCGGGACATCCGGGCGCTCGGCGCGTCCATGAACGAGTGCATGGCGTGTTGGGAGACGCTGCTGCCGCACGTCGTCCGGCATCCGACGATCAAGGTGGACCTTGTGGCGTTGATGAAGCACTACCAGTCGCGGTATCCCGGCGCGATGTATTCGGGTTGCGGAGGCGGCTACCTCTACGTGCTGTCGGAGGAGCCGGTGCCCGGCGCGTTTCGCGTCAATGTCCGCGTCGCGAAATAGCACGACGATGAAACGCGTTGCCGTCTCCGCCAGTTTCGACGATCTGCGCTCGCCGCAGGTCCGCTTTTTGGAAGAAGCAGCCAAACTCGGCGACGTGAGCGTGCTGCTCTGGTCCGACGGCGCCGTCCGCGCTGCCACCGGCAAAGCCCCGAAGTTCCCGCAGGCCGAGCGGCTCTACCTCGTCGAGTCCATCCGCTACGTGCGCGAGGTCAGGATCGTCAACAGCCCGTTCTCTTCGGACGCGCTGCCGCTGGATCAGTTCCAGGTGGGGCGAGACTCCGTCGAGCCTGGTTCGGTTGCTCCCATCCTCATCCAAGGTGGCTCGACGGAGTCTCGCCCCACCTTGCCACTCGGCGATGTCCGGCCCGACATCTGGGCCGTGGACGAGCCGCACGACACGCCGGCTAAACGCGCGTTCTGCGAAGCGAACCGCCTCGCGTATCACGTGGTCACCAGCAAAAACTTCGCCGGGTTTCCGAAACCCGACCTCGTCATCGCACCGCCGGCGCCGGGCCGCAAGAAGGTTGTGGTCACCGGCTGCTATGATTGGTTCCACTCCGGCCACGTCCGGTTCTTCGAGGAAGTGTCGCAATACGGCGACCTCTACGTCATCGCCGGCAACGACGCGAACGTGGAGCATCTCAAGGGCGCGGGCCATCCGCTGTTCCGGGAGGACGAGCGCCGCTACCTCTGCGCCTCCATTCGCTACGTGCATCAGGCGTTGATCACGACCGGCTGGGGCTGGCTCGACGCCGAGCCGGAGATGCTGCGGATCAAGCCCGACATCTACGCCGTCAACGAAGACGGCGACAAACCCGAGAAGCGCGAATTCTGCGCGAAGCAAGGCATCCAGTATCTCACGCTCAAGCGCGTGCCGAAGGAAGGCCTGACGCGCCGCACCAGCACGAACTTGCGCGGATTCTGAACATCGTTGGAGAAGCGATGGCAAAGAAACTTCGAGAACATAAAGCTTTTGGAACGAATTACGCTCCACCACCCGACGGTTTAGACAACAACGGACAGTCTGTCTTGACCGAGATATACAGACTGTCCATTACATGTTAGCCAAAATGAAGATAACTGTCCTCATCCTTGCAGTCGGCCTCGCACTCATAGGCTGCGCGAAGAGTGATTCACATAGTTTTGCCATACCCGCCCTTCGAGATGCCATTGCCAGGAAGGAAGTTATCGAACTGAAGAAGTTCACGGCGTTTTCTTGGGACAGAGTCCATTTCTTTGCGCCATATACCCCACCGGATGTCATTAAGAAGGAAGTGGGAAAGGATGTTCCATTTCCGCATTCGAGCAGCGAAGGATACTGCTTGGTCGTGTTCATGGCGGGTAGCACCGTAGTCGTGTCATTCGAAGTCGGGCGTAGTGACGCTGACTTTTCCATGCTGTATCGTCCCGGTGGTTATCGTCCTGAAGAAGCAATGTTCACAGTTGAACAGGCCCCATATGGCTGGAAGAAGCTTAAACATGGCTAACAAATCGCTGCAGGCAACGCTGGATGGCGTCTCCAGTTCCGCTTCGCGGTTCACGCCGGTTGGTCCCGCGTGCCTGAGATCTGAACGTTCGGCGGTGTGCCAATCCAACACAAACTTGCGCGGATTCTAGCTGTCGGTTACAAGAGCACACCATGCGACACGCAATGATCATGGCGGGCGGCTCGGGGACGCGGCTCTGGCCGATGAGCCGCGAGGCGCTGCCCAAACAACTCATCCCGTTCATCGGCGGCAAGAGCCTCCTGCAAATCGCCGCCGAACGGCTCGACGGCCTCGTGCCGCCGGCGCAGCGGTTCGTCTGCGCCGCCAACAAGCACCGCGCCGTCATCCAGCAGTCGCTGCCCGCGTTCGGAGGCGACCGTTTTCTCGGCGAGCCGTGCGGCCGTGACACGCTCAACGCCATCGGCTTCAGCGCCGCCATCATCGCCCGGCGCGACCCGGACGCCGTCATCGCCGTCTTCACCGCCGATCACATCATCGAACCGGTGGACGAGTTTCAGCGCATCGTCGCCAGCGGCTATGAGATTGCCGAAAAGTTCCCCAACGCCCTCGTCACCTTCGGCATTGCGCCGACCGGGCCGGCGACCGCCTACGGTTACCTCCAGCTCGGCGAGCCGCTCGCCGGCAACGCGCGCGTCGTCGAGCAGTTCAAGGAAAAGCCGGACGCCGCCACCGCGCAAGGCTACTTCGCCGCCGGAGCGAGCCGCTACCTCTGGAACAGCGGCATGTTCATCTGGCGCGCGGACACGCTGCTCGATTGCATCCGCCGCTACTCGCCGGAGAACCACGCCGGCATCCTGCGGATCGCGAACGTCTGGGACACGCCGCAACGCGACGTCGTGCTCGCGGAGGTTTATCCGACGCTCAAGAAAATCAGCGTGGACTTCGCCGTGATGGAGCCGGCCTCGCGCGACCCGAAGGTGCGCGTCGCGGCCGTGCCGATGCCGTTGAAGTGGCTCGATGTCGGCTCGTGGCCGTTCTTCGCGCAAACCTGCCCGCGCGACGCCGACGGCAACGCCATCTCCGCGCGTCACCTGTTGCGCGGGACGAAGAATTCGCTCGTCGCCTCCAACGACCCGAAGCACCTCATCGCCGCCATCGGCTGCGAAGACCTCATCATCATCCACACCCCCGACGCCACGCTCGTCTGCCGCGCCGACCAGGCCGAAGCGATCAAGGAAATGCACAAGCTCGTCGGCGAGCAGTTCGGCAGCGAGTATCTGTGAGCCGCGTACGGACGACGCGTTTAAAATAGTGATTCCCGCGTTAGTTTCTGCGGTCTGTCGCGCCTTCCATATGAAGGCATGGGAATGAATATTAGAGATACAAGCCGGTATTGTCTTTTTTGGTTCTGCTGTTTGGGCACGATGATAGCGTCATTGTTGCCTCACTACGGGATTTGGACTCGATTATTCGGTTTTGGCACAAGCAGCATAGAAACCAACTTTATCGGAATCGCAATATGGATTGTTTGTTTGATGGGAGCATTCTTGAGCGCCCGGCTGAATGACCGAAAGAAGTGCTTGTGGTTGTTGATTTCTGCTCCGGTGTGTTTTTGGCCGACGATAGAGTTTTTGTTTACAATGCTATGTTGGTCGATTAACGGTTTTGCACCGTGAAGAGCGACAACGCTGTGAAAAGCTCCAGCGCAACAACGGTGAGCAGTTCCAGAATGAGTTACTGGCTTCGCCGTTCGAGCTGCTCGATGCAGATGGCCACGGCGCGCTGAACAAGGCGGTCGTTGGAGAGATCGGCGGCTTCGTGCCGGCCCGGCAGCACGCGCTGCCAGATGGCAGAGTCCTCGCCTGCCGCCGCCGCCATCTCGATGTCGGGGACAAGTCCCTCGCCGCCGCCGAATTTTTTTCCATCCAGGGAAGCGATGTCGCCGGCCAGCGCCAGCGACGTTTTACCCTCGGGCGCGGGAACGAGGCGGACGACGGCGCTGTGCCCGGCGGTTTTGGCGCCGATGAGAATCGCGTGCCGTTGCCAGCGTAGCGCGCCGGCGAGCGCCTCGGCGGCCCCGGCGGTGTTGGCGTTGACCAGCACGCACAGCGGTCCCTCCAGGCGCGATCCGTAACGGCTGGCAAAAAACTGTTGCTGCGTTTCCGTTTGCGCCGGCCGCAGGACGAGGACCGACTGCGCCGGCTCCAGAAGCAGGTTCGCCACGTCGCGCACGCCCCGCAGCAATCCGCCGCGGTTGTGCCGCAGGTCGAGCACCCAGCCGCGCGCGCCGGCGCGTTCGAACGGTTCGAGCGCGGCGCGCAAGTCCTCCGCCGTGTATCGGTTGAACGAAATCAACCGCGCGTAGCCGATCTTGCCGGCGAGCCGCTGCGCGTCGCGGACCGATTCCACTTTGACGGGGCCGCGCAGCACCCGGCATTCGCATGTCTCGCCCGTGGCAGCGCGAAAGACCGTCAGCTTCACGGCCGAGCCGGGTTCGCCGCGCAAACGGCGGACGATGGCGTCGGCGCCCAAGCCGGCGGCGGCTTCGTCGTTGATGCGGGTGATCTGATCGCTTTTGTGGACGCCGGCTTTATCCGCGGGGCCGTCCTTCATCGTTTCCTCGACGCTGACCATGCCGCCGTTGAAGCCAATCTGGATGCCGATGCCGCCGAACCGCCCGATCCAGCGGCTAGGATCCGCCGCCTCCGCGCCCGGCTCCGCGCCCTGTTCGCAGACCAGATCGTCCGCCGGCGCTTCGGTGTCCGGCCCGATATCCGGCCGCACCGGCGCGCCCGGCGCGGGGGCGCCAGTCAGCAGAAGGATGGCGGCTATTATCGCGGCGTGTTTCACAAGTGCTGGAAACCCAATGGGTTCACGCAGAATCTTCCGCCGGATTCGTCTGCGGCGCAACACGAAAAAAAAGTTGACGTTCCGGCCGCGAGATTCCAGAGTAGCCGCCAGCCTTGTGTTGGGGCTTACGGCAGAGCCAATGGACTGCCGAACTAAAAGGACAAACGATCATGCTTAATACAAAGAAACGAGTCATTGTTTTTGTGGCAGCGGCCCAGTGCTGCGGCTTGGCGGCACTGGCGCAGCAACCCTCCCTTATTTCGAACGACCCGAATCCGCCGTCGCCGGACAAGGTGGAGGCAATTCAAGTGCTGCAAAAGCAAACGCCCATCTATGTGACTGAGGAACGCGGTCCGTGGGAAAAAGAAGTGGGTGGCCCGCTTCGCGATGGCGCCATGGAACTCGGTCTCCAAGGCGGCTATGCCACCAGCGTGCGCGTGGGCGGCACCCAGCACAACTACAAGTTCGCGTTTGCCAATCCCCGCTTCGGCTATGTCTTCACCGACTTGATCGGCGATGACGTCCTCGGCGGCATCTTCAAGGGCAACGGCGAGATCGTTTTCGAGGCTCTCCTCGGCACCGCCTACAAGGGCACCGGCGGCGAGTCGGAAGGCATCGCGATGATGTACAAGCACAACTTCATCACCGGCACCCGTTTCGTGCCGTTCGTCGAGATGGGCCTCGGTTTGAGCCAGAACAACTGGCACATGTACGAGTGCCAGAGCCACTTCGAGTTCATCGTCCAGGGTGGCGTCGGCTGCCAGTATTTCATCACCGACGATTGGGCGTTGAGCGTCGAGGCACGCATTCATCACATGTCCAACGCCGGCATGACCAGCCCCAACCCGGGCTTGAACGACATCATGTTGACGGCGGGCGTCAGCCGCTTCTTCTAAACCGAAAACCGGTTTCCCGGAACGGGAGGTTGCGCGAGCAGCCTCCCGTTTCTTTTTTGTCCGAAAAATTTTCCGGCGAGGGTTTTTGCGGTGTGGCGCGTTGTATCAACCGACCATGAACTGCAAACGAGTCCAACGCCGCCTGGGCGCCTTCCGCGCCGGCCAACTTTCGCCGTGGCGCGCCCGCCGGGTCGCCGCGCACCTCGAACACTGCCCGGCCTGCCGCGCCGAACGCGACCGGCTTCAGCGGCTCGACGGCGTGCTTGGCGCGTGGGCCGTCGCCGCCGCGCCGCGCGCCGGTTTCGAACAGCGCGTCTGGAACCGCATCCGCGCCGCCGAGCGCGAACGCCCCGCCGCGATATGGGATAAGTGGCCGCGCCCGGCGTGGTTGCTCGGCGCCGCCTGCGCCGCCGCCGTGGCGATGGTATCGGTCACCGGCGTTGCCGCCCACCACCGCGCCAATGCCGCGGCGAAACAGCAAATGTTCGCCTCCATCGGCTTGAACCAATTCGACAACTTCCCGGCGGGTTCTCTGGCCGCCGGCTATCTGGGACAACCATGAAAAAAAACTGGATCATCGCTTTGATTATCGTCGGCCTCGGCGCGGCGGTTTCCGCCGGGCTGTGGATGCGCCAATGCCCGCCGTGCGGGAGTGACTGGCTCGTTCGGGAACTGCAACTGACGCCCGAGCAGCAAACCCGGTTCGCGTCGCTCGACAAGGACTTCAGCGGCAAGTGCAGCCGGTGCTGCGAGCAAATGTGCACCGCGCGCCTCGCGCTCAGCCAGGAACTGCAGCGCGCCGACAGTGCTACGCCGAAAGTGGAGGAACTGCTCCGCCAAATGCTGGCGGCGCAGGCCGCTTCGGAGCGCGAAACCGTGCAGCACCTCTTCCGCATCAAATCGCTTCTGACGCCGGAACAGCAACGGCGTTACGTGGAGTTGGTCACCGGCAAACTCTGCGCCATGTGTCCGCAAGGCGGACATCACGCCGATCCTCATCCGTGAAAGCGTGACCGAATCACGCCGCCCATGACACTCTCAAGGCCATTTCATTTTTCCGCCGCGCCGGGCATGCTGTTGATCGGGTTGCTGCTGGCGGGGTGCAGGGGAATGCCGACACCCGACGAGCGCGCGGCACGCCAGGACGCGCAGGCGGTTGGCCGGGTTTTTCGGCCGCAAGAGCAGCGGCCGCCTTTGCCGAAGCTGGAGACGACCTCCAACCTGGATGAATTCCTGCGGTTCGCGATGCTCAACCAGCCGCAAATCGAGGCCAAATATGACGACTGGATGGCGTCGGTCGAGCGGATCACGGTGGAACGCTCGCTGCCGGATCCGAAACTGACGTTTCAAGCCTACATCCAAAATACCCTCACCTCGCTAATGCCCGGCTTGATGCAGGAGTTCCCCGGACCGGGGAAACGTGCTGCGGCCGCGCGCGTGGCGAGCGCCGAGAGCCGGGCCAAATATTTTCAGTTTGAATCCGCCGTCCTGCAGGCCGCGTTCGACGTGAAGCGCGCCTACTACAATTTGCATTTCCTCGACAAGCGCATCCGCATCAATCGCGAAACGCTCGCGCTGCTGGCCGACCTCGAAAAGTCCGCCCGCGCGCAGAACTCGGTCGGCAAGGTCACGTTGCAGGACGTGTACCGCGCGCAAATCGAGCAGGACCAGCTCAAGACGGAAGTCGAGAATCTCGAGGATTCGCGCCGTCCGTTGCTCGCGCAGTTCAAAGCGGCGCTGGGATTGACGCGCGACCAGCCGGACCCGCCCGCGCCAGCGACCTTTCACGCCACGCCGCTGGATTTGAACGCGGACGACATCCTGACCACGGCCTTTGCGCGCAATCCGCGGTTGAAGGCGATGGAGGCCGACGTGCGCACGGCGGAGACGTCCGTCGCGCTGGCCCGCAAGAGCAGAGTGCCTGACTTTGCCGCTGGTTTGCAGGCCGAGGCGTATAGTCCTCCGTTTTACTGGCCGCAGGGCAGCGTGAGCCTGCCCATCTGGCGCGATAAAATCGCGGCCATCATCGAGCAAGCCCAGGCCAACAAACGGGCGGCCGAAGCGCGCCTCACGTCCGAGCAAATCGGCGTCACCGTGGACTTCGCCATGCGGGCCTATGATTACCGCGAAGCCACCCGGAACCTGGCCTTGCTTGAAAACCAACTGATCCCCAAGGCGCGGCAGTCGCTGGAAATCGCCCGTGCCGGCTACCTGTCGGGCCGGATTGATTTCTTCAACCTGATGGATGCCCAGCGCGCGTGGTTGAACTTTCAACTTCAGGAAGTCCAGGAACGCACGCGCCGCGAAATCGTTCTGGCTGATTTGTCCTTGATGATTGCCGGCGTGCCGCCGGCGGGCGCGCCCATTCTGAATCCGTCGGCTTCGACGCCGCCAAAATCCAAGCCGTAGTTGTTTATGAAAAAATTTCTGACTATCCTCGTCTTGCTGGCAGTCGCGGGCGGCGCGTTTTGGTATTTCCATGCGCCGGACCAACGCGCCGGCAATCCCGCCGCTGAGACCGCCGAGAAGCAGCTTTACACCTGCGGCATGCACCCGCAGGTCATTCAAGACCATCCCGGCAACTGCCCGATCTGCGGAATGAAGCTCACACCGGTCCGCAAACAAGCCGAAACGGGCGCGAAAGCCGCCGCCGACTCGCAAGCCATCGCGGTGGATCCGGTGACGGTTCAAAACATGGGCATCCGCACCGCCGTTGTCATGCGCGGGCCGTTGCGCCGGAAGATCCGCACGGTGGGCACGATTGATTACAACGAGACGGCGCTGGCGGAGGTAACCACCAAGTTCAAGGGCTGGGTCGAGAAACTCTATGTGGACTCGACCGGCCAGCAGGTGCATCGCGGCGATCCGTTGTTCGAGGTCTATTCGCCGGACCTTTACAGCGCGCAAGTCGAATACCTGCTGGCGCTCGGCGCGACGGCGATCGCGGGCGGCGACACCGCCGCGCTGAAAGACACGGCGCGGCTGAAGCTGAAATACTGGGACATCTCCGACGCGCAACTCGCCGAACTGGAGAAGAGCCGCCAGCCGCGCAAAACGCTGCGCATGGATGCGCCGATGGACGGGTTCGTGATCGAGAAAACAGTGGTGCAGGGCCAGATGGTGGACGCCGGCATGAAGCTTTATCGGATTGCCGAATTGGGGCTGGTTTGGGTTTACGCGCAGATTTACGAGCAGGACCTGCCTTACCTCAAGCTCGGCCAGGAAGCGACCGTCACGCTTTCCTACCTCTCCGACCGCGTGTTTCGCGGGCGCGTCACCTACATCTATCCGAACGTGGACGAGAAGACCCGCACGGCGCGGGTGCGGATGGAATTCCACAATCCCGGCTACTTCCTCAAGCCCGGCATGTTCGCCACCGTGCAGGTGACGTCGGAACTGGAGCCCTCGGCGCTGCTCGTGCCGGACATGGCCGTCCTGCGCAGCGGCGAGAAGAACACCGTCTTCGTAGCGCTCGACGGCGGGAAGTTCGAGCCGCGCACCGTCACGCTGGGCCCGCAGGCGGAGCACGACCTGTATCAGGTCCTCGGCGGATTGAAGGAAGGTGAGCGCATCGTCACGTCGGGCCAGTTCATGCTCGATTCCGAAAGCCAGCTTCGCGAAGCGATCCAGAAAATGATCGAGCCGGCGGGGCGCGTCGAGCGTGGAGCGTCGGAGCGTCCGAGCGTGGAAACGCCTTCGACGCTTAACGCTCCACCCTCCACGACCGTTTGGGTCTGCCCCATGCCGGAGCACGTCTCCATCGGATATACCCATCCCGGTAAATGCTCGATCTGCGGCATGGCGCTCGTGCCGGTTTCGGAAACCGCGCTGCGCCAACTCCAGCCCGGCGGCAGGTTGCTCTACTACACCTGTCCGATGCCCGAACACAGCGACGTGCATGTCGACAAACCCGGCAAATGCCCGAAGTGCGGCATGACGCTGATCCCGGTGATGAAATCGCCGTCCGCCACCTCTCAACCAATCACCAACCACCAATCACCAGTCACAACCCTCTACACTTGCCCGATGGCCGAGCACGCCGATGTCGTCTCCGACAAACCCGGCAAGTGCGCGAAGTGCGGGATGGAATTGGTGCCGACGAGCAAGGTGACGCACGGCAAAATCGCGGAGGAAAACTGGCGCAAGCAACACCCGCCGGTGGAGCATTCCTCTCACGACCACGCGCACTGACCGGAGAATTTCATGCTCCAAGGCATCATCCAATTCTCGCTGCGCAACAAGTTCATCGTCCTGCTGGCGACGGCCGCGCTGGTGTTTGGCGGCGTCTATGCGGTGCGCAACATCCCGCTCGACGCGATCCCCGATCTCTCCGACGTGCAGGTCATCGTCTATACCGAGTGGTCCGGCCAGGCGCCGCAGATCATGCAGGACCAGGTGACCTATCCGATCACCGCCAAGATGCTTTCCGTGCCGAAGGCGAAGGTGGTGCGCGGCTACTCGTTTTATGGCTTCTCGTTCGTGTATGTCATCTTCGAGGACGGCACCGATCCCTATTGGGCGCGCAGCCGCGTGCTCGAATACCTCAACGGCCTCGGCAACCGGTTGCCGAAAGGCGTGTCGCCCGTGCTTGGCCCGGACGCGACCGGCGTCGGCTGGGCGTTCATGTATTCGATCAACTCGCCGAAGCGTGACTTGGCCGAGCTGCGTTCGATGCAGGATTGGTATCTGCGATACAAGCTCGCCCCGGTTGAAGGCGTCTCCGAGGTCGCCTCCGTCGGCGGTTTCGTCAAGCAATACCAGGTCACCGTGGACCCGACGAAGCTGCGCGCCTACAACCTCTCGGTTTCCGACGTGGCAACGGCCGTGCAGCGCAGCAACGGCGAGGTCGGCGGCCGTTCCATTGAGCTTTCGGAGAAGGAATTCATGCTCCGCGTGCGCGGCTACGTGCAGAGCCTCGACGACCTGCGCAAGGTTGCCGTCGGCGTCGGCGACAGAGGTGTGCCGATCCTCCTTGGCCAGATCGCCAACGTCGAGTTCGGCCCCGACATGCGCCGCGGCATCGCGGAGTTGAACGGCGAGGGCGAAACGGTCGGCGGCATCGTCGTCGTGCGCTACGGCGCCAATGCCCGTCAGGTCATCCTCGACGTAAAAAAGAAACTCGACGAGGCCATGAAGGGCCTGCCGGCGGACGTGACCTACACCATCGCTTACGACCGCAGCGCGCTCATCCAGCGCGCGGTCAAGACGCTCGAGGAGAAGCTCATCGAGGAGAGCCTCGTCGTCGCGCTGGTCTGCATCGCGTTCCTGATGCACATGCGCAGCGCGTTTGTCGCCATTGTCATCCTGCCCATTGCGGTGCTGGTTTCCTTCCTCGTCATGTTCGGCCAGGGCATCAGCTCGAACATCATGTCGCTGGGCGGCATTGCCATCGCCATCGGCGCGATGGTGGACGCGGTCATCATCATGATCGAGAACGCCCACAAACACATGGAGCGCGACCAAGGGAAAAAGCCGCATTGGGACATCATCCGCGACGCCTCCATCGAGGTCGGGCCGACGCTGTTTTACTCGCTGCTGGTCATCACGGTGTCGTTCATACCTGTCTTCACGCTCCAGGCGCAGGAAGGGCGGCTCTTCAAGCCGCTGGCCTTTACCAAGACCTACTCGATGGCGGCGGCGGCGCTACTCTCCATCACGCTCGCGCCGGTGCTGATGGGCTTTTTCATCCGCGGAAAAATTCCCGCGGAAGAGAAGAACCCGATCAACCGCTTCCTGATCTGGCTTTACCATCCGGCGATTGATGTCGTCATCCGGTGGCGCTGGGCGGTGGTGGTCACCGCCGCCGCGCTCGTCCTCTGGGTCTTTTTCCCGTGGAATTTTCTGGTAGCGCGGTGGCTGCCGGACGGCCCGGCCAAGGAACTCGCGTTCAAGGCGGGAAAACTGTTCCCCTACCAAAGCATCGGCTCGGAGTTCATGCCGCCGCTTTACGAAGGCGACCTGCTCTACATGCCAACGACGTTCCCCGGCATCTCGCCGACCAAGGCGCGCGAGATCCTGCAAGTCACCGACCGCATCATCCGCCGGTTTCCCGAAGTGCAGCAGGTCTTCGGCAAAGTCGGCCGCGCCGAGACCGCCACCGATCCCGCGCCGTTCGACATGATCGAGACCACGATCATGCTCAAGCCGGAGGAGGAATGGCCGGCGGTGGACATCCGGGACGACGCCGGCCGCGTCATCGCGCACCGGCACCGCACGCCCGACGAACTGGCCGACGCGATGAACGCCGCAGTGCAGATCCCCGGCCTCAACAACGCGTGGACCATGCCGATCAGGACGCGCATTGACATGCTCGCCACCGGCATCAAGACGCCCGTGGGCATCAAAATCGCCGGCCCCGACCTGGCCGAACTGGAGCGCGTCGCCCTGGAGGTGGAGGCCGTGGTCAAGGGCGTGCCCGGCACGCTCAGCGCGTTTGCCGAGCGCACCATGGGCGGCAACTACATCCAGTTCGACATTGATCGCGACGCCATCGCCCGCTACGGCCTGAAGATCGCCGACGTGCAGGACGTGCTCGAAGTCGCCCTCGGCGGCATGCCGCTGACCACCACCGTCGAGGGCCTGGAGCGCTACGCTGTCAATCTCCGCTACAGCCGCGATTTTCGCGAAAACCTCGGCGCGTTGCGCGAGATTGTCGTGCCGACGTCGACCGGCGCGCAGGTGCCGCTGGGCCAGCTCGCAAAAATCGAAACCGTCCACGCCCCGATGGGCGTCAAGAGCGAGGCGGCCGTGCCGAACGCGTGGATTTACGTGGACGTGAAGGGCGTGGACATCGGCACCTACGTGCAGACGGCCATGCGCGCCGTCAACGACGCCGTCGCCAAGGGCGCGATCAAGCTGCCGAGCGGCTACAACATTTTCTGGAGCGGCCAGTATGAATACATGCTCCGCGCCCAGCAGCGGTTGATGATCGTGGTGCCGCTGACACTGCTGATCATCATTCTCATCATCTATCTCAACACGCGCTCGGCGGTCAAAACCGCCATCGTCATGCTGGCGGTGCCGTTCTCGCTGGTCGGCGCGTTCTGGGCGTTGCACCTCCTCAACTACAACCTCAGCGTCGCCGTCTGGGTCGGCATCATTGCGCTCGCCGGCCTTGATGCCGAAACAGGCGTGGTCATGCTGCTCTACCTCGACCTCGCCTGGGAACAATGGTTGCGCGAGGGCCGGATGCACACTCTCACCGACCTGCGCGACGCCATCTACCACGGCGCGGTCAAGCGCGTCCGGCCGAAAGCGATGACCGCGTGCGTCATCATCGCCGGCCTCGCGCCGATTCTCTGGAGCCACGGCACCGGCGCCGACGTGATGAAGCGCATCGCCGTGCCGATGGTCGGCGGCGTCATGACCTCCACCCTCATGGAACTGCTGGTCTATCCGGCGATTTTTTATCTCTGGCGCGTCCGGCGGCTGGGGAAGCAAATCGCGTAATTGTTCTGGACACGGCAAAAAGCCGGCGCGAAAGTCCGCGACGCCGTCTTATAAGACGTCAATTAGGAGGTCTAATAAATGTCAGGCTGCTTCGCCGTGCGCTTCATAGCTGCCATTTTACTTATGCTGGCTCTTGAGCCGGCTCGTGCCGCTGACAAGGTCGTGCCACCCGATTTCTCCGGCTATCCGCAGACCGAATCTTTCAGAGCTTATTTGAGCTTCCAGACCAATGTGGCGTGGCATCTTCAGAGTACGAACATTTTGGCGATTTCAACGTTTCCAGACGGCGGGCGATACGCGTTGGAGTATTGGGTCACTGAGAGCGGGCAAGAATATGACTTGCGAAACGTTTATGATTGGGCATTTCAGAATCAGCATTCAAAGCAGCTATCCGAGGCAGAGATCAAGAGCTTGCACGCCGCCATACAGGATCTTCCCACCGGGAACGCATCACCTCCGCTTGAGCGGCTTGTGATCGTCAGCTTTTGTGAGGGCACTCATTGGGTGACGCGCATTTACGATAGTGGCACGCTTCCGAAGCCTGTGCGCCGGATTTATGACATCATTGGAGAGAGAGAGGAAAGCAGGCGGGTCCAATGACGCAGCCTAACACCGCGCTGGAGCCAGCGGCCACTGCCCCATGAGTTTTGGATTGAGCCATGAGATTTGAGAGTCCAGATTTACAGTCGAGCGCCAGCCGCCGTGGCTTAATTTTGGATCGTTAGGCCACATCGAACGCTTGTTATGAGCATTGCACCAGAGCCGATTCTTCGGGCAGGCAACGATACTGTTTCGTGGGCGTGCATTTTTTGTCGCAATCAGTCTCTTGACAGCACTGTTTCCGTCAAGATGGTCAACGATGTCATGGAGGCAGTTCACGAGGTTCCCCGGATGCTGGTTGATTGGGAGCATCATGATTTGCGCGAAGTTCGAACGCACCTTGGCTGCTTTCGTGCTTCACGCTGGCCCGGAGCACCAGATTTGGTTTCGTATTTCAACCGTAAGTTGAAGGAGTTTGGTTATGACGATTCCGTGGACTAACTTGGGATCGTTTGGGAAACCGGCAGCCTATTACTGCTTCGACTACTACTTCCACCGACTAGCGGAGTTGCCGGCAGCGCAAGCCGTTCCGCTTACACCAACCGCCGCAATTTCTCGCGCAACGCTTGTTTCGCCCGGTAAATCCTGAGTTCGAGCGGCAACTCCCGCAGTGCAAATGCCCAATCCGCTTTCGCGCAATGCGTGGCGAAACCATGCCGCCGCGCGTGTGGCCTGACGCGCTTGCGCAATTGCCGAGGATGCCTTTTGGCGTGTTTGGCAAGTGGATTGGCGCGATCTGCCAGTGACAGATTCCAGACTGAAGTTATATTCCGGCCATGAACACAACCCAAGTCCCAGCTTACGCAGCACAAAGCGCAACTTCGGCCCTGGCTCCGTTTGGCATTGCCCGGCGCGAGCCCGGCCCTCTCGATGTCGAAATCGAAATCCTCTACTGCGGGGTCTGCCACACGGACGTGCACCAAGTCCGGAATGAATGGAACGGCACGATTTACCCCTGTGTGCCGGGCCATGAAATCGTCGGCCGCGTCAAACGCGCGGGCAACCGCGTTGCCAAGTTCAAGCCGGGTGACCTGGCTGCGGTGGGTTGCATGGTGGATTCGTGCCGCACCTGTCCGAGCTGCCGGGCGGGCCTCGAACAATATTGCCTGGCGTCTCCCACCTGGACGTATAACAGCGAGGACAAGCATCTGGGCGGGCACACGTTCGGAGGATACTCCACCAAGATCATCGTGGACGAGGCCTTCGCCCTGCGAGTGCCGGCAGGGTTGGATTTGGCTGGCACCGCCCCGCTGCTGTGTGCCGGCATCACGACCTACTCGCCCCTGCGCCATTGGAAGGTTGGCCCCGGCCAGAAGGTCGGCGTCGTCGGACTGGGCGGGTTGGGACACATGGCGGTGAAATTTGCCCGTGCCTTCGGCGCGCACGTGGTCTTGTTTACAACTTCTCCCGGCAAAATCGCCGATGGCCTGCGGCTGGGCGCGCATGAGGTGGTGGTCTCCAAGGATGCCGACGCGATGAAGAAGCATCAGGGAAGTTTCAATTTCATCCTCGATGCGGTTGCGGCCCAACACGATATCAACGCCTATCTGAGTTTGTTGAAACTGGACGGCACGCTCACGTTGGTGGGCGCTCCCCCGCAACCTCTGCCCGTGGCTGTTTTTAATCTGCTGGCGCCGCGCCGCAGTTTCGCCGGCTCCTGCATCGGCGGGATTGCGGAAACGCAGGAAATGTTGGATTTTTGCGCCGTGCACGGAATCGTGTCGGACATCGAGGTTATCCCCATACAAAAGATCAACGAGGCGTATGATCGAATGCTCAAGCAGGACGTGCGGTATCGGTTCGTCATAGATATGGCCTCACTCAAATCATGAATGGTCGCTTTCGTATTTCCAGCCTTCTGGTGCTATCGGCTTTGCTGCGGCGGTCGGGATTGGCCTGAAGTTTGGCGCGGAACCGCGGTTGGAGCGGCATCGCATTGCAGAGGTCGAAGTGATGTGAAATTGAATTTTAGCGCGAACTAAAACGGAGGATTCAAAAATGCAAAAGCGAAAACTCGGGAAAAGCAATCTGGAGGTTTCGGCCCTCGGCCTTGGCTGCATGGGAATGAGTTTTTCCTACGGCCCACCCAAAGACATACAGGAGATGACCTCTCTTCTTGGGGCCGCCGTGGAACGCGGCATTACCTTCTTCGATACCGCCGAGGTTTACGGCCCGTTCACCAACGAAGAACTTGTCGGCGAAGCGCTCGCTCCGTTCCACAAGCAGGTGGTGATCGCCACCAAGTTCGGGTTCGACCTGAGTGGCAGCGATAAGCGACCGGGGGCGGCGGGCTTGAACAGCCGGCCGGAGCACATCAAGCAAGCCGTCGAAGGCTCGCTCAAACGGCTCAAGGTCGGGACGATTGACTTGCTCTATCAGCATCGCGTTGACCCGAACGTGCCGATCGAAGACGTGGCGGGAGCCGTGAAGGAACTGATTCAGCAAGGCAAGGTCAGGCACTTCGGCTTGTCCGAAGCAGGCGTGCAAACGATCCGCCGCGCCCACGCCGTTCAACCGCTCACGGCCCTCCAGAGCGAATACTCGCTGTGGACGAGAACCCCAGAAAAAGAAGTGATACCGACCCTCGAAGAACTCGGCATCGGCTTCGTTCCCTACAGCCCGCTGGGCAAGGGTTTTCTCACGGGGAAGATGGATGAGAAAACGACCTTCGACAGCTCCGACTTCCGCAGCAACCTCCCCCGGTTCACGCCGGAGGCGCTCAAGGCGAATCAGGCCCTGATTGATCTGCTCGGCAAAATCGCCCAGCGAAAGAAGGTGACACCCGCTCAGATCGCGCTGGCGTGGCTGCTGGCGCAGAAGCCGTGGCTTGTTCCCATCCCAGGCACCACAAAGCTGCATCGTCTGGACGAGAACATCGGATCCCTTGCCGTCGAACTGACGCCGGATGACCTCCGAGACATCGAAAGCGCGGCGTCAAAGATCACAGTGCATGGCGCCCGGTATCCAGAAAAGCTGGAGCAAATGACCGGCCGCTGAACGATGAGAACGGGCAATATGCGGGTTGGTATTCCAGATTCGGGATTACTTACAACAACCGCCGCAGTTTTTCGCGCAACGTCTGTTTCGCCCGGTAAATCCTCAGTTCGACGGATTTCACCGTGCAGCCCATGGCTTGCGCGGCTTCGGCGTAGCTGAGATTTTCAAACTCGCACAGCGCCAGCGCGGTGCGTTGCTCCAGCGGCAACTCCTGCACCGCTGCGCGGACCAACGCGGCGTCCTGCGCGCCGGCCAACTGTTGGTCCGCCGCCGGATCGGCGTCCGCCAGCGTTTCAGCGAGCGCGCGGCCGTCGTCCGCCGCCGGCGCATCCAGAGAGACGGAACGGCGCACCTGCGCGCGCCGGGCGTGGTCGGTGGCGAGGCGCGAGGCGATGGTGAATAGCCACGTTGTGAACTTGGCCGATGGCCGGTAGCGTGGCGCGGATTGCCAGACGCGGACGAACGTTTCCTCGGCGAGGTCCTGCGCCGCGTCGAGGTTGCCGGTTAGGCGCATCAGAAAACCGACCAGCGGGCGCTGATAGCGGCGCATCAACTCCTCGAACGCGCCGGCGTCCTGACCGTCGCGCACGCGCAGCATCAACTCCATGTCATCACTCGGTTCCATCGGGCAGCTTCAGTATGAACCAACTGAAACATCGCTTCGGCAAGAACGCGAGCGGTTTGTCGCGACGGCGCCTGTCTCAAGACCGGCATGATGTCCGTGATAAGCCCGAAAACTGGCTGAAATTGAGGGTTTGACGGCTGGGTTTCGGACGTTTCCGGCGGGCGGGCGGGTCATTTGACAACCCACTTTGGTGTCGCATAGTAGGATGTGAAGTAATTCAGAGACGATTCAAACGAACAAACAAGGGAGACCGAGAGGATGAAAAAGTATTGGGCAATCGTATGTTCCGCAGCGGTGCTGGCCGGAGCCGCGCCGTTGTTTGCCGAAACCGTGACAGGCGAAGTGGTGGACCTGGCGTGTTACCTCGACCACGGCGCGAAAGGCGAGAAGCACCAGAAGTGCGCCGCCAATTGCATCAAGGCCGGCCTGCCAGTGGGCGTTCTCACCGACGACGGGAAAGTTTACCTCGTGGTCGGCCAGCATCACAAGCCGGCGAATGACCAGCTCGTGGATTTTGCCGCCAAGAAAGTCACGATCGAGGGCAAGGTCGGCACGCAAAACGGCGTCAGCATCATCGTGGCAGAGAAAATCGAACCGGCGAAGTAATCGGCCAAGCCAGCGGCGCGCTTCCACGCTGTGCCGGGGGGGGGGCCGGAGCAGCCTGTAACACGGTCGAAAGTTTGGACAGGGTAACATGGGGGGGGGCAAAAAGCGCCGTCGAAAGGGTAACGGCGGCCGAGCCGCCGATGCCCCGCGGCCCACGCGCCGGCCGGCGGCGAGATAGCCGCCACAGCCAGCCGACCGGCGCGAACGGAAGCCTACAGCGGGCTTTGCGGGGCGCTGGCGGCTAATCTCGGCAGGCGGTCGCGCGAGATGAGCAGCTCGCGGTAGACGGCATTCAGTTTCCGGCCCGGGCGGTTCTCAATCATGTTGGCTCTCGCCAACGGCCGCATAGGGAAGCGGCCGAACAGTCTCCGGTTGTCGTCCGTGTCGTTAACCGTAACCATCCACCGCGCCTTCAATGCCGGCAACACGGCGGCAAAGGTAGCCATCTCTTCCGGCTTCCACCCGTCATACATCTTTGGATCGCACTCGGTGTAGGGCGGGTCGAGGAAGTAGAACGTCCCCGGCCCGTCGTAGCGTTCCAGGCATTCGCGCCAGTCAAGGCGCTCGATGCAGACGCGGTCGAGGCGCTGGCTCAAGGCGGCGAGCTTGTTGAGCCGTCCCATGCGGGAACCCATCGCCGCACCGCCGGTCAGCTTCGAGACGCCGAAGCTGCCGATGGACGATCCGCCGAAGCAGGTGCTCACGCGGAAGAACCAACGCGCGGCGCGCTGGATTTCGGTGAGACCTGGCTGCGCGCCAAACGCCTTGAACTCGTCGCGACTGTTAAGGACAAGCTCCATCTCTTCGAGCAGCGCGTCTCGGTGGAAACGGACGCAGCGGAAAAGCTCAACGAGCCGGTTGCTGGCGTCGTTGTAAACCTCGACCTCGCTTCGTGGCTTGCTCAAGAGCAGCGCGCCAGCGCCGCCGAAGACCTCGCAGTAGCACCGGTGCGGCGGGATGAGTCTCAGCAGCCTGGGGACTAGCCAGGATTTACCGCCTGGCCAGGGAATCAGTCCTGTAGCCCGCTGGTGTGGTTGCGCAGCCGTTTGGCACTTGCACTGCGCCGTGTGAGCCGCGCATCCGCGAGGCCCGCATTGTTTGCACTTCATGAAATGATTCGCGTCGGGCTGGCATCCGTCGGCGCGTGATAGTATTCTCAGCATCGCAGCACCGCCCGGCCCCAGGGCGTAAAAGTCGGTTACGCAGTGGAACTGTGTAATCTGATTTTTGCCCGTGAGTTGGAGCGACGCCAAACGAGATGCCGAGGCCATCCGTCCCTTGAAGCAAGACGGAAAGCGTGTGTTCCTCGCCGACTTCAAAGACCAGGCTGCGCTGGATTTGTTCGCGCCGCAGCACCGTTGGGGAATCTCCTACTACCGGATGGTCTATCAGGCCGCACTTCGCGAGCACAAACGGGGCGGATTGAAAATCACCAAACTGATGATCAGCGTTGAGGATTATCTCGCATGGCTTCACGGCCGAAAGGACACGGCTGAACTGCGCCAGGGCTTCATAGAAGCTCGGCTCGCATCCAAACCCGGAATCGCTGGCGGCGCAGGTTAGGGTTCTAAGCGCCACCAAGTGCCCACATTTGAATGCCGGCGTTCGTGTTAATGGTGGCCGACTGAAAATAGATGGTCAAGCCGTCCTCCGAAATGTGGTCGCACAACACCACGTCAGTTTGGTGGTCTGTGTAGAAGCCACAGGAGTCGCCAGGACTGATTCCGGCGAAAGACACGTTGCCTGTTTCCTCACCGCTATTGAACGTCGCGCTGAGGCCGTTCATCGCCGTGTTAACAATGGCGAAAAAGGCCAATCCGGTCCACGATCCACCAGCCGCCGTCACGGCCCCCGAAGCATCGCTGAAACTCCAACCAGAATCACCGAGCGCGTTGCTGGCTTGCTGGCCAACGCGGAGCAGATTGCCCACGTCGCCGCTGACCGGCGTGTAGCTGGCGCTTGTCGCGCCGGAGATGTCGCTCCACGTCGATCCGCTATCGGTGCTGGTCTGCCATTTCCATGCGAGCGTAGGCGTTGGACGCCCGGCGGCGGTGCCTGTGGTTGCGGTGTAGGCAGTCCCAACAGTTGGCGTGCCGCTGATCGTCGGCGCGGCCGTCATTGTGGGCGCGTAGGGAAGCACATCGCCCCAATCGATCCAGCCGCGTTCGTTGGCGATGTTGGACAAGTCAACGAGTTCGTAAGCATGGTGATTGTCGAGCTGGTAAACCCGGTAGCCGAGCGGCTTGCTCGTGAGCGCCAGGCGTATTGTTGCATTGGCGGCCGTCTGCGCGAGCGCTGAGATGCCGCTGCCGCCTCCAAACCATCCAGCATCAAGAGTGCCGCCGCTGCCGGCTTTCGGAATTGCGTTCGCCGTGGGAGTTGCCGTGGCAATCTCATCCGCGCCGCCGTTCTGATGGCGCGAAGCGTGTGTTGCAGCAGCCGCGCCGATGTCGGACGGCGCGAGCGCATCGCTCTCTCCGGTGCTGTGGGATGTCTTGTGCGCCGTGGGCGTGCGGGAATTGCTCAGGCGCGAATCATCGGCCGCGCAAACAGTGCCGGTTATTGTGCCAACATCCTTTGTTGCCGCCCCGCCCAGGCCCAATGCCGAGATGGCCGAACTGATGGCGCTGCCCACGTCGCTCATGAGTTGGACGAGCGTCTTGCCGACGGTCTTGAGCTGCCGGCCGGTCGCGCCGTCGAAGGCAACAATCTCGCCATTCCCCGGCGCGGCAGACGGTCCGCTCACGTTGCCGCCACCAGCGCTTTGGAGCGCGAAACGGGCATTGCTCTCCGTCTTCGTGAAGTAGGACGGCTGTTGTGCCGGCGTGAGCGTGCCAACCTCAATCACCTCGGCGTTGATCGTTTGCGGCGCTTGCAGCACCGTGGTCTTGTTGCCATCGCCATCCGTCACCTCGATTTCAAACGTGCTCGATGCAGACGACTGCGCGCCGATGAACGTGGCCAGTTCCTCCGTTGCCAGGCTGAGGTTGCCCGTGAAGCCGTGCTCGATGGCGGTGAACGCATCCTGGTATGCGAGGTAGGTTGAGCTTCCATCGGTGCCGGCCGGCCGGCCGCTGCCGCCGCAGAGCGCGGCGCGGAGCGTCGTGCCTTGAAGCTCGGCGTAGCGGAACGGTCCTTGCGATGGATCGCTCGCCGGGATGAGTGGGAAAATGTTCAGCACAATATCGTCGCCCTGAAACCACGACGGCAGCGTGAACGCGGTGTCGGAGTCGAAGCTCCGCACGAGGCGGCGGTTGGTGATGTCGAGATAGAGATTGAGGGTCATGTTTCCTTTCTAGCGATTGAGCGCGGCAATGAGAGCGTTGAGTTTGGAGATGATGGCGGTGAGATCGGACGCGGTGTAAGTCGTGCCCGGCGTTAGTGCGAGCGCCGTCACCGTGGATGGATTGGCGGCAGTGCCTGCGACCGCATCGGCGATGGCGGCGTTGACTTCCGCCCTCGTGGGGACTTCGGCGAGGTCCACCGGCGCGGTAGAGTCGTCCGCGAGCTGCGAGTTGATGAGCGTGAACGGCGCGGAGAGCACGGTCATCGGATCGCCGCCCGGCGGCGTCACGCGGACTTCCAGCGTGGCCGGACCGGAGCCGCTGTTGCCCACGATCTGCCGGCACGCGGCCGTAGCCAGGCTGAGCACACCGCTCTTGCCGTTGGCTGCGTTCGGATTGTGGTCGCTGGCGAAGTTGGTCCACGAATCGTTGAAGGCCGCAGCCAGCGCCGTGAACCGGATGATCTGAATCTCGGCCTGCGTTTCCGTTCCTTCCTGCGCCCGATCCACAGTCACCTGAGCGCCAGGGAAAAGCTGGTCATTGCTGCTGCCGATCAAATCTCGCGCGCCCGGTTCGTTGAATAAGACGGCAAACGGACCGCCGACCTGGCCGCTGAGTGTGATTCCGCCGGCCGCAATGATGGAGGCCAGCACGTTCAACTCGGCTTCGATGCGCCGTGCGAACGCGGCCGCGGGTATCGGCGGCGTTGTGTCGTCGCCGAATGTCAGCGGGAAAAATCCCTGGAACGATTTGGCCATCGGGGCGAAGACGCCGATCTGCGCCGCGTAAGCGTCCCAGTCGATCACCGAGAGCGTGCCGTCTCCGTTGTCGGCGAGAAACACCAGGTCGAGCGCGACGTGGCTGCCGATGAATTGGCTGGCCACGGAGGCGGACGAGTTGGACAGCGGCCCGGCAACGAGCTGCTGCGTGCTGACGTTGATGTAAAGAGTCTGGTTCATGGCTGCACCGGAGTGTTGGAGTTTTGGAGTGCTGGTGTGATGGAAGTCGGAAGCGGCCAGCCGCCTTTGCCTTCGAGCCGTCCGGGAAAATGGCAGCCGTGTTCGGGTAGCAGCGAATTGTAGCCGGGCAGACCGGGGAGATTTTCTTCGTAAGAGGCGAGGTTGAGCAATCCCTTCTGGCCGTTCACCCGGCAGCCGCACAGCGCGCACCAGGTGTAACCCGATGCGTTCTGGCCGAGATGCGCGCACGGCTTACGGCAGATTTTCATGCGAGCGTTGACGGTTTCCTGCGGCACCGATTTTGACGTGAGGATGGCAACGGCCGCTTTGAGCATCTTGCCGAGTGTCGGCTCCGGCCTCGCCGTCTTCGATTGACCGCACGGAGTGTTTTGGGGACAGGGCATGGCTGTTTCCTTGGTTGAGAGCGGTTGGCGTGGAACTCGCGAATCATCCGTCGCGCCCCACGGTTTTCCGAAAGGACATTCAAAATCCACGTTGCCGCCGGGAAGCTCGTAGCCGGCGCAAATCATCTTGCGAAACTCGCCGGCCTTGTCCCGGCAGCCGCGGCAGTTTTTTCCAGACCTGCACAAATTGGAATCGGTCCAGTTCATTGTTAAGTCCACTGAATGCCGTAGCTGGATGCGCTATCACACGGCCAGCCGCAGTTGACCCTGACAAGCTCCGGCGCCTGGCAGCGGTTGCTGCTGAATGCCCCCGGCGCAAGCAAGTTCACTCCAGTGGTTCCCTGCCAAAGAATCGTCGCGCCATCGCTCTGATTTGCCATGTAGGCCGTGAAGTCCGTGATGAAGACAATCGTGACTTTAATCGCAGTCGTGAATCCGTGGCTTCGCGGATCGGACAGCCATCCAGTATAGATGATCATCGGCAGATTCTTTCCCGGCCCCATGCACTTGTTGGCGCAAGCCATGTATGGATCAACCCAAATTCCATAGCCGTTATACGCGCCCGTCCCCGGACTCGCCCAATCCTCCACCGTATTGGGCAGCACCAGGCTGCCGCTCCAGTTGCTCACGATATTGCCGAACGGATCGCTGCTGGCGCACACGTTAGCGCCGCAGAATGTCCCGAACGCCTTCATGTAACACACGGAGTTGGTGATGGACGGATGCGGCTTGATTTGCACCATGATGATCCCGGTGTTGCAGTCCGAACAGTCGAAGCAGCAGCACGGAATCGGAGTTGTGAGGCTTGCAGGTATGCCGAGTGCGTTCATGGTCAGCTTGAAGTGCAGTCGTAGCCTTCGATTTGATCGCTGCCGCTCACGGCGGCGAAGTCCACGGTGTCGGGATCGTCCTGATACGCGAGCGATCCCATGTAGTAGTAACCGTTGAGCACCTGCTGTTGGAGGTCCCAATAAATCGAAGCTCCGCTGGTCGTCTTGACCATCTTGGGATACACGGCCGTGGGCTTCTTATCGAAACAGTGGTCCGCCAGGAGCGGCAGCAGGTCAATCTGTGCCTTGCCGCCAACGAGCAGCGGCAGGTGCATCGGGATGAGCAGGCCGGTGCTGGCCGTCACGCCATCCGGTCCGCCGATGGGCCGCAACACGAAGCTGGCCTGGTCGCGGAAGTGTTCCGTGATGACCATCACGCCGTCTTCGGTTGTGATCGAGGCAAGGACCATATAGAGCTTGCCGTTGTCCACATTGGCAATCGTGCAGCCGCTCGGCCATCCCGTCGGCGTCTTGCTTGCCGTGTAATATTCGGGCGACACGTCGAGTTCGCTGGCCAGGCCGTGCGTGATCGTTCCTTGAAACTGCGCGTTGGCCCCACTGCCGAGTCCGCACAGGTTTTGAAAATCCACTTCAAGCGCGATCAGATAAGGATCGTCCAGCCCGACGCCGGACGGCACCACGACGCCGTCGAAGCTCACCGTGATCGGGTCGCCTTCGCCGTCCGCTCCGCTGCCCGTAAACAGCAGCCCATCCTGCATTTGCACCGTGCGCCAGTTGTTGCTGTCCGCATGGCCGGGGTTGGCGGGACGGAACAAGCGATAGAGCCACGATCCAAAGTAACGGTAGAGTTGATCCGGCGTGTGTTCATCGAGACCTTGAGCCACCAAGTCGCCATACGGATTCGGGCCGCCGCCTTGCTCTCCAGGGTTAGGCTCTTCGCAATCTCCCGCGCAGGGATCGTCAGACGCCGGCGTCTTATCTGTGATGTCTTCCACGCGCGTCGAGATGCTGAAGGTGGGCACAACGGGCGGCGGATGGTCGGCGTTGCCTGCGCCGCCAAGATACGTCAACACCAGGTCCATGTGATGGTCCACATTCTGCTCAACGACCAGCCTATTGGTTTCCGGGTCCTTGGTGACGATGGCAATCGGGCAGTAGCACGTCTGCGTGATGCTCATGTAGGGATCGGTGCAGTATCCCGCGTAGCCCGAAATGTCCACCCCGCGAAGCGCCGGTGGCTGGAACGGATACTCGGTCCAGCCATCCTTGCCGCTGTAGATCGTTGGCACGCTCTCGCCGGATGGTCCGGCGGACGTGAACGCAAATTTCAGCGTGCACGGCCAACCGCCAGTGCCGTAGTCGCCGGGTTCGATGCTCGCGCCCACGCCAATCCAAACGATGAACTTGGTCGCGTCCTCCGGTATCTCAATGAGCGTGCTGTCGTCTCCGATGCTGCCGTCTTGTTGGAGCGTGCCGCTGACGGGCGTGCCGTTCAGCAATCCCCACCGCACGTAGTAGCGCCGAAAATCCTTGCCGTCGTCCTGGGACTCGTAATCCGGCAGGTGCAGCGCCGGAACCAAATCAAACGGCTTCGGCTTGCTCCCCTTCCGGCTGGCGCTGATGATGTCGAACGTCGTGCCGTCCGTGGAGATGTTCGGACGCACGTCGCGAGAGGTGCGCGGCGTGATTGACCTCACATAACGGATGAGTGCCGCAACGTCCAATGCGCGAACGGGATCGCCACTCTTGGGTTCTTCAGGAAGGATGATCAAGCCCATTAGCGGCGCGCCTTTTTACGCGCCAGCCGTCGGCGCGCGGATTCGTCGGGATCGTTCCACCAGTTGGAGGCCAGCAAATCACGGTCCACGGATACCCGGCCCTGCCATTCCTGCACGCGCTCGGTCGTGCCGTCATCGAGGTCGTTGTCTGAATCCCCAGTGCCGATATAAATCCACGGCTTGCCTGTGAGGCGGCACTGGTATGGCGCGCGCGCGATGCCCGGCGGTTGCTGGATCGTGTTGAGCGCAGAACCGCTGTTGGCTGTCGGGTTCGGCGAATAGGTGGTCAGCGTGACGACGGGATAGTAAACGCGCGCAGAGCGTTCCCCACGCATCCATTTCTTGAAGGCATCGAGTGCGAGTTTGTAAATCGGATCGTTGTCGTGGTTGTTCAGACTTCCAGACTCGAATGGAAGCAGAACGAGGTCAGCTTCTTCGCAAGCCGCACGAGTCAACGCCAGTTGGCCTTCGTCCATTGCGTCGTAGCGGGGAATGGTCAACAGATCCACATCTTCATAAGCCCACGTCACGCGCCGCTTCGGTTTGCGGATGGGCTGTGTGAACTCGACCGTCAGGATTCCGCTGCCGCCCTCGGCGTGCTCCAGCGTCGCGTGCGAAACATAACCACCATCACCGCCTGACACGGCGTCGCCGAAGAGAGGCATCTGGCTTTCGAGCGCCGCGTAAGGTCCCGTGAAAAAACGAGTCGTGACCGCCGCCGTCAACGTGTTGTCGGTCCGGGGCGACACCGGACGCTCGTTGACGCCTTGTCCGCCGATCCAAACGGTTGGGTTGCTCATGTTGCCCTATTGGTAGACCGCCAGTGCCTGGATGGCGCGGCTCGGTGTCATCGCGCGCTGCACGACTTGGGCGATGGTGGTGACGTGTTTGACAAGTTCGTTCGTGTTTTTTTCGTAGAGGCGCATGGACTGGAGCGCGCGCCGCTCGTAGGGAGAAAGATTTTCGGCCATCATCCCGTAAGCCGCCCGCGTTGGCGCGACAAACTGGCCGATTTGCTGGAGCGGGGTCGGATTTCCGAGTGGCGGCGTGCGATGATGATGGCCCGTTCCCTTGTCCGCACCCTCGACATCGTAAGGATCGCCCGGCGTGGACTTCTCGTTTGGGACCGTGCCGAACTTCGGAGGAATCGCCCATTTTCCAAACAAGGCTTTGAAGCCAACAGTCGGATCGTCCTCAGCAATGCCAATCCGCTTCTTGAGTTCGTCCGGCACTTTGACCATGCCATTCGTTAAGATTCCCATGAACTGATAACCAGCCTCGACGATCTTCATGCCGCCCCAGGCAAAGACACTTGCCAACCCCATGACCGTTGACGCCAGGCGGTCCAGCACCCATCCGGCTCCCTTCACGAAGCTGGTGGCAAAATCGCCTCCGCTGCCGTGGTTGAGCGCCGTCAGTAACATCGCGAGCACGCGCATCTCGGACATGAAGGTTGTGCCTCCGAAACCCGTGGCGAGGTTGGCTTTGAAGATTTTCCACTGGATGGCCATGTTCTCGATGGCCGGAGCGCTCGCCAGCATGACGCGCTGCTGCAACGTCAACTGCGCCGTGAAAGCCGCCATCGCGTCGGGCCGGTTGAAGATGCGCAGCAGTTCGCCGCCGGACCGGCCGAAGATGTTCATGGCCGCGTTGGCGCGCTGTGCCGGGTTGGGAATCGCGGAAATCGTCGCAGCAATTTTCTGGAACTGCTGCACCGGCGAAAGCCTTTGCAGGTCCTCGATGGACAGGCCGATCTGGTCGAAGATGTGTTTCGTCGGAAGCCCTTGTTCGTTCACGCCGGCAATGCTCCGCTGCATGATGTTCAGTTGCGGCGCGGCGTTGCCGGCATCGAGGCCGGCCAGCCGGAACGCCGAAGACAACCGCAGGGCGTTCTCGCGCGTCTCGCCGACGCGCTCTGACAGAGCCATCAGGTCCTCGGATTTCTGGAGCGTGGAGTTGAACGCCGACAGCGCGGCTCGCACGGTGAAGTATCCCGCAACCAGCTTGCCCAGGCCGACTGCCAGGCCAGCAACCGCATTTGTTGTGCCCTTCGATTGAGCGACCATCGCGCCGATCCCCGCGCCGCCAGCAGCGCCGCCAAATGCGCGTTGCATGTTGCTGGTCAGGCCGGCGACGCCGGCATTCGCCAGGCGAATCGTGCCGACGAACTGTTGGCCGTCGAGGCCCAGGGTAAATTGGAGGTCAGCGCCCATGTTGATTGGGAGTTTGGAGATGGGATATGGGAGATTGCCGCCTGGATTGTTCCACGGCGATGGCCACGTCGCGGTCGGCGTAGGAAAGTCCGCCGAGGTCCACTTCGTAACGCTCGGCAATCGCGGCGTAGAGCGCGAACAGGATGGCGAGCGGCGTCTTCACCAGGACCTTGATTGGATCGCGCCCGTATTCATGCGCGTAGCAGTCCACCGCCGTCAGGAGCCAGCCGCAGCCGGACCGCCGGGCTGGGAGCCGGGAAAAAAACTTTTCTCATCTCCAGGGGACGGCTCGACGGAGTCTCGCCCCACCTCCGGTTTCTCCGGCGCGGAGCGCGCGATGACGGTGACAAAGGAGCCGTTGACGTGCGCGGCAATCTTCCGTCTGGCTTCGGCGATCCACGCGCGCGAGCCTGGCATTGAGCAAACGATCTGCTTGATGGACGCGTTGATTTCCTCGGGTCCATTGGTCTGCGCGGCCTGCATCATGTCCCACAGCGGTTCGCCTTCGAGGGTGAGCGCCCACAGCGCGCCGGCCACGTCCTCGGTCGTGGCCTTGGCTTCGGCGTCGGCTTCCAGGAAGGGCGACTTGATCTTTTCGAGGGCGAGCACGTGCACCGCGCACATGACGAGCAGCCGGAAATCACCCATCCGGCCGGAGGGCGGCGGAAAGGCCGCGTGGACCGCGCCGGGTTGCCGCGTGTTGCCCGCGGCGTTGGCGGCGCGGATCGCCGCGCCGTCGGCGGGAGTGAGGCCGCGTGGAGCGGCGTCCGGCGTTTTGGATTTTGGATTTTGGATTTTGGATTTCATGGTAGCGGTGGCAAATTAGTGGTCAGTGGTCAGTTGGCAGTGGACAGTTTGAACGCAGGTCAGGGTTTTGCTGCGGCGGCTTTCGTCGCAGGCGCTTTCGGGCGCGAAGCCGAGGCATTGAGAACGCCAGGCGCGCCAAGGACGGACGGTGCGATGCTGGAAGTTCCTCGCGTGACGCCGTCGTGCTTGCTCGCGTTGACGCGCATGGTCATCAACTGTTTCTCCGTGCCGATGGCTTCGGCGTTGTCCACGTCGCCCGCAATTCCGAAGATGGTGATCGCGGTGCCCGGATCGGGAACGGTCGTGCCTTCTTGGAAGTAAACTTCGAGTTCAAGCTCCCAGTTCATGTCGAAGTAAATCTTCGCCGTGGTCCACGCGTCGTTTCCGGGAAGAAGGATGCGTTCGCTGCCGCGCTTGGCGCGGCCGGACTTGATGTAGCCGGACGTGGCAAACTCGCCGGTGCCAAGAACGACATCGGCGGGCGTTCCGACGATGGTGTTGGTGTTGGTGTTGGTGGGAGGTGTGTCGGGCATAGCGTGGTTCCTGTTTGAGGGTCAACTGACGAGATGATCAGGGATGGCCGGGATGCCGGCAACGAGACCGAAGGTCATCTTCATCGCGTCCAACGGCAGGCCGTCCGGCGCGGTCATCGGCTTGGTGCCTTTGTAGAACAGGCGCTTGCTCGCGATGCCGTCGGGCCATGTGAGCGAGCGCAGCACGGCGCGCAGGTCGCTGAGAGTCGTGTAAAGCGGCGGCTGGCCGGCGATGCCGTGCACGAGGTTCGCTCCAGGCGCGGCGAGCAACCCGCGGTTGTGGCTGACAATGACCTCGACCACGTTGTCCACGATGCCGGCCGATTCGTGGCCGCCCGCGTCGTCGTCGCCGTTCCAATGCAGAATCACCCGCAAGCCGGAAGGCGATTGCGCGAGCAGTTCGAGGACGTTCCAGGAATCGGTGGCCAGCGAGGGTTTTACGCGGTGGGCATCGCACCACGGTTTGATTCCCTTCTCGATCCTTCCAAGGATGTCCGCTGGAGAAAGTCGGGTCATATATTCATGCCCCCGCGGCTGAAAGTTTTACTTGGCTCGGTGATAATGACGGCGCTCGGCTGTGCGCGGTCCACCGCAACGGAGAGCGGATCCTGGCCGGTGGCGATGCGCGTGAGCCTGGCGCGGACCGCGTTCGCGTCCTTGCTCCACGGATTGGTTTCGTCGGGAACGCCCCGGCGCTTGTAGATGCGCTCGCAGGTGATGATGCGCGCGGCGTCCTTGACGATGGAGATGAGCGGCTCGGCGAACGGCGTCTTGAAACGGCCGCCGAGCATTCCCTCGATGGTGCTGTTCACGCCGGCCGCGAGAAGATCGAACAGGCCGGCGTCTGGCTGGCCGTCCTTGTTGTCGTCGAACGCCTCCACCATGAAGTCGGCTGGAATCCAGCCGCCGCAAACGTCATCCCATGTCGCGTAGTAACCCATGTCGTTCAGTGCTCAGTGCTCAGTGGACAGTGTTCAGTTTTCAGAGGAACGGGCGCGTGTGCGCTACCAGCACGCGCGCCCGTCCGGGTTTCGCATTTGCCTGGCGAGGCGCGCGAAAGTTATTTCTTGGCAGCTTCCGACCTCTTCGCTGCCTGCGGCACGATGCCGGTGCTGCCGACGGCGAGTTGCCAGAGCGAGACGCCCACATTCTTGCGGTCGTCCGCGCCATAGACGAACTCCTTGTCGAAGAACACGTTGTCGTCGGTCAGCGCGTTCTTCATCACGAACTCCGGGTTCTTGCGGCGCTGGAGGATGACCGGCTTCACGACGCGCGAGCAGCAGGCCAGAATCCAGATGGGCGAGATGCCGAACCACGGCACCATCACCGGCTCGGCGATGTTGAAGTAGGGGTTCTTCACGCCCGGCGAGAGATACTCGCTGCGCAGGATGCGGTTGGCCGCGGCGAAGTTCGTCGGCCCGTAGAACAGGTGCGACGGGATGATGCCGAGCGGCTGGCCCGTGTCGTTCGTGAAGGTGCTGATCTTCGTGAACGCCTGGCCGAAGTTGTCGCCGATCTCGGCCGGATTGTCCGTGAGATTGGCCAGCGGCAGCGCCAGCGTGTTGCCGAGCGAGGAATTGCCGACCGGGTGATCTTCGGCGAAGTAAGCCTTGCCGTCGTAACAGGGCGTGTTCCAGCCGTTGAGCAGCATCGCCCAGATAAGCTGGTCGGGGGACATCGCCACGCTCTCGCCCAGATTCAGGAAGGGGATGCGGAAGACGCCAAGCCGGTCATCCTCGAAGTTTTCGCGCGGCACGCTCACGGTCAACTCGAAGGGGCGGTTGATCAGCGTGTAGGAACTGGCCGCGAGATTGTGAACCACGCGCGAGCCGAGCCACTCGCGCATGGAAGGCAGGTCCTTGAGCCAGCCATAGGTCTCGGCGAAAGTGGACGACGGCGACTCGGTGGCGATGTTCGGCCACAGCGGCTTGGCTTGCGCCATGCCGCCCTGGAAGAGGAGCTTGAAGTCGCGGCTGGCGTCGAGGAGGACTTGTCGGTTGAGGATCATGTTTGGGTTCCTTTGATTTGGAGATGGACGTTAGGAGATGGGAGATGGTGACGGGTTAGAGCGGCGTGACGGTGAACGACTGGATGATTTTGAGAGCATCCATGATGATCGTGATGATGTTGGTGCCAACGATGAACGTGTTCGTCGTTCGCACAGGGCTGACCGGAAGCAATGATCCGACTGTTCCCGTCTGAATCGTGCCGCTCGCGGAGCTAAAGATGCCGTTGCTGAACACGTTGAACGTGCCAACGGCAGACTTGACGCTGTTCGTCGAGGTGAGGTCCATCGTGTCCACGCGGCCGGACGCGGCGACGTTCGTCGTCACCAGGATCGTCAACGCGTTGTTGGTCGCGGCGATGACGGTGCTGAACTGGCCCGTCGTCGCCTGGCAGAGCGGCGGCGGCGTGGCCGTCGAATCCACCAGCCTCCGGAGATAATCGCGAACGGTGCTGTCGGTCGGGCTGGCCGCGATGCCAATCAGCATGACGGCGAAGGCGCAAACGCCCGTGGTGACTCCCGCGAAGAACGTTTTCCAGTTGTGGTTTTTGGGTTGCATGATCGTTTCCTGATTTTGTTTCTGACTTCTGGCTTCTGGCTTCTCTACTCAGACCGCGAGTGGGGCGAACTCCGGGTCAATCCAAACCCCATCGTCGTCAATCTGGATGCACAGGCCGGCGGCGATGTGGTTCGTGCCGGGGCCGTGGCTCACCGTGCTGTCGTCTTCGACATAGACGAAATGCATCAGGTCGGCGGGAACGACCGGATCGGACTCCGAGTTCTTGACCTTGAACGGTTCGCGGCGCAGCCGGACGTTCTTGTCTCCCGCGCTGCCGCTCACGCCCATCCACTCCGGCGCGGCGCTGGTGTTATCCACCTGCTCTTCGACGCGGCCGACGACCTTCAGACCGGCGGTGTCGGCGGCGGGAACGCCGTTGCCCGCGGCGTTGACTGCGCCGATGGTGCCGGCAAAGAGTTTGGTGGCGGCTTCAACAGGACGGACGATGAACGTGTCCTGCATCAGCGGTGCTTGGAGGTCTGCGGTGGCTGGCATGGTTGTTTCTCCCTATTGGTGATTGGTGATTGGTAACTGGTGACTCGTGGTTCGTGATTCGTGACGCGCGGTTACTTCTTCACCGCGGTCCCCTGGCCGCCCCACTTCGTCCGCTCTTCCTCGGTGATTCCGAGTTGGTTGCTGATGGCCTGCGACTCTGGCGACACGGACATCGAAGAGGCGGCGAGCGTCTTGAGATTCGTCGGCGTGCGCTGGCTGACCGGCACCGTCACCGGAAGTTCGGCGACGAGCGCGCGAAGCTGCGGAATGGTGTAGCCGCCTTTGCCGTCCTTGTCCGGCAGCGCGGAGGCCGGGACAACCTTGCCCTCGATGCTGGCGTCGCGGACGATGGCCTCGCGGTCGAGCGCGTCGAACCGGACGTTCAGCGCGTCCATCGAAGCCTTGAAGGTGTCGAGCCTGGTGTTGACCGGCGCGAGGTCCACGGGAGCGGCCGTGGACGCGCCGCCGCCCTTGAGCAGCGCGGTAAACCGCGTGATGAAGACCGCGCCCGCGGCGTCCACGTCGGCATCGGAGGCGTCGGGCTTGAGCGCCGCGCCCGCGGCGTTGAAAAGTTGGATGAGGAATTTATTGTTCATGGGATTGTGGGTTTGGGTTTCGCCCGGCACGGGCATGTTTTCGGACTTGTAGAGGGACTTCAGCTTGTCGAGGGCGTCGGTTTTCTTCGGCCCGTCGTATTGGTTGCCCCGATAACCTTCGTGCAGCGCCGCCCAGGCAGCGCCCATCAGGGTGTGATCCGGCTTTCCGTCGCTGCCCTTGACCCGCAGATGCCAGGTCGAAGGCTCATCGGGATTCTCGGCGACGAGGTAATGCGAGCAGGAATGCTCGCCGTCCGCTTCCTTCTTCACCGCCGCGGCCAGCGTCACGAGCTTGCCGTCCGCGCCGATGCCGGCGGAAAAGAGATGGATGTCGCGCGCCGATCCCTGGCGGCAGAGCGCGCCGCTGTGCAGGAAGATGACCTCGTTGTTTTCATCCAGCGCGACCGCCCCGGACAAATCCTCGTAATGCCCCTCGCCCGCGAACTTGCTGCCGTCCGGCGTCCATCGCGGGTTGTCAATGCCGAGGCCGATGTTGAGTTCGACGAACGGCTTGCCCTTCGCTCCAATGGGCCGTGGCTCCTGGCTGCGGAGGTATTCGGGGCTGCCGGGCACCGTGTTGTGCTCGAAGTCGAGCGCCACGCTGTCGAAGCCGTTCAACGCCTGGTTGCGCGGAAGCACCGACAATGTCTTCGGGCCGACCATCACCGGACCCTTGGTCGTCTCGTTGCGGCCCCACTTCAGTAGCGTGAGCCGCGTGGGAAGTTCCTTGGTCGCGTCGAGTTTCATCAACGCGCTCAGCGGGACCAGTCGGTAAATGTCGTTCTGCACGGGCGCGAGGATTGCAGAACACGCCGCGCGCCGTCAGGTGATGGTGTCTATGCTTTCCACCCTTTCCAGAAAAAGATTCAGGAATGATTTTGGCCCAGTAGCCACCGACGTAAGGAGGTGGATGTTTGCCCCGCCGCAATGTTTTCGCCTCCTCACGTCGGCGGCTACAGGCGGCGCGCCGCGCTACCGCCTCAGCATCGCCTTGATCTTCTCGCGCGCGACGTTGGCGATGACGTAGTTGGCGCGCTGCATCCGCCCATCCGGCCCGATTGGGAAATACGGCCGCGCCGGAATCTTCGATCCTGGATGATTCACTCGACGCACCGGATGCGCCGCGCCCGGCCACGCCAGCGCGCGTTTGTTGAGCGCCTCGATGACATGCGCCCGCGTTGTGCCTCCAAACTGCTGGATGAACGCGTAGGGAAGATCGAGCGTCGAGACGGTCACTGTGTCGTTGGTGACGGCGGAAACATGGATGCCCTTCTTGAGTTGGCCGCTCTTGAACAGCACGCTCGCGGAGCCGTCTTTCTTCGCCGGCCAGGTCGCAATCCGCAGCGCCGGGTTGGTGAAACTCTCGACGATGTATCCGCGGAACTTGACGCCCATTGCTTCCAGGATCGGCCGGCGGTCGCTGATGCCCCGCGCCAGTTCGAGCAGCTTCGGACTGATCCGGTCCTGGTAGGAAAGGCTCATGAGGATTGCGGCTCTACATTTCTGCGGCAGTCCACTTGCCGCTCGTTTCAGTGTGCGCTTGGATGCCGTTCTTCTTGGCAATATTTTCCCACATGCCTTCGTAGGCGCGGCCGTCGTAGCTCTTCGGTAACGACTTCCGCCAAGACATCAATGTAAGAAGGCGGCTTGTTTCGCCCTCGTAGGCCAGCGGTGCTTCATCCCATTGGTTTTCCCAGACGCCGGTGATGACGACCTTCTTTCCGTCTGGCCACTCCAAAGTTGTGCAGATGGTTTTCATGCGCTGAAGAACACTTCAAGGATGACACGGAGGTTTTCGATAATCAACGCGTCGGGTTTTTCGTTGATGAGATTCGCGAGCCTTGCGGGCCGCGCCAGCAGTTCAACGTGCGTCGTGGGCACTTCCAGGCCGGCGACCGTCTTTGCAGTTTCTCCCCGCGTGAGATACTGCGAGCCGGCGTAGTTCCACCACCACTTGTCCTTTCGGACCGGGTTTGTGTAGCCCACGTTGACGAGCGACTCTCCGGCCGTTCTCTTGTCATAGAGCGCCTTGATGGCATCGCGATACGCCTGCGGACCGTGCATGTGAATCCAGTGCGTCAACTCGTGATAGATCGTCTCGTGCAGGAGCGCCGCGCCGCCCTTGTTGTGGGCCGTCCGGGAGATTTTCAAGGTGTGGGTCTTGTCGTTGTAGCTGCCGAGCGTCCCGCTGCCAATCGACTGCTCCAGCCGAACATCGAATTTCGGCAACAACTCCGCGACAGGCCGGGGAAGAAAATCAACAACCTCCTGGATGGTCGCCATAATGGACTTTGCCGAGAACTTTCCTTTCGTGGTTTCGCCGGTGATCGAACTGACGAAATCAGTGGCCTTCGCCGGCTCCGTTTCCCGCATTTCCGAAATCAGCGCCCGCACGTCTTTTTCTTCCCACTCGACCTTCTTGTCGAGACCGAGGCGAGCCAGAGCCGCTTCGATGCTGTCCGGCGTCTTCTTCGGTAACGTCGCGGAAGATTCCGGTGGCAGGATCGGCGAGCCGCCGAGCCATTCCCAAACCGTGGTGCCCTCGGTGTCGAGCGTTTGCGCGCGCGCGAAGTTTTCAAACACCTGCCACGCCGGAGCGTCGTAGCGCGCCTTCAGTTGCTCTAGCGGCAGCCGGAGCGTGTTCGGGTTCCACTGATACGCCGCCGCGCGCTCGGCGGCTGTCGTCGCCTTTTCTATCGGCGCGCGCACGTCGAAGTTCTGCGCCGCCGCGCCGTTCACCGACCGAAACAGCGTGCCGTTCTCGTCGAGCTTGCGCCGGGCCGCGCCCTCGATCAGTTGCCGTTCCTCCGGCAGCCGGTCCGCGTCCGCATCGCGAATCTCGCCAACCTCCTCGGCGGTCTTGGGGACCTTCGTGCAACGGCAACCCCATTCCCACGGCCCGGTGTGCGTGTCCCAAAACGGATCGAGCGTTGGCAGCGTCACGCCGTTGAGCGCCGCGTGCGTGTCGCGAACGCGGTCGTCGCCGGCCGTCACATACATGCTGTAGGGAAACACGTCGGCGTTCTCGACGATGGCCCGATGCGTCGCCGACTCGTAAGCCTGGAAGCCGTGCGTTCGCATCAACAGTTCCGCCCGCGCCTCGGCCGCGGCCGTCGAACCGGGAAGATCGGGGTCGCTGATCCACGGCGAGATGTCATTCACGATGTCGCGCTTCACGTCGTCCCACACCGCGCCTTCCGGCAACTCCGCAATCCGGTCCAGCACGCCTTGCATCACGTGGGCGTCTTCGATGCCGGTGATGGTGAACGCCCGGCCTTTGATCTCCGGCAGCATTTGATCGAACACGCGCCGCGCCACAACCGGCTTGCTCTTGAGGAACGCAATCGCCTCCGCGTGCGGGACAGGATTAAAAAGGAAGCCGGTGTCAGGCATGGTGACTCGTGACTGGTGATTCGTGATTGGTGATTGGGGCAGCCGCGTCACTCTGCGACGCGATTGCAGCTTGACGATGCGCGTTACGGAGCAACGCGGCTACTCGCGCCCGCTGTCCACTGTCCACTGTCAACTGCCCACTGTCCTCCATCCGCTCGCGGCACTCGCGCCAGCCTTTGCGCGACCAGTCGCGCAGCGTGTCGTAGGCGGTCCAATGTTGGCGCGCCGCCGGGCGCGGCATCTTCGACGCGAACCAGGTCTCAAACGCTTTGTCGTCGGTGGGCTTCATCGCTCGCTCTCGACCTCGATCTTCGCGCAGATGATGGTCGCGATGACGCAGAGAATCCCAAGCGGCACAATCCACAGCGGAAGCGTCAACAGGAAAAGCCACCACCGGATTCTTAGCGTCAAGATCATTGCTTGTGATCCTCCGGTTGGTCGAGCTTCCCCTGGCTGATTCTGAAACTGAGTTCCGTCGCCACAATTTCAGCGCGGGCGTTGTAGTCGGGCACGTGGGCTTCGCGGAGTTTGCCGAGCATCGTAGCCAGGTTCTGTTCGACAAGTGGCAGGTTGGCGAGCTTCTCTGCGCGTTTCAAATCCGGGTGGGACAGATAGCGGAAGCAATAGTTTCGCAACGCCCACTCGAACAAATCCAAGTCGCTAAAGCACGCGATGGGAATCGCGCCAGACTCAGATGCTTTGGTCAGGACGTTGGAGTTCATGACTTCAACAGCCGGTCGAGGTTGTGCTTCTGCCGGATTGGAATGCCCGCTGCGGTCACTCCGTTGATTAGACGCATGATCTTCGCTGCGTCCGGCTCTTGAAGGCCGTGGCCTTTGGAATCCGCGCCGATGTTGATGAAGTCCGGCCGCGCCATCGCGATCCACTCGATAAGTTCCGAATCGTCGAAGTCCAGGACCGGCTCGATGGTGATGAACGCCGGCACTTGCGGCCAGTAGGAGCGCAGGCGTTTGAAGTTTCCGATGCGCAGTTGCGGCGTTGGCGCTTTGCCCATCACGTCGTGCCATCGGTTGCTTTCAATCGTCGTTCCGACCATGAACTTGAGCGGCCAGCGAACGGCGCGATTCGCAAGCAACTGGACCAGGCGGCCGACGTTCTTTGTTTGAAGGACGTAATTATTTTGATGCCACTCCGCGCAGTGGGCGAGGATTCTGCGAATCCAATCGCCGGGGATGTCGTCAGCAAATAGGTCGTTGCAGTGCTCAATGAATATGGTCCGGTCAACGCCATAGTTGACCTTGAACTCCTTTTCCTCAAGCCGCAGCGGCCCCGTGTAGTGGCCGCCGCTAAACTTCCTCTCCATCGCCTGGACGTAACAGTAGCCGCAGCGGTGCGGACACCCGCCGCGCAGATGGCTGTGGGTATGCGTCACCCAGGGATACATGTTGCCAGCGGATTTCTTCAGGCTCATCGCGCAGCCTCCTCTACGTATTCAAATTCGATCCGCGTGACCGCAGCAAACCCCAAACAGCCCATGTGGTGCTTGAACATCTCGATGAACTCAACTGGACCGAGTTCGGGGAAACCTTCCCGCGCACAATCCTCCATTGTGATTGCGATCAGCGACTCACGCCGAACACTGACAACGCGGATGTTGCCGAGCCGGATGATTTTCTCGCCGGGCTTTAACCCCATCGCCTTGCGGACGCCGCATAACAGCGTGCCCGGCTTCAACTTCTTCCATCCAAGCCTACGCGTCACTGTCTTGGTGCGCGCGCGGAACTGCGCCTCGGTCAGAGAGAACGAGATGTTTCTCATATCGCTTCCTTCCACCTCTCGAGGCGCGTCATGCGACGCCGATCCGGCCAGGTGACGGGCGTGGTCCAATATTCCGGGTCCCGGCAGCCTTCGAGATGCGCGTTGAGCGACTCGATGCTGATTTCCGTCGAGTGCGGCGATGTGCGGCGGCTCTCGATGATGCCCGACGTGATCAGCCTCAGCAGAGTCTTCCAACAGATGCCCAGGCCGAGTTGGCGCGGCAGCGCGACGGTCAGCCGCATCCACGGCTCGCAAGCCTGGACGACCGGCCTGAAGGTGCCGTCGCCCGCCGGCAACAGGCGCGCGATGGCGAAGCGCGTCACGACCTCCACCGACACCGGCGTGATCTTCACGCCCGGCGCGATTTCAACCTCGGCCTTCTTCCCGATGACCCTGGCTTTGTAAGTGGCAGCGGATTGGCTCATGTTCATCAGACCTTTGGAAAAACCAGTTGCTCCTGGAGCGCCAGCCGCTTGGCGGCGTCGAATAATCCCCGCGCCTCGAACTCCGACGCGGCGCGATAGATGCCGCCTGTGGAAGGCGTCGGCAAAGGCTGGCCGGTTTTCGGGTCGCATTCTTCCACCAGCAGCGCGAAGCCGAGCGCGTATAACTCCGAGACACGCGGGCGGACATCCAGAACGAACAGCGGATCGTTCGGCCGCATCGCAACGGCCAGTTGTTTCGTGGTGCAAGGGCCGTGGACTTTGAGCGCGTCCAAGACTTCGAGCCGCGAATCCACAAGCCAGTTCTGCTTCAGGCTAGCGAACGTTTCGTTTCTGAAATCAACGGGTTTCATGATGCAAAGCCAGGCTAAGTTGCCCCCCCCCCATTTTGGATTTTGCGCCGGTGCCTCTCGCAGACCTGGACGCGATAAGGTTCGCCTGCGCTCGCGTCGGTGAAGGTGCCGTTGGCGATGGCGTGACAGCCGGGCCACTTGCAGTAGAACGGCGCGCGGCTTCGCGTGGTCTTTGGATCGAAGAGCGTCTTCATGATTCAAAATGGGTTGTTGGCTGCAACGGCGGTCGCTGGCGCGTCATCGTAAGGCGGACACTCCTGTCCGCTGTCATTCGGCGCGGACAAGAGTGTCCGCGTTACCGGCTTCCTCCGGCTCCTCACCGTGTAAACGAGGCACCAGACTTGCCGATCACTGGCCTCCGATAGCGGACGCTTGAACTGACGCCAACAGATTCCTGCGGCGTAGCTCTCTGGAAGGTCGCGCTCGCCCAACGCCTCCTTCAGCTTGAACATGGCGAGCCGGCGCGGCTCGGTCTGCGCGCGCTCAATGGCGCGTGCCGCCGCTGCCACGTCGCCGAGCAATCCTTTGAGATGGCCGACGACCAGCGCGTAGTGCCGCTGTGTCGCGGCGCGGAGCGAGGAAAGTCCGCAAGCTTCAAGCTGCTGCTCATGCCGCCACGCCTCGAAGTTGGCTCCGCGCTCCATCGCTCCACGCTCAACGAGTGTGTCAAACGCTTCGCGTGCCAGGATGCACAACCTCGCCTTCTGGCCGTTGTCGAGTGGCGCGGCTGGCGACGGCACGGGCCGGCCGGTGCGGTGCTGGAACGTCACCCGGTACGTCTCGCTCGCGATGTCAGCAGGGATGATCATCGCGCTTGCTCCCTAGTCTTTTTAATGAAGGCGTCCAGCTTCGCTTTTGAACGCACTGAGGCATTGTGGATGCGATGGCCAAGAGCGCGGCGCGCGGCATTTTCTTTGCAAGCCTCCTTTGGAAGAAAACCCTGCGTCGCCATCGCGAGCATCATCGCGCCATTGAGATGGGCTATCTCGACTGGATTAAAACGCAGCGTCACGGAAATCTGTGGCATTCTTAAAACCGATGGCGTCTTGGTGTTCTTCATGCCGATTCCTCTCCAGACTGGCAGCGGACGCAGATGCGCCGGCCTTCGTCATTCTTCGGCACGCCGCCGGGGTAACTCGTGCCACATTCTTCGCAGGTGTTGGCCACGCAAAACATCGCGTGAGGCATCCCGATCTTGTATTGACGCCCACAGCCTTGGCAGATGGCGAAGCCCGGCTTCAACGCCGGCTTGGATTTTTGTTTCAGCACCTTCGCGACGAGCGCGGTGCCGCTGAGCGTGTCGAGGTCGCGCTTCAACCGGCGTGAGTTTCGATCCGGCTTCTTCTGACTTCTGACTGCTGGCTTCTTCTGTTTCATGCCGCCTCCTTGGCCGCTTCGGTCGGGGCCTCGACTTCCTCAATCTTCAGCTCCACCTCGAAGAACTCGCCGCGCTCGCAGGTGACGCCGAGTTGCTCCAACGTCAGCGGCGCTTTCGGATTCTTCGGATTCGGGATCGGTTCGTTGCGGTAGGCGAGCATTGCCTCTTTGTCCGGCTCAGGATCGAGCGTCCGCAGCAGGACGTTATCCAGGCCAAAGGACTTGACGATCTTGACGACCTTTTCCCAGGTGAACTTCGGCATCAGCTTCGTGCCCCACGCGCCGAGATAGAGCTTCACCTTGCCGTGGACAGTCTCAATGAACTCGTGCCCCTCGAACTCTTTGCGGTTATCCACGCTCCACGCCTTCACGCCTTCGTTCCAGGCGGTGATCTGTTGAACGGCCTCGTCAATGCCGGTGGCGAACTCCCGCTCGGCGTCGAGCACGGCCTGGGCCTTCTTCGCCTCCAGTTTGCGTTTGCGGATTTCCCACTCGCGCATCTGGCCGACGGCGTTGACCATTTCCTCGCGCGACGTGATCGTCGGGACAGGAACGGTCGTGGTTTTTGTTTCAGTTGGTTTCTTTGCCATAGGTAGCTTCCTTTCAGTTGGAGTGTTGGAGTGATGGATTTGTGGAGTGATGGGGTACGGCTTTCGGCTCGCCCAATTTCGCGCCGCTGCCGAACATTGGCAGTCCCTGATATTCTCTCGACCAGAGGTCCGGGGTGAATTGGGACGGGCGCGTCACGTAGCGGTACACTGATTGTCTCGCGAGTTCGAGATGCTCCCACCCGCGTTCGAGTTGAATCAGTTCGTCTTCACTGAACGCAACGCCGTCCACTTCGGCTGCGTGAAGCCGGTCCTGAATGTTGTGGGCGGCGGCGGCCATCATCCCGGCAGCGGCCGTGGTCTTGTCGGAAGCGGATCGCAGACGTGCGGCTGGTGCCGGCTGCGGATGCGTGGATTGAGTCAGGTGATTCATCGCGCGGCCTCCTCTCCAGTCTTCGGCGGCCCTAGCATGATGTCGCAGGATTCGACTCTCCCGTTGCTGATCTTCAAATCGTAGCAAATGTTCGCCTCGTATGGACCGTGCAGCCTGCGGACGTGGCCGACGTGCTGCGCTAGCACGGACATGAACTGCTGTTCGTTCAGTTTCATGTGATAGTTTCGCTTCAGTGTTTTCATCGCGTCTTCTCCACTTTCTTGACGGCCTCGCCGAAGACTTCGATGGTGACGGGATCGCCGTCGGCCATGTCCTTGGCCTCGCGGCACACGGCGTCCACGAACGCCAGATGACCAAGCCGCGTCGCGGGACCTTTGCCCTCGCCGCCGATGAGGATCGTCGCGGCCTTTTTACCCTCGCCGTTTTCCCAACGGAGCCGCCGCTTCACGAGCATCTCCACGTCGTGGAGGTCCAGCGTGTCGAAGTTGATCCGCTCGGCCATGCGGTTGCGGGTGAGTTGCAGCGCCTCGAAGTAAGCCTGCGTCTCCAGGCGTTTCCAGAGCGTGCTGAACGCGGAGCCGATGAACTCGCCGGGCGTTTGGTTGATCAGTGTTTTGAGCATGTTCAGCGACGCCGGACCGAGGTGGTGCATCTCGTCAATGAACAGGCAGACGCGGCGAAGGTTCAGTTCGGAGATGGCCAGTTCCTTGCGCTCGTTGGTGCCGCCCGCAAACTCCTTTTTGCCGAGCATCTTCAGGATGCCGCCAAGCATTGTGGTCGGGTTCTTCCACGTCTCGTCGGCCTCGCCGAAGAGCACGCGCCGGCCGTATTTGGCCGCGAGCATCCGTCCGGCCTTCGTCTTGCCGCTGCCGCTGACGCCCTCGATGATGATCAGCCGGTTGTTCCCGTGGACGTTCATGATTTTCAGGAACGCCACGCGCAGCCGGCTGCATGTGCTGAGGTCGTCGAAGATCGCCTCGTCGGTGTCGTCGGCAGCGCCCTCGGCCTCGATGAGGTTGACGACGGTGCGGTATTCGAGCAGCCAGCGTTCAAGGTCGAGTTCCTTCAAGTCGCCCGCCAGGATGCGCCCGAAAGTTTTCGTTGAGCCGACGCCGCCGAAGCGTTTGCAAAGCTGCGTGTCGTTCCATCCGCGTTTCTTCTGGTAGTCGCGGATCGTTTGAGCGAGCGAGCGCAGGTCCTTTTGCTGCGCTTCCGCCGCCGCGCTGTTTACAGTTTCCGTGTTCATGGTGGTAGCTCTTTCTAGTGGTCAGTGGGCAGTGTACAGTTAGACGCCGAGACGGTTCGGCGGGTTTGCGATGACGGAGAAACGTCGAGTCTTTCCTGTCGTCAGATTGTGGCATGTGATCGTGGACGACCAAGGTCCATCGCCGTGACCATCAACCACGGCCACAATGGACGCGCCTCCGAGCGTTACCGAGATACTGGCTCCTACGGGAAACGCTTTTTGGATGGCGGCACGCAGTCTTTTTTGTGCGCGATCCACTTCGATGTCCGCTTTGAGAATGGCTTCCCATTGGCGTTCGACTTGGTAGCTAGTCGTCTTCATCTGCATTGTCCTTTCTGTTTTCTGACTTCTGATTTCTGGCTTCTTTTCTACGTTTCGATCAGTTCACCGCGCGCGCGGGCTTCGGCCTCGCGCCGGGCGATGTAATCGGCCGCAGCAGCGCGGTCGAAAGTTCCGCGGGGAACGGGTGAATTAGGCGGACGCAGCCGGGAGGCTGCCGAGTCGTCCGCAGTGGTTTCCGTTCCCCGCGTTGAAATATCGAGCGCGCCGCTTTCGATGGGATTTGCCCGATTGGGTAATGCCCGCTCGTTAGCGGTCCTGCCCTCGGCGGCGCGCTCGGAAAGTGGATCGTGGAGCGTTGTTGGCTTCTGACTTCTGACTTCTGACTTCCGACCTCCGACTTCCGTGCGCAACACATTGCCGCGGCCGTCGGACTCCAGGTGAACGACGGCGGCGCGTCCGCCCGGCTCGATGGCCGCAAAACTCGCGCGCACCTGGGCGGTGCGCAGTTTGCGCGCGGCGATGGCCGGCGAAACGTAGTCGCTCCAGTCGGAGAACTGCGGCTCGCCCGCCGCCCACGGCGCGACGCCGATGAACTGGAAGCGTTTCCAGTTCTCGCGGTTCATCGGCCGCGACTCGAAGTTGAACAGCGCGCAGCCGGCCTCCGGCATCAGCGGATCGAAGCGCGCAATGATGCGATGGCCGCGCTCAATGAACGGCACCTCCTGCGTCGCGGCGTGGAACCGGAACGGCGTGGGATAGGTCTCGACCTTCACCTGGACGTGGCCGGGAAGCTGCACGCCGAAGCTCTTCATGCGGATCGTCGGCTTGAACATCCAGAAATCCTGTTCGCCCACGGCCGGCAGCGTGCCGCCGATGGTAGCCATGTCGCGTGCCCAGGTCACATCGGGCGCTTCCGGCGGAAGCCCGTCGCAGCGACGCACGCGCCGGTTCAAAAACTGGCAGCCCTTGACGAGCTTGTGGATGAGTTCCTCGCCCCAGGGAATGAAGCCGCACTTGCGCGGGTCGGCCTTTTGCGCGTTGACCGCCATCATGTCGTCGGTGGCCTGCTCGTATTCGCCGCGCGTTTTGCCGATGCGCACGCCATAGACGCCCATGATCTTGTGGAACGGACGGAACGCCGATTCGATGCCGCCCTTGGCCGTCGAAGCAAATACGTGGTCCACGCGAATCACGCTGGAGATGCCGCCCCAACGGCTGCCGTCGGCGTGCACGCGGATGCCGTCCACCGCGTTATTCTCCCAGCGACCGCGTTCCAGCCGCAACCGTCCGAACCGCCCCCAACGCCGCACGAGCAATTCGATGAACCGCGCAATGTCCTCGCCGCGGTAACTGTCCCCGAAACGAGCGACCGGATAAACGCCGAGCCACTTCCCGCTGCGCACGTCGCGCGCCATCAAAATCTGCCGGCCCACGCGCCAATAGCCGTCCGGATCCTGCCAGAAAAACGGCACGTCCGTGGACACGTCGTCGAACTCCACGATGTCGCCGCTGTTGACCGGCACCCATGCGCCTTCGTCGTCGTAGCCGAACATCCCGCGACGCACGCTGAATGCCACCGACCGCAAATCCTCCGCGCCCCGCGCCGCAGCCATTTCCTCGGAAGTCACGCGCACCTGGCGCATCAGGCTTCGCGGATAGCATCCGGTCTGCCGGTAGCCCGCGATGACCTCGCGGACCTCCGGCCGGCACACCTCCGAGTCGGCCATCAACTCGATGCCCATCGGCGTGCTCTCGGTCTTGAGCGCGAACTTGCGGGCGGTTTTTTTCTCCGCGGCGTTGAGCGTCACCTTTTGTTTCCTCCCGCTTCGGTGGTAGCCGCGCTCCAGTCCCGGCTCGCCGCCCGCGACGAGCTTGAGCGACCAGTTGCGCAGCGTGATTCTCGGATGCCCGACCTCTCTTGCGGCGGCGACCGATGACAATCCCTCCGCCTGAAGCGCGAGCCATTTGCGGACCGCTTTCGCGCGCGACGATGCCCAGGGAGAGACGGAAAGTTGGCAGTGGGCAGTGGGCAGTGGGCAGTGGGAATCGGTCGCGTCGGCGGCTGTAGCGGCGGTCTGTGACCGCCGATCCGGGATGCCGGGATTAGAGTCGGCAGCGGGAGGTTCGCACGCGGGCTGTTCAATGATGGGGATGCACTCCCTTGTCCGTGGCTCTCCCACGGCTCTATTGCTCGCGTTCCCGGACCGGCGGTCACAGACCGCCGCTACAGTGATTGTTGATTCGTTCATCGCGCCAGTTCGGTTGGCACGTCAGGAAGTTTTCTGGCAACAAGACCGTGGGTGAATTGGCGATGCGTTTTTATTCCTTCAAACCAAGCATGAATCCCCGTTGCGAAGACGCGGACCTTGCGCACCGTCTGCCACTTTTTATAGAGGTAGAGTTGATCGCCGTGTCGCACATCAATCATGCGGACAAACTCGGCCCGGTCCCCGTCGTTTGGATTCAGGCCGGGATTCATCGCGCGCCTTCCTTGAGAGCTTCGATACGCGCCTTGCAACCGCGCATGACGGCCTTGACCAACGGTTCGGGAAGTTTGGCTGGCATTTTCTCGGCATCGCGCAAGATCGCCCCGGCAATGCCGGCCTTGGCGATCTTGTTGAACCCACAGCCATGCCGAGTGAGGCTGAGGAACGCGCCTCCAATCAGTTTGCCGTAGTTCTTGATCGGCTTCGTCTTGCCGGCGTCCGCCGCATCCTTCCCGCCCCATCCGGCGACCACGCGGCCAAGGCCGATGCCCCGCTGCATGACATCGTTGATGGCCCGTTCGCGGCGCTCGGTCGGTTGGCCCATGACGCGTAGCGCGTATTCCATGAAAGCTAGGCCAACGTCGTGCTGCGCGGAGAACTCCTTGATGGTGACGCTGTTGCCACACTCCGTAGTGTTCGAGGAAATCAGGGGTTTTGACCCTTTTCCGACATTTCGGAGGTTTGCCAGACTGGCTGCTTTCCTCTCGGCAGCGGTCTTGGGAAATAGCACCGCGATCATGATGGCGCGCTGGCTCTCGTTGAAATCGCGCCGCGCCAGCGCCGTCTGCATGGCGATGGTCGCAACCTGATCCTCCGGCTTCACGATGCACGGCAGTTCTTCGATGCTCGGAAAGTTTCTGGCTCCGCGCAGGCGGTGGCGTCCATTCGAGACACGCCCCTTCGGATCGCAAATCAACGGCTCCTGGACACCGTCGGCACCAATACTATCCACCAGCGCTTTATATTTCGGGTGATCTTCCGGCAGCATCGGAATCAGGTCCGCAACGGGATGATTGCTGAGTTCCGACACCTTCATCATGACGATCTTGTTGCTTGGCTCCATGTTCTCTTCTTGCTCCTTGGATTTTGGGGTTGAGGTTTAGTGGCTTGCTGACTTCTGACTGCTGGCTTCTGACTTCTGAGACGCAACGGGCGCCTCGTCAAAAAATTCACAGTGGCAGCCGGATTCGCGGCAGCCGTAGCTGAAGGCGGTGTGCTTCCATTGCGGATGACCGCAGACGCAGGAACGGAAGAGCGCGGCGGCGGCGCGGTGCTGCCGGAGAAAGAGCGGAAGCGGAGCCGCGCTAGTGGGCAGTGGGCAGTTGCCAGTGGGCAGTGGGGAATTGGGAATCATCGGCGCTCCTTTGCGGCGAGCAGTTTGATGCGAACGAGGAAGTCCACCGAATCTTGCAGCCGCGCCGACGCCGAGGTAACGGCGTTTGCCTGGCGGATACGAACAGCAGCAGATTCGGCCTGGCAGCGCGGGCGACGGGCATCGCGTAGCACGATCAAAGACGCGGCCAGGCCGCCCCATCGGTTCGCCATCTCCCTGGCCTCGGACGCAAGCCGCTTGAGTTCGACTTGGCGCGCGGTCATCGGTTTAACCTCCAGCCGATGAACACCACAAGTCCGACAAGTGCGCATGGGGAGACAACAATCACCGTGATGCAAATGATCAGGATCGCCATATCGCTCATCGCTTGCCTCCGCTCTTGGCGGAAAGATGGGAGTTGGCGGACGGTTTGTTTGTGTGACCGGTGCGCCATCCGGCCGTCTTGCGCAATCCGCCAACTCCACGAGGTTCGGAGGTGTTTTTTTGTTTCAGCGCCGCCTTCAGTTTGGCCGCGACCATCTGGACCGTTTCAATGATCGCCCACGCTTTGAACTGCACTTCCTCCCACTCGGTGGCTGGAGCCAATTCGTTATGGTCCATGTATGCACACCACTCGGCCATGCCTCTCAGCAACTGTCCCGCTTTGGGGATGGCGAGCCACGGCCGTGAGCGGTCCGCGTAATCAATTCCGTTGCGAATGTCGGGCGTGTGTTTCATTGACTGATCTCCTTTTCCAGCGCGGCGAGAATCTCGCGCGAGCGCCGGTCGGTGCGTTTGCGGTTGGCGGCCAGGGAAACTTGTGTTCGCGACCAGTCGCGCTCGCGCCCCCAACTGGCAAACGTGTAACCCTTTCGAGCCAGAGCGAAACGAATCTCCAAACCAGCAGCAACTTCGGTGTTGACGGAAGATCGGCTCGGCGGGACACTCGCGCGTTGTTGCGAACGTTTCATTTGAATGCGCCCATTATTAATAAATTATGAAAAGGGTCAAGCTCTTTTTTCATTCTTTCTTAAATTTATAAACGGAGGGTTTTTGTGAAGATTCCAGATCGGGACAAGACTGAAATCGCTAACCGCCTTCGCCGCGAACGCGAAGATCGAAAACTAACGCTGGCTGATGTTGGAAAGAAGGCGCGCTGTAGTCTCCAGCCAATCTATGAGATCGAGCGCGCAGGTTCCTTTAGCGAGAGGTTGCTGCGCGACGTTTGCGCCGCTTTAGAGTTGAACTGGAAGTGGCTGCGCTTCGGAGCCGGCCCCAAGCATATTTCCGAAGCACCGGACGATGAGCCATCGCCTAATAACGAGCAGATGGCGAAAGCTTTGGGCGTGCCAGCAGGCTTGAAAGGCGAAGTGCGGCTGGAAGCGATGCCGCAACTGCGGTGGATTCCTGTTGTGTCCTGGGCGACAGCCGGGGCCGCCAAGGACTACAACGATCTGGCAAATTTTCTCGATGAGAAAATTCCAACGGAGAGTCGGGATGAAAACGCTTTTGGTTTGATCGTGCAAGGCAACTCGATGGAACCAATGATCAGTGAGGGGAGTCGTGTCACCGTTTCACCAAACAAGGAAGCTCAGAGCGGCAACGTCGTAATCGCTCGCACGCGCAAGGATCACGGCGTCTTTCTGAAAAAATTCTTCCGCTTTGGCCCGAATGGCACTAAGGTTCGTCTTGTGAGTGTCAACCCGGATTACCCGCCGCTGGAGTTCAACCTGAGCGACTTCCGATTCATCTATCCGGTAGTGGGTGTGTTCAGGAAACTGTAGGAGAACGCCCGACGATGAGGCAGAGCAAATATCTCAGCGACCCCTCAACTCCGTCCGTCTCATTTGCGCGGAGGCTGTTTTATTGGGCTATCCCCGCCGCGCTGCTCTACTACGCTGGCGATGCCGTCTTCGTCCTCTATTCCCTGAAGGCGGCGGTCGAACAACGCGACACTGTAAGGCTTGACTGGCTCGTGGATTTCCCGAAAGTGCGCGATGGTTTGAAGGAGGATTTCAAAGCTCAGATGTTGGCGGATCTGAAATCCAAACCGCAAACCGAAGATGTCAGTGACGGTGTCGCCCATGCAGCCGCTTTTTTCTTCGGTCCCATGATCGTTGGATCGCTGATAGATCAATATGTTACACCGTCTGGCTTCGTCGAGATAATGAAGGGGGATTCACCGGCGGCCGAAAAGGAAAACGCCATGAACGATAGGATGAAACGCCTGCTCAAAACCGACAAATTTGAATGGGCTGGCTTTGTGTCCCCGACGGTCTTTGCCCTGACTGACGGCGAGATAAATCTGTTTTTTGGTTTTGCGGATTTTGGATGGAAGCTGCGGCGGGTCCAGATGCCGATGGATACGTTTTCAAATCGACAGGTTTCCACCGCACGCTGACGGCAAGAGTGGTTTCTTTAGCGGCGGCGGCCCGGCGGGTTCCACAAGCCCGTTGCTCCTTGGTGGGCCGCCGCCGCTCTATCTCCCGACTGCGACTGCCGGCTGCCGTCTCAAAATCCCATCTTCCATCTGCCGTCTTCCATCCGGGCAGATATTCTGGAAAGGGTGGAAAGCATAGACACCATCGCATGACGGCACGCCACGCGGGCGCGTAGCGTGGCGGGCATGTTCGAGACAGCACTCAGCCATCAGCTTTCAGCAATCAGCGGGCAGTGGGCAGTGGGCAGTGGACAGTTGGTTGCGGCGCTGCCGTTGCCCGACAGCTACCAGGCCATTGGGTGGATCATCGTTGCTCTCTTCGCTATTGCGGCGGGCGTCTATTACACGCTGGCCGCAATCAACGAGGGGCGGAAGATGCGCGAGGGCAACCAGCCGAAGCCGCGCTCGGTCACTTTTCCGCCGGAGTTTGCTGACGCCGGGGACTGCGACGCGCGCCACAAGAAGCTCGACGCCGAGCTTGAAGCGATCAAGGCAGATGCCACCCGGCGAGACGAGGCGAACAAATCATCACGCGAGAAACTTCACGTCCAACTCACCCGGATCGAGACGGACATCTCGAAGCTGACGGAGAGGAGTGAAAACCAAAGTGAATGGCTCGAATCCACGAGCAGGAAACTATCCGACGTTGCCGAGGGGCTGGCCAACCTGGCGGGACGAATCAAAAACTGACGGCAAGGGAAACCAGCGCATGAATCCCCAACAACTCTACGACCTTCGCTGCGCGCTGCTGCGCGAACTCTACCGTGTGACGCCGCTCGGACGGACCGCCGCGCGCCTTTGCCAGATTGTGCAAGATGACGTGAAGTGCGACGCCAACCAGGTGGACGCATCGCTCGAATTGCTGCGTGGCGAAGGCAACGTCGAGCCGCGCCAGACCGAGCGCGCCGCCGCGATGTCGCCCGGCTTGCCGCCGTTTTGGTTTATCACGGCGGCGGGGATGAAGTTTTGCGAGGCGAACAGTCTTGTATGAACGCAGGGAAAAGATAGCCGCCAATGACGCGAATGGACGCCAATTGGAAAACCGAAATTCGCGCCTGTTCGCGTCATTAGCGGCAAACAAAAAACGAAAGGAAGCACCATGAACTCGACGCAGGTTCTCTCAGCCATCCGGCACACTTTGACGATTGCCGGCACCATCGCGGTCACGCTCGGCTACACCGACGCGGCGCACTGCACCAACGCGGTCAACGTCACCATGCAACTCGTGGGCGAGGCGCTGGTCATCCTCGGATTCGTCTGCGCTCTCGTGAACGCGGCGCGAACCCACACGCTCAAGCAATGGTGGGACACGCTTGCGCCGAGTGAACAGATGGCCATTAAACAAGAGGCGCGGCGCAAAACGGCATTGGGCCGCGCGCTGCCGATGATCCTGATGGCGCTGATGCTGCCGCTGTTCGTGACTGGCTGCTCGCAGAATGCGCAAGTGATTGAATACCGGGCGCTCGGCACGATTGGCGCGACGGCCAACACGGCCCATGAACTGTGGAAAGCCTACGCTGCCAGCGGCCAGGCGAAAGCCGCTGACATTGCCACAGTGCGCGACTGTTGGGCCAAGTATGTTGCCGCGTTCGATCTCGCAGCCGACGCGGGGGCGGCAATAGCCCAAAACGGCACCAATAACACTTCCGCATTTCAGGCCGCGATGAACGTCGTCGGTCTTTGCGAAAAAGACCTGGTCACGCTCGTCACCACCCTGTTGCCGCCCGATCTGGCGGCAAAGCTCAACGGAACCCAGTAGCCCTGCGCAACGCCGGGCCAAGAAAGGACACCATGCCACTCGTCATCATTCAAATCATCCAGGCGCTCGCGCCCGCGATGATGCAATACGGTCCCCAGTTCGTGGAGGACATCATCGCCATCTTCCGCAATCCGAGTCCGACCCCGCAGGATTGGGAAGACTTGAAAACCAAGTATGCGCAGCCCGATCCGCCGCAAGCATGAAATCCCTCGCGTTGCGACTCGCAGTGGCGGCGCTGGCGTTTTTGCTGACGGGTTGCTCCGCATGGCTCGTGCCGGGCGAGCCAGCCATCGTCAACAACAGCAACAACTCCATTTTTAATCCATGAACCCCAACACTCCTTCGCTCCTATCCTCCAAGTCGCGCCTCGGCCGTCGTTACGGCTGGCATCGCGACCTGCCGGACCACCGCGACCGGCTCTGCATGGCCTTCATGCCGCCGGCCGCGCTGCCGCCGCACGTGGACCTGCGCGGGCCGAACATGCCGGCAGTTTACGACCAGGAGGAACTCGGAAGCTGCACAGCGAACGCCATCGCCGCGGCGCTGGAGTTCGACCGGTTGCGCCAGAAGCTGCCGAACTTCATGCCGTCGCGCCTGTTCATTTACTTCAACGAGCGCGCGATGGAGGGCACGATCCACTCGGATTGCGGCGCGCAAATCCGCGACGGCATCAAGAGCGTGGCCACGAACGGCGATTGCCCGGAAAGCGAGTGGCCTTACAATCCGCCGCTGTTTGCCGTGAAGCCGCCAGCGCCGTGCTACGCCCACGCGGTGCAGCACAAGGCCGTGAACTACGCCCGCGTGCCGCAGTTCCCGGCCTCCATCCAGTCGTGCCTCGCCGCCGGTTTTCCGGTTGTGTTCGGGTTCACGGTCTATGCGGGTTTCGAGGGCGACGCCGTGGCGCAGACCGGCGTGTTGAATCTGCCGCAGCCGCACGAGGCGAATCTTGGCGGTCATGCGGTGCTGGCGGTCGGCTACGATCTGCCGAGCCAGCGGCTGTTGGTTCGCAACTCCTGGGGCGTGAAGTGGGGACAGCAGGGTTATTTCACGATGCCGTTCGCCTACGCTGCCAACCCGAATCTCGCGAGCGACTTCTGGCAAATCCAACTGGTGTCGTGAAAACGGAAACCAGAAATCAGAAGTCAGAGGTCAGAAGTCAGAAGTCGGCAACCGGCACACGGCTGAAACGCGCTCTCGCGGCGCTGAAGCACGACCGTAAGCTGCTGGCTAGAATGCTGGACGTGTTCGACGCCCTGATCGGCGAAGACATGGATGCGGCCGAGATATGGCTGACTGCGGCAGAGGAACAAACGGCCGAACTGGAGCGTCAACTCAGGTTGGCATGAGCAACCCCCACCAAACGTGCAGTGCTAAGAACCGTTACCCGTCGAAGAAAGACGCGCGGACGGCGATGAACGCAGCATTGAGGCGACACTCCAACCGGCCGGAACGACTGCGTGCCTACTATTGTCCCGCCTGCCAGGGATGGCATCTCACGTCGAAGGAGTTTGAGCCGGCATTATGAGCGCGCCAGACACCACCGCACGCAAGGGCAAGATCGGCCGGATGCCGAAGACGGTCCGCGATGAACTGAATGCGCGACTTCGAGATGGCGAGTCGAGCGCCACGATTTTGCCCTGGCTCAATGCGATGCCGGCCGTCAAGGCGATCCTGAAGAAACGCTGGCGCGCCGAAGCGGTCAGCGACCAAAACCTTTCAGCCTGGCGCAACGGCGGCTACAAGGAATGGCTCCAACGCCAGGATGAACTCGACCAAACCAAAGGGCTGGTGGAGTTCTCGGCCGACCTCACGCGCAAGACCGGCGGAAGCCCCGCGGACGCGGCGGCGAATCTCTCCGGCAGCCGGCTGCTCGCGGCGCTCGACGAGCATCTGACGCCCTCGGCCATCAGCGAACTGCTCGCGGACCGGCCCAAGGATTTGCTTTCGCTCGTTGAGAAAGTCGTGCAGTTGCAGGCCGAGGAAAACCGCAAGGCCGCGGTGACATTGAACGTCCAGAAGTTCCAGTGGGACGCGGCTGAGGCGGTGGAGAAAATCGGCGTTAAACAACTGGCGGACATTCTCAACAGCAGCGACCCGCATCCGATCAAGATGGACAAGCTGATCCGGCTCATGTTCGGCAAGCGTCCCGACGCGCCAACCGGGCCGATGGCCGGCGTGGCATAGACGGGAGGAAACATGAAAGCCTCCAAACTTCGCGGAAAATCCGCTTCCGTGGTTCTCGACGAACACGCGTTCAAATCCCCATCGTCCGATGAACCCTACGGCGTGCCTCCAGAGCAGGCTGCGGCGGATGAGAAAGCGCAGTGGGGATCATATCGCACGCCACAGCCGACTGCGCCTGGCGCGGAGCCATCGGCCATCGTTGCCGACAGCTTCACCGCCTACCAAAACGAAGTCTTCTGGACCGACACGCCGCGCCGCCAATGCTGGCTTTGGTGCCGACGCGCTCGCAAGTCCACGACCGGCGGCGCGAAGGCGTTCCGGCTGATGGCCGAGACGCGCGGCGTAGACGTGTTCTTTCTCTCGGCGTCGCTGCTGCTCGGCGAGGAATACATCCGCAAAGAAGCGTTCGTCTGGCAATTGCTGCTGCGGAAGATGCGCGACCAGGCGGCGAAGCGCGGGATGAAATTCGAGTCCGACGCCGACGGTGTGGACCTCGACGCGCTCTGCGATATTTTCGAGCAAAACAAACTCGTCACGCGGCTCTGGCACGACCGCACCACGTGCAGCCGCACGCTCGTGCTCGCGCCAACGCCGCGCGCGGTCGGTTACGGCGGCCACGTCTTCGTGGATGAGTGGGCGCGGATTGACGCCTTGAAAGAGGTCAAGGAATCCATTGACCCGATCATGTCGGACAATCCGCAGTTCCAATACATCTGGTCTTCAACCTCGCCGCTCGACGACACCCATTATTCGTGGGAACTGTTTTGCCCTCCGCAGGAATCGTTCGCGGTGCGCGCCAAAGGCAACTGGTATCTCTCGCCCTCGAAGATTTGGGTTCACCGCGTGGATGCGTTCGACCGCCAGGCGGCGGGATTGAAGTGCTACCACCCCGACACCGGAGCGGTCATCACGCCGGAAGAAGACCGACAGCTCTACTTCGACAAGGACGCGTGGGACCGCAACTTCGCGCTGGCCTTCAAACGCAGCGGCATGGCCGCGGTGCCGCTCTCGGTCGTCGAGCGCGCGATGGACCTCGGCCGCAACGAAGGCAAGTGCAACGCCATCACCGAGGAGATCGTGCCGTGATGATCGGAAACTTCCAATTCTACGCCGGCCACGGATGTTGCGACGGGCGAATTTCGTTTTGGCCTTACTATCCTGTTTATTGGAAATTTTCGGCGCGGGTGTGGCGTAGCTGGTGGGTTGGCGTCTGGTGGCATCGGAGGCGCGCATGATGGACCGACGCATCACCGCGGGAGAGGTCTGGCCGGCCGGTTGGGAGGAACTACTTGGCACCGGTCCTATCGGCATCGGCCTCGATCCGGCGACCACGGCAAAAAAGAAGTCGAACCCGACTGCCATCGCCGTCACTGAGCGGCGCGGCGACACGTTCATCGTGCGGGCCGTGGTGCGATTCAAGACCGACAATCCCAACGTGACGCGCGCCGTGCTGCGCGAAGCGTTGGTGCGGTCGACAGGCCACCGGGCGAGAAAGCTTTGCGTGCTGGCCACCAGCGAGCGGTTCTTTGCCGCCGACCTGGCCAGGGAACTGTCGGGCGTGCTGCCGGTGGAACTCGTGATCGAGAGCGAGTCCATCCTGTATCGCGGCGAGAGGATGATGGTAAAAACCTACCTCGGAAATCTTGTCGTCAACAGCATGTCCGACGGCAAGCTGTGGGTGCCGAGCGCCACCTGGCTGCGCGACGACATCCGCCAGACGCGGCGCGAGAAGGGCGGCTTCGAGGCCGAGGTGGATAAGGCGGGAAACCACGCTGACTGTTTTTGCGCCATCGGTGCCAGCCTGAAGGCGCTCGTTTCGATTGGCGAGCGCGTCGAAGCTTATCCCGTGCTGGCGGGACCACTTGGCCGAGTCAGCGATGATGATGCTGCCTGGGCGAAGAAACGCGAAGGCTGGACCAGCCTCGACGGGTCCGGCGAGGAATCGAAACTCTATGTCTAAAACATCATCCCCAACATCTCCAACGAACCCGGCCCGGACGCAACTGGCATTGCCCGCGCCCGCGCCGACGGCCACCGATCCGACGGTCAAGGTTGAACCGGCACCGCAGCCGGTTCCCGTCGCGCGTTGGACCATCGTCAACTCGCGCTACGAGCCGCCCGCGCTCGGCCACATGGTGGACGCGGACCGCCTGCACGCCATTTTGCGCGGGGCAGAGAGCGGCGCGGTGCGCGACCTGTTTTCTTTATTCCGCGACGTGGTGATGTCCGACGGTTACATTCAGACTCTGTTCTCGACGCGCAAGCTGGCCGTGCTCGGCGACGTGATGGCGATTTTGCCGCCGGATAAAAACAACCCCGACGACGTGGATACGGCGCAGATGATCAGGGACGCGATTGATAGTTATGACGCGCCGCCGCCGATTGCCGCGGAGTTTGAAAATCTCACCCCCTGGCTCAACGTCCTCGCCGCCATCATGGACGGCCATCTCTGGCCGGTCAGTCTGACCGAGAAAGTTTTTCGTCCGAGCACGAAGCCGGGGTTGCGGTTTGAACTGCGCGCGCTCGTGCCGGTGCCGCATCACTTGCTCGACTACACCACCGGCCGGATGCTGATCTGGGACGTGGACGCCAACGGCGCGTTGACCGGCCAGCGCCATGAAGCCGACCCGGAACGATACATCATTCACCGCGGCCATCTCCTGAGCACGCCGGACAACTGGGGCGGCCCGATGCGGGCGCTGCTGTTCTGGTGGTTATTCATGGCGCTGAACCGGGACGGTTGGGCGCGCTTCCTGGATCGGTTTGGGATGCCGTTCCCTGTCATCCAATACAACCAGAGCGACGACGAAAGCCGCAGGCTTGCGCAGCGAGCGGTTCAGTTTTCCCTGCGCATTGGCGGTTTGGTCATCAGCAAGGAGACTTCGTTCCAACTGATCCAGGCGTCCAATCAGTCGGGCGATGCGTTCAAGGTTTTCAGGGACACGGCCAAGAGGGAGATTGCGCAAATCATCCTCGGCCAGACCGCAACCTCTGAAGGGCAGACTGGTGGCGGAATGAACAGCGGCGTCGGGACGGCGCAGGAGGCGGTGCGCCAGGACTTTCGCGTGTGGGACAGCACGGTGTTGGGCCGCACGCTCAAGCAACAACTGTTCGCGCAGTTGGCCCGAATCAATGGTCGGCGCGGCGCGGTGCCCAAAGCGGTCTTTGGTTCCGTATCGCCCGCCGAGCAAAAGGCGCTCGGTGAGTTGCTCAAGAACATGCGCGACGCCGGACTGGAACCGACGGATGAAGCGTTGCCCGGTCTGTCGGAAAAATTCGGGATGCAGGTTCGTCGCATGGCCACGCCATCGCCGGTCGGGAATCCTTTTGGCTCGGCTGCTTTGACGGCGCTGACTGCGGATGTGCCGGCTCACGTCGCGGTGGCAGAAAAGGCCGGCGATGAAATCGCCCGCAATGGCTCGGCGGGGTTGGCGCGAGCGTTCCGCGGAGCCTACGCGCCGGTTCGGCAACTCATCCTGGAGAGCAAATCGCCCAGGGAACTGGAGCGCAGCATTCGGTTGTTTTTCGCCGACCTGGCTCCTGGACGCCAGGTCGCTTTGATCGAGGAAGCTCTCACGGCTTACGGTGCCAACGGAGCCACCGCCGGGGCCACAAAATGACCCTTTTGAGATGGCCGTTTGGTCCATGAAATCGGGGCCGGTAATGTTTGGACAGCCCCAATTCAAAACCCCCGGTTTTCAGGCCACTTCCAGCCATTTCAAGCCATCTCTCGGCTGTTCAAACATTCTGCCAAGTCTCAAGCCGTGATGGTTTCGACCGATGCGGCGATGAAAAAAATCATCCGGATGCTTATGGCGGCGGCCGTGGTGGCCGCCGCGGCTGTCGGTGCGTGGCGCTGGTGGCGCACGGCGAACATTGGCCCCGTCGAGCGCGGCCGTGTCGTGGCCGAGCAACACGGATGTTTTGGTTGCCACGGCCCCGGCGGCACGCACGGCATTCCCAATCCAGGCAGTTCCATCAAAGCCGTGCCGGCGTGGGACGGCGGCAACGTCATGATGTTTGCCGCCAACGAGCAGGAGCTGCGCGAGTGGATTCTGGACGGCATGACTGCCAGCCGGCGCAAAGAGGCGGATTATCTGAAGCAGCGGAACGCGATGCTGGTGCGGATGCCGGCGTTCCGCGGGTGGCTTTCCGCGCCCGAACTCGACGATCTGGTGGCGTATGTCAAAGCCGTCTCGTGGCTCGACGCGCCGAAGGACGAACTGGCGCGCAAGGGCCGGGACGTCGCCAGCGACAAAGGCTGTTTCAGTTGTCACGGCCCGGAAGGCCGCGGCTGCCTGCCGAACACCGGCTCGTTCAAAGGCTACATCCCGGCGTGGGACGGCGCCGACTTTCCCGACGTGGCAGGCAACGACGACGAAATCCGCGAGTGGATCCTGGACGGTGTCTGCCAGCGCATCGCCCATCACCCCGTCGGCGGCTTCTTCGTCAAACGCCAGCGCGTGCCGATGCCGGCGTTTCGCGGAAAAATCACCGACGAGGAACAGCGCGCGCTGGTCGCCTACATCCGCTGGCTGCGCCCAGGCCCGGGTGTTCCCTGACGAGTTTTTTGCAACAACACAAGGAGCGATGAATAAGAGCGCCTGATTCAACCGAAGCCAAAGCGCCGCGTGGCGTCGCAGGCCGGTTTGCGGAAACGCCATAACCCACAACGGAAAGGAACCCAACCATGCCGAACGAAATCCATCCGGAGATTTACCCTCCTTCGCCTGAAGTGATGGCCGCAGCCTACATTAAGAGCCACGACGAGATGATCCACAAGGCCAGTGAGGATCCGGAAGGCTTTTGGGCCGACCGCGCGCGGGAATTTGAATGGTTCAAGCCGTGGGACAAGGTGCTGGACGATTCGAACAAGCCGTTCTTCAAGTGGTTCGTCGGCGGGCGGACGAACATCGCCTACAACTGCCTCGACCGCCACGTCAAGACCTGGCGGCGCAACAAGCTCGCGCTGATCTGGGAAGGTGAGAAGGGCGAGGTGCGCACGTTCAGCTACCACGCGCTCAACCGCGAAGTGTGCAAGTTCTCCAACGTCCTGCGCAGCATGGGCGTCAAGAAAGGCGACCGCGTGACGATCTACATGGGCCGCGTGCCGGAGCTGCCCATCGCCATGCTCGCCTGCGCCAAGGTCGGCGCGGTGCATTCGGTGGTGTATGGCGGCTTTTCGGTCGAGGCGTTGCACGGCCGCATCGACGACAGCCAGTCCAACGTCGTCATCACCTGCGACGGCAGTTGGATGAACGGCAAGATCGTCGAGTTGAAGAACATCGTGGACGAGGCGCTGAAACGATGCGCCACCATCGAGCACGTCATCGTCGTCAAGCGCACCGGCCAGCAGGTGCAGATGGAGTCGGGCCGCGATTATTGGTATGACGATTTGATGGGCCTGCCCGTGGCGAGAGCGCTGGCCGGCGGCAACCGCAGCGAGACCGAAGTGATGGACGCCGAAGACCCGCTGTTCCTGCTCTACACGTCCGGCACCACCGGCAAACCCAAGGCGATCCTGCACACGCACGGCGGCTACATGGTCGGCGTCGCCACGACGCTCCAGTGGGCGTTCGATTTGAAGGAGGAAGACCGCTGGTGGTGCACGGCCGATCCAGGCTGGATCACGGGACACTCGTATATCGTCTATGGGCCGATGCTGCTCGGCGCCACCAGCTTCATGTATGAAGGCGCGCCGACGTTCCCCTACCCGAACCGGTGGTGGAGCATGATCGAGAAATACGGCATCAATGTTTTCTACACCGCGCCCACGGCCATCCGCGGCCTCATGCGCTTCGGCGAGGCGTGGCCCAACCGCCATGACCTCTCCGCGCTGCGCCTGCTCGGCACCGTCGGCGAGCCGATCAACCCCGAAGCGTGGCGCTGGTATCACCGCGTCATTGGCAAGGGCAAGTGCCCGATCATTGACACCTGGTGGCAGACCGAAACCGGCATGTTCATGATCACGCCGCTGCCGGCGACGCCGCTGAAGCCCGGCAGCGCCACCAAACCGTTCCCCGGTATCATCGCCGACATTTACGACGAAGCCGGAAAACCGGTCGCGCCCGGCGAGGAAGGTTTCCTGGTGCTCAAGAATCCCTGGCCCGCGATGATGCGGACCATCTACAACGACCCGGACCGCTATGTGCAGCAATACTGGAGCAAGTATCCCGGCGTCTATTTTACCGGGGACAGCGCGCGCAAGGACGCCGACGGCTACATCTGGGTCATCGGCCGCGTGGACGACGTCATCAAGGTGTCCGGCTACCGCCTCGGCACCGCGGAGGTCGAGAGCGCGCTCGTCAGTCATCCCGCCGTCGCCGAAGCCGCCGCCATCGGCCTGCACCACGAAATCAAAGGCCACGCGATCCACACCTACGTCATGCTCAAAGCGGGCTACGAGCCGAGCGAGGCGCTGGCCGAGGAGCTTAAGGCGCACGTCGGCCATGAAATGGGGCCGATCGCCAAGCCGGAGAAGATCACGTTCGTCAAGCAACTGCCGAAGACGCGCAGCGGAAAAATCATGCGGCGCGTCCTCAAAGCCCGCGCGCAGGGTTTGCCGGAAGGCGATCTGACGACGCTGGAGGAATGACACGCGCCGAAACGCGCCGCCACGACACTAGCGAGTGTTGTCGTCCACCGCCGCGGATTTTTTCCTACTCCCGGCGCAGCACGCGCCGGCCTTCGACACGCAGCCGGCCCTCGGCGATCAGTCGCACGGCTTCGGGGTAGATGCGATGTTCCTCGACCTGGATGCGGGCGTGCAACGTCTGCGCTGTGTCGCTGTCGAGCACCGGCACGGCGGCCTGGACAAGGATCGGGCCGCTGTCCACGCCGGCGTCCACGAAATGGACCGTGCAACCAGCCACCTTCGCGCCGTGGTCGAGCGCCTGTTTCCACGACTCCAGACCGGGAAACGCCGGCAGCAGCGCGGGATGGATGTTGATGACGCGGCCGGGAAACGCCTTCAGAAAATCGTCCTTCAGTACGCGCATGAACCCGGCGAGACAGACCAGCTCCACGTTGTGCTGGCGCAGGGCGGCAACGTAACGCTGCTCCACCTCCGGCTCCAGCTTGGTGCGGAATTTTCCCGGCGCAATCCAGCGCGCCTCAATGCCGGCCTGCCGCGCGCGGTCGAGGATTTTGGCGTTCTCCACGTCGCTGATGATGACGGCAATCTCAGCGGGAAAATCCGGCTTCGCGCAGGCGTCGAGCAGCGCCTGACAATTGGTGCCGCTGCCGGAGCCGAGCACGCCGAGGCGCAGTTTGTGTTGAGGAGAGGTTGGCTGGCTCATTTGAAATCTCAAAGGTGAAATTTCAAATGCGTCACGCCAGACAGAGAGCCAGTTCGCGCAGCAGCTCGCGCGAGCCGCACGCCTGCACGCGTTCAATGGCGCGTTTCTCGCGCCGGTCCACTTCCTGGAAGCTGATGCCGATGAGCCGGGCGGTTTCTTCGAGCGAATGTTCCACGCCGTCGTCGGCGAGGCCGTAACGGAGTGCGATCACCTGCCGTTGCTTGGCCGTCAGGCATTCAAAAAGCCGCTCCAGCATGGGCCGGATTTCGCGTTGCGCCAGGGTCTCTGCCGGATGCACGAACCCCTCGTCGCGCGCGTCGTCGCCATACTCTCTCGCCAGCTCCAGCGGCACGCGCTGCGGCATCGCTTGCGACAGGCGCAATCGCGGCAGCGCGTTCACCGGCACGTGCACCGGCGTGCGCTGGCCTTGCAGGAAGCGCAGCATCGCGCCGCGAATCCACTCCTGCGCGCAAGTCGAGAGCCGGCAGGCAGTGGTATTGGCGGTCTTGTCAATGGCATGGAGCAGCGCCACGCAGCCTTCCTGAAACGCGTCGTGAAACTGGTCCGGCCCCGACGCCATCCGGCCCGCGAAATCATAGACCAGCCGCACTTGCGCGAAGAACAAATCGGTCTGCGCCGCCTTGTAACGCGGATAGTCGCGTTTGATGTGCAGCCTGAGCTTGTCGGCCAGCGCCACCAATTCGTGCGGCAGCAGCCAGCGCCGGCGCGTGGCGGGAATGTCGTCTTCGGCGCCGAACTGGAACAGGATGTGCCGCGCCTGGCGGGCGGTGATGTTGCCGGTGAAACTCTCCAGCACGCCGAGCAGGATGTCCTTCTGGTGCTCCACCAACAACGATTGGATCGCCTCCTCGGCGCTCACGCCGCGTCGGCCGGCGCGCAGGTTGCGCAACTGCATTTCGATCAGGATGCTCTGGCGGAACTGCGGCCAACTCAGCAGGTCAGAGAGGAACCGGCGGTAAAGCGCCACCGTTTGCCGCAGACGGTGCTCATGATCCGCGTCGAGTGTCTCCACCGACGCGCCGCTCTCGCGAACGTAGCGGATCAGCCGCCCGTAACCGTCCGCTGGGTTCCGCCCGGAAGTATCCGGTTGGAGCGCGTCGGCTTCAGGAAGCGCCTGATCGTAGGTTGTCGAAGTCATACCCTGCCCTGTAACATTACTCCCACTTGGCGCTTGTGGCAATTTCTTAGTGGCGCGGATCGCTTTACAGAGCGCCGGCGTTGCGTCAGAATCCCCATTGTTGTGCGGAAACAAACTCCATGCTTGAGGCGGTGCGGTCGGTGGCTGTGGCTGGCCGGATGGCTGGCCGCGGCGGCGACGCCGTCTGCCCGCGCGGCGGAGTCGGTGGAGGCAACCGTCCTGCCGCCGCTCAAGTTTTCGGATCTTGTCACGCCGGCGCAACCGCTGGACTTCGCGCCGAGACTCAAGCCGACCGACGATTTCGACATCAACTACAATAAGAAATCGGCCGCGCCAGGGCCGGAGGCGGTCGCGCGCGGTCAATTCGATCCCGGTGAAGACGCTTTCAATGCCAACTACGCGCGTTCGCAGGTGGGTGATCTGGCTTTGCAAGCGGACGGCTCGATGCGATTTCCCCAACAGCTTCCTGTCAGCGACATCGGCGCGGCCCAGGGCAGCCTGATGGTCAACAGCCTCGCCACCCGCGCCGTTTACGGCGGCTCGGACGATTGGTCGCTGAAGCCGTTTTTCTCGCACGCGCTGTGGAACTACCAGGACCGGGCGTTCGCGATGACCAACGACCACGCCGCGAGCAGCGTCGGTTTCGATGCCGACTGGCAACTGACCCGCCGCACCAAGCTCACCAGCGGATTGCAGGGCCAGCAGGTGGACTACACAACATCCGCGTATAGTTACCGCGCCGGGGTTGCGTCGTTCGGAATCGAACAACAACTGCCCGGCCAGTTCAAGGCGGCCGCAAGCGTCGGCACGGAAATGCGGGAGGAACCCGACGGCCGGCGGCTGTCCAATCCCAACAGCGACCTCAACCTGAGCTACACGCTGCCGAGCGACGCGAAGCTGACCGTAGGCCGCCGACAGGCGATTCAACAGAGTTATCAGCCGGATTTTTACGAAGAGACGAGCGAAGCTTATTACTCGCAGTTGAGCCAGAACGTGCTGCCGAACCTTCAGTTGGACACCTCCGCCGCGCTGGAATTCGCCGGCACGCTCGCCTCGGGCCAGCCGACGCGCAGCGAGTTCTGGCAGTTCCAGCTCGCGCCGACCTACCGGCTTCGCGAGAACCTGAGCGCGCAGATCGGCTACAGCTTGAAGGTTTTCACGCTGCCGGCGGTTCCCAACCAGACGCTCGACAACTGCATGTTCCTGAGTTTGAAATTCACCTACTAAACCGCGGGCGAGGACACCATGACCGAAAAAAACATTCCCGATCTTCAAGCCGTGCTCGTGTGCGAGGACGTGCGGCAGGAAATGAACCCCGCCAGCCAGACGCTCGTCGGCGTGGTCAATTGCCTCCAGTCGCCGCAGTTCCCCGTCACGGCGTTCAAACTGTTCGTTTGGGTGCGCTGGTGCGCCGGCCGCGGCCAGTTCAAGCAACGGGTCCGCCTGCTGACGACCGACGAGGTCACGCCATTGCGCGAGTCCGACTGCACGTTCCAGCTTGCCGATGAGAACGTCAGCGTCACCAATGTCACGCTCTTCGGCGGCGTGCAATTCGAGCGGCCCGGCGTTTACTGGGTGGAAGTCCATCTGGACGACGAGTTGAAGATCCACTTCCCGTTTCCGGTGGTGCAGATCAAGCAGCCGCCGCAACCGGCCCCGCAGGACTGACGAAGACTGGCGCGCGCGCAGAATGCGCTTGAGTTGACGGGGCATTTTTCGCAACGTCGCGCCATCGTGAAACCGCTTTTCTGCCTGACAACAACATCGGTGCTGGCTTGCGCGGCGCTGTTCCTCACCCTCAGCGACGCGTCCGCCAAAAACGACGACGCGCTCAACCCGGACCGCCTGAAGACAATCGCTGGCATGTTGCCGGACGCTCCCGCCGGCGTAGGCCGGCCCATCGCCGACCGCGCGAGTTGGGACGTGCTGGCCGCGAACGCCGCCTGGCGCGGCGTGGTCAAGCGCGCCGAGGGATTGCTGGCACAGCCCGTGCCGGAGCAGCCGGATGATCTTTACCTCGACTTCTCGCGCACCGGCAACCGCACGCATTGGCAAAACGTCGCCTTCGAGCGCCGCGGCCGGCTGGTTATTCTGACGCTGGCGGAGTGTGTCGAGAACAAGGGCCGCTTTCTGCCGAAGATCGAGGAACTCATCGCCGCGTTCTGCGCGGAGAAATGCTGGGTGATGCCGGCGCACGACCGGCGGCTGACGAATTTCAACGGCAAGTTCATTGACGTGGATCTCGCCTCTTCGGCGCTTGCGTGGAACCTCGCCACGGCGGACTGGCTGCTCGGCGACAAGCTCGACGCGACGACGCGGAAGCGGATTCGCGCGAGCGTCGAGCGGTTCGTGCTCGGCCCGTGCCGGGCGGCGTATCTCGGCAAACGGAGGCTGGACGGCTGGATGAAGACGACGAACAACTGGAACGCCGTCTGCTTCGCGGGAGTGACCGGCGCGGCGCTGGCGCTGTCGGAGTCGCGCGAGGAGCGCGCGCTGTTCGTGGCGGCGGCGGAGCATTATTCCCAAAATTTCCTGAACGGGTTCACGCCGGACGGTTATTGCAGCGAGGGACTCGGCTACTGGGACTACGGTTTCGGCCATTACGTGCTGCTGGCCGAAACGATCCGCCAGGCCACGGGCGGCAACCTGGACTTGATGGCGCGGCCGGACGTGCGCGGGCCGGCCATGTTCGGCGCCAATATCGGCATCATCGGCGGCGTGTCGCCGGCGTTCGCGGATTGCGCTGTCAACGCCAGGCCGTCGCCGCTGATCATGTGGTTCGTCAACCGCCGCTATGGCGTCGGGCTGCGCGACTACGACCGGCTGGATATCCGGGGCGCGCTCGGCACGTTGTTTGAGGCGATGATTTGCGGCTTTCCCAACGCCGCGTCGGAGACGAACCCGCCCGCCGGCGATGTCCGCTACGAGGCGGGCATTCGCTCGTGGTTCGGCGACATGAACATTCTCATCAGCCGGCCCGCGCGCGGCTCGGCCTGCCGCATGGGCGTGGCCCTCAAAGGCGGCCACAACGCGGAGCACCACAACCACAACGACGTCGGCAGTTACGTGGTGGTGATCGGCAAAGTCCCGCTGCTGCTCGATCCCGGCGCGGAGACCTACACGGCGCGCACGTTCAGCGCCCAGCGCTATGACAGCAAGCTGCTCAATTCCTTCGGCCACGCCGTGCCGGTGGTGGCGGGCAAGCTTCAACGCGAAGGCCGCGACGCGCAGGCGAAGGTCGTGCGCAAGGAGTTCACCGACGCCGCCGACACGCTCGTGCTCGACATCGCCTCGGCGTATCCTTGCCCGGAGCTGAAGACGCTGGTGCGGACGTTTGTCTATTCGCGCGAAGGCGACGGGTCGCTGACGGTGAGCGACTGCGTGGAATTCACCAGCCCGCAAAGCTTCGGCACGGCGTTGATCACGAAAGGCAAATGGCAGCGCGACGGCGACGGTCGTCTGTCGGTGAGCGACAGCGGCGAGTCATTGCGCGTGCAGATCACCGCCGAGGGCGGTGAAGTGATGATCGAGTCGGAGGAAATCCACGAAGACGCGCCGGTGCAGCCGACGCGGATCGGCCTGAACCTGAAAGCGCCGGTGACGTCCGCGACGATCACGATGAAGATCACGCCGCGGTGACGGTCCGCCGCTTCGCCGCCGCCATCGGCATTGCCGCTCTCTCAACACTCAACAAAGAACCCTCAACCGCTCCCGCCTTCGCCTTGCTGTTCCCCTCCGGCTGACTGCTGACCGCTTTCTACCTTCGCCGCCGCCGCGCAAGTGCCGCATCCGCGTCGTAGTCTTCCATGGTCACCTCCTCGTTTCTTCTGGTTCTGCAATAATCATTCAATCTTGACCGGCAAGGAATCCGTCGCGAACCCCGCAACGGTCGCGGATTGGTGTTTGGGTTTCAGCGTCCCCATCGGGTAGTTAACCCAATTACCGAGTATCGGGCTTTGATTCCGAGGACTTGAACTCTTCAAAGTGATCAAAGTAGTAAGACTCGCTTTTTCCGGATTCCTTTTTGCCGTAAAATCCACGGCGCACGAGCTTCCCGTGCTCGTAGAAGTCCGCATACTTCGGCTGGTCAATCGAGTCATACACGGTTCGGCGCTGGATCGTGAGATCGGGATTAAATTCCAACTCCTCTAACGGGTTTCCAAAGTGGTTTCCGTAAACCGTCGAATAATAGTTGGTTTCCAAGCTTGTCATGCTGCCGTTGAAGTAAATGCCTCGTGCGCCATTCGTCATAGGATGGCTGCCCCAGAAACACGTGAGCGTATCATTGGTGTCGAACTGCAGCATTTGGTAGCACATGGACGCATGAACGAAATTGTGCAGCTCCAACGAGGGCGCGCCCATGAATTTCGTGTCGCCGTGAGATATCGTGAATTCGAGCGTCGCTTTCGGTGACGGTTCCGATAATGAACCCTGATGAACCATGACGTTTGTTCCGGGTGGCGCGGATCCCGAGGGAGCGACCGTGTCGCCCGGATCCAACACATAGCTCTCAGCGTGTCCCGAACCGATACTGAAACCAGGAGTTTTCTGCCCCAATCGCAGTTCACTCAGCACCGAAGTCGGCATGTTTGGCCGGATGAATTTCCAAAGGAACAAAGCGCGCTTCAGGTTGTTGGTTCCGTAGAGGCGGTCCACCTGCGAGAGCGCATCGCTCCAATTGGTCGCGCTACCCGTATCCACGCAGTATTGGGGCGCCAGGGTTCGCAACGAGGTTTTCCCCAGCACCAGCGATGTAGTGGCATGCTTCAGCAACCGAGTCACTTCGACATCGCAACTGCCGGCGACGTAGGTCGGAACTTCCGCGCCAAAGCCGCCCGCCGCGAGCATCACCACCGCAACCGCCATCACCATGAATCGGTTCATACGACACCTTTCGGTTAAATATTATCCCATCCGCGTTCATCTGTGTCCATCTGTGGTTTCACTTCTTCATCATCTCCTCATCGCCTGGATCAACTCGTTGATCTTCTCGATCACCGGCGGCAGGTCGGCGTTGGGGTCGAGCAAATCCACGGCATTGCTGTTGGCGCTGGTGCCGGCGATGGCGTCGGTGAGTTGTTGGGCGGAAACTTCGCCGGGCGGACCGGCGGGACCAGGGGCGCTTGGAGGACCCGGATTATCCTGCGGGCCTTGGGGAACGGGCGGAACGCCCTTGTTTCCGATGCCATTGCCGGACATCTTTCGAATCGGCGGGATAAGCCCGTTGCCGCAGGATGCGCCGTGGGCGGCGTGAGACGAAAGCGCGAGTGAAACTATCCGCCGCCGCGGAACACCACGCCAGGGACGGTCAGTGTTTCCTGCCGTAGCGAGCGGGGGATTCGGCGACCATGGCGGGAGTCCCGCCAGCCCGCAGCTTCGGGAAGCGACCTTGGACGGCGTCGTCCACCCAGATATCCTCGTCGAGTTCTTCCCAGCGGAGAGCGCGGCCTTGCACGCGAAGCTGGACTTTCTCCAGCAGTTCCTGCGGCGCTTCCGCCAGCAAAGGGTATTTGACAGCCGGGAAACTCATCAGCCGCTGATCGGCCAGCTCCAGCCAGACGCGGCGTCCTTCGACCCAGCATCGCACCGCCGCAATCGCTGCGGATGTTTCAGTGCTGTTCATGGAATTCAGTATAGGCTCGAACCAGTGTTTCGCAATGCTCTTTCACATGTCGCTTGATGGTGCGCAGCTCAACCGGGCTGAAACCGTAGTTGGCGGCCAGTGCGACCGGCTGCAACCAGAACTTCACCTCGTAATCGTCGCGGCTCACATGGATGTGCGGCGGCTCACGGTTTTCCCGGCTGTAGAAGTGGAAGCGGTAAGGTCCGATGCGCAACACGGTTGGCATGAGACTATCATGATCGTGTCACGGCGAACGTCAACCCAACTCTTCGGCCGCTTCATTGACTCGTAGGCACTGCTACTTTTGTCGCACCTTTTTTCGATTGTGGGATGGGGGCGATTCCGCTAGGAAACACGGCGACTTGTCTTGCGTGGCGACGCGCTGGCGTCGCCGTAACGTCCCGGACCTGCCAACGGGACGGTCGAAGAAATGGAGACAGCTATGAACAACAATGGAGTCTCGCGACGCGGTTTCTTGAAGGGCGCGGCCATGGCCGGATCGGCGCTGGCATTTCCGAACATCGTTCCATCCACCGTCTTCGGCGCGGGCGCGCCCAGCAACCGCATCGTCATGGCCGGCATTGGCCTCGGCGGCATGGGCAGCGGCAACATGAACTCCTTCCTCGGCAAACAGGAGGTCCAGTTCGTCGCGGTCTGCGACGTGGACGCCGGCCACCTCAAGCGCGCCAAAGAGACGGTGGACAAGAAATACGGCAACACTGATTGCAAGACCTACCATGATTTCCGCGAGGTGATCGCGCGCGGCGACCTCGATGCCATCAGCATGGCCACGCCCGACCATTGGCACGCGCTCGTGGCCTGCTCGGCGCTGCGGGCGGGCATTGATATGTATGGGGAGAAGCCGATCACGCACGACCTCCGCGAGGGCCGCGTGCTCGCCGACACCTGCAAGAAGTTCGGCCGCGTCTGGCAGACGGGAAGCTGGCAGCGGTCGCAGGAAAATTTCCACCTCGCCGCCGAACTGGTCCGCAACGGCCGCGTGGGCAACATTCACACCGTCGAGGTCGGCCTGCCCGACGGCCGGCCCGGCGAGATCAAGCCGGTCCAGCCGGTGCCGGAGGACATGGACTGGGATTTCTGGCTCGGCCCGACGGCGTGGCGTCCGTATCAGGGCGTGAGCCATTGGGATTGGCGCTGGGTGCTCGACTGGGGCGGCGGCCAGATGATGGACTGGATCGGCCACCACGCGGACATCGCGCAGTGGGGGTTGGGGACGCAGGAAACCGGCCCGGTCGAGATCGAGAGCAACGGTTGCGAGCTGCCGGCGGACGGCACGTATGACGCGCCGATTTCCTACAAGTTCACAGCCACGTTCGCCAACGGCGCGAAGATGATCGTCGCCAACGCCAAACAGCAGCCGAAGGGCATGGGCGCGCGCTGGATCGGCGACCGCGGCTGGATTTGGGTGGACCGCGGCGGCATTGACTCCGAGCCGAAGTCGCTCCTTCGCGACAAGATCGGCGCGAACGAAATCCATCTCTACAAGAGCCGCGATCATCACCAGAACTTCCTCGACTGCGTCCGCACGCGCCGCGTGACGATCACGCCGGCGGAAGTGGCGCACCGCTCCGCGAGCATCGGCCACCTCGGCCAGATCGCGATGCTGACCGGCCGCAAAATCCGGTTCAATCCGGCCACCGAGGAGATTCTCAACGATCCCGGCGCGTCGGCGATGCTCGGCCGCGCCTATCGCGAGCCGTGGGTGCTCTAGTCGAAACCGAAAATCACTTTCAACCTGGAGAATCCCATGAGAGTCAAAAACATGATGGCCATTACGATGATCCTGCCGGCGCTGCTGGCGGCCGCCCTCGCCGCCGATCCCGCGCCCGGTCTGCCGCCCGGCGCCGACGCCTATGCAGAACTCGGCAAGGTGGACTTTGGCACCAGCCAGGCCGCGATCTACGCCATCCAGAACGAAATCATCAAGGCCGGTCCCGACCAGCTCAAAACCATCGAGTCGAAACTGCTGGCGGTCCTGCAAAAGCCCGACACCGCGCCGTGGGCGAAGGAATTCATCTGCAAGACCATGCGGCAGGTCGGCTCCGAGAAATGCGTGCCGGTGCTGGCGGCGCTGTTGACGGACGAGAAGCTCTCGCACGCCGCGCGCTACGGTTTGCAGAACTCGGCGTGCCCGGAGGCGGGCGACGCGCTGCTGGCGGCGATGGACAAGGTGAGCGGCAAGCTCAAGATCGGCATGATCAACAGTCTCGGCCAGCGCCGCGAAGCGAGGGTGGTGACGAAACTGGCCAAGCTCGTCCTGGACGCCGACACGCAACTCGCCGGCGCGGCCATCATGGCGCTCGGCCGCATCGGCGGCGGCAAATGCGCGGGGATTCTCGCGGAGGCCAACGTCGCCAGCGCGCTCGTTGACCGCCGGGCCGACGCGGTCGCGTCGTGCGCCGACACGTTGCTCGCGCAGGGGAAGACGTTCGAGGCGGCGAACTATTACCGCTGGCTGTTCACGATGGTAAACACGCCGGCCGCGCGCATCGCCGGCCTGCGCGGGCTTGTGCGCGCCGAAAAAACGAAGGCGCTGCCCGTGGTGCTCGAAGCGTTTGGCGACCGCGCTCCCGCCGTCCAAAAAGCCGCCGTCCGCTGCCTGCTCGATTTCCCCGGTGCGGATGCGACGAAGGCGTTCGCCGGCAAGCTCGCCGGGCTGCCGCCGGAACTGCAAATCAATCTGTCGCTGGCGCTGATGGATCGCGGCGACCGCGCGGCGCTGCCGGCGGTCACGGCGCTCGCCGCGAGCGACAACGAGCCGGTGCGCGTCGCGGCCATCACCGCGCTCGGCAAACTTGGCAACGAGTCGAGTCTCGACGCGCTGCTGAAAGCCGCCGCAAGCGAGGGCGACACGGCAACGGCGGCGGCGGAAAGTTTGAAGAACATCATTGGCAAAGGCATTGATCAATCGCTCCTGAAACGCATCGAAGGCGCTGACAGCAAGACCAAGGTGCTGTTGATCCAGACGCTCGGCGCGCGGCGCGCGGTCGCGGCGCTGCCGGCGCTGGAGCAGGCGGCGGCGGACAAGGAAAGCGCGGTCAGCCGCGAAGCGTTCAAAGCGCTGGGGTTGACGGCCAATGAGGAGAGCCTGCCGAGGCTCGCGGCGCTGGTGGAAAAAAATCCCGACAACACCGATGCGCAGGACGCGCTGGTGACGGCGGCGCGGCGGATGTATGACCAAAAGAGCGTCGAGGCGACGCTGCTCGCCGCCGTCGGCGCGTCCAAGGGCGACGCGCATTCGGCGTTACTGAAGATGCTCGGCCAGGTCGGCGGCCCGGGCGCGTTTGCGACGCTGCGCGCCGCGCTCAAGGACAGCGACGAAAAAGTGCGCGACGCGGCCGTGCGCGCGCTGGCGTCGGCGGACGATCCGGCGGTGCTGCCGGACTTGCTCGGCGTCATCAAGTCCTCGCCGAACAAGACGCACCGCGTGCTGGCGTTGCGCGGCTACACGCGGATCGCCAGTCTCGGCGGCAGGCGCGTGGAAGGCGAGACGTTGAAGCATCTCAAGGCCGCGCTGCCGGCCGCGCAGGAGCCGGACGAGAAGAAACTTTTGCTCGGCGCGCTGGGGAATATCCAGAACACCGCCGCCCTGAAAACCATCGAACCGCTGCTGGCGGACGGCTCAATCAAGGCCGAGGCGGGAAATGCCTATCTGAAAATTGTTGTGTCCATCGAAAGAAAACAGCATAACGATGCTGTCGCGGCGTTGAAAAAATGCCTGGAGTTGACCCAGGACGCCGCGACACGCGCCAGGGCCGGCAAGCTGTTGGAGAAATTCCAGCCGGAGAAGAAATAACGAGTCGGGAGCAGCGGGAGTTTTTTATGAGCAGCAACGAAATGAAAAACGTGGATGGAAAAGTGGATCGCCGGACGTTTCTGCAGTCGGCCGCGGTGGCCGGCGCGAGTCTGGCGTTGTCAGGCAACGCGCTGGCGCAAGCCGTCGCGCAGCCGGCAAAGCCGAACCTGGCGGGGCCGAAGGGCATTGACGACCTGAATGTCGGCGTCATCGGCCTTGGCGCGCAAGGGCAGGTCCTCATCGAGGCCGCCAGCGGCATTCCCGGCGTGCGGTTCAAGGCCGTCTGCGACATCTGGGAATATCACCAGAAACTGGTCGGCGGCCGTCTGCGGAAGACCGGCTACGACGTGAAGACGTATGAGGATTACCGCGAGCTGCTCGCGCAGGAAAAAGACCTCGACGCGGTGATCGTCGCCACGCCCGACTGGATGCACGCCGAAATCGCCAACGCCTGCATGGAGGCCGGCAAGCACGTTTACTGCGAAAAGGAAATGTCCAACTCGCTGGAGAAGGCCCGCAGCATGGTCATGACCCAGCGCAAGACCGGCAAGCTGCTCCAGATCGGCCACCAGCGCCGCAGCAATCCGCGCTACATCCACGCCATTGACCGGCTCATTCGCGAGGCCAACATTCTCGGCCGCGTCACGCACGCTTACGGGCAGTGGAACCGTTCCATCGCCGACTCGCTCGGCTGGCCGAAGAAATACGCGATTGACCAGGCCAAGCTCGACAAATACGGCTACGTCTCGATGGATCAGTTCCGGAACTGGCGCTGGTATAAGAAATACGGCGGCGGCCCGATCGTGGACCTCGGCTCGCATCAGATTGACCTGTTTAGCTGGATCTGGGGCTGCAATCCCTCCGCCATCGTCGCCATGGGCGGCATGGATTATTACAAGGGCCGCGAGTGGTATGACAACGTCATGACCATTTACGAATTCAACACGCCCGAAGGCACCAACCGCGCCTACTACCAGGTGCTCACCACCACCAAGCGCGGCGGCTTCTACGAGCAGTTCATGGGCGTCAACGGCGCGCTGACCATCTCCGAGGTCGCGGCGCGCGGCGACACCGTCGAGCGCGAGGCGCATGCGCCGTCGTGGGACGAATACGCCAAGAAGGGCTGGCTCAAGCCGGTCAAGGAGGCGATCAAGCCCACCACCACCCGCAACGTCGCAGTGGACGTGCGCGTCACGGCCGAAGCCGGCAAGTGGCCGCTGCCGATCGAGTTGCTCAAGCCGGCGCACCAGCCGCATCTCGAAAACTTCTTCGACGCGGTCCGTGGTCGCGCGAAGCTCAACTGCCCCGGCGAAGTCGCTTACGAAACCGCCGTCGCGGTCCTCAAGGCCAACGACGCCGTTGCTGCCGGTCGCAAACTGGAGTTCAAGCCCGAAGAGTTCAAGGTATAACCATGCGCGCTTCCATAGTTCTCTTGACGATAGGCGCGGCCGGCCTGTTCGGCGTCCCGCGCGGTCTCGCGGACGAGCCGTGGGACGGCGGACGCACCGTGCCGGTCCACCGCCTCCCGCTCAATGGCCCCGACGGCGAGGGCGTCGTGCCCTCGATGTCGAGCGCCAAGCCGCTCTCCACGAGCAAGACCTGCGGCATGTGCCACAACTACGAGAAAATCTCCGGTGGCTGGCACTTCAACTCCTCCTCCGGCAAGGTTCCCGCCGGCCGGCCCGGCGAGCCGTGGGTCCTGGTAGACGGACTCACCGGCACGCAACTGCCGCTGTCGTATCGCGGCTGGAGCGGCACGTGGAACCCCTCGGCGGTCGGCATGACCGGGTGGGACTTCACCAAGCAATTCGCCCGCCACATGCCTGGAGGCGACACCGGCGAGCCGGCGGACGAGTTCAGTCCCGGCGATTCGCACGCGCGCTGGACCGTCTCGGGCAAGCTGGAAGTCAACTGCCTGGCCTGCCACAACGGTTCCCATGCGCAGGACCACAGCGAGTGGGTGCGGCAGATCGGCCGCGAAAACTTCGCGTGGGCTGCAACCGCTGCGTCGGGTCTCGGCGAAGTCGGCGGCATGGCCTTGCGCGTGAAGCCCACGTGGACGATGAACGACGGGCCGAACCCGGACGACCAGGAATTCGCCGTGCCGCCCTACGTCAAGTATGGCATGGCGCAATTCGACAGCAAAAACCGGACGGTTTTCCAGATTCAGAAGCCCGCTGACAAGAACTGTCTGAACTGCCACTCCGCCTCGCCCATGCACGCGGAGAAGGAAGCCGTGGACCAGGACATCCATTCGCGCGCCGGGTTCAAGTGCGTTGATTGCCATCGCAACGACATCAATCACATGATCACCCGCGGCTATGAAAGCGAAGCGGCCGAGCGCAAGGTCGCGTCGGTCGGCGATTTCAGTTGCCGCGGTTGCCACGTCGATGAGCCGGACAAGGGCGGCGGACGCCTCGGCGCACCGCATCCGAAGCACGGCGGCATCCCGCCCGTGCACTTCGACAGACTTTCCTGCACCGCGTGCCACTCCGGCCAAATGCCCGGCAAGACGCCGACGGATATGCGCGTGTCGCGCGCCAACCGCCTCGGCATCCATGGCCGCGCGCTCTGGTTCACTGACGCGCCGTTCATCCAGGAGCCGGTCTTCGTCAAGGGCAGCGATGGCAAGATCGCGCCGAACCGCGTGATGTGGCCCGCGTTCTGGGCGCGCCGCGCCGCCGGCAAACTCACGCCGATCCGGCCCGACGAACTGACGAAATCCGCCAAGGGCATCCTCGACGCCGGCCAGCAAATTGGCAGCGTCCTGAAGGCCATCGCCCAGCTCGGTGACGAACTCGGCGAGCCGGTCTTCGTCGCCTCGGGCAAGCTGTTTCGCGTCAACACGGACGGCGGTTTGGACCTCGACACGACGTTTGCGCCTCCCGCGGGTTCGCCGTCCGGGTTCGTGCTGTGCAAAGAAGGCAAGCTCGTGCCGCTCGTGCCGGATTTCGATGCGGCTGCGGCACAACTCGAGGCTGAAATCGAGAAACGGATGCTCGACGTGCTGCAGGCGCTCGCGCCGGACGATTCGGCGGCGGGCTCGCCGGCGCTGGCGCGCGGCAAGAAGATCTACACCCGCAGCGACGACGGCAGCCTGACGACGTCGGACTCGCCGGAGAATCGCGCCGGCTCGGTCTGGGGCCGGATGGTGAATGAAAAGTTCCTGCCGATGGTGCCGGACTTCGCCGTGCGCGCGGTTGTGGAAACCGCCGGCACCGCGCAGAGTTTCACCGAGGATCAACTGGCGCTGATGTTGCAGGCGCTGGCGGCGGCCGACAAATCCGCCGAGTTCGTCTATGTCGGACGCGGCTACCTCTTCGCGCTCGGCAAGGACGGCAAACTCGCGGCCTCCAGCGATCCCGCCGCCGAGCCGGTCTTCTGGCCGGTGGCGCACAACGTCCGTTCCAAGGTGGCCTCACTCGGCGCGAAGGCGTGCACGGACTGCCATTCCCCGGAAGCGGCGATGCTCTTCGGCCGCATCGAGGCCGGTGGCCCGCTGTTGACCAAGACCGTGGCGGTGAAGACGATGGCGGAGACGGCGAAACTCGACGGCACTTATCACAAGCTCTTCGGCTTCACGTTCATCATGCGCCCGTTGTTCAAGATGGTGCTGTGGGGGTGCAGCGGATTGATGATCGCCATGCTGGGCGTGGGCGTGCTGGGCGGTTTGCAGCGGCTCGCCCGTTATTTCGGAAAGAAGGAGTAGCAACGCCATGTTTAAGATTCTTACCGTAATTTCCGTGATTGTTGGCGTCGTGGCCGCGAAGAGCGGCGGCGGCTTGTGCAGCGGCGCGGCCAAAACGCCGGTGCGGTTTCCCGTGATCGACAAACTCCTCTCGCTGGTGATGGTGCTGAGCCTTGCCCTGCTCGCGCTCACCGGCTTCTATGCGGCGCTCCTCGGCCACAAACTGAGCGGCTACCTGCTGGTCTGCCACACCGGCACCGGCGGCGCGTTTGCCGGCAGCCTGGCGCTGCTGGCTCTGATGCGCGCCGAGGCGGAAAGCTGCGGCTGCAAATGCCTCTTCTGGACCCTCGTGCTCGGCGGGCTGGGCGTCGTGCTGTCGGCGGTGGTGATGATGCAGCCGTGGTTCGGCACGCACGGCCAGGAAACCCTGGTCGAGCTGCACCGCTACAGCGCGCTGGTGGCGCTTATCGGCGGCATCGGCTGCTGCGGTCAGGCGTTGCGCGCGAAGTCTTCATGACGCCGGATGTTCCTCCGCTGTGCCGCTTCGCTCACGAGGCGATGACGACCGTGTTCGAGGTGGTCGTCGCAGGACAGGAGGAAACTTACGCGCGGCAGGCGTCCGCCGCGGTGTTCCGCGAGATTGACCGGCTCGAAGGCTTGCTCAGCCGCTTCCAGCCCGTCAGTGACATTGCGCAAATCAACCGCCTCCGGCCCGGCGAATCCCTCCGCGTCTGCCTTGAGGCGTTCGAGTGCCTCCAGCTCGCCGCGCAGGTCCATGCCGACACCGGCGGCGCGTTCGATGTCACCGTCGGCCCGCTCATGAACCTGATGCGCGACGCCAAAGGAAACTGGCAGCGCGTGACCGATGCCGAACTGGCCGCCGCGCGCGCTGTCGTCGGCATGGAGCGGCTGGTATTGAATCCGCAGGATTTCACCGTCACCATCCGTCCCGCCACCGGGGCCGATCCCGCAACGAACGTCGAGGTGGACCTCGGCGCCATCGGCAAAGGCTACGCCCTCGACAAGGCCGCGGAACTTCTCGCCGACTGGGAGATACCCGACGTGCTCCTCCACAGCGGCACCAGTTCCGTGCTGGCCCTCGGCCACGGCGGCGACGCGGCCGGTTGTCCCGCCGACCAGCGCGGCTGGCGGCTCGGCGTGGCGGGCGATTGGAGCCGCCAAGCGGGCTTCGACACCGTGCTCCTGAGCGGCGCGGCCCTGAGCGGTTCCGGCACGGAGGTCAAAGGCCAGCACGTCCTCGACCCGCGCACCGGCCGGCCGGCGTCGAACCACCTCGCCGCGTGGGCCATCGCGCCCTCCGCCGCCCTCTCCGACGCGCTCTCCACCGCGTTCATGGTCATGACGACGGCCGAAGTGAATGCCTATTGCCGCTCGCACGTCGAAGTGGCTGCGCTCGTCGTTGAAAAACGTCGCGGCCTGTTGCGGATGCTGGGCGACAAGGCGACCGCCACGCCCGCCTTCGCCGCGCGGGCCGTGCCGCCGGGCGAGAGCAATGCGTTGCGGTTGGAGCAGAACATTGCATCCGACGGCAAAACGAGTGTTGGTTGAAGACCGCAACCCGCAGTCTGGGAAAAACCAGCTTATGAAAAAATGCGCGTCCTATGGAATGATGATGGCGCTCGGTTGCTTCGCCCTCTGCCAGGCGAGCTCCGGCGACGAAGCGCCCGCCGGCATGCTGAAGCTCAACTACGACCTGCCCAAGCCGATGTACATCGGCACGCCGAAACCCATCAAGACCTCCAATCTTGAGACGACGCGTCCCGACGCGCCCCGCGCGCCGATCTTCATGCCGCCGGGTTGCACGAATCTGGCCCTCAAGAAGAAGGTGACCTCGAGCGACAAGGAGCCGGTCATCGGCAGCCTCGATCTGGTCACCGACGGCGACAAGGAAGGCGCCGAGGGCAGCTACGTGGAGCTTGGACCCGGCGTGCAGTGGGTGCAGGTTGATCTCGGCAAGAGCAGCGAGATTTGGGCGGTGGTGCTCTGGCATTTCCACAGCGAGCCGCGCGTGTATCGCGACGTGGTGATCCAGATCTCGGACGATCCGGATTTCATCCAGAACGTGAAGACGGTGTTCAACAACGACCACGACAATCAAGCCGGCCTCGGCATCGGCAAGGACCTCGAATATGTCGAAACCCACCTCGGCCGTCCGATCGCCGTCAAGGGCGTCAAGGGCCGTTACGTGCGGCTCTACAGCAACGGCAACACCTCCAACCAGATGAACCATTACACGGAGGTGCAGGTTTACGGGAAGTAACCGCCCGGAGGCCGCGATCCAACTTTGGTCGTATCGCCGGGCGAAAGGAATTTGTTGCGTCCGGGGCGGGAAATTGTGTTAAATGGCCGGACGAATGTTCGTTGAAAACAGCAACTGTAGTTTAGGAAAAACCAACTTATGAAGAAATACGCGTCGTATGGATTGATGGTGGCGCTCGGCTGCTTCGCCCTCAGCCAGGTGAGCTTCGGCGACGAAGCGCCCGCCGGCATGGTGAAGCTGGATTACAAGATGCCGAAGCCGATGTTCGTCGGCACGCCGAAGAACCTGAAAACCCCCTACCTCGAAGCGCCGCGCGGCGACAAGCCGCGTCCCCCGACCTACGTGCCGCCCGGTTGCACGAATCTGGCTCTCAAGAAGAAGGTGACCTCCAGCGATAAGGAGCCGGTCATTGGCAGCCTCGACCTGGTCACCGACGGTGACAAGGAAGGCGCCGAGGGCAGCTACGTGGAGCTTGGACCAGGCGTGCAATGGGTGCAGATTGATCTCGGCAAGAGCAGCGAGATTTGGGCGTTGGTGCTCTGGCATTTCCACAGCGAGCCGCGCGTCTATCGCGACGTGGTGATCCAGATCTCGGACGATCCGGATTTCATCCAGAACGTCAAGACGGTGTTCAGCAACGACCACGACAACCACGCCGGCCTCGGCATCGGCAAGGACCTCGAATACATCGAGACCTACGATGGCCGTCCGATCGCCGTCAAGGGCGTCAAGGGTCGCTATGTGCGCCTCTACAGCAACGGCAACACCTCCAACCAGATGAACCACTACACGGAGGTGGAGGTCTTCGGGAAGTAAACCGCCCGACGATTCGCCGCCGCGCGGTATGACGGCGGAGTGAAGTTTCGAGAAGACCGGCGAGACGATGTTTCGCCGGTCTTCTTTTTTTTGATCGAGAGGATTCCCTGGTGGATCGCGTTCTCCGAACGCGATCAGGGCGTCTTGCAAAATTGGCGCTCTCTCTGCAAACCAATCGCGTTCGGAGAACGCGATCCACCCGCATTTTGACCGTTACTGGAGATCTCGATCAACCAACACCCACGGCCAATCCTCAGGCCGTTCACAGAGTTGCTTCGCGACGGGATTGTTCAGGATGTAGTTAAACTTCACCGTTTGCTCTTCCTCATTTCGAATCCGGTGGTCGAAGAAACCCTCCTGCCATCGCACCCCATGCTGTTTTTTGTGGAACCGTTTCCAGTTGCGAATCACCTCACTCATCCTTGCTTCGGGCGGGAAAGCGAGCAGCGCATGAAGATGGTCGGGCATCAGCAAACAGACGCGGAGGTTCCATCGCCGGAGGTCATGATAAAACTTGAACGAATCCAGCAGGGCGACGGCGAGCTTCGGTTCAGTCAACGGTGTGGAATTGTCGGGTGCGCAGCGGACACGGATGTGAAAGGTCGCGTCGTTTGGCACCCATCCCGGCACCTCGTGATGCAGCCGGCCTCCAAACTCCTTGCGCATAATGTGTTAGTGTAAACGGAGCGGAGTCGCGGGTCGAGGTGGATCGCGTTCTCCGAACGCGATCAATCGGAAGGCAAACCCATCTTGAAGCGTTGCATCCGCCCAACACGATCTTTTCAGCGGCTATCGCGTTCGGAGAACGCGATTCACCCGACGATTCGCCGCCGCGCGGTATGACGGCGACGTGAAGTTTCGAGAAGACCGGCGAGACGATGTTTCGCCGGTCTTCTTGTTTTTGGGCGAGTGGATTCCCATGGTGGATCGCGTTCTCCGAACGCGATCAGGGCGGTTCTCAAGATATCGTCACACTCTCCGAGCACGAACCCGCTGGCATTATTACGCCCGCAGAACAATCGCGTTCGGAGAACGCGATCCACCGAGTGGGTTGTTTGCCGGGGAACATCTGTGTTAAGCTTCGCGCGGTTGAAGTTCGCGGCAAAAACCCGTCAGACACTGTGCGAAAGAACCTGATTCACTGCATTCTGCTCCTAGCCATCGCGGCCGGCGCGCTGGGCTTGCGATTGTGGTGGCCGTGCCCGCTCGACGCGCGCGTCATGCACGGCGACGAGGCGAACCAGGCCGTCCGCACCGGCATCCTGCTGGAGACCGGCCGGTATGAATACGACCTCAAGGACAACCACGGCCCGACGCTCTATTATCTCACGCTGCCGTTCGCGTGGCTGACGGCGGGGAAAAACTTCGCGGACACCAGCGAGATCACGTTCCGGCTGGTGCCCGCGCTTTTCGGCGTGGGACTGGTGCTGCTGCTCTGGCTCGTGCGCGACGGGCTGGGGCGGTGGCCGATGATTGTCAGCGCGTTGCTCACGGCGATCTCGCCGGCCATGACGTTTTACAGCCGCTACTACATCCAGGAAATGCTTCTGGTCTTCTTCACGTTCGGCGTCATTGCTGCCGGCTGGCGATACGCGCGCAATCCCTCCGCCGGCTGGGCATTGCTGGCGGGCGCGTTCGCGGGCCTGACCTACGCGACGAAGGAAACGTGGGTGCTCTCGTTCGGCGCGGCGGCCATCGCGCTGTCGGCCTCGCCCGCGGCGCGCGCAGGGTTGCTTAGGGTGAACTATAGGCATCTGCTTTCCGCGCTCGGAGTCGCGGGGGTGGTGGCGGTGGTGTTTTACTCCGCGTTCTTCACGCACTGGCGCGGCGTGTTCGACTCGGTGCTGACTTATGGGAATTACCTCGGCTGGGTCAACGGCGAAAAAAGCCGGCACATTCATCCGTGGCATTTCTACCTGCAACATCTGCTCTGGTTCCACGAGGGTCGCGGCCCGGCCTGGAGCGAGGCGTTGATCGTCGCGCTCGCGGCGGTCGGGATGATCGCCGCATGGCGACGCCGGCGCAACGGCTACGCCGCGTCGGCGCTGGTGTGTTTCCTCGCCGTTTACACGCTGGCATTGACGGCGGAGTATTCGGTCATCCGCCACAAATCCCCGTGGCTCATGCTCTCGTTCCTGCACGGCATGATCCTGCTCGCCGGCGTCGGCGCGGTGGCGCTGATCGAAGCGGCCCGGCCGCGCTGGGCGAAGTGGTTGATCGGCGCGTTGCTCGCCGCGGCGGCGTGGCAGCTCGGCGGCCAGGCGTGGCGCGCCAACGGCCGGTACTGCGCCGACCCGCGCAATCCCTGCGTCTATGCGCACACCAGCCCGGACCTGCTGAACCTCGTCCGGCGCGTCGAGCAGATCGCCGCCGTCCATCCCGCGCATCGGGACATGGTGATCGAGGTCTGCGCCGACCCTTACGACACCTGGCCGCTGCCGTGGTATTTCCGCAAGTTCCGCAACGTCGGCTACTGGACCCGCGCCGGGGACGTTCCCGCCGGTCTCCGCCCCGCCCTCATCGTCACCTCGATGGACCAAGAACCGGCGGTCGCCGCCAAGGTCGGCGAGGACTGGCAGCCGGAGCTTTTCGCCGTGCGCCCGATGGTCTTCCTCACCCTCCGCACTCAGAAGGAATTCTGGGACAAGTTCATCGAGACCAGATCCAAGCCGAAAGCGCCGTAAAATCCCGCAAAATCATCGGCGACTTTTTTCCGCCAAAATCCGCAAAGTGCAAACCAACGCAAGCGTAGTCGTCCTTGACGGTTCACTCTAAGGTGTGTCCTTTTCGGGTGGCAGGGGTTGGGCGCAGTGGCTCAGCCAACCGAAGCCGGAACCGTAATAGATGCACATGATTGTTCAATCGCCAGCGGGAACGAGCACGACACAGGCACAGCGCCTGAGCGTGACGATTCGCGGCGCGGTGCAGGGCGTGGGGTTCCGGCCGTTTGTGTTCCGGCTGGCGGAGGAACTGGGGTTGACGGGCTGGGTGAACAACTCGGCGCAGGGCGTTTTCATCGAGGTCGAGGGGCGGCGCGACCTGCTCCAGAGCTTCCTGTTGCGCATCCCGCGCGAAAAGCCGCAGCGGGCGTTCATCCAGAGCCTGGAGTCGTCGTGGCTCGACCCGGTCGGTTTCAAGAAATTCGAGATCCGCGAGAGCGATACGACGGGCACGAAGACGGCGCTGATTCTGCCAGACATCGCGACCTGCCCGGAGTGCCTGCGGGAGATTTTCGATCCGGCCAACCGCCGCCACCGCTACCCGTTCACCAACTGCACGCATTGCGGGCCGCGGTTCAGCATCATCGAGTCTCTGCCCTATGACCGGCCGAACACGACGATGAAACGCTTCGCCATGTGCGAGGCGTGCCGCGCCGAATACGAGGACCCGCGCGACCGCCGGTTCCACGCGCAGCCGAACGCCTGCCCCGCGTGCGGGCCGCAGTTGGAACTCTGGGACCGCACGGGCCGGGTGCTGGCGCAGCGCGACGCGGCGCTGCAACAGGCGGTGCAGGCGGTCCGGCGCGGCGAGATCGCGGCGGTGAAGGGGCTGGGCGGGTTTCATCTGCTGGTGGACGCGCGAAACGAGCAGGCGGTGCGGCGGTTGCGGGAGTTGAAGCATCGCGAGGAAAAGCCGTTTGCGCTGATGGTTCCGTCGCTGGCGGCGGCGCAGGCGTTGTGCGAAATCTCCGAAATCGAGGAGCGGCTGCTGACCTCGCCGGAATCGCCGATTGTCTTGCTGCGGCGGCGCGAAAACGCGGGTGGCGTTGCGGAGGCGGTAGCGCCGGGCAATCCCTGCCTCGGCGTGATGCTGCCTTACACGCCGCTGCATCATCTGCTGCTGGCAGAACTCGGTTTTCCCGTGGTGGCCACGAGCGGCAACCTGGCGGAGGAGCCGATCTGCACCGACGAGCGCGACGCGTTGCAGCGGCTTGACGGCATCGCCGACCTCTTTCTCATCCACGACCGGCCGATTGTGAGGCATGTGGACGACTCGATCGTTCGCGTGGTCATGGACCGCGAGATGGTGCTGCGGCGCGCGCGCGGGTTTGCGCCGCTGCCGATTGAATTGCGGATTGCGGATCGCGGATTGCGGAATGAAAAAACCAGCGATGCCGGCATCAAATCCAAAATCCAAAATCCAAAATCCAAAATTGTATTGGCGGTGGGAGCGCACCTGAAATCATCAATCGCGCTGGCAGTCGGCGGCGACGTGTTCATCAGCCAGCACATCGGCGATTTGGAGAGCGCGCCGTCGCTGGAGGCGTTCCGGCGGGTCATTGCGGATTTCGAACGACTTTATGCGGTGTCGCCGCAGTCGGTGGCGTGCGACATGCATCCCGACTACCTCTCGACGAAATTTGCGCAACAGCTCGGATTGCCGGTGCGGGAGGTGCAGCATCATTTCGCGCACGTCGTCTCGTGCATGGCGGAAAACGAGTTGGAAGGGCCGGTGCTCGGCGTGGCTTGGGACGGCACGGGCTACGGAACCGACGGCACGATCTGGGGCGGCGAGTTTCTGCTGGCGACGCGGCATAACTTCCAGCGTCTGGCTCACTTGCGCCAGTTCCGGCTGCCGGGCGGCGACAGCGCGGTCCGCGAGCCGCGGCGTTGCGCGGCCGGGGTGCTCTACGAGATTTTCGGCGACGCGCTGTCCGGGCCGGGAGCGCCGACGGCGGTGAAAGGTTTTACAAGACCGGAGTTGCAAATTGTGTGGCAAATGCTGCATAAACACCTGAATGCGCCCGTGACGTCCAGCGCAGGTCGGCTTTTCGATGCGGCAGCAGCTATAGCCGGATTGCGGCAGCAAACGCGTTACGAAGGCCAGGCGGCGATGGAGTTGGAATTTGCGGCAGAAGCCGCCGGAACGGATGAAGCGTATCCGTTCGCGATCCGGGACGGCCAGTCACCGTGGGTGGTGGACTGGGAACCGATGATTCGCGCGATGCTGGGCGACGCGGCCGAAGGCGAACCGGCGGGCCGGATTGCGGCGAAGTTTCATAACGCGCTGGCCGAGATAATCGTCGCGGTGGCGCGGCGCGCGGGCCGGGAGCAAGTGGTGCTCACCGGCGGCTGTTTTCAGAACCGTTATTTGACCGAGCGGGCCGCGAAGCGGCTTGAAGAAGAAAATTTTCGCGCCTACTGGCATCAGCGAGTGCCGCCGAACGACGGCGGGATCGCGCTGGGCCAGGTGGTGGCGGCGTCGAAGGAGACCAGCGACTAATGTGCTTGGCTGTTCCAGGAAAGATTGAAAGCATCAGTGGCGACGACCCGTTGCTGCGGACGGGCAAGGTCAACTTTGGCGGCATCGTCAAGGAGGTCAACCTCGCATACGTCCCCGAGGCGGTCCCCGGCGACTACGTGATCGTGCACGTCGGTTTTGCGATCAGCACGGTCAGCGAAGAAGAAGCAAACCAGGTTTTTGAATACCTGCGGCAGATGGACGAATTGGAAGAATTAAAATCAACATGAGCAAGAAATACATTACAATTGACGGCAACGAAGCGGTGGCCTACGTGGCCTATCGCTGCAATGAAGTGATGGGCATCTATCCCATCACGCCCTCCTCTAATATGGGCGAGTGGTGCGACCAGTGGGCCTCGGAAGGCGTGAAAAATTTGTGGGGCACCATCCCCAGCGTGGTGGAAATGCAGAGCGAAGGCGGCGCGGCCGGCGCGGTGCACGGCGCGTTGCAGACCGGCGCGCTCACCTGCACGTTTACCGCGTCGCAGGGCCTGTTGCTCAAAATTCCGAACATGTTCAAGATCGCGGGCGAGTTGACGCCGACGGTGTTCCACATCTCGGCGCGCTGTCTCTCGACCCATGCGCTTTCGATCTTCGGCGACCACAGCGACGTGATGTCCGCGCGCTCGACGGGCTTTGCGATGCTCAGCTCGGCGTCCGTGCAGGAGGCGATGGACTTTGCGCTCATCGCGCAGGTGGCGACGCTGGAATCGCGCGTGCCGTTCCTCCATTTCTTCGACGGTTTCCGCACCTCGCACGAGGTTTCCAAGATTGAGCTGGTGACCGAGGAGATCATGCGGGGCATGATTGATGAAGACCTCATCATCGCCCACCGCCAGCGGGCGATGAATCCCGACAAACCGGTGCTGCGCGGCACGGCGCAAAACCCGGACGTGTTTTTCCAGGCGCGCGAAGCGTGCAACCTGTTCTACGACAAGACCGCGGACATCACGCAGAAGGCGATGGACAACTTTGCGAAGCTCACCGGCCGCCAATACCGGCTCTTTGAATACGTGGGCGCGCCCGACGCCGAGCGCGTCGTGGTGCTGATGGGTTCCGGCTGCGAAGCCGCACAGGAGACAGTGGAGTTCCTCAATGCCCAAGGCGGCAAGGTCGGCGTACTCAAGGTGCGCCTGTTCCGCCCGTTCTGCCCGAAGTCGCTGATCGAGGCGTTGCCGGCGACGGTGAAAACCCTCGCCGTGCTCGACCGCACGAAGGAGCCGGGCGCGCTCGGTGAGCCGCTCTATCTCGACATAGTGGCCGGCCTGACCGAGGCGCTCGCGAGTGGTTACGGCAAGCTCAAGACGATGCCGAAGATCCTCTGCGGCCGTTACGGCCTCTCCTCGAAGGAATTCACGCCGGCGATGGTCAAGTCGGTGTTCGACAACATGGCCGCCGCCAAGGCGAAGAACCACTTCACCGTCGGCATCAACGACGACGTGAGCCACACCAGCCTGCCTTTCGACCCCGAGTTTTCGACGGAGCCGGGCAAGGTGGTGCGCGCGATGTTCTACGGCCTCGGCTCCGACGGCACCGTCGGCGCCAACAAGAACTCCATCAAGATCATCGGCGAGAACACCGAGAACTACGCGCAGGGCTACTTCGTGTATGACTCGAAGAAAGCCGGCGCGGTCACCGTCTCGCACCTGCGTTTTGGCCCGTCGCCGATCCGCTCCACCTACCTGATCAGCAAGGCCAATTTCGTGGCGTGCCATCAGCCGGTGTTTCTGGAGCGCTATGACATGCTCAAGGAGCTGGTGTCGGGCGGCACGTTCCTGCTCAACACGGTCAACCGCAAGGAAGAGGTGTGGGGCAAACTGCCGCGCATCATGCAGGAGCATATCATCCAGAAGAAGATCAAGTTCTACGTGATTGACGCCATCAGCGTCGCTCGCGCCACCGGCATGGGCGGTCGCATCAACACGATCATGCAGACCTGCTTTTTCGCGCTCTCCGGCGTGTTGCCGCGCGAGGAGGCGATTGGCCATATCAAATACGCCATCAAGAAGACCTACGGCAGGAAGGGCGAGGAAATCGTCCAGAAGAACATCGCCGCCGTGGACCAGACGCTGGCCAACCTGTTCGAAGTGACCGTGCCCGCTCAGGTCACGAGCAAGATCGAGATGCCGTCGCCGTTCGCGGCCAACGCGCCTAAGCACGTTCGCAACACGCTCGGCGTCATCTACGGCAACCAGGGCGAAACATTGCCGGTCAGCGCCTTCCCGCCGGACGGCACGTTTCCGACCGCGACGGCGCAATACGAGAAGCGCAATCTCGCGCTCGAAATCCCGGTGTGGGACGAGAAGACCTGCATCCAGTGCGCCAAGTGCGTGGTCATCTGCCCGCACGCCACGATCCGCATGAAGGTCTATGACGCGAAGTGCCTCGAAGGCGCTCCGGCCACGTTCAAGTCCACCGACGCGCGCGCGCCGGAGTGGAAAGGTATGAAGTGGACGCTCCAGATTGCCGCCGAAGACTGCACCGGCTGCGAGCTGTGCGTGGACGTTTGCCCGGCCAAGAACAAGACCGAGGCCAAGCTCAAGGCGATCAACATGAAGCCGCAGACGCCGCTGCGCCTGACGGAGCGTGAGAACTGGAATTTCTTCCTGAACATTCCGGAGATGGACCGCCGCAAGGTCAAGGTCACGCAACTGCGCCAGCAGCAGGTGATGCGTCCGCTGTTTGAGTTCTCCGGCGCGTGCGCCGGCTGCGGCGAGACGCCCTACATCAAAATGCTCACGCAGCTTTTCGGCGACCGCGCCGTCATCGGCAACGCGACGGGCTGCACCTCGATCTATGGCGGCAACCTGCCGACGACACCGTATTGCGTCAATGCCGATGGCCGCGGCCCGACTTGGAACAACTCGCTGTTCGAGGACAACGCCGAGTTCGGTCTTGGCTTCCGCGTGTCGATCGACAAGCAGAAGGAGTTCGCCTGCGAATTGCTGAAGAGGCTGTCCGGCGTCCTGGGTGACGACCTGGTCGGCGGCCTCCTCAACGCCAAACAGACCGACGAAACCGGCATCTACGAGCAGCGCGAGCGCATCGCCGCGTTGAAACAGAAGCTCGCCGGCAACAAATCCAGCGAGGCGAAGATGCTCCTCGGCGTCGCCGACAGCCTCGCGCGTCGCAGCGTGTGGATCCTCGGCGGTGACGGTTGGGCCTACGACATCGGTTACGGCGGTCTGGATCACGTGCTGGCCAGCGGCCGCGACGTGAACGTCCTGGTGCTCGACACCGAGGTCTATTCCAACACCGGCGGCCAGATGTCCAAGTCCACGCCGCGCGGCGCGGTGGCAAAGTTTGCCGCCGGCGGCAAGCCGTTGAACAAGAAGGACCTCGGCCTGATCGCGATGGCTTACGGCAACGTGTATGTGGCCAGCATCGCGATGGGCGCCAAGGACGATCAAACGCTCAAGGCGTTCAACGAGGCCGAATCCTATCCGGGACCGTCCCTCATCATCGCCTACAGCCATTGCATTGCCCACGGCATTGACGTGGAACACGGCGTGGGCGCGCAGCATCAGAAGATGGCGGTCGAATCCGGCCAATGGTTGCTCTACCGCTACGACCCACGGCGCGCCGCGGCGGGCGAGAACCCGCTCCAGCTCGATTCAGCGGCGGCGAAGTCCAAGGTGCAGGATTACCTGCTCTCGGAAAACCGGTTCAAGATGCTCACCAAGAGCAAGCCGGAGGACGCCAAGCGGTTCTTCGAGCAGGCGCAGAAAGACATCGAAACGCGGTGGCAGTTGTATTCCTACATGGCCGCGCGCAAACCCGCGGGAGAGGCTCCGCCGAAGCCCGCGCCGGCTGCGTAGTACAAATTCGTCCCGGCTTTCCGCCTACCGGCGGGGAGCCGGGACACCCAATGATTCATCATCAAATCCGCAAGAGAGAGGAAGAACAATGGACCTGACAACCAAATACCTGGGAATGACGCTGCGCAACCCTCTGATCGTGTCGGCTTCGCCGTTATCCGAGGACGTGGCCAATATCAAGAAAATGGAGGACGCCGGCGCCGCCGCGGTCGTTCTGCACTCGCTGTTCGAGGAACAGTTGGTGAAGGAAAGCGCCGAACTGGAAGAGGCGCTGGTTCACGGCGGGGAGAGCTTCGCCGAGGCCACCAGTTATTTTCCCAAGGCCAGCGATTACAAGCTCGGCCCGGAGGAATACCTCGAGCACATCGCCAACGCGAAAAAGGCCGTGGACATCCCGGTCATCGCCAGCCTCAACGGCAGTTCCGCCGGCGGCTGGACTGACTACGCCAAGCAGATTCAAAAGGCCGGCGCGGACGCGTTGGAGCTGAACATCTACTACATCCCGACCGATATGAAGCTGGTCGGCGCGAAAGTCGAGGAGACTTACGTGGACATCCTGAAGGCGGTCCGGGCCGTCGTCACCATTCCGGTGGCGGTGAAACTCAGCCCGTTCTTCAGCAACATGGCCAACATGGCGAAGCGGTTCGACGACGCCGGCGCCAACGCGCTGGTGCTCTTCAACCGGTTCTACCAGCCGGACATTGACCTCGAAGAACTGGAAGTGAAGCCGGACATCCTGTTGAGCACGCCGTTCGCGATGCGCCTGCCGTTGACGTGGGTTGCCATCCTGCACGGCCGCGTCAAGGCCGACCTGGCGGCCACCAGCGGCATCCACTCCAGCGACGACGTGCTGAAGATGCTCATGGCCGGCGCCAACGCCACCATGCTCTGCTCAGCGCTGCTGCGCTACGGCATTGACCGTCTCCGCGTGATCGAGACAGGCATGCGCGAGTGGATGGAGAAACACGAATACGAATCTGTGAAGCAGATGCAGGGCAGCCTCAGCCAGATCAAGTGCGCCAACCCCGCCGCCTTCGAGCGCTCGCAGTATATGCGCGCCCTCGCCGGCTACAAACTGGCCTGAACTTCCTGCCAGGATATGTTGTGCGACGCAGCGGAACTCGCAAGAGTTCCGCTGCGCTGCTAATGTAGGCGGACGACCATGAAGTACCTCGACGAATACCGCGACGGAAAGGCCGCGCAGCGTTACGCGCGGCTCATCCGCCGGATGACCACGCGCCCGTGGACGATCATGGAGGTTTGTGGCGGCCAGACGCACGCCATCGTCAAGTTTGGCGTGGACGAACTGCTGCCGAAGGAAATCACGCTCGTTCACGGTCCCGGCTGCCCGGTCTGCGTCACGCCGGTCGAGCTGATCAACAAAGCCATCGCCATCGCCTCGCGGCCCGAGGTCATCTTCTGTTCTTTCGGCGACATGCTGCGCGTGCCGGGAACGGAGAAGGATTTGCTGTCGGTCAAGGCGGCCGGCGGCGACGTACGGATCGTTTACTCGCCGCTCGACGCCTTGAAGCTCGCGCGCGACAACCCGGCGCGGCAGGTGGTGTTTTTCGCCGTCGGTTTCGAGACCACCGCGCCCGCCAATGCCATGGCCGTTTTTCAGGCCCGCCAGCAGGCCGTCGCCAACTTTTCCATGCTCGTCTCTCACGTGCTCGTGCCGCCGGCAATGGAGGCGGTTCTCTCTTCGCCGGTCAACCGCGTGCAGGGTTTTCTCGCCGCCGGCCACGTCTGCTCGGTGATGGGCTACACCGAATACGAGCCGATTGCCGCCAAATATCATTGTCCCATCGTCGTCACCGGCTTCGAGCCGCTCGACATTTTTCAGGGCGTCGCCATGTGCGTGCGCCAGCTCGAACAGGGCCGCGCCGAGGTCGAGAACCAATACGCCCGCGCCGTCCGCCGCGACGGAAACCGGCCCGCGCAAAAAATCATCCACGAGGTTTTCACCGTCATTCCGCGCAAATGGCGCGGCATCGGCGAGATTCCACAAAGCGGCCTCGGTTTGCGCGATGACTACGCCGCGTTCAACGCCGAGCAGCGGTTTGGCGTCGCCGGACAGCACGTCGAAGAACCCGCCGAGTGCATCAGCGGCCTCGTCCTCCAGGGTGTGAAGAAACCGCACGAGTGCCACGCCTTCGGGACGCGTTGCACGCCCGAGCATCCGCTCGGCGCAACCATGGTCTCGAACGAAGGCGCCTGCGCCGCCTACTACCGCTACCGGCGGCAGCCGAAGTAGGACGAGTATCCGGCCGCATTAGTGCGACGTGCAGCATGTTTTCATGGCTTCTTAGGCAGCGCCACCATGCATTCGTGGGGAACACACTCGGCCGCCTTGACGCAGAAGAGGCGGCACGGCGGCACGCCCGTATAATCCACCAGCATCTCGAAACTCCGACCGGACGGAAATCGCTTGCCCAACTCCCACGCGTTGACCGTGGCAATGGAAAGACCCAAGTCCACGGCAATTTTTTTCAGCGGAATGTTATTTTTCAAGCGCCACGCGCGGAACGCCATCGCGAAGCTGGCGCAGATGTCATAGCGGCGTTTCGGCTTGGGTGTCATGGCGGCAAACATACGCGAAGTTTGAAGAAACGCAATTCTCACCATGCCTCCCCAGCCGATGGACAGCCCAACGGAAAATCGAAACTCAAACTGATGTTCTACTTAAAGTAGAAAGCGGCCGGTTGCGGTTTCCCTGTGCCTCAACTAAACACAGGGTTGTGTATGGATGTTGAGCCGCCATGTTGACAATCGCTTTTATGCCAAGCCTAGACGGAGCCTACGCTCTGAAGACCTTGATCGAGTCGGTGGGCATCGAGGTTTTCATTCCCGACGAAGAAATCATAGGTGATGTGCTGGATTTGCTCCCACCGGTCGAATTTCGCGTCCAGGTTGCCAGGGAAAACATCGAACGTGTGGTTACCATCGCCCATCGCTTTCCTGGAGCCAGGGTTCACCATGCGTCGCAGAACCAGTCTCCAATCTTGTGTTCTGCTTTAAGTGGAAACCTGCCGGTTGCGCCATCGTCGCGCGCTGCTTAGAGTGCCCGTCTGGCAGGCGCGAGAAATGCAGTTACGGAAGCAGGCGATATGGAACCCAAGAGATACAAAACGCGCATCCTTCTCGTGGACCATGACCCTGTCGTGACCTGTGGTCTCTCGCGCTTGATTAATTGTGAGCCGGACCTTTGCGTTTACGCCACAACTCACAATATTGGCCAGGCATTGAGTGCCATCGTTTCCTCCGAAGTCAACGCCGTCATCCTGACCCTTTCCCTTGAACACGGCCACGGCTTTGAACTCATCAAGCACGTTCGAGCCGTGTGCGACAAGCTGCCGATTCTCGTGTTTTCCACGCATGATGAGTCGCTGTTCGCGGAGCGGGCTTTGAAGGCGGGCGCTCTCGGCTACGTCATGATACACGAGCCGCGTGAGAACATCCTTACGGCCATCCGCAGCGTTCTCAGTGGAAACGTCCACCTCAGCCAACAGATGAAAAACCGGTTTTTGAACCGTTACTGGAAGAACCCGGCCGATGACCAGCCTTCGCGCGTCGGGGAGTTCACAGACCGTGAGTTCGAGGTGTTCAACCTTATCGGCTGCGGCAAAACGGTACGCGAAATCGCCGCACTGTTTCGCATCACCCCCAAGACGGTCGAAACACACCGCTCACGAATCATGAGAAAACTGAAGTCGAGAGGCGCGTTGCACGCCGGAGCATCCGCTCGGCGCGACCATGGTCTCGAACGAAGGCGCCTGCGCCGCCTGCTACCGTTACAGACGGCAGCCGAAGCAGGACGAGTTGGTGGATGGGTGCCGCGATCTGGAGGTCCGCATCAGGAACCAGTTCGGGCTGCTGCGAAACAAACCGCGGTTGGAAAATGGCGGCAAGAGGTTTGACCCTCCTGGTGTCGCTGTTGTGATTATCGAGGCGTTGTGGCGGAGGTTGCTGAGGTAGTCACGTCCAGTACACGCCTGCCAACAGGCAGCAAACAGGAACACTTTTATGTTTGGGCCGTCAGAGCGACCTTCACGATGTGTACAATGGTTTCCGGTTTGACAAGGGCCGTATTGACGACCATGTGGTAGTGAGTGGCATCCCGTATATCCGCATGGAAGCACTTTTCCACCAGCCGCCGTTGTTCCGCCTCCAGCCCGGAAATGCGCTCTCGTGCAGATTTCTCAGAGAGTCCAAGTTCTTTCATCGTATTCTTTATCCTCAGATCCAGAGGGGCTACGAAGCACAGCCCGATCCTTTTATCCGGGGGAAGGAAGAAGTTGGCGCCCCTGCCCATAATAACTGCGCTCCCGTGTGCAGCGATTGTGAACAAGACGTTCTTGAGGCTTTCAAGATAAGCCTGCGTTGAAAGATTACGGTTTCCTTGAAACTCGGCCAGCCACTCCTCAAGTTCAGAACGCATGTGTTCATCGAGCGTAGAGACAAGCTGGGTGCTCACCTTTGCGTCCCTGGCAATCTGCTCGACCAATTCCCTGCTGTATAGGTGCAAGCCAAGCTCAGCACAGATCCTTTCAGCGATGGCCTCTCCTCCGCATCCCGGCTGTCGGGTGATGGTAACGACAGGCTTGGGACGGAACTGCGAACGTTTGTCGTGCAGGCTCCATTCGTGGAGTCGCACTTCGAGCAGTTGCCTCAATTCTTCATGTGAAATTGGCATGCAGAAAGTATAGCCACTGCCAAGTGCGGTTCAAGAGTGATGATCTTCCGATATTCCCCAAGAACCGGATGGAAAAAAATAGCACAACGATCAAATTCCGCTTTTGGCTTCTGAGCCATCACTTCATTTTCTCGCTGTGCCGAACTAATATGCCACCTCTGGCTCGTTCCGCAAGCGTGTGGTAGCCGGCGTCGCGAAATTGGGCGGGGGGATTGGTCATAATTCAACAGCTGCGGGTCCAAAAGAGAACACATTGACGCAAGAACTGCCGTCTGACGCCCCTTCTGAGCTTGGAACCGTTTGGCATCCCACCTGCCCATTCAACAACTGACGGTAAGTAGATCAATAACAAACAGGAAAGGTTATGAAAAAGATGAAGAAATCAGCAGAGGGTGTTGGCAGCCCGTGGACCTTGGGTGAGTTGGTGTCCCTGGCGTTTGATGTCACTCCGGATTCCGAAACGGCGATGAATCTGCTTCGGGTGTTGCTGGGAGGCCGGACCGTTCAGATCTGCGGCAACGTGAACTCAAGTGGATGATTTTGGAGAGACCCGCCATGACAACGTGTCCAGAACGACTGATTGGCTATTCGCTGCCCGAAGAGGTGATTTTGTGCCTCTACGGAATCAGCAATAGGGAAACTTCGGAAAGACCCGATAAGGCAATTGAACCCGAGTTATCTGGAAGGAGAAAACGGAATAAGACAACGACGAACAGGAGGCTGCGATGATGAGAGTAACGGAATCGGCGCGCGATGTTCGGTGCCGTTGGCCTCCGGCGGATGGGTTGATGGCGACGTTGGATGTCACCTCAACGTCACACCGCGGCAATCCAGGCGACACAAGAGGGACCGAATATTTTCAGCATCACGATAGAGAGATGGATTTATGGAAACGAGAACGCTGCCAGTGAAGCCAACATCCGATGAGATCGCGCGTTTGGCCTGCTTGATTTGGGAACGGGAAGGAAAACCGCATGGGCGTGATGTGGAACACTGGCTGCAGGCGGAGACGATTCTGATGGCGCTGATTGAACCGCCGGAGCCGGTCATAGCCGAAGTCGTGGCGTTGTCCAGGCCGCCGAAACAGAAGAAAGGCAAACGCACCGGTCGTGTTGCGGTCCGCATGGCGGCGTGAGATTTCGACAACCGGTCCGGAACATCGAGCGCAGACCGAAAGATGAATTGGCGGATATCAGTCATGAGCTTATGTTTTTTTGCGTGGAGCGGGAAGTATGGTCCGGGTGCAGAAGTTGCAGCCCGGGAATCCCGCTCCATGCCCCTTTTTTTGTTGAGTGGTCCGTAGGAGTGGATGATGACCAGCCACCCACTAACCCCGCAGAAGGATCCGCTGCTGAAGCATCTTCGCGCTCCGCGCCGGAACCGTATGCTCACCGAATTGATTTCACAGCTTCTGGTTTGCCGATGGCGGGACGGCGGCCAGACAGTCAAGCATATCGTTCGCCGATGAATGGCTGATGCCGGAAACTACGGCAGCCACGGCTTGAGGGTTGCTTCATCCGCCGCAATGACTAGAACCGTGTAAATGTCCACGTCCACCGTGAATTCCACACCACCCTCGGTTTTCTTTGCGTCCAGCTTTTGTGGGGCCGCCGTCGGCGACAGCGCCACGGCAAACGGCGCGCGCGCGCCCCGAACAAATACCCGCACGCCATGGGCCGCGTTGACGTGGCACATCCTTTCCCACTGCTGATGCGTGGGCCGCTTGTCGGGATCGGTCAGGCGGATCATGAATTCGCCGCGTTGTTCCCCGCGATCTTCCGACAGGTCGTTCTGGGCCCAGGTCTTGCCACCGTCTTTACTGAAAAACGAGCGGCCGGTGGTGGCGTCTTCGTCAATCATCACCTGATACCACTCGCTTCGCGCGCTGGGCTGCCCCTCGACGCGCAACACGATTTCGTTGTCGCCCGCCACCAGACATCCGGCGGGCAACGGGATGGTGAGCGTTCCGTGCAAATCATCCGTCGGCACCGTCGCGACATCCTTGCTGTTCACGTTGACCACGAGCTGGATCAGCTTCTTGGCCGTCGCAACGGAGCCAACGATCTCCAAAGTCGGTTTCGCCAGTGCGGCCGGGTCCGGCACCCGGAGCATTTTCCGGATTCGCCACGCCGTGCTGGCCAGATAGCT
>CAIQCK010000058.1 GCA_903870275.1 uncultured bacterium | reverse complement strand
GTACGCTATCCAACAAACACGAAAGCCTGAGTCAATCACACCTGCCTACTCAGAGTCCCTCGGTGTCATTTATCCATGAGGCAACGGGCGGCTCCCTCAGGCAAACGGATTGTGCCGTTTTTGCTCACTCACCGTTGTCAGCGGGCCGTGGCCCGGACACAAAATCGTTCCCTCGTCCAGCGCCAGCAGTTCCCGGCGCACCGAGCGCATCAGCGCCTCGTAGGAGTGCATCGGCCTGCCCGCCGAGCCGGCAAACAGCGTGTCGCCGCACACGCACAGCGCCGGCCGGTTCGCGCCGAAACCCTCGACATAAAACGACAGCCCGCCCGCCGAGTGGCCCGGCGTTGGAAACGCTTCGACGTTGAGCATCCCCAGCGCAAACTCCGTGTCCCGCTGCACCAGCCGGGCGCCGCGCAACGGCTCGTCCGCGCCGCCGCCGGCCGCCGATTTCCAACGACGCTGGATTTCGCCGAGTGCGCCGATGTGATCGCCATGCGTGTGGGTGACGAAAACGTAGCGCACCACGAAACCGTGCCGGGCCTGCAACTGTTCCAGCGCGGCGAAATCCACGCCGGTGTCGAAGAACGCGCCCTCGCCGCTGGACGGGTCCCATACGGCGTAGCAGTTCACGACGCCGCTGCCGTAATCGCTGCTGATCATCGCCACCGTGCCAAGCGACTCGAACACCGTCCGCGCCGGCACAAATCGTTTGTGCGCCAGGTCCAGCAGGGCTTGCGCCTTCAGGTCCAGCACCCCGGCGAGTTCATGGATCGTCTCATCGCCGGGCACGGACAAATACCGCTCAGCCTTTTCCAGGTCTGGCGCCGGCAACCCGACGCGCTGCGCGACGGCCTCAAGGCTCAGCATCAGTCCCACACGCGCCTTGCGGATCACGTCGCCCAATTCATCTTCGAGCGGCATCGTTCTCATGGTTCCAAGTGAACTCGGCAAAAGTAAGATGCCGGCGTGCAACTCGCAACCCTCGAGCGAATGGCGCCGGCAGATGTTTATGCTAAAGTGGCGGGACACGACGATGAACATCCACTGGTTGCAACACGCGCCGTTCGAGGGATTGGCGGGCATCGAAACCTGGGCTGTGGCCCGCGGCCACCACATCACGGCGACGCGGCTCCACGCGGGCGAACCGTTGCCTGCGCCCGGCCGCCTCGACTGGCTGGTTGTCATGGGCGGGCCGATGAACATTTACGAGGAAGAGAAGTTTCCCTGGCTCGCGGCGGAAAAACGTTTCATCAAGTCGGTCATCGAGGCCGGCAAGGTTGCGCTCGGCGTCTGCCTCGGCGCGCAACTCATTGCCGACGTGCTTGGCGGCCCGGTCGGCAAGAACGCGTGCAAAGAGATCGGCTGGTTCCCGGTTCGCAAGACCGGGCCGGCGGCGCGCTCGCGCGTGTGCGAGGCGTTGCCGGCGGAGTTTGAAGCGTTTCACTGGCACGGCGACACCTTCGCGTTGCCGCCCGGAGCGGTCCAAGTGGCCCGCAGCGCGGCGTGCGAAAACCAGGCGTTCATCCACGACGAGCGAGTCGTCGGCTTGCAGTTTCATCTGGAGACGACGCCGGAAAGCGCGCGGCTGCTCGCGCAACATTGCGTCGGCGAACTGGTCGCCGGGCCATTCATCCAAACCGCCGAAGTGATGCTGGCAAACGAGCAGCGGTTTGAGCAAATCAATCAAACGATGTGGAAGCTGCTGGACCGGCTCCAGGAGGTGAACGCCTGAAGTGCCGGGGTTGCGGAACGAAATACAGAGGCGCAGAGAACGCGGAGGTTCGCAACGGCTCGGCGATTCCCTGCGTCGCCTGCGCGTTAAAAATACGCCCCCTGTTGCGTTGGGCGTTGGCATCGCTTCCGCCATCCGGCTATAGTCGCCTGCCATGAAAGTTCATCTCGCTTACGGCAAGAACGGTCTGGATGTGGAGTTTCCAGAGAGCCGCACCACGATCATCACGCCTTCGCACGTCGCCGGGCTGCCGGACGAGCGCGCGGCGTTTGTGGAGGCACTACAGAAACCGATTGCAGCGAAACCGTTGAGCACGATGGTGCGGCCAGAAGACAACATCTGCGTCGTCTTCTCCGACATCACGCGCGCCACGCCGAACGAACGGATCATACCGTGGCTGCTCGCGGAACTGGGGCGGTGCGGCGCGCGGCGCGAGAACATCACACTGCTCAACGGGCTTGGCACGCACCGGCCCAACACACAGGCGGAATTGGAGAAGCTGTTGACGCCGGCCGTCGTCGCCAACTATCGGGTGATCAACCACGAGCCGACGAACCCGGCGGCGCTGGCGAAGCTCGGCGTGACGCGCGCCGGCAACGAAATTCTGCTCAACCGCCATCTCGCCGAGGCCGATGTGCGCATCATCACCGGCTTCATTGAACCGCATTTCTTCGCCGGCTTCAGCGGCGGGCCGAAGGGCGTCATGCCCGGCATCGCCGGCCAGCACACCATCGAGCGCAACCACGGCGCGGCCATGATCGGCCATCCGAACGCGACGTGGGGCGTCACGTTTGGCAACCCGCTCTGGGAAGAAATCCTGGAGGTGGCGCAGACGGTCAACCGGCGCCTTTTCCTCGTCAACGTCACGCTCAACGACGCGAAGCAAATCACACGCGTGTTCGCCGGCGACCTCGTCGAGGCGCACCGCGCGGGCTGCGCGTTCGTCAAGCAGACGGCGATGCAGCCGGTGGACGCGCCGTTCGAGATCGTCGTCACCACCAACAGCGGCTACCCGCTCGACCTGAACCTCTACCAGGCCGTCAAAGGCATGTCCGCCGCCGCGCGCATCGTCCGGCAGGGCGGCGAGATTATCATCGCCGCCGAGTGCGGTGATCCGAATGGCCGGGGCGGGCCGTTCTACGACCTGCTCCAGCACCGCGACGGGCCGGGCGGCTTGCTCGAACTCATCAACTCACCGGGATTCAGTTGCGCGGAGCAGTGGCAGGTCCAAATCCAGTCGCTGATTCAGCAGAAGGCGACGGTGTCGGTCTATTCGTCGCTGCCGGCGGAATTCGTCCGGCGCGCGCATTTGCGGCCGTGCGCGGACATTGCGGCGACAGTGCTCGAGTTGCTGGCACGCGACGGCAGCGCGGCGCGCGTGGCAGTGCTGCCGCTGGGACCGCTGACGATTCCGTATTTGCGCGGCGCGTAAAGCCGTCGCTACGGCGCAGGCTTGTCGGTCCAGCGTCTGCGGTCGCTGAGGAGGATCATGTTGATGCCGCCGGAGAGGTCCTTGATGCTCACGGCTCCAAAAACCTGCCAGGAAACCGGCGTCAGGTTGTTGCCGACAAATATCCGCCCGCTCTGAAGTGGAAAGTCCTTGGGAAACTCCAGAAACCCAAGCACGGGCGACCATGGCCGCCATTCGTTGGTCAACACTTCCGTCAGCAACCGGCTGTTGAGCGTGACCGGCGTCAGCAACAACGCGGCGATGTGTTTGTCCATGTTGACTTTGTAAAACTGCTCGATCGAATAAGGCAGCCAGACGCAATGCCGGTCGCCATACCACGCCACGGCCCACGGCTGATCGCTGACCATGAGTTCCGCCGGTTCGAGGCCGCCGGCAATTTTCGCCAGCAGCGGCGGATGATACGGCGGATAGGGCAGCCGGTTGACGGGCAACGCCATGCGCAACGCCGTCGGAAACACCGCCGCCACGGTCAGGAGCGCGATCGCGGCGTGTCGCTGAAAAATCCCGCCGCTCCTTAGCGCATCGAGCCAGACACAAATCATTGCCGCCGAAAACACCGCCATCCACGGCAGCGCGAACGCCGTCAGATTGCCGGCTTGGGCGAGCGATTTGTCCGGCCGCGGCTCCACGCCGACCACGCACATCGCCAGAAACAGCAGCAGCGCGCCGCCGGCCGCGAACCACTTCAACTGGTTCGCCTCCGGCCGGCGGAACCGGTAGAAAATCACCGCCATAAACGCCGCGACGACGAGGGCCGCTCCGCCGATCCACGGACTGTCGGTCCACCACGCGTAGGCGTTGGCGGCGGTCTTTTCAAGCACCGCCTTTGTGGCGACGTGCACGGTGTTGGACTCCAGCATCCGCTGCAACTTGTCCCCGGGCATCGCGGGCGTGCGCTCGATGATGCTGTATTGCGCGAGGCCGAGGACGCTGTGCGACACGGCGTAGTTGCGCGCCAGCCACGGCCCCGTCACCGCCAGGAACACCAACGCCATGCCCAGCGCCACGAGCGCGCCGCGCCACCATCCCCACCAGCACCAGCACAAAATGCACGCCGGCAACAGCAGCCAGCCGGCGCCGTATTTCGTCAGAAACGCGCCGCCGATCAACGCCGCCGCCGCCAGCGCCAGCGCCACCGTCGCCCGCGGACGGCGATTGGCCTCGCGCCAATCCGCCACCACTACCAGCACCAGTGTAGCCGAGCCAATCCACGTCATCCCGAGCATTGTGCTCAAACCGGAAATGGCCAACTGGCACGTGGTCTCCGATGCGATGAACAACAACGCGGCGACCGTCCCTGCGCGCCGGTCGAACAGCCGCCGGCCGATCAGATAAACCAACCAGCCGTTCAACAACGCCAGCGGCAACCCCACGCCATACACCAGCCAGCGGTCCGGCCCGAACACCGTAAAACCGATTTCGGGGCCGACCTTGAACGAAGTCGCCGGCGCCCACGACAGCCCGCACATCGCCAGACACCCCAGGATTCCCGCGGCGTGCCACGGAAACGCCGCCGCCGGCACGCGGTAATACCACGCCTGTTGCGCCACGACCAGAAACCACACAACCGACAGGGCGGCCCATACGACAGGCCAGCGAAACAAAATCAGAATGCACCGGCCCACCAACGACGTCCCGTCTGCCGCAGGCTTCTCCTTGCTGGACTCCGCCGCGTCGCCAGACTTCATGTCGCCCTTGTTCACAACGTAAAACAACGCGCCGAGCAATGCCGGATACGCCGGCGGATTCAGGAGGTCCGGATGGCTGTCCAACATCGCGTTGCGCGAGGCCGACCGCTCCACGAGCCGCCACAAGCTCAGTGGACGGATGAACTGTGTCGTGAATCCCTCGCCGCGCGCCAGATTGCGCGCCACCTGCGCTTGGTCCATCGCTTCCGCGTGACGCAATCCGTTGAACTGCGTGGCCGCGTAACACCACAGGAAAACCGCCACGACGCCGGTCAGCAACAGTCCGCGGCCTAGAATAACCGCCGTCCGCTGCGCGGCGTCCTGGGCCTCTGGCATCTGCGGGCCGAAAATGTTCATGCGTTCCCTGTCTGCTCTCACCGTTCCCGCCGTCACCGGCTGGAGACGATGACTTCCTATCACAGCAGCAACGCTGTCACAATGCCGAACCGCGGCGGGCGCCGCGATATTGGGGATGGATTCCGCGCGAACCGGGCATTAGGTTTGTTTTTTGCAAAACATGAACTGGCTCGACAAACTTGAACGACGCTTCAGCCACATCGCTGTGCCGGGCCTGATGCGGATTATCGTGGTGCTCAACGCCGTGGCGTTCGTTCTGTTGCGCGTGAACCCGACCTGGATCGGCGCGCTGGTGCTCGACCCCAACCGCGTCGCGCACGGCGAAGTCTGGCGACTCGTCAGCTATCTGTTCATCCCGCCGACGATGAACACGTTGTTCTTGCTGTTCGCACTTTACTTTCTCTGGCTCATGGGCGACGGCCTCGAACAGGAATGGGGCGCGTTCCGGCTGACCGTTTTCTACCTCTGCGGCATGTTCGCCACGACGCTGGTGGCGTTCTTCATCGTCCGCGGCTCCGTTATCAATTCGTACCTGAATCTCTCGGTCTTCCTTGCCTTCGCCACCGTGCTGCCCGACTTCGAGGTGCTGTTGTTTTTCATCCTGCCGGTGAAGGTGAAATGGCTCGGCTTGCTTTCCGCGGCGTTCGTCGGCGTACAGGTGTTGTCTTCGGGTTATCCGGAAAATCTTGTGCCGATCGTCTCGCTCGGAAACTACCTGCTTTTCTTCGGCCCGCGTTTCTTCCAGGTGGCAAAGACCAACCGCGACGTCAGCCACCGCCGCGCAAAGTTTGAGGCTGCGAGCCGCGACGGCGCGCCAGACACGCGGCACCGCTGCGTCATCTGCGGCAAGACCGAACTGAACGATCCAGAACTGGAGTTTCGCGTCGCCGAGGACGACCGGGAATACTGTGTGACTCATCTCGCCCAGACGAACAAGAAACAGCCGTGATCGCCGGCCGCTGGCTGCCCGCAGACGCCGGCAAACTCATGCTGGACGTTCGCGGCGGCGTCTGTTCAACTCGCAGGCCGGCACATGGAACCGACGAAACCAACCCACGCGCGACAATGGGTCATCTTTTTCGCGGTAACGCTGGCGATCATTACCTACATTGACCGTGTCTGCATCTCGCAAGCTAGCGGCGACATCCGGCGCGATCTGGGCCTTAATAAACAGGGCATGAGCCTGGTGTTCGCGGCCTTCGCGCTGGCTTACGGGTTGTTTGAAATCCCCGGTGGCTGGATGGGCGACCGGTTCGGGCCGCGGCGCACGTTGTTGCGCGTGGTGTTGTTATGGTCGCTTTTCACGGCGGCGACGGGCCGGGCGTGGAACCTGGCTTCGATGACGGTTTGCCAGTTTCTGTTCGGCGCGGGCGAGGCGGGTTGTTTTCCGAACCTGAGCAAGGCGTTCACGATCTGGTTGCCGTCGCGCGAACGACTGCGCGCGCAAGGCATCATGTGGTTGAGCGCGCGCTGGGGCGGGGCGTTCACGCCGCTGCTCGTCATGTGGGTGTTGAGCTTCACGACTTGGCGCAACGCGTTTTTGTTGTTCGGCCTGCTCGGCATCGTGTGGGCGGTGTTTTTTTACCGGTGGTTCCGCGACCATCCGCGCACGCATCCGGCGGTCAACGCGGCGGAGCTGGCGCTGCTCGACGGCGCGGAGAAAAATGCCGCCCATCACGGCGACGTGCCGTGGAGGCGGTTTCTCGCCGGCCCGACGGTGTGGCTGCTGTGGCTGCAATACTTCTGCGTTTCCTACGGCTGGTATTTTTACATCACGTGGCTGCCGACGTATCTGCGCGAGGCGCGCCACGTTGAACTGATGAAAGGCGCGCTGCTGGCCGGGGTGCCGCTTTTCTTTGGCGGCATCGGCTGCGTCTTCACCGGCCTGATCACCTCGCGCGTGGCGGTGTGGCTCGACAGCACGGCGCAGGCGCGGCGCTTGATGGCTTTTATCGGCCTGGTCGGCGCGGCGCTGATGCTGGTGTTGTCCACGAGGATCCAAAGTCCGGAGTTGGCGGTGGTGCTCTTGGGGCTGGCAAGCTTCGCCAATGACCTGAGCGTGCCGTGCGGCTGGGCGGCATGCATGTCGGTCGGCGGCCGGTTTGCCGGCTCGATTTCCGGCAGCATGAACATGTTTGGCCAGCTCGGCGGCGCCGTCGGCGCGGTGGCGGTGGGACAGATTTTGAAATACAGCGGCGACAACTGGGTGCTGACGTTCTGGGTGGCGGCGGGCGTGTATCTGGTCGCCGCGTTGTCGTGGGTGTTTATTGATCCGGTGACGCCGCTGGACGAGAAGGAGCCGGTGAAAGCCGCGTAACGCCGCGCGCTAAACGCTTTTCAAATTCGCCGCGTCCGCTACACTGCCGATGTTGTCCGTTGATGAATTGTTTGAATTGAATGCCATGAAAACTCGCCACGGTTTGCTGTTGTCGCTTCTGGTTTCACTTATTCTCGCGTCGCCCGGCTTCGCCCAGGAATGGACGCGGTTTCGCGGGCCGAACGGCGAGGGGATCAGCCGCTGCAAAACGATTCCGACGAAGTGGACGGAAAAAGATTTACGCTGGAAGATCGAACTGCCGGGCAAGGGGCACTCGTCGCCGGTGGTGTGGGGCGACCGCGTGTTCGTCACGAGCGCGGAGCCGGTCGCGCCGGGCGGCTTCCACGCGCTCTGCTTCAGCGCCGCCAACGGCAGCAAGCTGTGGCAGCGCGATTTTCCGCTGGGGCCGTTCAAGAAAAACCCGCTCAACAGTTTCGCCTCCGCGACGCCGGCGGTGGACGCGGAGCGGGTCTATGTCAGTTGGGGCACGACGAACCATTTCATGCTGGCGGCGTTCGACCACGCCGGCAAAACGGTGTGGGAGCGCGACCTCGGCCCGTTCGTTAGCCAGCACGGCCCGGCGGTGTCGCCGGTTCTTTACGATGGCCGCGTGATTCTGGGCAACGAGCAGGACGGCGCGAGTTTCCTCATTGCGGTGGACGCCAGGACCGGCAAGACACTCTGGCAGACGCCGCGCAAGGGCGGCGACCAGACCACGGCCTATTCGGTGCCATGCATGTTCCATCCGAAGAACGGCAAGCCGGTGCTGGTTTTCAACAGCCGCAACCACGGCATCTCCGGCATTGATCCCGATACCGGCGCGGTGGTTTGGGAATTTCCGGCGCTCACCGCGCGCAGTGTCAGTTCGCCGTTTATCTGCGAGAATGCGGGCCTGGTCTTCGGCACGTGCGGCGGCGGCGGTGTGGGCAGCCACGTTGCGGCAGTGCGGCCCGGCGATCCGGCCAAAGGCGAGAAGGCGCAGGAGGCTTACCGCATCAAGAAACCCGTGGCGCCGTATGTGCCAACGAGCCTTGTGGTCGGCGACGTGGCGTATCTCTGGACCGATCAGGGCCTCGTCTCATGCGTGACGGCCGCCACCGGTGAAGTGCGCTGGCAGCAACGCACCAAGGCCGACGCCAACGTGAAGGAAGGCTTCTTCGCGTCACCCATCTGGGTGGACGGCCGCGTGTTCAATGTGTCGCGCGATGGCGACGTGATCGTGCTCGAAGCATCGCCCGACCACTACAAGGAACTGTTCCGCTTCCCGCTGGGCGAGACAGCGCACGCCACGCCGGCGGTTTCCGGCGGACGAATGTTCCTGCGGACAGAGTCGCATCTGTTCTGCCTCGGCGGACAGAAATAGCTCCGAAAGTCAAACGCCAGTGACAGGCGCGGCCGTTTTGAGTTAAGTTCCTCGTGTCATGAAAACGCTGCTCGATTTGGTGGCGGACAAACTAGAGCGCGACCCGGCGCTTCTGCGACTCGGTTTGGAGAACATTGACCGATGGGTCGCTGGCAGTCATCCCGCTCCGCATCGGCTTCTAGAGTGGCGGCAGATTGTGCTCGATGCCCAAACGTCGCCCGATGGATTTCACAAACTGCTGGCGTTGTTGCGCGATCGCAGCCCCGCCAGTGAGCGGCTCGGGGAGTTCGCCCCTTTTGCCGGCGTCCTGACTGCCGCGGAACGCCGCACCGTCATCCGACAATGCGTTTACAGTCACTGAATCATTTGATCGAAGCGGTGCGGGCTGTCGCGCGTCCGCGGAAGATCTATTTACTGGGATCGTGCTCGTTGCTGGCATTTCATCCCGAACTGGGCGATTCGGGATGCCCGTTGGAACTGACCGCAGACGCGGACTTGTTGCTGGAGCCTGTCAATGAGGCGATGGCGGAAACGCTTCAGGTCGCGCTGGGGCGCGACAGCGCCTTCATGGCTGAAACCGGATTCTGCGCAGACATTCTGCGCCCGGAGATTGAAGCGACCCTGCCAGCCGGCTGGCAGTCGCGGTTGCGCCCCCTGAGCGATTATGACAATGTCTTCGCCCTTGATCCCTACGACCTCGCGATGGTGAAACTCGTGTTGGGCCGCGCAAAAGATTTGGATTTGTTGCGTGCTCTGATGCGGTCGCGCGCGCTCAATGCGGAACAGTTGCAGGAGCGATACCGGCAAACTCCGCTGGGCGAACGCGAGATGTTCAGCGCCGGTCGCAATCTCAGATTGTTGTTGAAGGAAGCAGGAACAGAATAAAACCCCTCATGTTTGAACCGCTCTTGTTTCTTTGACTACGCCGCGCCACGGAATAGAATGACCACACACAACGAAGGAATAATCATGAAACTCGCGACCCTCTTGATGACTATGTTGGGCATCGCTGTCGCTACGGCAGCCGACGGCGTCGTTTACGAAGGCAAAGACGGTCCCGGCAAGGGCAAGCACATCGTCCTGCTCTCCGGCGACGAGGAATACCGTTCCGAGGAGGCAATGACCCAGCTCGGCCGCATCCTCGCCGTGCACCACGGCTTCAAATGCACCGTGCTTTACGCCATCAACCCGCAAAGCGGCGAGATTGATCCGCTCACCAAAAACAACATCCCCGGCATCGAGGCGCTCGACAGCGCCGACATGTGCGTAATGTTCCTGCGCTTCCGCGAACTGCCCGACGAGCAGATGAAACACTTCGTAGACTTCGTCAACTCCGGAAAGCCGATCCTTGGCCTGCGCACCTCCACCCACGCGTTCGCCTACAGCAAGGACAGCAAGAGCGCCTACGCAAAATACGATTGGAAGAACAAGGACTGGCCCGGCGGTTTCGGCCGGCAGGTGCTCGGCGAGACGTGGGTGGCGCATCACGGCTGGCACGCCCACGAAGCCACGCTTGGCATCGTCGAACCATCGGCGAAGGACCATCCCATCCTGCGCGGCGTAGCGCAGGTGTTCGGGCCGACGGATGTTTACACCGCCAACCCGCCCGCCGACTGCACGGTCCTCATGCGCGGCGAGGTGCTCACCGGCATGAACCCGAACGATCCACCCGTGGCCGGCAAGCAGAAGCCGACGGACAAATACGAGAAAAACAACCCGATGCAGCCATTGGTCTGGCTGCGCAACTACACCGGCGAGACCGGCAAGACCTCGAAGATCATCGCGACCACGATGGGCTGCGCGATGGACCTTCAGAGTGAGGGTTTCCGTCGCCTCCTCGTCAACGCCTGCTACTGGGCACTCGGCTTCGAAGACAAGATTTCCGCCAGGAACAACGTGGACATCGTCGGCGAATACAACGCGAGCGGCTTCGGCTTCGGCAAGTTCGTCAAGGGCCTCAAGCCTGCCGATCTTCAGTTGAAGTAGCGGGCGTCGTTCTGGGGTGGGCCGCGTGCCCCCGCGCGCCGCCCCTTCGGCGCAGGCACTGGCGGAGTTGGCCCACGAAAAGGAACCGGGTTATTGGCTTGTGACGGAAGAACCTTGAGACAGTGGGTATTGGTTTGAACGTTGAAAGCCTGTCGCGTTTCGCGTTGCGAGATTTTGCACTTGCACGGGACGGCCGGATGGAGACAATCCGGCCAATTCGGGCAAGCCACGGAGAACAACACGATGATCACAGCGATGGAGCAATCGGCCCATGGCGTGTTGGAATTTTTCCTCGAAATTCCCCTGCAGGTTGTCTTTAAGCTTAGGGACGCAAGGCTTCATGGCTGGAAGCAGACCGCAGGGCATCGTCTCTGCTCCAGTGGCTTGAAATCAAAAATCCCATCTCTTCGTTAACAACGCCCAATAAAAAACGGGTATCGAACCATGTCATTCACCAATATCACAGAACTTGGGGCCACACTCTCGATCGGTTTCGCGTTTGTGGTTGGCGTTGAACTCATTATCTTTGCCTTTTTTGGCAATACAATCTGGCTTCCGTTGACTCAAGCTTCGGGCAGTGGCGAGGAGGGCAAAATACGCGGACCTTTGTTGGCCAATTCGGCAGTTATCGTGCTCGCCGGTTGTTTCATGGTTGGAATGATTCTCGAGGATATCTCTTACAAATTCTCGGATGATTATAAGTGTTTTGACTGGTTCCTACGGCCCGAGCAGCAGATGAGGGCGATCACATTGTATGGTGACAAGTTCGATTACGAACCTGAGCGGGAGCCTGGTGAAAAGGCCCCGGACCATGCCAAAACCAAAGGTGTTACCACTTTCTTCGACAGCCCCACATCACTTGCGCACGACCTAGCGAAGTACAAGCTGTTTGAGAGGTTCGGCGACGCGTCCGGAAAGAAATGCCAGCAAGTATTCAATGCCCAATCGGATAGTCACAAACCGACCGATAGGGCAACTGCCCAAGATGCAGTCAAAGCGGCCGAGTCGGTTTATTACCAAGCGAAGAATATCATCTTCAAGGATCCCAACTACTTCCATGAGTTGAGTCATATCCGTATGAGGATCGATTTTTCGCGTTCGTTCACATTTGTTTGCGGTGTGCTCTTTGTCATTGCGGTGTTCTTGATGTTCGTGGCGTTAGCCATTCGCGGATGGCTTGCACGGTTATTGAAAAACAGGGTGCTTGCAACGCTGCGAATTGGAAGTTCTCCCGGATTTTTGACGAATGAGTTTCACGGGCGGATTACGATACATGGTTTATTGAATGCAATCAAAGCTGACGATATAGCGGTCCCCGAAGCAGCAACAGAGATTGAACAACTCAACAGGCTGTTGGGCGGGAGCAGCTTGTATCCAAAATTCAAAGCGGTGGCGCTATCCAAAGAGGCAGAGCGTCTCGTTGCGCGCGAATCGAGACTCAGTGGTAACAGACGCATGAGATTGAACCGGCTCCTGTTGGAGGCCGCTTACCCGCTAAAGTGCCCAAAGCAAGAGCCATTTCTGCCATTGCCAATACCCACCATCCTTTGCCGATGCCTTCTTATTGGGGCCGCCTTGTGTCTGGGATGGTGGCTCGGAAACCGGGCGTTTGAACGCGAGGAGCTGGAATACTACCGGAGAGTCTATGGCTATTTCGCGACGCTGAACAATCCGGAGGTCAAGAGCCTATCGCCAGCTGAAGGCAAGGACGGTCAATCGCCACCCAGAGTCACTTTAGCTACCGACCCGATTCCCAATGTCGGGATCGCAAAACTGAGAGTAACATCGTTTCATGACTCTGGAGAATGGGAGGCCGAGACGGAGAAGATCACTGGGGAAGCTGCCACCTACCTTCGGCAGCTCAATCCTGCCGCGAAAAAACAGGCGGTGGTCTTCGACATTGATGACACAGTGCTGTCCACATGGCCGGAGATCCACGATAATGACTACGGTTACAACAGCAACGTCTTCGACACTTGGGTCTTGAAAGCCAACGCGAAACCGATCGTGCCAGTTCACGACCTTTACACAGTCGCAAAGAAACGTGGGTTCGCGATTTTCTTCGTAAGTGGAAGAGGGGAGGCATTGCGCGCTGCCACCGAAAAGAACTTGCGCGCTGCTGGCTACGACGAGTGGGACGGGCTTTTTCTCAGGCCGCTAACTTATAACGATCCATCCATCGTTTCGTTCAAGGCGAGCGAACGCAAGCGGATTTCCGAGGAATTGGGATATACAATCGTTTTGAATGTTGGAGACCAGGAGAGCGACTTTATCGGCGGCTGGTGTGAAAAATGCTGCAAAATCCCCAATCCCGCTTACTTCCTTCCATGAGCCGCCACCTCTTGGATCAGAAGCAGGCGTGACTGTAACGCTGCCGTACTACGAGTCTGCGAACGAACACTGAATGCAGTCACCGCGCTTGTAGGCCAGAGCAATCCACTCTTCGAGGACTTCGATGAGTTCCTCGCGGCATGCCTCCAGCGTGGTGCCTTCGGCCCAACACCCCTGGCACTCCGCGATGGAGCCGTAAAATCGCCCGTTTTTCATCAACTCATAGCAGGCGTGCCGCATGGCAGCCGTGATGTAACCGGAAATCATGCAAGACGTTCTACCGGGAACCCAATACAAAGGCAAATATCAACACCTCCAGAGAATCGGTTCTACTCCGCCGCGATTTCGTACCAGAGCGTCTTGAACTGCGGGCCGATCTCGAAGGTGAGCTTGCCGTCGGCGAGCGTGGCGGGGACTTCGCCGGCGCGCGCGCCGGAGCCGTCGAGCGCAAAAACTTTCGCTGGCTTGAGCTGCGTGGCGACGGCAATCTTCGCGGCGATGCCCTCGCAAACTGTGGGCGCTTGGCCCCAGTGGCTGTCGACACTGGTGTGCTTGTCATTCCAACCCATGCCGGTGTTCTCGACGTTGCCGGCGGCGGCGAGCAGCAGGCGGCGGGATTGCGCGATGGGTTTGCCGTCCATGGCGTTGAGCGTCAGCGCGGCAAAATTGCGTTCGTTGGATTTCACCTCAAACTCGGCGCCGTCGAGCCGCGTGGTCTTGCCGGTGCAACGGCCGACGACGGCTTTCGCGGCGGGCGCGTCCACGATGTAGATCGCAGCTTCGGTGTCCCACGCGATCTGCGAGCCGCTGGTCTTGGTTTGGTCGGCGCAAAGTTTGCCGCTGCGCGTGAAGCTCACCGTCCAACGGCGTACCAGCAAATTGCACGGTTCCACGCCCGCTTTCTTCCACGCGTCGCCCATGGAAACTCGCTCGGCGACGAGTTCCTCCACCTGCGTAGCGGGAATGCTCAACCGCGCCGCGCCGCGCGCCGGCGCCACGTCGCCGCGGCGGAACATCAGTGCCGCCGCCGGCAGGAACGCGAGTTTGGCGGGATGCTGTTCGAGCATGAAGAAGCCGCCGATTTTTCCGGAGGCCCAATCGGTGTCGCCGTAGTCGAACTGAAAGAAGCCGTCCCAATCCTGGGTGGCGGCAAAACTGGCGATCATCGGGAACATCTCCGCCGAGTAGTGGCTCGGCGCGGGATGGTCGTATTCGCTGACAGTGAATGGCTTGCCCGCGACGCGATAGGCGGCGAGCCGCGCGAAGTTGCCGCCGTCCTTCGCGGCCACCATCGGCGTGTTGGGAATCAGCCAGTCCTCGCGGTCCCAGGGCCGGTGCGGGAAGCGCGGATGCTGCCAGTAGGCGTGCATGTCCACGTAATCGTTGACCGACTCGCGGTAGCAGCCGGCCATGCCGCCGTAGCTGGCCTGCGTGTCGATGATGTTAGCGCGGACGCGGAGTTCCTTTTTCAGAAACTCGCGCATCCCGTCGGTGTAAGCGCGCTCGGTTCCAGCGAGGAACCGCACCCAGTCGATGTGCCGCGTCGTGCCCAGGCTGCGCTCGCCGCTGGTGACCGTGCCGGCATCGAGAGACTCACCCGAACGCAATCCGAGGGAGCCGCCGGGCCGCAACGCCATGTCTTTGATTTCCAACTCGCCGAGCGGTCCTTCGCCAAGGTTGAAGCCGGCGCGCACCGAAGCCGGTTCCACCCGCGAGGCGCGAAACGTAAAACTGAAAGTTTTCCATTGCGGCGTCAGGTCGGCGGCGTCGGTCAGGCCGCAAGGATGCCAGTCCGATTTCTGGAGCATGACGCTCATCGGCAACCGGCGCGCCGGCTCGGAACGCGCCGTGAATTCGAGCGTGTAAAGCTTGCCCTCCTCCAGCGTCAGGCCGACTTGATGGATCTGCGCGTGCCAACTGATCGCAGGCAGTCGCTTGATCGTCACGCGCGTTACGCCGTCCTTATTGGCGAGACTGTAGTATTCGTCGCCCTGAAGGGTCCACTTGCCGTGCAGAAGATTTTCGCCGAGCGGCGCGGCGCCGCCCCACGCAGCCTCCAATTTTTCGGCGGAGCCATAGCGCGACTGGAGCCAGACATTCCATTTCTTCAACACGTCCTGCCGGTAATAATCCGGCAACGCCGCCACCTTCAGGTCGAGCAGCGAGTTCTCGTTATTGATCTCGACGATGGCGACGCACGGCTCGGCGGCGTAGGCGGTCTTGGTGTAGGGGTTGACGTGCGTCAGCAGCGCGCGGGCGTAGTCGCGCTGCATCCGGATCATCGGGTCGTTGATTTTATCCAGTCCCTTGCAGTAATTCGGCAACTCCTCGCGCCGCTGGCGGTCGCTGAGGCCGTCGGGGAAATCCCCGCCCTCCCAGTAATTGCGCGAGACGTGAAGGTTGATGTCGGCATAAATGCCCCGCGCCTTCAGTTGGGCGATGAAATAATCCAGCCGGTCGAGTTGGTCCGGGTCAAACTCGTTCTTCTTCGGCGTGCCGGCTTTCCAGATGCCGCGCGGCGCGGCCTGGTTGTCCATGTGGTGGAACCGGATGCAGTTGATGCCGAAGCTGGCAAGCCGCGCGGCAAGTTTTTCCGCGTCGTCGTGACCGGGAAACGCGCTGCTGAAAGTAAAGTTGGTGGCGAGAAATTTGACACGCTTGCCGCGTCCATCCAAGAAATGGCCGTCGCGCGGGCGCAGAAAGCCGTTGTGGCCAGCCGGCGCGTCGTTAAGCCACGACACGTCGGCGACGCCGCGGCTCGGCTCCAATCCTGGCATGACGAACGGAAACATCTCGTCGGCGGACGAGGCGCTGGCGGCGGCAAGGAAGAAAGCCAAGGCGAGGCCGGAAGAACTCCAAACACCGCACTCCAAACTCCAGGGAAATTTCACGCTCCAGGCATCCGGTTTGGAATTTGGAGTTTCGTTCACGATGCGTCAGTTCACAGTTCACGGCTGAGCTGTTGCAGCATTCGTTTTTCGCGCGACGGCGGCATCACCTGCAACATGCCGGGGATGACGGCGCGGACGATATCGCGACGGCGGCGAATCTGGTCGTAAAATTCCGCCGCGAGGCGGTTGTCGAACCGCACAAAATAGGCTTCGCAAAAGCTCAACATCAACCGGCGCACCACCAGCGCGTTCTCGGCATCCACGTTGGGCGGCGGCGGCATGTTGAGGATTTCCTCGAGCGGCAGCGGCTCGGACGGCTCGCCCGCCTCGGCGCGGAACGATTGCACAAAACCGGGCAGCGTGACGCTGACGCTCGGCGGGACTTTTCCGGAAAACAGAAAGCGGTTTTCGCCGACGCGCGCGACCCAGCACGTAATGCGCTTGCGGCCCGCCGCGCCGCGCTGGCGGTAGTTCATGCCGAAACTGACGACGGCGGAGTGTGGCACCGGCATCATCGCGAAATGGATGTCGTCGGCGTCGGAGCCGGGCTGTCGCGCCAGGTTTTCCTGACGTTGCATCCAGCGCTCAATCAGTTCCGCGACACGCGCGGCGATGCCTTCGAAGTCGGGCCGGTCGAACCGCCCCACGATGTCCGGCTGGTCGCCGGCAAACGGATCGCTCCAACGACTGCGTCCGCCGCTGGTGCCGGCGGCACCGGCTTCGCCGCCGGGAACGGAGTTGAACCGCGGCATCGCGTGGAGAAACGCCTCGACCACCGTGGCGCGCAACGGCACCGGCGAGTGGCCGTTCCAGAGTTGTTGGGCGAGCGCGGCGGCCAGTCCATGCCATTGTTCCGCCGCGGCCTTCGCCGGCCCGCCGAGGTTCGCCAACCGGACGGCGGCGGGCGACGGCGCGACGGAAACCGGCATGGGCGATGACACGGCAACCGGCTCGGCTTTCACCGGCGCCGGTGGCGGCGGTGGTAACTTGGTCGGCGGCGGCGCGGGCGGCAATTCGACTTTGGGAAACGCAAGATCGAGCGGCGGCACGATACCCTGCAACGCCGGCGCTGATGGCGGCGCGACCGTAACAAGCGGGACTGGCGGCGACGGTTGGGCCGTTTCGGGCAGTTTCGGCGCTGGTGGCGGCGGCGGCAACTTGGTCGGCGGCGGTGCCGAGGCCGGAGCGGGCGGCGGTTTGGCTGGGCCCGGTATGAACACCGGCGCGGGCAGCGGCACCGGTGGCGGCGTTTCCGCCGGCTTCAGCAAAACAACCACTTCCGGGCGCAACGCCGGCGCGGACTGCAGCGCGCGTGGCGCCGGCGGCGTGGCCAGCGGCAATCGCACACGACGCGGCGCGCCGGGCGCGCGGAGGTTCGACGGAACCGGCGCGAACATTTCGACCAGCGCGGGTGTGAGCGCGGGCGCGGGTTTCGGCGCGCGCGGCGGCGGCGGTGAACCGGGCGGTCGCCGCACACGAGCCGGCGCGTGAGGCACGCAAAGGTTCGCCGGTACGGGCGTTTCCTCAGAGGACGCAGGCTTGGCTGGAACTGGCTCGGGTGGCGTGTGCGCTTCAGTCAGCGGCCGCGAAGCGACGGTGACAATCGGCGGCGGAAGACCTGTCTCCGGCAGTTTCGTCGCCGGCGGCACCCGCACCTCTGTTTCTTCAGGAGGAACCGTGGATTGCGGCGGGATGGCAACGAGCTTGGCGCACAACGGACAAGGTATTTCCATCCCGATGCCCGCATCATCCACCACAAGGCGTTGGCCGCAGTGGATACATTTGAAGAAGATGTCCATGCGACGAATTTCAGTAACTGGAGCGTATCGGCAGCGGCGCGGCGTTGTCAACCCGCCGCTGGCGCATGTCTCAGGCGCTCGCGGAAGTAAGGAATGGTCAGCCGCAAGCCTTCGTCGAGGCCAACTTTCGGCTCCCAGCCGAGCAGTTGCTGGGCGCGGGTAATGTCCGGCCGTCGTTGTTTCGGGTCGTCCACCGGCAACGGTTTGGAAACAATCGGCGCTCGCGAGCCGATGATCTTCAGGACGGCTTCGCCGAACTGCCGCACGGTCATCTCCGCCGGGTTGCCGACATTGACCGGCTCGTGAAAATCCGTCCGCGACAACCGCCAGATGCCGTCCACCAGATCGCTCACGTAACAGAAGCTGCGCGTCTGGCTGCCGTCGCCGAAAACCGTGAGCGGCTCGCTGAGCAGCGCCTGGCTGATGAACGCCGGCACTACACGGCCGTCGCGCAGTCGCATTCGCGGGCCGTAGGTGTTAAAAATGCGGACGATGTGGGTGTTGACCTTGTCTTCAAGCAGATAGGCCATCGTCAGCGCCTCGGCGAACCGCTTGGCCTCGTCGTAGCAGCCGCGCGGCCCGACGGGATTGACGTTGCCCCAGTAGCTCTCGGTCTGTGGATGCACCAGCGGGTCGCCGTAGACTTCGCTGGTGGAAGCGATCATGAAACCGGCGCGCTTGTTCTTGGCGAGGCCGAGGGCATTGAGCGTGCCGAGCGAACCGGCCTTCAGCGTCTTCACCGGATACTCGCCGTAATCCACCGGACTGGCCGGCGAGGCGAAGTGATACACAAACTCCACCGACCCGGGCACCTTCAGGTATTGGGTCACGTCCTGCTCGATCAGCACGAAGTCGGGATTGTCCTCGAGGTGCTTGATGTTGTCGCGCGAGCCGGTAAGAAAGTTATCCACGGCGAACACACGCCAGCTCTCGGCCAGCAGCCGGTCGCAAAGATGTGATCCAACAAAGCCCGCGCCGCCCGTCACAACGGCGACGGGTTTTTTAGAATGCGTCGTATTCATCATCGCTTCGGTCCCACAAAAATCGCGCGCAGCATAGAGAGCGGCCCGCGCGCTGGCAAGAACGAAGCCGGCTGGGCGAGGGCAACGAAACGGGAAATGCGAAACCGACGACAGTGACGGATTGACAGCGCCCGGCGCCGTCCGTAAAGTCGCGCCAACGACTGGCGGCGGCGCGCATGTATCATCTCATCATTGAAAACGGCACCCGCGAAGGCGAGAGCATCCAGCCGAAAGGCGCGGAACTGACCATTGGCCGCGACCCGGGCAACACTCTGCGCCTTGTGGACGACGGTATTTCCGGCCGCCACTGCGCGCTGCGGATCACGCGGCGAGGCGTCATGGTGCGCGATTGCGGCTCCACCAACGGCGTCTATATCAACGGCAAACCCATCAGCGAAGAAACCCGCCTGCCCAGCGGCTGCCTCGTTGAGATTGGCGCCGTGGCGATGCGGTTTGTATTTCTCCACGACGTGAACAGCCAGAAGCTGCGCACCACCGGGTTTTTCTGGATGGCGGTCGTCATGGTGGGACTGACGTTTGCGATCCAGATCGCCGGCATTGGAATCGCGGTCTGGACGCGGGAACACCGGTTCACGCCGGAGGAAACCGCTGCGATCCTGAGACGATTTCCGCTGCCGCCCGATCTGCCCGGCGCGCTGCCGCCATCTGCGCCGTCGCCCGCCGCCGCGCCCGCCCCGGCGCCAACCCAACCGGGACCCTGATGGCAACCGCGCTTCTCATTGTGGACCACGATCTCGCGGCGGCCAACGCGCTCGCCGCGGAACTGGCCGCGCCGCCGTTTGCCGGCCGGTTTCAGGTCTGTGTCGCCACCACGCTCGAGGAAGCTCTCGGCGCGTTCGAGGCGCAACCCATGGAGGCGCTCATCAGCGACCTCCTCGTGGCTGGCACACAACTCGCCGAATTCGCCCGCTCGCGGTTCCCGGAGATTAAAATCGTCTTCACAGCCGACGCCCCGCTCGCCGACAGCGAAAGCCAGACGCTCGCCGCCGGCGGTCTCGGCGTGGTTGTAAAACCGCTCCGCGCCGAAAGCATCGTGGCAGTGCTCTCGGCCGAGGCCGCGCCCGCTGCGCCTTCGCCTCCGCCGGAACCAGTGCCGGAACCGGCGCCAATGGCGGAGCCCCCAACGCCATCCGCACCGGCAAGCAACGCCCCGCGCGTGGTCGCCAAAGTTTCCGCGCAACCACCCGCCGCGCCCGTGCCACGCGTGGTTGCATCCACGCCGAAAGCCGGGCCGCGTCCGACCGTTGTGGCGAAACCCGCGACAACCGTGACGGCGCAAAAGCCCGTCGCCGCCAAGGCTCCCGCCCCGCGCGTCGCCGCAACGCCACCGAAAGCCGCGTCGCCACAGCCGGGTCCGACCGTCGTGGCCAAACACGCCACCGTGGCGGCAAAGCCCGTGGTGGTGAAAACGCCGCCACCCGCCGCCGCGCCTGCGCCGCCAGCGCGCCGCCCGGATAATTCGATGATCGGCGCGGTGCTCGGTCCCTATGCGATCCGCGGCGTGTTGGGCCAGGGCGACTGGGGCTGCTTGTTTGAGGCGGTGCAGGAACAGGTGAACCGCACCGTCGCCATCAAGGTGTTGGATTCGGGATTGCTCGACGACGCGGCGAAGACCGCGCAGTTCACTTCGCTGGCGAGCCGGCTGGCCAACCTGCGCCACAACAATCTCGTGGCGGTCTATGAGGCGGGCGAGTTCGGCGGCGTGCATTATTACGTGCGGGAATTCATTGAGGGCCGCTGTCTGCAAGAAATCGTCGAGTCGCCACAGAAGCTCAGCCCGGCGCACACACTGCGGGTGTTGATTGGCGTGGCGCGGGCGCTGTTGTATCTGGCGCACAACCGCATCGCGTTCGGCCCGGTGCCGGGGAAGAATATTCTGGTGGACATGGCCAACGGCGAGCCGCACCTCTGCGGGTTTTCGTTCCTCGACGGCTCCAGCGGCGAGCTGGGCGGCTCGGCCGCGACGGAGATGCCGCCACTGGCGCAGATGTTGTGGAACGCCCTCGACCCGGCCGCGCCGCAGTCGCCGCAAGTGTATGCGCTGCTCAGACGGTTGCTGGTCCCGGACCATCCGGCTCCGTCGCTGGAGCAAATGCTCGGCGAGGCGGAAACCCTGGAGCGGTCGTTCCACACGCCGGTGGTCAAGAAGGCGAGATTGTCCAGCAGGCGGCGGAGCGCCGTGGTGCCGATTTTCCTGTCGAAGAAACCGTTGAGGCAGCGCCTTCAGAAAAAACATTACATCGCCGTTGGCGCGGCGGCCGGCGCGGCGGCGCTGGCGGTGGCCGGCTGGCTGGTGTTCCAGCAACTCACGAAGCTGCCGCCTGCGGACGTGGAATCATTCATCCACGTGCCGGCGGGCGAGTTCATTTATCAGGAGGGTGAGAAGAAGACGACGAAGGAGTTTTGGATCGGCAAATACGAAGTCACCATCGGCCAATACCGCAAGTTTTGGTTGCAGGTGAGAACGAAAGGTGACGCCCAGTGGGCAAACCCGAAGCAGCCGAAGGACGCTGATATCACGTCGCACACGCCGGTGGACTGGGAAGGGATCCAGGAAGCGGTTCGGACGGGCCAACCATACGACGGACAGGTGATCACGGAAGACAGCCCGGTCTTCAATGTGAACTTCTGGGATGCCTGGGCCTATGCGAAGTGGGCCGGCGGCCGGCTGCCGACCGAGCAGGAATGGGAAAAAACCGCGCGCGGCACCGACGGGCGGCTGTATCCGTGGGGCAACAGCTTCGACGATCCAAAACTCGCCAACACCGGCAAGGACTACGACGATGTGAATCACGGGCGGATTGACGGCTATTTCCAATGGGCGCCGGTTCACGCGCATCCCGGCGACGTCAGCCCGTTCGGCGCGCGCGACATGGCCGGCAATGTCTGTGAGTGGACCGATTCGTTGGCGCCGATGAAAATGAACTCGAAGGAGAAGGTGCCCGTCATCCGCGGCGGTTCGTGGGCCGATACCGACGTGCGCGTCACGCAGCGCCAGACCGCCGTGATGGCCCAGCAAGGACGGCCCGATCTCGGCTTCCGCATCGTCCGGGACAGCGCACCGCCGGAAGCGGCCGCGAAGTGAAGGGTGAAGAAGGAAGAGTTAAGAGTTTTTGAAATTCTTAACTTTCAACCCTTCACTTTCCGAAATCTCGCCCGGTGGATTGGCCGGCCTTCCATCGCGAAGTCACGCTCGAAATCCGTCATCTCCTCTGGCGTTGCCGGCGCCAGCGGTTCGACGCGCTCGAAGCCGCCGTGCGCGTTGAAGCACGGCAGCATTTCCGCAAAGTAATCCGCGTGATCGGTGGCCAGATTCACGAATCCGCCCGGCTCCAGTGTTCGCGCCAGCGCCGCGACAAACTCCGGCTGGATCAGCCGGCGTTTGTAATGGCGTTTCTTCGGCCACGGATCGGGGAAATAGATGTGATAAGCCGCGACGCTCGCGGGCGGGAAGAGCCATTCCACCGCGTAGCCCGATTCGATGCGCAACGCGCGAAGGTTGCCGGCGATGCCGAGCCGCGGGGCTTTGCGCTCCAGTTTCAGCACGCGGCCCTTGAGCCGCTCCACGCCGAGCCAGTTATGGTCGGGAAACTTCTTCGCCCAGTGCAGCAACAAAGAGCCGTCGCCGCAGCCGAGGTCCACCTCGATGGGCTGCCGCTTCGGAAACACGACCGACCAGTCGAGCCGGGTGAACCAGCTCGCCGGCGAGTAAAGGATTGCGGATGGAGCGTTTTGCACGGTTCATTTCTGCAATTGAAATTCCGAAAGCACAAACCTAAAATCCGGGAAGACGCGAATCTTTTTCGCCGTGCCGGTTTTTAACCGAGCACAATCTGGAGACGCAACCATGAAAAGACTGACTGCAATTCTCGCCGCCACCCTCCTGCTCGCCGCGCTCGGCGTTGGGGCGCAGGACGCACCGAAGCGCGAGCGCGGCGGCGGGCGGGCCCTGGGCATGTTCGGTCTGACACCGCAGATTGGCGAGAAGCTGAAACTCACCGACGAGCAGAAACAGAAGGCAGCGGAGGTGGCAAAGAAATACCGGCCGCAGCTTGAAGATATCCGCAAACAAATGCTGGAAGAATTCCGCGGCATCCTCAACGACGAGCAAAAGAAAACCCTGGACGACGCCACCGAGCAGATGCGCAAGCGGCTCCAGCAGCAACGCGGCGAAGGCGGCGAGCGCAAGCCCGCCGGCGGCGAAAAGCAATGACATCGTCGCAGTCGTGAAGGAGACGTCATGGACCTGAAAACGATTCCCGTCGAGAAACCGGCCGACCTCAATTTTATTCTCGGCCAGTCGCATTTCATCAAGACCGTCGAGGACCTCCACGAGGCGATTGTGCAGACTGCGCCGCAGATGAAATTCGGCATTGGCTTCTGCGAAGCGAGCGGCCCGGCGCTCGTGCGCTGGTCGGGCAACGACGACGAACTGGTGGAGTTGGCGAAGAAAAACGCGCTGGCCTTGAGCTGCGGCCACTGTTTCATCATTTTTCTCAAGGACGGATTCCCCGTCAACATCCTCAACACGATCAAAGCCGTGCCGGAAGTTTGCCGGATTTTCTGCGCCACCGCCAATCCCGCCGAGGTCATCGTCGTGGAAACGGCGGCCGGCCGGGGCATTCTCGGCGTCGTGGATGGTGTGAAGAGCCGGGGCGTCGAAACCGAGGCGGACATTGCCGCGCGCAAACAGTTGTTGCGCAAATTCGGTTACAAGCTGTGAATCGCAGCCGGCTGCGGCTGTTGCCCCGGCAAAACTTGTTTACCGCGTTGCGCTCAACCAGCGCAGCACCTCCTGCGCTTTCGGATCGTCGGGACGCATCTGGACAAACTGGACGTAATGCGCCCGCGCCTTGTCCCGCGTCGCGGCCTGCCGGGAGTAAATCTGGCCGAGCGCCAGATGAGCCATTGCAAATTGGGGATCGGCCTGGAGCAATGCTTCAAACTGCGTCGCGGCGTCGGCATAAGAGCCGGCTTGCAGCAACACCAGCGCGTCCTGATAACGATCTTCCAGCGAGCGTGAATTGCCGGCGGGCAGCGGCACCGGCGAGGGGGCGAGGGTGGGCGGCGCGGCGGCCGTCACCAACGGGCGGGCGGATTGCGGCGCCACCTGCATGAGCAAGGTCACAAAGTCGGGAGAGACTTTGCCGCCGAGTTTCACGCAGGCTTCCGCGTCGGCCCAGGCTTTGTCGTAGGCCCGGAGGTTGTAGTAGGCAATCGCGCGATTCTTGAACGCGGCGGCGTTGTCGGGTTTCAGTTCGATGGTCCGTGTAAAATCCGCGACGGCCGGCTCGAACTTGCCGGCCCTGGCAAAAGCGTGGGCGCGATTGTAGAAAGCGCCCGCCAGCGCCGGGTCACGCTGGATGGCGTCGTTGAAGTCCCACATCGCGCGCTCCATCTCACCGCGCGCAGTCCACGCCACGCCACGATTATTATAGGCGACGGCGAGTTTGGGGTTGATCTGGATGGCTTGGGAGTAGTCCGCGATGCCGCGGTCGGAATCGTGCTGCTGGCAATAGACGTCCCCGCGGTAAACGAAGGCGTTGGCGTTTTTTGGATCGAGTTTGATGGCCCGGCTGAACCAGTAAATCTGGTCCGCCGGCTTTGCCTCCGCCATGCCCTTGGCCAGCGCCTCCTCGGCGGGGGAAAGATTGACCGGGGCCGGAGCGGCGGTTTTCTTCGCTTCGCCGGCATCGGCCTGCGACTGGGATTTCAAGACTCGGGTAAGCGCCGAGGCAAAATCGGGATCCACCTGTGCGCCGAGTTGCAGGGCTTTTTGAACATCGGCCATGGCTTCGGCATACGCGTGTTGGTCCGAGTAGAGCATCGCACGGGCCTGGTAGGCCTCGGCGTAATCGGGCTTGAGTTTGATGGCGCCGGTGAGGTCTTGCAACGCGTCCTGGATGTCGCCCTGCTTGGAATAGGCCTGGCCGCGGGCGAAATAAGTTTCGGCGCTCAGGGGTTGGAGTTTGATGAGTTTGCCGAAGTCGTAGATCGCGGCGGCATAGTTGCCTTTGGCGTAATAAAGGTCGCCGCGGCCGGCGTAGGCTTCAGCGCAATTCGGATCCAACTCAATCGCTCGCGTGTAACATTCAATCTTCTCAACCATGCTGGCGGACCGGGCCGTGGCGAGCACTTGTTCGACGGCAGCGGAGTAAGTCGAGCCGGACTGGACAATCGGCTGGGCGGATGCAGCCGGCGCTTGCGCCGCCGCAAGAGGCGCGGTCGATTCGCCGGGAGTATTGGCGGGACGGATTTCGGCCACGGTTGGCGGCTCGGCAGGGCTGACCGGCGCGGGTTGAATCGCGTCCAACCGCTCGGCCGGTTTCGGCAGCGGCGGCGTCTGGCCTGAAGCTTTGGTGAGAGCCAGAGTGAATTCTGCCGGAACCTGGCCGCCGAATTTCTGGCAGGCTTGCACGTCGGCCCAGGCTTTGTCGTAGGCGCGCAGGTCGTAATAGGCCATGGCGCGGTCTTGGTAAGTCTCGGCGTTGCGCGGGCTCAATTCGATGGCCTTGCTGAAATCGCGGATGGCTTGCTCCGAATCGCCCCGCTTGCCATAGGCGTTGCCGCGCAGGACGTAGGCCTGGGCGTTGCCGGGTTGGGCATCCAGGGATTTGGTGCAGTCGAGAATGGCGTCTTCGGTGTCGTCGCGCTGGATGTAAATGTTGGCGCGCAGGAGATAGGCTTCGGTGTAATCCGGTTTCAGCTTGAGAGCTTTGCCGAGGTCCGCGAGAGCACGGTCGGTTTCTTTGCTGTCCAAAGATGTTTTGGCCCGGCGGACGTAATCCTCGGCATTGCCCGGTTCCGCCGGCGACGACGAGGCGGTCGGGGCGGGAGGTTCGGCGGCGGCCGGTTTTGACCCGCCGGAGACGGGCAACGCTCTCACGGCTGGCTCCACCGTTTGGGGAGCCACCAGAGCAGGAGGCGTCGTCGTCTTGGGCTGGCTGGCGGCTGTGAGCATGGCCTCGAATTCGTGCTGCACTTTGCCGCCGTTGCGACGGCACTCTATCACGTCGGCCCACGCCTGATCGTAGGCGTGCTTCTGGAAATAAGCCATCGCGCGGCCATGATACGTTTCGGGATCATCCGGCTTTAACTCGATTGATTTCGTGAAGTCGGCGATGGCACGGTCGTAATTGGACAGGGACATGTTGGCGTCGGCCCGGTTGTAGTAGGCGCGGGCCAGCGTTTCCCCGGGGAGTTTCAACTGGATGGCCTGGTCAAAGTCCTGGATTGCGCGCGCGTGCTCGCCTTTATTCTCGTAGGCGGCGCCCCGGTTATTGTAGAGCTCGCCAGCCGTGGGATTTAATTGGATTGCGCGCGTATAGTCGCCAATGGCCTGATCCCAGTCTTTATGAAAGAACCAGGCCTTTCCCCGTGCTGCGAAAGCTTCTGCAGACCGGGGATCCAACTGGATGGCTTCGTTCAGAAGTCTGACTTTATCCTCGAAGTTCTTGGCTTCGCTGGCTTTGGCGACAAGCCCTGAGACGTCCAACGCGGTCGGAGCCGGCGGCGGCGCGGCGGAAGCCACGCTCGGCTCTGGCGGCGCGACGCGTTTTGGCATCGGTGCCTCGATGGTCGCCGTCAAGTTCGCGGGCGCAGGCGCGGTGGCGACCGGCGGTGTTGGCGGCTTGGCTGTTTCGAGTGCGGGTTTCTCAACCATCGGTGCCGCCTCGAAGTTCTTGAAGGGCGGCGGCTCCGTCACCACGGTCGGACGCGGCGGCGGTTCAGGGGTAACCGCAGGTTCAGGCCGCTTGACGACGGGGAGGTCCGCCACGGGGGCAACGGGACGCGGTTCCGGTGCCGTCAGTGGTTGCGCCACCGGCTCGGTGCGCTGCGGCGCCGTTGTTTCGGAAGGAACCGTCCCGGAGAACCGGCTGATCTCGCTCATCAGCGAGGAGTCCGCCTTGCCGCCGAGCCGCTCGCTGGTTCTGATGTCCACCAGCACTTGTTCCGCGGCGTTCTTCAACAAGCCGCGTTTGGCCTGCGCCCGCTTCGCGTAGAGATCGGGGTCGTTCGGTCGCAACTCGATGGCCCGGTTGTAGTCCTCAATCGCACGGGAGAAATCATTCTTGGAGTAATACGCCAACGCGCGGTTGGCGTAGTCGTCCGCGTTGTCGGCCCTCAAGCCGATGGCCTTGTTGTAGTCGGCGATGGCGGCGTCGTAACTGCCCCGGTTGAGGTTGGCCAGGCCGCGGTAGCTGAACGCCAGTGGATCGCGCGGATCCATTTCCATGGCCTTGGCGAAATCGCGAGCCGCCCGCTCGTCGTCGTGCCTGGCGGCGTAGGCGAAACCGCGCCACACGTAGGTCTTGGCGTAATCCGGCTTCAGTTCGATGGCTTTGCTATAATCCGCAATCGCGGCGTCCATCTCGCCTCTGCGGCGGTAAGCGTCACCGCGACCGATGTAGGCCAGCGCGAACTCCGATTTCAGTTTCAGGTCAATAATCCGCGTGAACTCTTCAACTTGATCGCTGGCGCCCGGCGTAACGGGCGCCTTGGCGCGAGTTCCACCGGGAGCGTCGTCTGAAGCGCGCACGGACGGAGAAGGTGCGAGGCTCAATCCTCCCGCGACCAGCGCCGCACACAAAAGAATAATAGTTCGGCCACCCCATCCCTTTTTCGTAATCAAAACGTTCTGGTTCACGCGTGTAGCACCTCTCGGACCGACTTTATCTTTGGTTCAGTGGCAGTCAAACACTTGTTTTTGCCGTTTGTAAAGCATCTGTATTTATCACAAGACCGTCCTTACGCCAACCGTTAAACCCAAGATGTTTATGGGAATCGCGCGGCTTAAGCTGTAGCGGTCGTCGAACCGCCGCGCAACATCCAGCCCGCCATTAGAAACGCCGGCCACGCCACCGCCGCGGCGTAGAGATCGAAATCCACCAGGTTGTGCCCCGTCCACGCCGCAAGCCCGACCCACGTCGCCCACGCCAGCGGGTCAAACGGCGCGGCCCGCAACCGCCGCGCGCCGAGCCATAACGCGCCGATCCACAACGCCGCGAAGCTGGCGAAGCCGGCGACGCCGGAGTCGGTCCATTGTTGCAGGAAGTTGTTGTGCGCCAGCAGCGTCGGTTCCGCGTCCGGCCGGCGACGCTCCACGTAGCGTTTGCCGAAAGTGCCCGGGCCGCCGCCAAGCCACGGCTGCTGCACAATCATCGCCATGCCCGCCCGCCAGTAATCGCCGCGCGCCTCCAGTGTTTCCGCGCCGCGCCGCGCGCCCTGCGCGCCGAAGAAAACCGCGCCGACCGCCAGTAACGCCGCCAGCGCGCCGGCGCGCCAGCGCCAGTCCACGCGTCCGCACAGCGCCAGACCGCCGGCCAGCGCCAGCGCCAGCATCGCGAAGCCGCCCTTCGACCGCGTCAGCAGCACACACCACAACACCATCGCCGCGAACGCCGCCGTCAACGCAACGCTCGCCACACGCACAGCCCGTTCGCCGCCTTCCATCCGTTCGCGCAGACACCGCCACAGCCAGCAGCACACCGGCGCTCCGGCCAGGATGAGGTAGCCGGCCAGTGTGTTCGAGTAAAACATGGTTCCAAAGACGCGGCCTTGCGCGAGTTTGCCCTGGACCGCGGCAAGATTTGGCCGGATTTCCGGCGGCACGCTCTCCGGATGTTCCCTCGCGTAGCGCAGCGCATCCTCAAAGCCGCCGAAGTGCTGGTGAAGCGCCACCGCGCAAACCACCGCCGTCGCCGCCGCGAGCGCGCCGAGCACGGTCCGGTAACGCCGCTCGTTTTCCGCCGGCCACCAACCGATGAAAAAGAAAACCGTTGCCACGCTGAAAAACGCCGCCACGACCCACGCGCGTGCCGGCCACGGACTGACGCTCGCCGAGAGCCATTGCGATGCGAGCCAAATCAGCGGAAGCCACCCCCAACCGCCGAGCAACATGCCGCGTCGGCGCCACACCGCGCCGATGGTCGCGGCAGCCCAGACGAAAGCGAAAACGACGGCCAACTCCAGCGGCCAGCGGGAAAAACACCACTCGGCGAAATTCGCGGGGCGGTCCGGCAGGAGGACGAGGCCGCCGAATTTCACCGGCAACAAGAAGACCAGCAGCCAGAGGGCGATGTTGATTAATCGCGATGCCATTGGGGTCCGTGTTCAGTCATCAGTGACCAGTAATCAGTAATCAGTTTAACGGCTGCGAATACGAATATCACGCTTCCAAAGAGAGCAACCACCGATGGCTGCCCACTGATTACGGATTACTGAAAACTACGCCGCCGGCGTGGTCAGGCCGCTGAGCCGCAACAGCGCCACCTCCAGCGCCAACGCCTCGTTCACGTTGCGCTCCAACTGGTCCTGCAACGTCTCAATGGTTTCGAGATTCGCCAGCGCCCGTTCGCGCGTCTGCGCTGCCGCCAGCTTCCGTAGCGCGTCGCCGCGTTCGCGATTGAACAACAGCGCCGCGTCGCCGCCCTCGATGCAGACGAGCGCGTCGCGCAGCAGCCACTCCAGCGTCACCACCGTCGCCTTGCGCCGACGCCGGTATTCGGCCTCCACCTGCGCCTTCATCTCTTCTTCCTTTTTTTCCAGCCATTTCGAGTCGGCCACCTGGCGGTAGCGGTCAAGTTGCGCCGTCTGCTCGACCTGCTCCTCCACCTGCTTTTTCTCTGCGTCGAGGAAGCCGCGGATCGTGTCGAACAGCTTATACGCCTTCAGCACCGAGCCGCCGCCGCCGAGCAGCGCCAGCAGGCCGTCCACGAGCGGCGCGTGCGCCGCTTCCGGCTCGCGCGCCGCCGCCGCGCCGAACTGCACGCGCTGGCAGCGCGACCGGACGGTTTCGAGCAACTGCCCCGGCGCCGCCGTCAGCAACAGCAGCAGCGAGCGGTCCGGCGGTTCTTCCAGCGTTTTCAGAAATGAATTGGCGGCGTTCTGGTTGATCCGGTCGGCTTCGACAATGACGCCGACCTTCATCCGGCCCATCGTCGGTTTGAGGTGAAGTGATTTTTCCAGCTCCCGCGTCTGGTCAATCACGATGACCCGCGACTTGGATTCCGGGCGAAGCCATTGCACGTCGGGATGCTGGCCGCCGGGCGGCGTGGCGGCGTCAATCTTCCGGCAGGAATCGCAACGGTCGCAGCCACCTTGCTTGGTCGGCAACTCACAATTCACGGCCTTGGCCAGTTCGCGCGCGGCCAGTTCCATGTCTTCCAGCGCGTCGCCGGCAAAGAGATAGGCGTGCGCGAGCCGGTTGTTGGCGAGGCTGCGTTGGAGCACGGCGACGACGGCAGGCTGTGTGGCGGCCAGTGGCTTAAACGACATGCTTCACATACTCCCAGACGGCGGCCTCCACCTCGGCGATGGATCGGCGCGCGTCCACCACTTTGAAACGCCTCGGTTCCGACTTCGCCAGTTGCAGGAAGCCCAACAGAACTTTCCCGTGAAACTCGTCCGGCTCCGCCTCAAAACGGTCCGCCTCGCCGCCGACCGGCCGGACGCGCCGCATCATCCGTTGCCGCCCTTCGGCCACCGGCAGCACGAGCAGCAGCGTCAGTTGCGGCACGCAATCGCCCACCGCCATGCGATGCGCCGAGGCAACCAGCCTCGGGTCAATTCCGCGGACGATGCCCTGATACACCGTCGTGGAATCGTGGAACCGGTCCGACAACACCACCGCGCCCTCCGCCAATGCCGGCCGGATCACCTTGCGCACCAGTTCGGCGCGCGCGGCGGAAAACAAGAGCATCTCCGACTCGGCGCACATGCCGTGGCCGGCAGGACTGTGTTTGAGCAAATGGCGGATGGCTTCGCCGAGATCCGTGCCGCCGGGTTCGCGCGTCTGGACCACCTTGCGCCCCATCGATTGCAGCCGTTTGGCGAGCCGGCGGATCTGGGTGCTCTTGCCGCATCCCTCGCCGCCTTCAAAGCTGATGAACACACCGCGCATGGTGCCAAGCGTAGAAACATCGCCCCGCTCTGTCAACGCCGCATCCGCCGCCGGCCAAAAACGAAACCCCCTCGCCGCTTGCGCGACGAGGGGGCCGTTACACACAGAGTGGGTTACACCTTTTGCACGTTCTGGGCCTTGGGGCCTTTATCGGTGTTGATCTGCTCGAACGACACCGCATCGCCCTCGTTCAGGGTCTTGAATCCCTGCCCGACGATGTTCGTGTGATGCACAAACACGTCCGGGCCGCCCTGAATCTCGATAAACCCATAACCTTTCTTATTGTCAAACCACTTCACTTTGCCAGTTGCCATGAAACCAATTTCTCCTTCCTTCCAAGTTCACCTGTCGGCTCATCCGGCGGGCCGGACTAAAAAAAATCACGAAGCTCGGTTTCTGTCTTTCGGCGCCGGCGCTTCGTGACGGACACAGCCCACTGAAAACTCGCACGACAAACTCCGAAACAACGGCGCGGAGTTAAGCAAAACGCCGCGGAGCCGTCAAAATAATTTTCGGAGTTTTGAAAACCGGCGAGAGCCGTCGCACGCGAGGTCAGAGCTGGCCGGCCAGCTCGCGCGCGGCACGCTCGACGGCGGCGTCGCTGGACATCTCCGCGCGCCAGCCGAGGCGGGCCAGCTTGCGCGCGTCGAGCCGGACCTGCGGCACGTCGCCGCGCCAGCCTTGCTCGCCGCCGGTGAATTCAAACTTCACGCCCTTGAGGCCGAGCGCGCGGACGACGGCGGCGGCGATGAATTTCACCGTCGTCGCGCCGGTGCGCGGGGCGAGGTTGAAATAATTCACTTCGCCGGCGGCGTGTTCGTAGCCGTGGATCATGCCGCCGACGCACTCGCTGACGTGAAGATAGGGTTTCGCCTGCCGACCGTCGCCGAGGACGCGCAGCGCGCGCGGATTTTTCCGCAGCCGGCGGATGAAATCGAACAGCGCGCCGTGGGTGGCATGGGGGCCGATGATGTTGGCGAAGCGGAAGATCCACGCGCGCAGACCGAAGTTGTGGCAGAAGGCGGCGATGAATCCCTCGGCGGCGAGTTTGCTCGCGCCGTAGAGCGAGATCGGCAGCAACGGGCCGTAGTCTTCCGACGTCGGCATCACGCGCGCGAGGCCATAGATGGCGCTGCTGGAGGCGAAGACGATGTCGTGCACGCCGGCGAGCCGCATCGCTTCCAGCACGTTGCAGGTGGTCAGCGTGCCGAGCGAAAGGTCGAGGTCCGTCTCGCGCCCGCCGCGGCTGATGTCGGAATTGGCGGCCATGTGGAAGACGACATCGCAGCCGCGCACGAGCCGCTTCACGCGCGACAGGTCCAGCAGGTCGGCTTTGATAAAATTAAAAGCGGCGTTGGCTCGAAACGGCGCGACAAACTCCGGCCGGCCGAGATGAAAGTTGTCCACCGCCGTCACGCGCCACCCGCGCGCGAGCAGCGCGCCGCAAAGATTGGAGCCGATGAAACCGGCGCCGCCGGTGACGAGGGCGTGAACTGCGGGACGTGGAGCGTGGAGCGTGTTGGGCTGCCGGTTGAACGCTTGACGCTTCACGCTAGACGCTCCACGAATCAGTTGCGCCGCCGCAGCGCGCTGACGCCGGTGGCGACGAGGCCGAGAACGATGGCGGCCCAGATGGCTTGCGTGATCAGAAGCGAACTGGCGGGCGCGCTGAAAGTGAAGACAACGCGATGGTCGCCGGCGGGCAGCGTGACGGCGCGCATGATGAAGTTGGCGCGCAGGATTTTGGCCGGCGCGCCGTCCACGGTCGCCGACCAGCCGACGTCATAACGGTCGTTGAGCATCAGGATGCCGGGCGACTTGAGGCTGGTCTTGAGCGAAACCCTCATCGGTTTGAATTCCATGATTCCAACGGTCGTGGAGGGCGGCGCGCTCGCGTCGGCGGCGATGCCGGGATCGGCCTCGATCAGCAGTGTGCTGTGCGGGTCGAACTGCGGATCCGTCAGCCGCGTCAGCAGCTTGTCCGGGTCGGCGATGATCTCCCAACGGTGCAGCACCAGCGCGCGCGGCAGGGCGCGGCTGCATTCAAAGAGCGCCTGTTTGCCGTACGGCGTGTCAAACTCCAACGCAACGGTGACGAACTTGTCGCAGCCTTGTTGTTTGAAACTCTGCAAGCCGCCGTCCTCAGGGCCCAGGATGTATTTGACGGAGCAGAGTTCCCATTTGCGCAATGGCACGCGATCCACCGCGCCGAAAAACGTCATGTAGTCGGGCGACGGCCGCGACGCGGCGGGGATGTCAATGGAGTCAATGTCGTAGTAAGGCAGCAACAAGCTCAGCCAGTTGTTGTAAAAACCGGCGCGGGTGAGAAACGCCACGCGGGGCCGGCCGATGTCGGCGCGGAGCCGCTGCATGACGGTGTTGTCGGCGTAAACCTGCGCCGGCGAGTAGTAGTCGAGATAACTGCCGTTGGCCGGCCATTGTTCGACGTAGAGGATCAGCGCCAGCGCGCCGCAGCATCCCCATCGCGCCAGCGGCCGGGCCGCGCCGTTAAACCAGAGGAGGTTGATGATGATCGCGCCCGCGAGAATTGTGACGACGAAAAAGTGAAAGATGGCGCGGCTGGGTTCAAACGCCATGACCTGCGAGGCTTTCTCGGTGGTGCCGGGATTGGCCGGCACAAACGCGTCATAGCCGCCGTTGGCGAAAAACTGCTCGCGGCTGCTGGAGGTGACCGCGAGCACGAGCATCCAGACCAGCGCGATACCCGCCAGAGCCAGCAAGACAATGAGAAAGTATTTCGTCAGCCGATTCATGAATATCACCGCTTCGCGTTTCGCGATCCGCGATCCGAACCCGGCTCGGTTTCCCGCCAGAGGCGGTCCATGCCGATGGCGGCCAGCGCGGCCAGCGCGGGCGTGACGATCACCAGCAGTTTGTTGGGGTTGCGCATGGAGTTGAACAGCGGCAGCGAATGCAGCAGCCGGAACGGCGGCGGAAAATGCCGGCCGAAACTGGCCAGCAGCGCGACCGCCGCCACGACCGTCCAGAAAACGATTGCTGCCTGGTGGCGGCGCAGCCATTCCTCACGCCAGTCGGGGCGCGCCTCCTCCGGCGACTCCCGGGTCTCGCGGGCGAAGAGCGCGACCAACGCCAGCAGGATCATCAGCAACGTCACGGTGCCATGAAAATCACCGTTGAAGCGGAAGTTCCAGAACTGAAGGATTTGGTTGGCTTGAGCGGCACTGGTGACGTTGGCGGCCTTGAGCAGGGCGGCGGGCGTGGCAAACGGGTCGAACTGCGGATTGCGGCCGAGCGCGCCCCAATAAGGCGACCGCGGGTCCTGCGTTTTCCAACCGTGATAACCGGGCGCGAAGAGGTCCACCACTTCGCTTGGCGGATAGCTCCACTGGGTGGCCCATTGCCACTTTTGTTCGCTGACATCGCCTTCCTGGGCGCCGGGAACGTTGCTGACGAGGCCGGAGCCAAACAGGCTGCGCACGATTGGAAACGCCACCACTCCGCTCGCGGCCACCAGCGACATGAAGCCCATCACCCAACTGCGGCGCGTGCGGTCGTCCACACTGAGCCAGCCGCGGCCGGCGTTGAACAAGAACCACGCCGCGACCAGCAGCACCATCAGCGCGCCGACGTCTATCGCGCCTTGCAGCGACAGCCCGAGCGCGACGCCGGCCCAGACGAAATCGGACCAGCGCTTCGTTTGCAACCCGCGCGTCAGGCACAGCAGCGCCAGCATCGCGAACGTGGTCATCTCAAACTTGCCGATGTGTCCCGGCTGGATATAGGTCAGATACGAACCGGCGAACGTCATCACCAGGCTGCCGAAAAACGCGGCGATGTTGCAGAGCTCCATCCGGCGCAACCAGTAAAACGACAGCAGCGCCGCCGCCATGATGTGAAACACGTAGATCAGCCGCGCGAACGATTCCAGCGGCATGAGGTAAAGCAGGAACCACGTGGGCGTGGCCGGATACACGATTTGCATGCCGAGCCAGTTGATCGGATCCCAACCGCTGACCAGGCCGGCGGGCAGCATCGCTTTGGCCCTGGACAGCGTCGCCAGCGACGCGTCCTGGGACATCAGGATCTGGTCGGAGGTGAAACAGCGTCCAAAATAAATCACGATCAGCACAAGCAACGCCACCGGCCAGACCCAGGAAGGCAGGCCGTCATCGCGCAAGGATGAGCGTTTGGCTTTTGGCATTGTCGTCCCAAGCGCCGCGACCCGGCGCAATGGACCGGTGAGTATGCCTTGAAGCTCTGGAAAAGCAAGCGGCGACGTGGCCAAGCCGGTCGGCAAGACTGCGGCTTAAGCTTTCACTTCCGGCACGTCGAACGGCTTGCGGTAAAAGCCGCGGACAAGTTGGTTGGCTTTCGCGTTGTCCTTGAATCGCTCGTTGGCCGCGTCCCATTCCAGCCACGGGCCGAGGAGCGATTCGCCCGGCTCGACATCGTGCGCCTTGAGGTGCGCGAGATAGCGGTCGAGCGTTTCCTGGAACAACGGCAGGTCGCCGATCTGCGCGCGCATCTCGGCGGCGCCGGCCTTGCGGCCGATGCGGAGGGAGACGTTGCCGGCGTGGCAGATACTGGTGGAGATGTGGCCTTGCAGGATTTCGGCGTGAAGGTCCTCGCGTTTGCCGCTGCGCAGCGCCTGGATGAAGTTTTCGAAGTGGCTCTCGCTGCCTGTGAACTTCTTGATGACCTTGCCATCGTTGTCGTAAACCGCGCCCGCGTGCATCATCACGTAGCCGCCCTCGCACTGGACGCAGGTGTCGGTGCGCGCGCTGCGGAAGTTCGGCGAGTCCTTCGAGTCCTTCGACGCAAGCAGATTGTGAACGTCGTAGATGACCGGCACGGAGTAGTCGTAGTAAGCGATCTGCGTGTTCGGCACCTCGCCGGCGTCGTTAAACACGAACCGCCCGCCGATGCTCATCATCCGCCGCGGCAGGCCCGTCTCGCCCAACACCCAGCGCGCCATGTCCAGCTCGTGCACGCCCTGGTTGCATGACTCGCCGTCGCCGGTGTTCCAGATGAAGCTGCAATCGTATTGGAGCTTATCGCGGTAGATCGGCTCCTTGCGCGCGGGGCCGCACCAGAGTTCGTAGTCCACTTCCTCGGGGATCGGCAGCGGCTCGGTGCGCTTGCCGACGGACTTGCGCGGCTTGTTGGCAAAGCAGACGATGTATTTGATCTTGCCGAGCTGGCCGGAGCGGATGAACTCGTAGGATTGCCGGTCGGTGTCGCGCGAGCGGGCCTGCGTGCCGACCTGCACGAGGCGGTTGTATTTGCGCGCCGCGTTGACCATCTGCCGCCCTTCCCAGATGAAATGCGCGAGCGGCTTCTCAACATAGACATCGCGCCCCGTCTCGCACGCCCAGATCGTCGGGAGCGAATGCCAGTATTGCATCGTCGCCACCGAGAACGCGTCCAAGTCCTTGCGTTCCATCAATCGCCGGACATCCACCACCTCGTCGGGCCGATACTTGAACTTCTTTTCGATGGAGTCCGCGGCGGCCTTCAGCCGCTTGCGGTCGGGGTCGCAGACGGCCGCGATCCGCACGCCCTTCTGGCTGCCGTGGCCGGCAATGTGCGCGCCGCCGCGACCGCCGCAGCCGATAATGGCGATGCGAATCTCGTCATTGGCCCCAAACGGGCGCGCGCCGGCCAGCATCGGCCAGGCAACCGTCGCCGCAGCGGTGGAGCGCTGGATGAATTGCCGACGAGTCAGCGCGGCGTGGGGATATTGTGGTGAGTTGATTGTTCGCGAAGTCTTCTGTTTCATTTGGCTCTTCCTCAAGTGGCGGTGCTGCGCAACGACCGGTCGGATTCTGTCAGGTCAGGAGTTCAGACACCACACAAAATCGGTTCAAACTGCCGCTTTGCCCGCATTGCGCACGCTCACCGCCCCCTCGCGCGGCACAATCTCCGTGACCAGCCGATGGCCGGCAATGAATCCCCCAAGAATCAGAAAACAACCCCGACAACGACGCTGTCTTTCTCGACACCAACAACTGTCTTTCTTATCGCCTAACACTCGGCTCAGCGCGCGCGGCTGCCGCGCGTACGCTACAGCCGGGTGTTGGGCAGTTCACCTTCGGATCGACATGCAGTTTACTAAAACACCGATGACGCATCCTAACCCATCCGCTATAGCCATACTCTTGGTCAAGTCTTGCCTTGATCTGTTCTAGCGCCTGAATGGCACTGTTTGCGACACTCGTGCAGTAATTCAAGTCGAAGGCTCTCTCTCCATGGACGAGGTCATTCCGCATCTCGGCTGCAGTTTTTATTGTGCGAAGGTCGTTGGAACTCAGGATCTGCGATAACTTTCTCTCCTGGGGGTCGTAGATCTCCCACGCTTCTATGAGTCTGAAGAGGCCCTGGTGGAACTTGAGGAGCTTCTCCGCCTTCGGCGAGGAGAAACCGGCTGATATGATTAGCTGCTTCAACGTTCGTCTTAGGGTCTTCTCGATGGTGAATACCGTTGTCACGAGCGCCTCTGCGTTGTGGCCATTTGTGAGGAGTCGGCGTATTCTGTTAAGAGCCTCGCCGAAGCCTAGTTTCACAGGGTACATTTATAGTCCTTTCCTCAACTCTTGCCGAACAGCATTATTGAGCGAACTTCAACTCCGATTTATGACGCATTATATTTTCTGGCACGGCGGCGCGGAGAGCAGGAACGAATTGGGTGAGGTTGAAGTAAAATTGAGCGCTGATACGACCAGGAGCCCCTCTCGTTGCCAGTAGCACCTTTGTTCGCCCTTGGTTGTTGATGGTGTCGTGTCATGGTCCGTAGGTAGTGCGAAGTTCATCTGCAAGGTTTTGTAGGTCGGGAAATAAATCTCCGCGACGGAATCCACAAAGGGCTATATCAAATGAAAGCTGCCGAACATGTCTAGCAGGTATCCGCACCTCTGTAAGGACGTTGTCAGGTAACTGGAGCTTATCGAGTGGCGTATCCACTGAGTGGACAGTGAAGCAACCCTGCTGAACAAACATCCTCTGGTCCGTCTCTGATGCCATCGCTGCCGCAACTGTGCCCGACTCAGGACTCTTGTGATAGAAAGCAGGCTTGATGAGATCGGAATACATCCTAGAATTGAGGGCGGCAGTAACTGGCTCGAATCCCTGTGCGACGTTCAGTGCGTGGGGCTCAAGTATCCAGAGACTTGCGTCTGACGGCTGAGCAAGTCGGTGTGCTCCGTCTAGTGCAAAAAAGAGAGCAACCATGGGCGAACGTGTCCAATCAAGTAGTCGGGTCGGAAGACCGTAGTGCTGCATCAATGCTAACCACGAAGCCAGATCGTCAAATACGGGGAGTCGGTCGTGACGGACTCCCGCACGAGAACGAAATCGATGCGTCAAGTTACGCTCACCGTCCGAATCATACCCACGCTTAACTGTTGGCGATAGGGTCCAACTAGTGTAGTGTCCCACAAATAAATGCACATACCCGCTGGCTGGTTAGCATGGCGGGATGTCACGCAAAAGTCTTCCTGTCGTTCTTTCGGAAGCGGAGATCCTCCGTTTGGAACAATGGATTCGCGCAGGCTCGACGCC
>CAIQCK010000057.1 GCA_903870275.1 uncultured bacterium | reverse complement strand
CCCAACGGGTCATACATTGGCGGCCAACCGCTTCCCAGCCGCTGGCCGCCGCCATTCCCGCCACTGCCTCTAATCATGCGTTTGGGCAACAGGCCCTAAAGCACTGGGCTATTTTCGGCCAGCCCTCCGGGCCTTGGCGCGTGTGTTAATCCGCGCTGTCCGCCGCGTGGGCGCCGGCCGCGGCGAGGGCAAGGCAAAGAGCGGTGACGAAACCCGTCATAGATGCCTTTAGTTTACGATAATTTACCATCGCGGAAAGGCCGGTAGGGGCTTATTCCCCATACCCGGAATGACCGCGCGCGGCGAAAATGTTTTTCGCGATGAACCCAACTTGGGCGACGATGGCAAAGCCGTCTATCAGGCGAGCGCCTCTTTGCAAAACTGCACGCACTTGGCCACTTCCTCCACGGCGTCCGAGCCTTGCGGGATCGCGTATTCCAACTCGATGTCCGCCGGGAATGTCCACTTCTCTTTCCTGATCAACTGGAGGATTTCCTTGATCGGCGTCTGGCCCTGGCCCCAAGGCAGGTTCTTGCCGTCGGCGGTCCGGTCCTTCAGGTGCAGACTGAGGATGCGCTTGTGGTATTTCTCGATGACCGGAATCGGCGAGAGTCCCTTGCTGCCGGCGAAGTAGTGGCCGACGTCGAAGTTGAAGCCGATGTACTGGCCGAACTCGAGGATGGGATCGTTCTTGTCCATCACCGGGTAGTTGGTGGTGTGATTGTGGAACGCGACCCAGATCTTGTGCTTGTCCGCAAACGGCGCGAGCCTCTCGGCCAGCTTCTCGTTGCGCTCGGTGGTGATGGCGACGCAGCCGAGCGTCTTGGCCACCTGGAAATTGAAATCAATCTCCTCGTCCGATCCTCCGAAGCCCATCTTCTCGATGTGAATGTTCACGCCCGCGGCGTTGAACATTTTGCGCAGCTCGCGGCACTTGACCAGTTGCGCGGCGCGCTCGTCGTCGGTCGGCTTCGGCGGAGGCGGCTCGCCTTTTTTCCCGCCGCCACCCTTGATGTCGGCGAACAACTGGATCGGGCCGCCCATCAGTTCGCATTCGCTCAGCCCGTCCTTAAGCAAGGCCGCGAGCGTTTCCTCGGCGGTCTTGGCCATGCTGCGGTAACTGTAGGTAATGCAACCGATGCGCACGCCTTTGAAAACGGAGCAGGGTTTGTCGGCGGCGGACGCGAACCGCGGCAAAGCCAGGCTGGCCGCAAGGGCCGCCGCGCTGCCGAGAAATTCACGCCGGGAGGTGAGGTGGTTCATGACGGTTTGTGTTTTCATGTGTTCTTTGGTTTTCCAATGTTGCCGGGTCAAAAACGATTGCGCGGAGTCTGCTACCTCACCGGCGAAAAAATCAACGACGAAACGCGGACACCCGTCACGGCTTCCCGGTTTCGGGCGCGAGCGCCGTCAGGCCGGCGAGACCGAGGGCGCCTTCGCTGCACGTCGCGCGCAACTCCACCGACTCCAGCACGCGCGCGGCGTCGCAGGCCACCTCCAGCGCGTCGGCGTGCGCGCCCGACAGACCGCGATGAATCGGCGTCCAGCCGGTGGGCCACGGCCCCAACTGCCCCATCGGCACCGCCACGCCCTCGCGGCTGAAGTGCTGGAAATAACAATCGAGATTGAACGGCGGGATGAGCGGCGTGACCGCGCGCCCGCCGTCCGCGTAGCGCAACACGATCTCGCCGTTGGGAAGATAGTTCTTCATCGGGTGGACGTAGCTTTGCAACAGCAGCCACAGCCGTTCGCAGCGCTGGCCCACGGGAACTACCGCGCCGCCCGGCAGCGGATACGGCCGCCAACTCGCCACCGCGAGCAGGTTCTTCGGCGCCGCGCCGAGACCGGGCCGCGTCCGGCCGGCGGTGAGGAACAATACGCCGTTCGTGGCGGCCAGCACGCGCGGCGACGGCGGCTGCGTCAACGTCGGATTGCCCCACCAATTTCCCAGCGGCGACGGATGGTCGGCGTAATCGAACGTAAAACGTGTGGCGACGAACTCCTCGCTCGTGACGTTGCACGCTGCCGCGAGGTCGAACAACACCAGCCGGCCGCGCTCGGCGGCCGTCAATGATTTCGGCGCGGGCGGCGGTTGCTGGTCGGCAAGAATCGTTGGCTCCCTGTAGGGTTCCAGCGGCGGCGCGGCGGGACCCATTTTTACAGTGACAACGGATTCCGTTTCCGACGGTGTCATCACTTCCTCACCGCCGAGACTGGCGCGCACGCGCTTCACGACCGGCTGCGGCGTGCGGATGTGGAACGTCGCGCGACCGCCGTCGCGCCGCCATTCGAGTTGCACGTCCGGCGTTCGGATGCTGGCCTCGCGCCAGTCGGACGGGAACGCCGGGCAAATATCCAGCCGGCCTTCGTGCAGCGCCGGCTCGATGCCGAAGACTCCGCGCACAACGACGTGCGAGTGCGGGTCGTCCGAGTCCACGTCTTCGCGGTCACCGCCGCCGGCGCCAGCGTTGGAAATGCCCATGTTGATGCCGGGAAATTCGCTGCGGAACGCCGAGCCGACGACGGTCTTCAGATACGGCCACCACAAATCCGCGTCGCCGCTCTTCATGCCCGCGAGCGCCGCCAGGCACGTGTCGCCGGTCGGCACCCACTGGCAGCTCCAGCGAATCGGCCACCAATCGCTGCACGCCAGCAGCTTCACGCCCGGTTGCGGCTCGAAGCCGTAGTGCGACGCGAGCCAGCGCATCGCGCGGCGACCCTGGCCGGCGTCGAGCAGGCCGGCGTTGATGGCGAGATACTCCTCCCACGTTTGCGGATGACCGCGCCAGATGCCATCGGCGCCGATGCAACCGAGCCGGCCTTCCTTTTCATTCCACAGCTCGCGGAAAACCGCGGCGCGCGTCTTGTCCGCCAGCGCGCGATACTCCGCCCCGGCCTTCGCGTCGCCGCCGACCGCGGCCATGCGCGCGGCGCGGTCGAGCATCGCCCAGCTCATCGCACTCGGCACGGCGGCCTTCGGGCCTTTGCCGTTGGAGTCGCAGTTCCAATACTCGTAGTAGTCCCGGAACAAACCATCGCCGTCGGGATCGTTGTTGGCGATCATCCACGCCACGGCCTTTCGCACCGCCGGCCACAGGTCGCGCACAAACTGCCGGTCGCCGGTCCACGTGTAGTGCCGCCAGACCTGGTCCACCCAATACGGCGTGTTGTTCTCGGCGACGAAGGCGACCAGCGACGGCGAAATCCAGCGCACGAAACCGTTGTCGGCCTGCATCGCGCCGTAGAAGCGGAGGCACTCCGCCATCGCCGCGTGGTCACCGGCCCATTGCTTGCCATACCAGCCGGTGGAGATGTGCGAATACATCTGCCAGCTTTGCGCGCCGAGCACGAGGCCGGGGCCTTGCCGATGATACTCGCTGATGCAGCGCGCCCAGTTGATGAGCGCGTTGAGATGCCGGTCGGGCGTATGAATTTGGAACTCGGCGCGGCGCGCGTCCCAATGTTCCCGCGTGCGGTGCAATTCATCGGCGGGCGCGGCGAGCAATTGGCGCACGTGCTTTTCCGGCTCCAGCGCGTGGCCGATGTAGCAGTCAAACCAAAGTTTCTTCAGCCCCTCGCGCGCCTCGGGCCATGCGGCGGCGTTCGGCGTGTCCAAGCGGGCCAGCGTCTTGCGCGCGCGTTTCTCGTCGTAGCGCGTGACGCCCCATCCCGCAACGATGTGATAGACGCGGCGCGGTTTCGTGGCGGTGAATTCCGCCTGTTGGCCAAACGGCGCCGCCACGGCGCGCAGGTCGCCATCGCCGTCGCACGCCGCGAGCACCAGCCCGTCCGGCAGGTTCGGCTCGGTGATGCGCGCGACGCCCGCGGCAATCTCAACGCGGTTGGTGTTCGCCTCCGCCGCCTGCCACCAGATGCCGCCGAACTGCCAGAGCAGCGGCGTTTGCTTCTCGAACTCCACGCGGCAAACGAAACCGTGGCAATCCATCGCGGGCGCAATGGTGACGCGAGCCCCGGCGAGTTGATATTCGGTGTAGCCGGGACGGAACGTTGTCGTGATGCCGGTCTGCTCGTCGAGCCAGTTGGTCCTGCCGCCGGCAGCGGGGACGCCGAGCCGCAACGTGCCCAAGGTCACGTTGACGTTGCCGAGCTGCGCGTCGGGCCGAGACCAGAGCGGGAACACGCGCTCGTCTTTGGCGTAGCTGCCGTTGCCGGTGGCGGTCTCCATGCGGAAGACCGGCACGTCACCGCTGCAAACGCGGTTCTGGCCGTGGATGATGGGACGGTTCAGCCGGCGTTTGCTGTTGGTGATTGTGAAGCCGCCGTCCTCCAGCGGTTCATACACCGGCGTGATGTCGCCGCGTCCATCGTCCGGCGCCATGAACGGCGAGCAGCCCAGCAGCACGCTCTGGTCCACGTTGGTCGTCACCAGCGCCGTCAACGGCGCGGGCAGCAGTTTCACGTCGGGCTTGATGACGCGCAGCCCGGCCATGCCTTCGCGGTCGGCGCGGTCGTTCGCTTCCTGTTCAATGCGGCGCGCGGCGACGAACATCGCCACGGGTCGCTCGCGCCGCGTCAACGTCAGGCCGAGTGCCTTGACCGTCACGCGCCCGCCGGTGACAGCAGTTTCTTTCACATCGGTTTCGGCGGCGACGCTGACAGCGGTCTTCTCATCGCCGGCAGCCGCCGACAACTCGACCGGTTTTGCCGCCAGCAGGAAAGGAACGCCCACACGACGTTCGTAACGGTTCTTGCCCGGCGGCGCGACGAGCCGCGCACGGTTGGCGTTCCTGCCGGCGAGGTAGCGGAGCAGGTTGCCAAACAACCGTTCGAGGTTTGGCCGGTGCGCATCGGTCGCCGTGGTGAAGTCCGGCAGCCGCCAGCCGACGAAGATGACGCGGCCCGCGCCGACGGTGTATTCGACCAGCGGCCGTTCGCCAAGACCGCCGCCGTTGGCCAGCAATTCGCCGTGCAAGCCAGCAGAGCCGTAGAAATCCGCCAGTGCGTTGCCGCCTTTGCTGGTCATCAGAATCGGCCGCGTGACGTCAAGTCCGGCGAACGCGGGATGACTGCGATGTGACGCGACCACGCGAATGCCGCTGGCGACCGCCACCTCGGTCGGACCGAGCACACGCAACGGCGTCGACTCGATGCCAAGGTCGTTGAGCCAGCGGCCCGCGGCGCCCGACAGCAGCAACGTGCCGCCGCCTTCGAGCCACGGCATCAGGTCCGCGCCGGCGGCCGTGTCGAGTCGTGCCGCCGCCACGTCGTCGCCTTGATGAAACCAGACCGCGTCAAATTCCTCCGGTGCGTGGACTCGCCCGTCCGGCGCGAGCCAGCCGCCGGCGGTTTGCCACGCGAGCCGCGTGACCTCACCCTGCGACTGCGCGAACGCCAGCGCCGCGGCGTTGCGCGGCGGCGTGTTTTTCGGCAGCGCGGGATCAATGAAGCCGATGCGGAGTGGCGTTTGCGCCTGGGCGAGCGCGGCGGCGGCAAGGAAGGAAACAACGGCGGCCTTCGTTTTCATGACAATCTCATTTCGCAAATTGCTCCGACACCTCCATCGCGATGCGCGCCCAATCCCAGAGCCGCTCCGGATGATAACGCACGGTGGAAACATCCTTCATGATGAACTCCACGTGGCTGCCGGTGGCGCGGGCTTTCTCGGCTACGGCCACCATCTCGGCGCGCGCCAGTTCCGGCCGCCAGCCGTCCTCCGCCAGCACGGCGGGACTGGGTTTGTAGCTCCAGACGTAGCGCGGCCCCATGTCGCGGGCGACGCGGTCGAGGTTGCAGCGGTAGTTGACGGAAATCTTCCGCAGGTTCGGGATGCGGCGGAGGATTTCCATCTTCTTGTCGAGCGGCTCGCAACAGCCGTAGTAAGCAAGCCCCCATCGCTTGAGCCATCGCAGGTCGTGGCGCACCGCGAACTCCCAGTGCATCTCCGGCGAGATCTCGGAAAAAATCTGCGCGTTCGAGCACCCCCACATGTTGTGCGGCAGGACGCGCGCGGCGTCGTAGTCGCGGCCGGGCAGGTCGGAGACGTAACCGTAGCCGCCGGAGCCGATGCGGGTGTTGTCGCAATCGAGCGCGAGCAGGTTCATCGCGACGAACTGGTCCAGCTCGGTCATCCACGCGTCGGTCATGCGCTCGACGGCGGCGTTGACCAGATCGGGTCGCTCGTAAAGATCGAGCATCGCCTCTTCGATGCCCCACCAGCGGATGAGCCAGTCCCACGGCGTGAACCAGATGTGCGTCTGGCCGGTCTTCTTGACCGGCAGGATGCCGGCATAGACCTCGTTCATCGCGGCAAACCGGAACGTCGTCGCCTGCTCGTCGTGCGTGATGACCGGCATCTTGATTTTTTCCAGATCGGCGAAATCACTGATCTGGATGTGGTAGTGGCGCGAGACGACGTCGTTGGCCTCGTCGGTTTTGACAATGTCCACCTGCTCCATGATGCCGAAGTCGCTGCTGTGAATCGCCAGCGGACAGGCGAGGAAGTCGCTGATGATCATGTCCCCGGGCAGGTGCCGCCACTGGTAGAGTGTGCGGCGCAATTCGACTTCCTGCTCGCGCGCCCACGGATGCTCGCACTGGAGCGTCAGTTCATCGCCAACGTTCATCTCGTGCCAGCAGACTTCGTTGATCCAGACCATCGGCCGGGCCGATTCGAGATCGTTGAGTTTCCGCCACTGCACCGCTTTCTCGCGGTGCGCCGGCAGCGCGGCGATGGCGGCGAGTTCGCCCGCGAGCCGGCGCAGAACGTCCTTGTCCTTCGGGCCGAGTTTGATTTCCTCGGCCAGCGGCATCGGCGTGTGGTGGCTGGGATCGTGCAGCATGTCATTGCCCTCCGGTGACGCAGCGCGCATCCGACGGCGCCACGAAGTCAAACGGCTTGCCGTTGAAATAACGGGCCAGGACGGAAATGCTGCGGTCGTTGCCCTTGAACGCCTCGATGGGCTGGCCAAGGAAATACGTGACGGGCGGGAACAGCGAGCCGACCGTCGGCTTGGCAAAACCGTAAATCCCGTAAGCCGCCATGGCGGGGTCGGAGAGGATCTCGCGCGACTTGTGCTTCTCGCCCCAGCCCGCGAGGCAGAGCATCTGCCGCGTGCCGGAGCCGAACATGGGCGCAACCTCCTTCATGGCGGCGGGCGTGCCGGACTCGTCCATCATCCAATCCACTTCCCTGAGCATCCGCGAACGGGCGATGGCCGGATCGGTGACCTTGTTGCACGAGAGCCAGATGACGCACGCGGGGTTGGCGCGTTTGGCCGCATCGCGAATACGCACCCAGCAGCGGTCAATCGCCTTGCGCTCGTAAGCCAGCCTTTCTTCCGCTGTCAGCTTCTCCTCGCCGGGAAACGCTTTCGCCGTCAGTTGTTCATACAGCTTCTTTTCCGCTTCCAGCCATTTGCCGGCCGCCTCCTTTTTGCGGACGGCATCGGTCGGGCACCACACCCAATCAATCATAAAGCCGTCCATGCCGGTTTTGCGCACCGCGTCCTCGATGGACGCCGCGAGATAATCGAGATACGCGTCGGTAAACGGGATGTGATAGGCGCTGGGGACGCCGTAGCTGAGGTCGGGATGCTGTTGGCCCCAGAGCGTGTTCGCGTTAATGCAGAAGTAGCCCATCACGAGCATTTTGTTGGCATGGCCGAGCTTGACGACCTCGGGGAGAAAATCGTGCGCCAGGCCCGGCTGTGGCGGTACCACGCCGCCTTTATACCAGGCGTAGCCGTTGCACGAGACGGCGAAGGTCTGGATCACGTTCGCGCCGAGCCGCTCATACCACGCGACGTGTTGGGCCGGGTCGGCGTCGGCCCAAAGGCCCGGCTTTGCGAACCCGTTCGGCCCACCCGGTCCCCAGTTGAAGTCCACGCAGAACGCCTTGATCGAACCGTTGCGGATCGCACTCTTCCAATCCGCCGGCATCGATGCCTGGCCGGCGGTTGGGGTGAGCGTGACGGATTTCAAGCCGATGACTCTCCACTTCGGTCCAACCTTCGGTTTGACGGCGAGCGTGACCATGCCGGGCTTGTCGAGTTTCAGCGTGCCGAGCGGGTCGGTGCGATAAGTGGCCCACGAACCAGTCGAGGCCGACTTGCCGGTGAGTTTCTGCTTGCCAACCTCGACGGTGAACTCGCTGCCGGGCGCGGCGCAGGAGTAGGTGATCGCGACGGCGAAGGCGCCGGGCTTGTCCAGCTTGATGTTCCACGAAACGAAATCCTTCGCGTCGGCCCAGTAACCAATCTGGTCTTTGCCGCCGCCGTTCTCGTAGCGCGGCGTGTCACCGTGAGTCGTCGCCTCATCGGCCGTCAGCACGATCTGGCCGTCGGCTTCGGGCGCGATGCTGCTGGCGTAAACCACCGGCACGGGCTGCAGGTCGCCGGCTGAAATCTTGAAGGCATAGGCGAGGTCGCACGGCTTTTGCACGGGCAGTTTCACGACGAGGCCGTCGTCCGTCTGTTGCCACTCGAGTTTGCCGCTGTGGCCGAGCAGGGCGACGCCGTCAATCTTTCCGGCGGCGGACGCGAGCGAGCGGATCACCAACCGGCTGTCTTCGGGCCAGCCGAGCGCGATGGCGTAGAGCGCGCCGTCCCTGGCGGTAAAACGGATGTCGCGGGCGGTGTATTTGAGTTTGCCCTCGTTGAAGTGGCCGCCCTTCTGCGCCTTGGACGGCCCTTCGCCATAAACCTTCCACGGGCGCGTGCCGTAGATCGCCTCGCCGTTGACTGTCATCCACGCGGCCATGGCGTCGAGGATTTTCAGTTCGTCCTCGTCCAGCGTGCCGTCGGGCCGCGGCGGGAAGTTCAGCAGCAGGTTGCCGTTCTTGCTGACGATGTCGCACAGCATGTGGATGACGGTGGCGGGCGTCTTGTAGCCGTGGCGCTCCAGCACTTTTTCGTCGTAATACCAGCCGCCGACGCACGTGTCGGTCTGCCACGGGTAGGGACTGATGCCGTCCATCACGCCGCGTTCGAGGTCCTGCACCCAACGGCCCTGCGAATCCTGCTTGCAGTTGTAAACCGCCTCGTTCCTGCCGTCGTGCTGCCGGGCGTTCGCATTGTAATAATGCGCCAACAGGCTGCGGCCGAAGTGATCGGGATACGGCAGCGGACTGTCCGAGTAGAGCAGGTCGGGATGATAACGGTCCACCATGTCCTTGATGCGATCGAACCACGCGCACTGGACGAGTTCCGGCGCGTTCGGCAGATAGTAATGCCCGTCCGGCTTCTCGTTGCCGCTCCAATACAGGTCCGCAAACTTCGGATCGGCGCCATCGTAGGCGACGCCCGCCATCGGGCCGTTGGTGTCGGCGCCTTTCGCGGCGCTGTAAAACCACCAGCTCGCCGCGAGATGCTCCGTCATGCCAAAACGCAGACCTTGGTTCGTCGCCGCCTGCTGCCACTCGCCAGCGATGTCGCGCTTCGGTCCCATGTTCACCGAGTTCCACTTTTGAAACTTCGAGTTCCAGCAATCGAAGTTGTCGTGGTGCTCGGCGATCATGCAGAAATATTTCGCGCCCGCCTTCTTGTAGAGCGCCATCAACTTTTCCGGCTCCCACTTCTCCGCTTTCCAGAGCGGGATGACGTCCTTGAAGCCGAACTTCGAGGGATGGCCGTAGTGCTCGACGTGGAATTTGTTTTGCGGGTGGCCCTGCACGTAGAGGTAGTGCGCATACCAATCGCCCTGCATCGGCACCGACTCCGGCCCCCATACCGCCCAGATGCCGAGCTTGGCGTCGCGAAACCAATCGGGGCAGTGGTATTGGCGCAACGAGTCCTCGATCGGCTCGAACGGCCCCGGCGCAATCGTGCCCGGCGCGACCAGGCTCTGCGCCAGGTCCGGATGCGGCGCGCGGCCGCGGATCATGTCGCCGACCTGGCGCAGCGCCTGCACGTCCACCTCGCGCAACCGGCCGGCGTAGTCGGGGCCGACGTCGAGCGAGAAGATGTTGCCGAACCTCACCGCGCCGAGGTAGTCGCTGTAAAGTTTCGCGGCGGGGAGACAGAGCGCGTCGTGAATCGGCAGCGAGTAGAACCACATCGCGCCGCCCTGGTGCGGCGGCAGGATCGGATAGGTGAACTCGGCGAGCTGGTAGTTTTTGCTCGGCGCGTCCTTCATATACGGGCCGGCGCCGGCGGGATTGTCGAGCGGACCGGGCCGGCCCATTTCGCCGAGCCGGATGTCGCACCCTTCCTGCTCGCCGTGATTGAAGCCGACAAAACAGCCGGGCTGGAGCGATTTGCAGAACGCAATCGTCTCCGCGTGGCTGAGGCCGCCGTCGCCCACCGCGTGATCGAACCAGATGTATTCGACCGGGCCGTATTGCGTGAGCAGTTCTTTGAGCTGCGCCTTCTTCATCTCCGGGTTTTTGCCGATGCCGGCTTTCCATCCCTTGCCGTCCACCGCGCCGGGCCAGTTCCAATCGCCCTCGGAAAAATAGAGCGCCAGCTTGATGCCGTGCTTGTCGCAACTCTTGCGCAACTCGGCGAGCACGTCGCGGCCCAGCGGCGATTTCGTCACCTTGCGGTCCGTCGTCTTCGTGTCCCAGAGACAGAAGCCGTCGTGATGCTTCGTGAGAAACAGGATGTAGCCCATGCCGGCTTCCTTCGCCGTGCGCGCCCACTGATCGGTGTCGCAACCGGTGGCCTTGAAGAAGCTCGTGTCCGTGACGCCCGGCGTCCATTCCTTGCCGGAGAAGGTGCTGAACGACCAGCAAACGAACATGCCCCAGCGAAGGTTTTTGAGTTCGTCAGCGCGTGTCGCGGTGCTGGGAGATTCCACGGTGCGACAGGCCGACGTGATGACAAGAAGCGCCGATAGAACGAGAAGCCGTTTGTTCATGACATTCCTTTCCAAATGGGATCCTTTGACCAACCCAAAAACTAGCGCCGTCGCTCGCCGGCCGTCTATATCCAATCCTTCTTTTGATGTGTCTTTTTCAACGCGACCCATTCGCGCGCAATTGCGTTGACACGCCTGGCGCAGTCCGTCTTGAATCCCCGCGATGTCCTTTTCTTCAAGACGACGCACCAACACCGGCGCTTACACCACGCCGTTTTCCAACACGGGCGTCGAGTTTTTTCCGCTCGGCGTTTTGCCGGGACATTCCGGCGTCGTGCTGCATGAAAGCGGCTGCCTGCGCTGTAACCGCGATTGGAATTTCCCAAACATGTTCAGCCCGTTTTGGCGGCTGATCTATGATTTTCGGCGCGGCCACAAGATCGTCTTCGCCGACCGCGAAGTGCCGCTCGGTCCCGACCGGATCGTGTTGTTGCCGGACCATCATCGCTGCCACTTCTTCGAGACGCGGCCGACGCCGACGTTCTGGCTGCACTTCAGCCACTCGCGCCGGCCCGTGCCGCGCCAGCCGATGCCCATCGAGTTGCCGCCCTCACGCACGGAGATGGACCTGATCGGCGATCTCCGGGCGCTGTTTGACGACCGTCGCAGCGAAGAGAACCGCGAGCGGATCTTCCGGCTCAGCATCGCCTTGCTCCAAGTCGTGCTGAGCCGGCCGGAAATCCAGTGGTCGAAGGAAAAACCGGAAAGCCTGTTGCGGGTCCTGCGATTCGTGGAAGAACATTACGCCGAGCCGCTCTACAACCCGCAACTGGCGCGGCTGGCGGGCATGTCCGCCACGCGCTTTGTCGAGGAGTTCCGCCGCGGCCAGGGCGTGACGCCGGCGCGGTTTATCGCACAGGTGCGCATCCGCGAAGCGTGCAACCTGCTGTCGAACACCGCGCTGGGCCTGGACGAGATTGCGGAGAAGACCGGCTTCCCGAACCGCGCCTACCTATCGCGCGTTTTCAAGCGCGTCACCGGCGAGCCGCCCGCCCACTTTCGCCGCGACCACGCCGTTTCAATCGTCAACGGTTGAGACCCGTCTTGTTTGTGCGAACGTCGCATTGTTCGCTGTCAGTGCCATCAGGGAATCCTTCTCGCGCACCGTTCTGAGATATCCCAATACATTGGAGCATGTTGACGTTGGTTGCTACTTTGTCTACACTGCGCGGAAAGGAGCCTTGGGAAATAGAGTTTCCTATTGACCAGGAATTGTGGCGACGAAAGTTTCGACCGCGGGACTCAAAACACCATCCGCGCGATTCTAAAGATGAGAACCCGTCCTCTCGATCTTCGGGAAGTTGAAAGCAAGCCTTGCAAAAAATGTGGACGCAAGGAGCGCCGTGAGATTGTTGAAGACGGTTTGTGTTCCGAAGTTGTATCCCAACTCGATGGACTACCAGTACGGTGTGTTGGAGACTGGTCCTATGACAAGATTTACAGGCTTGTTCGCTACTTCGGTATTTTCGCGCAAGGCATGAAATCCCGCTGGGAAGGTTTGAACTACATCGAAATTTGTAGCGGGCTGGGGCGATGTGTCATTCGGGACGATGGACGGGAGATCGACGGCACGGCTCTGGCAATCATCAATCACCCGATTTTCGGACTGATCAAAAAAGCTCTGTTCATCGACTATAGTCCCAAAGTTGTCGACACGCTCACGAAGCGGATTAATGCGCTTAACGCCTCGAATAAGGCCGTGGCAAGAGTCGGGGATTACATGGACCCAACCGGTATTGCCAAACTCTTGAATACGCTACCGTCGGGTTGCCTAAACCTGTGTTTTGTTGATCCAACTCAGTGCGATGTTCCTTTTGAGACAATTACGGGTATCGCAAAAATACTGAGAAAGGTCGATTTCATCATCAATGTGGCATTAGGCACAGATGTAACACGAAACATTGTCGGTGCTATTTTAGACACCTCTTTTGCCGCCGTTCGCAAAAAATATGCCAGTTTTCTTGGCAGTGAAGATTTCTTCAACCGCGACGATGTTCATTCGTTTGCCATGCAGGGTAAAAACGAGGAACTGAGGCGTGCATTTGTTGCGGAATACCTGCAAGGACTCGACCGGCTGGGTTTTCGCTATGTGGATGCCAAACCGGTGAAAAACTATTATCATCTTCTATTCGCATCGGGCAACCCGAAGGGGTTAGAGTTCTGGAAGAAGGCTTGTGCAATTGGTCCGGACAACCAACGAGAAATGTTTTAGGTGAAGGTTAAGACGATGGCATCGGGATCATCAATCGAGTGGACAGAATCCACATGGAATCCGCTAACCGGCTGCACCAAGATTAGTCCTGGTTGCAAGCATTGCTATGCGGAACGGATGGCCTTCCGCCTTCAAGCGATGGGCCAGCCCAATTACGCCAATGGTTTCAGGCTCGCCGCTCACGAGGAAGCCTTGGGATTGCCGCTGCGGTGGAAAAAGCCGCAGACCATTTTCGTCAACTCGATGAGCGACCTGTTTCATGACGATGTTCCCGTCGCGTTCATCAAGAAAGTTTTCGCTGTCATGCGGTTGGCGCACTGGCATCGTTTTCAGATTCTCACCAAACGCTCTGCGCGATTGCTTGAACTCAGCCCCGACCTCGCGTGGGCAACCAACATCTGGATGGGTGTCAGCGTTGAGAATTGCGATTACACCTTCCGGATTGATCATCTCCGGCGCACTGGGGCAACCATCAAATTCCTGTCCCTCGAACCACTTCTCGGCCCACTGCCGAAGTTAAACCTGCGCGGGATTGACTGGGTCATCGTAGGTGGCGAATCAGGCCCCGGTGCCCGGCCAATGGAGCCGCTTTGGGTTACCGACATACGCGACCAGTGTTTCAAAACTCGCGTTCCATTTTTCTTCAAACAGTGGGGCGGTGTTCGCAAGAAAAAGGCCGGACGAACGCTTGAAGGGCGCACTTGGGACCAGATGCCCCTCCTCGAAAAGCGAAGGCTTGAGTTGGTACAAGCCTGATCCCTCGCGCCACGCAACGCGAAACGTGCAATCCGCCTCCGAACCCTGCCGCAACTTCACCTCGTTGCTTGGTTTCGAGGTTTTATTGAAACGAGGTCGCTGGAAACCGTGACGGGACGCGCATCGGAGGCGACGGCGAACCAGGCGGCGCCCGACGCAGCCTCGGCGGGAAGTCTGGCTTCGTAGATGCTGTCGGCGGTTTTCGTCGCCGGCAACGCAACCCAGGTGCGTTTCATCCAATTCGTTGTCGAAGCGCTCCACCAGACTTCCGCATTCGTGATTAGTTGCGGCGCAACGATGCTGAACCGCGCGGTCAACGGATCGGCGCTGGCCACCACGCCGACTTTAGGCAGCGGCTGGCCGATGCCGCGAAGATGATAATCGAAGAAAGGCACTTCCATCGCGAGCCAGTTGGCCTTGCTGCCGGACGGCGTCGGCAACGGCTGGAACGGCGTGGGCGGACCTTTTGGAAACACGGTGCCGCCGGGCAACGGCACCTTGTGGTTCGCGTTCGGCGCGTAGAGATGGTTCTTCTCGCCGGGAATGGCGTCGAGGGTGGCCTGCACGGCCGGCGGCCAGAAGAAGAAGTCATTGGCCGCCCCCGCGGTGAAGAAAGCGGCCTTGATGCCGGGAGCGCGGCGGCCGGCGTCGAGATATTTCAGCCACAAGGCGCGCTCATCGTCCGCCATCTTCAAGAGCGTGGGCTGCTGCGACGTGAGCTCGTAAAAACCGCAACCAAACACGGCGAAGCCCGCGCGAACCTGATCGCCGGCGAGTCCGCAAACCATCGTCGTCATGTAGCCGCCCCATGAAATGCCCACGACGCCGATGCGGGCGGTGTCCACGCCGGGCTGCGCGCGCAACAGGCAGAGTGACTTCATCGCCGCGAGCACGGCATCCACGAGCACGCTCGCGCCGGCGTCAGGCGTGGCGACGTAGCGGCCTTCGCCGTATTTCATCGTATTCCAGCGCCCCTTGGTTTCGGCGAGCTTCTTCGGGTCGGCGATGCCCGGCAAATCCGGCGCGACGGCAACATAGCCGCGTTGCGCCCAAGCCATCGCCTTGTCGGCTTCCGCGCAACCGCCGCCGCCATGCAACACGAGCATGCCCGGATGCTGGCCCGGTGTCTTCGGCGCGGCAATGACAGCGAAGATTTCGGTGTTGTCGCGCGACCGAAACACCACGCGACGGACGGTGACGCCGTCCGGCGGCGCGTTCGTCGAGGCCACCTCGCGCAGAATCTCCGGCGCCTGGCCATCGAGATGCGGTTTGAACGGATCGTTTTCAGCGCGAGCCACTGCCAGCGAAGCCAGCATCAGGATGACCGGCAACAGGCAGGTCTTTTTCATGTGGATACCCATTTCCAAAGCGCACGCGCTCAGCGTTCCCCCTCTCACCGGCCGTAAACTGGCAGCCGTGGCAGGTTCGCTGCACGCCATCTCAAGTCCGGCAACCGGCTGGCGCACCGCCCGCCACGCCCCGGACAAGCCCAACGCGATAGTGAAACGCCGACCTTAGCCGTTCAGCGTCCAGCCGTCGCGATACTTGCGGCTCAGGTATTGGTTGGCGTCGGGGCAGTTGGTGACTTGGCCGGTCTTGCCGTCATAGTCGAGCTTCTTGCCCACGCGGTAGGCCACCAGGCCGAGCAGCAACTGCTCGATCATGTTGCCGCTGTATTCAAAGTCGCACGCGGTCTTGAGGCTGGGGTTCTTGCAGGCATCAAGCCACTGTTGCTGGAAGTGGCCCAGCGGCGGCAACACCGTCTCCGCCGTCGGCGACTTGTAGTAGGTCATGTCCGCGTTGTCGCCGACGGGTATCAGCAGGCGCTTCTGGAAGTCGCAGACGAGAACGCCCTTGGAGCCTTTGAACATCGCGCCGTGGTCAATCTTGGTGAGATCCAGCCAGCCGATGGGCGACTTGGGCATCACGCGGCCCTGATACCAGCCGACGCGGATGGGGCCGCGCCAGTCGTTGGCCGGATGCTCGAAATGCGACGCGCACTTGATGGGCGTGATGGCGGGATTGAAGGGATCGCCCTTGGCCTCCGCGGAGGTCGGCAGGGTGGCGTCCACGCAGTTCCAGAGCAGGTCCATCGTGTGGCTGCCCATGTCGCCGATCTGGCCGGCGCCGAAGTCCCAAAACATATTCCACGAGAGGCAATTGGCTCCCGGTCCGAGCGCGAAATAGCCGGGGTTGTAGGCATGGAACGGCGACGGGCCGATCCAGAGGTCGTAGTTGATGTTCTTCGGCGGCGCGCCCGCGTCGGGCAGGTAGCCGGCGGGGACGCCGGGCTTGTCTTTGAAATAGACGATGCTGGTTTTGTCATCAGAGTCTTTTGCATCGTATTCGCAACCGGCGGGCCTGACCTGGCGGTTGCCCCACGCGTAGGCGGCCTGGAGTTCGCCAACCGCGCCGCCGCGGATCAGTTCGCGGGTGCGGTTGAAGTTGGGGTTGGCGTGGCGCTGCATGCCGACCTGCGTGGCGAGCTTGGCCTTCCGCTTCAGCCAGTTGGCCCGCACGACGCGCGCCTCCTCGACGGAGACGGCGAGCGGCTTTTCGCAGTAGCAGTGCAGGTCGCGGTTCAACGCCCAGTTGGCGATGAACGCGTGCGTGTGGTCGGCCGTGCAGATGACGACAGCGTCGAGGTTGAGTGCCTTGTGGTCGTCGAGCAGCTTCCGCCAGTCCGCGTAGGTCTTGGCGTTCGGAAATCTTTTCGCGCCGAACGCGAGATGGTCTTCATTGATGTCACAGAGCGCGACAACATTCTCGGTGGCGAGCGAACTGAAGTGCGCTTCGCCGCGGCCCCAACTGCCGATGAGGGCGACGTTAAGCTTGTTGCCGGGGGCGTTCTTGCCGGCGCGGGCGCCGCTCGGCAGCAGGAGCCATCCGGCTCCGACGGCGGCGGTGGTCTTGAGAAAATGGCGGCGATTCATGATGGGGGTTCTCCTGACGGTGGTTGTCATCGGTTGCGCGAACATGGCCGGCGATAGTAGCAGTTGCCCCGCCGCCGTAAACTTCTTTTTGTATCGCCAAAAGTAGTAGCCGGCGGTCAGGCCATTAAAGGGATTTTTGACAGGATGAACAGGATTTTCAGGATGGCGCGGTTTATAACATTTGACCCTCCACGCTTGACGCTTCACGCCCTGTAGTTTTAGTGCATTTGGTGGATTCCATGGAATTCAGAGAAAACAAAATCGTTTGGCGCGAGTCGTTCGGAGTTCCGCCTTCAGGCGGTCCGGCCATAACGAGGTTCGCCCGTGCTGGAAGGATCGGACCGCGTAAACGCGGAACTCCAAGCTCTTCGCCGCGCGCGACTTGCTCAGGAAGCCGCTGCCCAATTTCTTCTTCGCTGAAAACTGAGAACTGCCGGCTGCGAACTCCTACATCCCCGCTATTCATTCGCCGGCTTTCGCTCAGTGCAACCGCTGAATCTTGCACTTCGGCAGATGCTTCCGAAGTTCACTCACTCCTGACTCCGTCACCTTCGTGCCGTCGAGGTAAAGCTCTTTCAACTTCGTCAGCATCTTCAAATGCTCCAGTCCCGCGTCGCTGACCTGCGTGTTGGTGAGTTCAAGATACCGCAACTGCGTCAACGTTTTCAAGTATTCCAGCCCCGCGTCGCTGACCTTCGTGCCGCTGAGGCCGATCGACTGCAAATGTGAGAGCGGCTTCAGATGTGCTAGCCCCGCATCACCGACATGCGTGTCGCCGAGAAAAAGATGCTGCAACTGCTTGAGGGGCTTCAGATGCATCAACCCCGCGTCGCTGACCTTCGTGCGGTCGATGGAAAGTATGCGCAATTGCGTGAGTGCATTAAGATGCTCCAGTCCCGCGTCGCTGACTTGCGTGCCGTTAAGGTAAAGAACCTGCAAATGTCCGAGGGTTTTTAGATGCTCCAGCCCGGCGCCACTAATTTGCGTGTCATCGAGGAAAAGCGCCTCCAACTGCTTGAGCGTTTTTAGATGCTCCAGCCCTGCATCGCCGATATCCGTGTAGGCGAGTTCAAGCACCTGCAACTGCGCCAACGTCTTCAGATGCTCCAGCCCCGCGTTGCTGATCTGCGTGCCGTTAAGGTTAAGCTCCTGCAACCGGGTCAGCGACTTCAGGTACGCCAACTCCGCGTCGCTGATTGGCGAGTTCTGGAGGTTAAGCTCCCGCAAATGCGTCAGCGCCTTGAGGTGACCGAGGTCGGCATCGGAGATATGCGCGTAAGACAAATTGAGTTCCTGGACGCGTGGCAGGTCGGCTGCGACAATTTTTTTGACGGGCTTCTTCAGTTTGTCCGCGACGCGCTCCAAGATCACCGGCGGGAGCGAGGCCGGCTCTTGCTGCGCCGGCGCTTCGGCAGGCCGGAAGATGAGGCAGATGAGCAGAATGAGGATGATTCTGCCCGATTTCATGGCGCCGAGTGTAGCACCCGACGGCTTCGATGGCAATGCGCGCGGCGTCGGGTGTCGGAACTCCATGAGAATGTCCCCCTTGTAACTCAATAGAAATGTCCCCTTTGGGACGGGGTTGCGGTAGCAACTCCGGTCACAAGATGGAGACATTAACGATGAGTCGGAAGGAACGGGATCGGTTGACGAT
>CAIQCK010000056.1 GCA_903870275.1 uncultured bacterium | reverse complement strand
GGAGGCGCAGGCGCTGATGGCGGCGGAATTCGACGGCCGTCCCATCCGCGAGCAGAACCTCTCGGAGTGGAAGGCCGGCGGCTACCGCGACTGGCAGATGCGGCAGGAGGCGCTGGAGATGGTGCGCAGCCTGGCCGAGGAGGCCGGCGAGTTGAAAAAGGCCGCCAAGGAGGAGCCGCTGACGGAAGCGCTGGCGCTGTGGGTGGCATCGCGCTACGCGGTGGCCGCCAAGAAGCTGGCGGCCGAGGGGATGGATGGCGAAGCGCATTGGAAACTGCTGCGGGCCTTTTGCAGCGACATCGTGGCGCTGCGGCAGGGCGACCACAGCGCGGAAAACCTCAAGCTGGAACGGAAACGTCTGGAACTGGCGGAGAAGGAATATGAGACGAAACTGGAGAACAAGATTGATCTGGGCTTGAAAACCTTGGCCAAAGAAATCCGCGCGAAGCCGAACGTCCTGCAGGCCTTCGAGCAGTTTTGCGAGGTGTATACTAGAGAGCGTTCCGCCAAAGCGGCCTAGCCAGCCCACATTGGGCGCGAAAACCGAAGATCAGAGAGTAGGGCGAAGCGTCCCGCGGAGCCGGGTTCCGAGCGCCGCGAACGCGGCGGCTCGCCGGGGACGGCTCGCCCTACCCACTGCACACATGAAAATCAAAGCGTCTCATGCGCGGCACAGAGGCGGTTCAATGACTCCGCCGACTTACCACGTCTTACGTGGCAAGCGTCGGCGGCTACGTTCGGCGGCTACACGTTCGTCGGCACGTACGGCGACCCAAGATGCCCAAGCAAGCAGCCGGAACGGCGTGGCAATCCGGCTCGATCCGACTGAATCCGACTAATCCCGACCATGATGCGATCACATGATTCCAAACCAGCGCCGTTTGGAGGGCGAGCGGCGGCGGGCAGGACGGCCGCGCTGCCGATGGCTGTTGGCTTCCGACGGCGATTTCCTTATTGCCAGCGGCGGAGCGGCCTTGTAGTTTGACGCGACTTTAACCCAAACCAAAACCTAGTTTCGGAGAACACAATGATCGTTACGACAGCACAGTTGTTCAAGTGCGCCTATGGCAAATACGCCGTCGGCGCTTTTAATATCAACAATCTCGAGCAGACCGTCGGCCTGTTCCGCGGCAGTCTCGAGAGCAAGGCGCCGTTCATCATCCAGATCAGCCAGGGCGCCCGCAAATACACCGACAAGCGGTTTTTGGAGGCCATCATCCGCGCCGCCGACCAGGTTTTCCCCGAGGCCGTTTTCGCGGTGCACCTCGACCACGGCGACGAGGCGACCTGCTACGACTGCATTGACTCCGGCTTCTACAGCTCGGTCATGATCGACGCCAGCCACGAGTCGTTTGAGAAAAACATCGAGATCACCAAGCGCGTGGTGGACCGCGCGCACGCCAAGGGCATATCGGTCGAGGCGGAACTCGGCCAGCTCGGCGGCGTCGAGGAGCACGTGGTCGGCACGGTGAAGCTCACCAAGCCTGCGGAGGCGAAGGAGTTTGTCCAGCGCACCGGCTGCGATTCGCTGGCGGTGGCGATCGGCACCAGCCACGGCGCGTTCAAGTTCAAGGCCGAACCCGGCAAGAAACTGGGCCTGCATTTCGAGGTCGTGACGGAAATCGAGAAGCTGCTGCCCGGTTTCCCGATGGTGTTGCACGGAAGCTCCAGCGTGCCGAAGTCGGAGGTGGACCGCATCAATGCCGCCGGCGGCAAGATCAAGGACTCCAGCGGCGTGCCGGAGGAAGATCTGGCCAAGGCCGGCAAGATGGGCGTCTGCAAGGTGAACATCGACACCGACGGCCGCCTGGTCTGGACGCGCGTGCATCGCGAGATGTTCCGCGACATGCCTGAGAAGTTCGACCTGCGCGATTTCGGCAAACCGTTCATCGGCGAATACGCGAAGATGATCGCCGGCAAGAACCAGATGCTCGGTTCCGCCGGCCATCTCGACGAAGTGCGCGCCGCGCTGAAAAAGGCGTAACTGCTTTGCGGACCGAGCCGTCGCGCAGCGGTGCAGACCGTTGCGGGACGGTGAGGGCCGTCGCGTGGTTGAAACGGTGACGGATTGACGGACAGAAAGGGCTGCCGAAGCAGCGAAAGGATGCCATGGTCGTGTTCATCATCGCCGGAGTGCTGATCCTCTGGAACGCATTCACCGGGTTCGCGCGCGGCGCGATCCGGTCCGTGGCCCATCTCGCGGGACTGGCCGGCGCCGTTCTGCTGTCGCCGAAGCTGGCCGATCTGTTTCAACCGCTGGTGGTCCGCTACGTCACGCAGAATCCGGTGTGGGAGCGCGGGATTTCCGTGGGCGTCGCGGCGGTGGCGATCTGGCTGGTGTTTACGATCACCGGCCGGATCATTCATCGCATCGCCTTCGGCTCCGCGGGTTCCGGGGGCTTCGGCCTGAACAAAAAACTCGGCCTCTTCATCGGCTTCGCGCAGGGATTGGCGGTGGCGTTTATTTTCCTGTGGGGGGTTTATGTCCTCGGCACGGTGGCGTGGTTGTTCTCGCCGATGGCCAAGGACCGCGGCGTTGCCGCGCCGCCGGAGGGAACGTTCGCGGCCTATGTCATCGCGGGGCGGAATGAATTGACCGGCAGGAACAGCCTGACACCCGCAAAATCCACCTCCATCAGCCCGCTCGAAAGCGTGCTGATGCAGGTGGACCCCGTGCCGCCGAAATTTTATGACGCGACCGCTTTGCTCGGCGTCATCGCCAATGAGCCGGAAAAACGCAGTCTGCTCAGGACGTATCCCGATTACGTCCGGCTGGAACATTGCAAGACCATCCACGAGGCACTGACGGATCCCGACTTGAACAAAATGGCTGCCGAAGGCAAGCCGCTGAGCACTTTCCTTTGCCAGCCGAAGGTGGTCGCCATCCTTCAAGACAAAGAAAGCCGCGACGCGCTCGCCGACTTCGATTGGACCGGCGCGCTGAAGTTCGTCAACGCCCGCAACACCATCCGGCGATAGGCGCGGGTGCGAATGGCGTTTTTTCGCTGTGCGCTCAGCGGAAAAGCAGTTCCAACCCCGTTGCAAACACCGTCACGTAAATCGCACGCATAAACCACGTCGGCGACAGCTTGCGGTTGCACCAGACGCCGATCCACACGCCCACCGGCACCGCCGGCATCAGCCATAGGCTCTGCTTGAGCGTCTCGACCGAGCAGATGCCCTGCCAGAAGAAGAACGGCATCTTGATCCAGTTGATCAGCGCGAACACCAGCACCGTCGTGCCGACGAAAAACTCCTTCGTCAGCCGTTGTGGAATCAGGAACATTGCCACGACCGGCCCAGCCGCGTGGGCGATGGTTGTCGTCACGCCCGCCGCCAGCCCGAACAGCGCGCCATGCCAGTGTTTTGGATGATATCGCTCAGGATGCGCGTTGAGCGCGTCGCGCAGCCACTGGATGCCGATGAACGCCACCGCCACGCCGCCGATGAACCGCCGCAGCCCGTGGTCGTCGAGTTTGCCGATCAACATCAGTCCCACGGCGATGCCCGGGAGCGCGCCGGGCATTAGCCAGAGCACGTTGCGCGAGTCCCATTTCTTCCAGTAGTGGTAGAGGGAGAACGCGTCGCCGGCGACTAGCAGTGGCAGGACGATGCCGAGCGCATCGCGCGCCGGAATCGCCAGCGCCATCAACGGCGTGATCAACATGCCCAGCCCGCCGCCGAAGCCGGCTTTCGCGACGCCGATGAAAATCGCGCCTGCAATGCCGCATGCCCAATGCCAGAAAACATCCGTCGTCATGATTTCGCGGAAGCAATCTTCTGCCACACCATCCGGCATGCTTCACCGCGCGTCAACGGCTTGTCCTCCCCGGCGGCAGCCGGTTTTGTATCCACCGACTGCGGAGCGACACGTGATGGCGACGAGATCGTCCGCGATTCGATGATGCGAATCATGGCGCGCAGCTCTGCGGCGGTGACGGGCTTGTCCGGCTCGAAAGGGCCAAACTGATGTTTCTGCGCAAACCCGGAATGCTTGCCTGCGTCATAGCCGCCCGCGGCCGGCCAGCGTGGCTCGACGCCGAAGGCGCGGAGGACGCCGTTGTCGAAGAGTGTCTCGACCTCGCGAAACGCCGGATGCGACCATGGCACGTCGGTGAAGTGCGCGTTGCTGACGCTCGGCCAGAGGCCGAACGCGCTGACCAGCATCACCGCAGCCTCGGCGCGCGTGAGCGGATCGTCGGGCCGGAACCGCCGCCCGGCGTCCGCCCGCGCCACTCCGCGAACAGCGAGCAGTTGGATCGCCTCGAAGTCGGCGCGGTCGGCGTCCACGTCCCAGAAGAACGCCAGCTTCACTTTTTGTTTCACCAACTCGCGTTGCAGATCGTCCACCGGCAACGCGCGCGGAACGATGCCGCGTTTGGCGCTCATCGCGGCGGCGATGCCGGCAGCCTGGCCGAGCACGTTCCATGTTGGGTCCATGCGGACGGAGGAAAAGGCGATGTGCGTTGCCGACAGGCCCACCGGCACCAGCAGGCCATCCACGCGTTTCGGCACGATGGCGCCGTAAGGCACCTGAAACGCGGCGGCGACATTGACAAGGTAGAAGTCGCCGTCGCCCTTGTCGGGCTTGGTCACGTCGGTCTTGGGTCGCACGGGTTTGGCGTCAATCGGGTAGTGGCCGATGCCGATGCTCGCCGGCTGCGGCGGCGGTTCGAGGCCGCGGCCGAGGATGAACGGGTTGATGTCGGCCTCGGTCATTGTCGCTTCGCCCTCGATGCGGCGCGCCTCGCGGACGAAGACCCGATACGGCACGTGGTCGTTGTCGGCGAACTCATCGTTCGGCAGGCCGAGGTGCGTGAGCTTCTTCTCGTGCTGAAGGTAATAAAGATAGGCCAGCGCGTTGTTCTTGTAGGTCTCGTAGAGCCGCTGGCGTTCGGCACGGGTTCCCTCCGGCCAGACCCAGTTGATCTGCTGGAGTTCGTTGCCGACGGGGTTGATGTTCATCTCGGATTTTTTGTTCGGCATGCTCGGCTCGCCGCCGTAGGAGGCGTGCTTGAACTTCACCGGATCGTAGCCCGGCGGTGGCGTCTTCAAGATGTGCGCATCGCCGGCATCGGGCGCGTAGTTCTGAATGCAGAGCCGCAGACCATACGACGGCACGGCGCGATCCTGCCGGCCGTTGGAGCCGGGGAGGAACTCGCCGGTGTGGTTGAAGAAGAATACCTGCCCGGCGTGCGGTTCCAGCGGCGAACGCGCCTCGCGCCCGACGCGATACGGCACGCCCGCCCACGCCGCGATGTCCGCCTCGTGCGTCGCGTCCACGATCACCGGCGCGCGCAGGACGAGCCGCTCGCCTGCTTCGGTCGCCGTGACGACGCCAACGACGCGGTTGCCGGTCTTCAGCACCTCGGTGGCGAAGCGGCGGTAGTAAATCTTCAGCTTCGGATGCCGCGCCGCCATCGCCTTCCAGATGGCATCGGCGACATGCGGTTCCCAACGGCCGCCGAGGCGCGGCTCGTTGGCTTGGAACGAGCGCCCGTCTATGTGATTGGACGCCTTCTTCCACGGTTTGAAGAATGGGTCGGTGTCCACCATCGGCGCGTAGTGCTTCTGGACGGCGAGGCGGAACTCCTCGAACACGCCGCTGAGCGATTCGTAGGAGTAGCAGTCAATGTTCGAGATGCCGTTGGCGAGCATGCCGCCGAGCACCGGCGTGTCCTCGACGAGCGCCACGCGCGCATCGAGCCGCGCCGCGCCCAGCGCCGCGCCGATGCCGCCGGAACTCCCGCCGATGACCACGACATCGAACGTCTCATCGCCGGGCGAGAGATTTGCGGCGAATAGCAGCGCGGTCAGAATGACGGTCTTCAGCGGGCATGTCGGTTTATTCATGGCGGGTCGTCCTGTTGTTGAAAGCAGGGAGCATTCCCAACGCCACGGAAAGCGGCAATGAAAAACTGAACGCCGCCGCCGCAGCGGCTAAATGAAACTGCCTACTTGGCTCGCGCCTTCGCGACGATCTCCAGCGCGGCCTTGCAACGGTTGCGGATGTCGTCCCACTTGCCGGCGGCGAGGTCTTCCTTTTTGGCGATCCACGTGCCGCCGACGGCGGCGACGGTGTCGAGCTTCAGATAGGCTTCGAGATTGGCGATGCTCACGCCGCCGGTGGGCATGAACTTCACGCCGGTGTGTTTATACGGCGCGGAGAGCGCCTCCACCGTGGCGACGCCGCCGAACGCGCCGGCGGGGAAAAACTTCATCAACTTGCAGCCGAGCGACAGCGCCGCCTCGATGTCGCTGGGCGTGGCGATGCCGGGGACAAACGGCAGGCTGATGGCCTGCGCCTGCTTCACGATCTGCGGATTCAGTCCCGGCGCGACGGCAAACGCCGCGCCGCTGGCTTTGGCGGCTTCGAGGTTGGCGGTCGTCAACACCGTGCCCGCGCCGACGAGCAACTGCGGGCGCTCCTGCGAAATCTTGCGGATGACATCCGCCGCCGCCGCCGTCCGGAACGTGATTTCGATGACTGGCAGTCCGCCTTGCAGAAGCGCGTCGGCTAGCGGAATGGCGGCTTCGACTTTTTCGATGGCGATGACCGGCACGATGCCGAGCTGGGCGATCTTGTTCAAAATAGTTTCGGGTGACATGGGATAAGTCTTTTAATCAGAAACTTGTGAGCTTGGTTTGCTTGCCGACGGTTACTTTTTGGCCGCGCCTTCTTTCGGAAAACCGATGGATTGGGCGATGACGATCTTCTGTTCAGGCTTTAGCTTCAGCGCCTCCGGCAAACCGCTCCGGTCAAGTTCGTGCACGACGCAGGACAATCCCGTCGAGGCGCAATAGAGGTAGATGTTCTGTCCGATGAAGCCGGTATCAATCGCGGCGTAGTGCTCCTTGTCTTCGGGCTTGGCCTTGGTCAGCCGCGTCAGGTCGGCCACGAAGAGCAGCGCCACGGGCGCGACCTTCGCGTATTCCTGCTTGCCCGTTCGCGCGCGAATGTCACCGGCGGCGACGGGCACGAGGCGGTTGCCGGCGGCGTCATAGACGTAGATGCCGTCCGCCGTGGCGACGTAGATGTCCACCTCTTGCGAGTTCATCGCCGAGGGCGCGGTGCGATGCGCGATCTCCGGGCGGTTGATGCCAAAGCCCGCCCAGAGCAGGTCGGCGAGGATTTGCGGCGGCAACGCGGCCGGGCTGAACTCGCGCGACGTTTTCCGGTTCTTCAACGCCTCCATCAATGGCATGCCGCCTTCCATGCGCGGCTTCGGCAATGAGATTGGTTGGAGGTCCTGGGCCAAACCCGGCAGCGACGCCACAAGCAGGCCTGCGAACAATGAAATAGTTTTGGAGAGCATGGCCGTCTTCCTAGCTGAAACGGCGGTCCAAGTCGAACGCATTTTGGCAGCGCAAGCTTCCAGCTTGCGGTTGTTGTTGATTCGTAAGCTGGAAGCTTGCGCCACCCTTCATGCCCTATCACCGTTTGTTTCTGTTTCCGTTCTCGCCGGAGTTGGCTACACTCGGCGGCGTGAAAACGATGGAGGTCCGCTGCGAGGCGAATCATAGCGTATTTGGTTGAGTCATTCAGACGACATGCTTTTCCACACCTGGCCATTTCTGCTTTTCCTGCTGGTTGTGCTGCCGGTGTTCTACGCGCTGGGGAAAACCCGGCTGTGGCTGCTGTGGATGTTGGCGGCTTCTTATTTCTTCTACGGATGGTGGAATCCCTATTATCTCGCGCTCGTTCTTTACACCACCACACTTGTTTACTTTGTGGTCGCGCTGATGGACCGCTGCCCCGCCGAAGGGGCAGAAGCGGATGTGCTCGCGCGGCTGACACGGTTGCGGTTCGACGACCGGGCGGCGAAAGCCGCGTTCGTCGCCTGCGCATTGGCGGCGCTGGGATTTGTGGCGGTGGCGGTGGCCGGACCGGCGACGTTGCGGCCGACGATGATCGCCCTCGGCGTGATCGCGCTGCTCATGGCGATCGGCGCGCTGTTCAGCAGCCGCGGAATCTGGCTGCTGATCGGCGTCCTCAACACGCTCGCGCCGCTGCTGTTTTTCAAATACGCGCGCTTCACGGAGGAAAACCTGAATGCGGTTCTGTCGTGGCTCCACGTGCCGGCGAAACTGGCGGATCCCTCGACGCTCATGCCGTTCGGCTTCGCTTATCTGCTGCCCATCGGCATCTCGTTCTTCACGTTCCAATCGCTGAGCTATGTCATTGATGTGTATCTCGGCAAAACGGAGCGCGAGCGGAATTTTCTCCGGTTCGCGAACTTCGTCTGCTTCTTTCCGGTTTTGATGTCAGGGCCGATCGAGCGCGCGGGCCATTTGCTGCCGCAATTTCGCCGGTTCCCGGCCATCCGCCTGCAAAACTTCACCGACGGCGCGTCCCTCTTCCTCGCCGGCCTGTTCAAGAAGCTGGTGCTGGCCAACTACCTCGCGCTCTATGTGGACCGCGTCTATGAAAACCCGCAGGCGTCCGGCGCGCCGGCGCTGCTGCTGGCCACCGTGATGTTTGCCTGGCAGCTCTATTTCGATTTCGGCGGCTACACGGACATGGCGCGCGGCGTGGCGAAGCTTCTGGGGTTCGATCTGGTCTTGAACTTCAACCATCCGTATCTGGCGACGGGCATCGGCGATTTCTGGCGTCGGTGGCACATCTCCTTTTCGCGATGGATTCTCGACTACATTTTCATGCCGCTCCAGATGCAATGGCGCGAGTGGCGCGCGCTCGGCACGGCGGCGGCGCTGGTCGTCACGTTCCTGGTCTCCGGCGTCTGGCACGGCGCGGCGTGGACGTTTGTGATCTGGGGCGCGCTTCACGGTGTCGGACTCGCGCTCACCTCCGAACTGGAACGGTCCGCGTTTTACCGCAAACGCGTGCCCAAAGTCGTCAAGCAGGTCTGCGTGTTCGCCTTCGTTTGCTTCGCGTGGATTTTCTTCCGCGCCAACTCGCTTCCCGACGCGCTCATGATCGTCCGGCGCATTTTCACCGCGGCCTGGGAGGGTCCGCAGATTCCGGCGGTGATGCTCGCGCTGGTGGCGTCGGTCTGGCTCTACCATATCCTGTTTGAATCGAAGTTCCGTGGCGTTCTGCAAACCCCTTTCGTCCGCGTCGGCCTGGCCGTGCTCATGGCGCTCGGATTGTTCCTCTGCTCGTCGGGCGGCGGCGCGTTTTTTTATTTCCAGTTCTGACATGGGAACCACATCGCCAACTTCAAAACCAGCAGCCGCGCACGAAGCGGAAGCGCCTTTCAGTTCCAACGACGTGCGGCTCAACGCCCGCCAATGGCTTGTCGTGCTGGCGGTCGTGACGCTGGCGATGCTGCTGACGCCGCCGGTTTGGGAGCGAATCGAACGGTTCGACACCGGGCCTGATTACCGGATTCCTTACTCGCTCAGCAAAGACTACTGGCTCTATGGGCGCCGGCTGCGCCAGGTGTGCGATGCGAACCGCGTCATCGTGCTCGGGGATTCCGTCATCTGGGGCGAATATGTTTTGCCGGACGGCACGCTGTCGCATTTTTTGAACCGGGAAGCGGGCGAGCCGGACCGCTTCATCAACGGCGGCGTGAATGGATTGTTCCCGCTCGCGTTGGAAGGGCTGATCGAGCGCCACGGCCAGTCGTTGCGCGGGCAGAAGGTGATCCTCCACTGCAACGTGCTCTGGATGACCAGCCCGAAGGCCGATCTCAGCGCCGATGAAGAAGAGCCGTTCAACCACTCCCGGCTCGTGCCCCAGTTTTCGCCGCGCATTCCCTGCTACAAGGCCGACGCCAACGAACGGCTGGGCGCGTGGGTGGAACAACGGGTCGCTTTCATCTCGTGGGTGAGCCATTTGCAGAACGCTTACTTCGGCCAGAAGGGCATTTTGAACTGGACGATGGAGAGTGACAGCGGCAGTCCGCCGCGTTATCCGAATCTTTGGCGAAACCCGCTGGCGCAGATCACGCTGACCGTCCCGGCCGCGGGTCGCGACGACGCCAAGCGCGGCCCGAAAAGTCCGCGACACAAGCCGTGGTTTGCCGGTGGCGCGAACAAGACTCGTTTCGATTGGGTCGCGCTGGACTCCTCGCTCCAGTGGGGTGCCTTCCAGCGATTGGTCGGAATTCTGCGCCAGCGCGGCAACGATGTGCTGGTTGTGCTTGGCCCGTATAACGAACACTTGATGGCCGAAGAGAGCCTGCGCACCCATCGGAAACTACGCGACGAAATCGCAGCGTGGTTGTCGCAAAATCAAATCCCGCACCTCATGCCGGAGTTGCTGCCGAGCGCGCTTTACGCCGACGCCAGTCATCCGCTGACCGAAGGCTACGCGTTGCTGGCCAAGCGCATCTCCGAAGACGAGGTTTTTCGGAAGTGGTTTCAGCACAAATGAAACATCGCTTCCAATTCATCATTGTTCTTTTCGGTTTGTGCTACCTTTGCGCTGTGCAAGGCGAAACAGCGGAGAGCGTTGCCAGGACAGGCTTCGTTTACAGCGAAGTCTATCTCAAACACGACACCGGGGCAGGGCACCCAGAGCGACCCGAGCGACTCACCGCCATCGTGTCGAAGTTGGAAGGTGATGGTCTGCTCGCCGAGCTTGTCCCGCTCCGGCCGGTGGCGGCTTCACTCGATTGGATCACGACGGTTCACTTGCCGGAATATGTCGAGCGGGTCAGGAAGGACTGCCGGGCTGGCACCGGCTACGTGGACACGCCGGATGCGCCGGCTTCAACCACCTCTTATGACGTGGCGCTCTTGGCGGCGGGAGGTTTGCTTGTCGCCGTGGATGCGGTGATGGAGGGAAAGGTGAGGAATGCGTTTTGCGCCGTGCGACCGCCCGGCCATCACGCGCTCAAGAACCGGGCGATGGGCTTCTGCCTTTTCAACAACGTGGCCATTGCCGCCCGCTATGTCCAGCAGAAGCACAAGCTCGCCCGGGTGCTGATCGTGGACTGGGACGTGCACCATGGCAACGGCACCCAGGCGGCGTTCTACGAAGACCCCACGGTGTTTTACTTTTCCGTCCACCAGTCGCCGTTCTATCCCGGCACCGGCAGCGCGGACGAAACAGGGGCGGGCAAAGGTCTCGGCTCCAAGCTCAACGTGCCGCTGCCGGCGGGTTGCGGCGACGCGGATTACAAGAAGGCGTTCGAGGAGAAACTCGAACCCGCGGCGGCCGCGTTCAAACCGGACTTCGTGTTTGTGTCCGCCGGGTTCGACGCTGCCCAGGGCGATTTGCTGGGCCGGATGAATGTCACGCCGGAGGGATACGCGGCGTTGACGCGCATCGTCAAAGGCATCGCGGAGAAATACTGCGGCGGCCGGCTCATCTCGACGCTCGAAGGCGGCTACAATCTGGAGGCGCTGGCCGCGTCAGCCGAAGCCCACGTGCGCGTGTTGATGGAATCGAAGGCTGCGAAGAACTGATGGCCGCGCTCAACCGAGCTTGCTCTCGATGCTCCGCAGCAGGTCGCCGACGTTCTTGAACGTCAGCAGTTCCCTTTGCGCGAAGCGGATTCCGAAACCCTGCTCCACCGCCAGAATCAGGTTCACGTGGGAGAGCGAATCCCAGCCGTCCACGTCGTTGGCGGTCATCTCCGGCTGGATGTTGATCTCGTCGTTGTCAAAAACCGTCTGAAAGATCCCGTTCAGTTTCTCGATGGTCGTCATGAGTAAGTGTTGCCTCCCTTAAATATCCAAAGTGCTGACATCACCCGCGTCCTGCCCCAGATACTGCGCCCTCAGCACCCGGCGCATGATTTTGCCGCTCTTGTTTTTCGGAATGTTGTCCAGCACCCGGAACTCCTGCGGCGTGGCCATGGTCGAAACCCGATTGGAAATGTGCAGGCGCAGTTTCAGTTCCAAAGCGCTGTTCCATGCGACGCCTTTTCGCAACGCGACGAAGGCCACCACCTTCTCCCACAACAAATCATCCGGCGCGCCGATCACGCCCGACTCGGCGACGCCTTCCACCTCCAGCAGCGCGCTCTCGACTTCAAACGGGCTGACCAGATGCCCGGCGGTGTTGATGACGTCGTCGCTCCGCCCCATGAACCAATAATATCCCTCGCTGTCGCGACGGGCGGTGTCGCCGGTCCTATACCAGCCGTGTTTGAACTTCTGCCGATAGACGTCTTCGTTATGGTAGTAGGAGACAAACATGGAATCCCACCCCGGCCGCAGACAGAGGTTGCCCTGTTCGTTGTCCGGCGACACCTTGCCGTCGTCCCGGACGATGGCGGCCTCGACGCCGGCCACCGGCGTGCCCATCGAACCGGGCTTGATCGTCAGACCCGGCCGGTTCGTGATCATGATCGCGCCGGTTTCGGTTTGGAACCACGTGTCGTAGATGTCCCTGCCGAGCACCTTGCGGCCCCAGTGGATCACTTCGGGATTCAACGGTTCGCCCACGCTGAAGACGTGACGCAACTTGGCCAGATTGAACCGGGCGAACAGCGCCGGTTCCTCGCGCATCAACATCCGCAGCGCCGTCGGCGCGGTATACCAGACCGTGACGCCGTGTTTCTCCAAAAGCTCGAACCACTTCGCCGCGTCATACGCGGCGCCGAAATGCACCTGCGTGATACCGAGGCTCCACGGCCCGATGATGCCGTAGGACGTGCCGGTAACCCAGCCGTGGTCGGCGGTGCACCAGTAGATGTCGTCGGGCCGGAGGCCGAGCACTTCCGCCGCAGTCCGGCTTTGCAAGAGGACGCTGCGGTGGCGGTGCAGCGCGCCTTTCGGTTTGCCGGTGGAACCCGACGTGTAATGCAGCACCGACGGCGTTTCGGCGGGAGTCAGCGGCGTCTCAAAACAATCCGAACTCTCTCCCAGGAGCGCCGGCAAACTCAGGATATCGGAGGCCTGATGTTCGGCGGCGTCCACGAGAAGGATGAACTTCAGGTGGGGCAGCTTCTCGCGGATGCGGAGCAGTTTCTTGAGGTAGCTCTTGCGGGTCAGAATGCCTTTCGCCTTCGCGTCATCGAGCCGGTCCAGCAGCGCCTCTTCGCCGAAGTTGGAGAACAGCGTTCCGGTGATGAGCCGGCTCTTCAGCGCGCCCAGAAACGAAAAATAAACCTCCGGCATTTTGGGCAGGAAGATGAAGAAGACATCGCCCGGCAGAAAACCGAGGTTTTGCATCACGTTGGCGAAACGCGAGCTTTCGCGCTCCAGGTCGCCGAAGGTGTATTCGGCCTGCTCGCCGTGAGCGCCGATCCAGCGCATGGCGGTTTTGCCGGCGAGACCGCGGTCGCATTGCAGCCGCGTGCAGAGGTGGCCGATGTTGTATTGGCCGTCCGGTGTGGGAATGAATCGTTCGGTTGTCATGGCTAGTCGGTGAATCCGCCTTCGACGCCCATGCTGGTTCGCAGCACTTCCAGCGCGCGCCGCCTAATCTCGTTCGCAAAGTCGAATGACGCGTCATCCCCGGCGGCCATCATGCGATAGCCAGCCTGCTGCCTCGTTTCCTTTGCGACCCTGCGCAGTTCGCCGGTGGCCGCGTCCTGGTTGCTGGCGATGGTTCGCGTGGCCCGGCCCAAGTCCTTGACCTTGTCCACGCGCTTCGGGTCATCACTGCCGATCTGCGCCTCGATCTGGTCGGTGAGCGCGTTGGCGGCGGCGGGCGTCCGTTCGGCGAGCTTCAGCTTCTCATAAACCGTGTCCAGTTCCGCGATCTGGCCGTCCAGTTCGTCCACCAACGCGGCGATTTGCGGCTTTTCGGCCTTCGCCTTCGCGCAAAACTCACGCGTCTTCTTCCCCCAGTTCATGTATTCCTCGATGCGCCCCCTCACGGTGATGCAGAAGAGGTTCATCTTCTTGAACCGCTCGATGATCTCCTGCTTTTTCTCCTTTTCCTTGTTGTCGTCGAAAATCTTCTCCACCTCGCCGGTCGTGTAGCAGACGCCGGGATACCTGTCCCATGCCGGGCGCTTGACCTGCAGGTCTTCGGCCAGTGTGAACTCCGGCGCTTCTTCGAAAGCCTCCGTCAGCACATCCATCACGCCGTAAACGTTTTTCGGACTCTTGCCGATTTTCTGGAACGGGTAGATGACCGCGAGGCCGTTCGGGTCGTTCTTGGTCTGCGGATGGCGTTCATAGACCGGGTTGCGGAGATAAACGCTCTCGCCTTCCAAATGCGTCGGATAGGCAAACGTGCCGCGCATCGGATGCCAAACCGTTCCGGCTTTCTTGGGCGAAGCGCCGAATCCCTCCCACTCGCCGTTCGGCTTCTTGATGATTACCTTCCACGAATCAATCCACCCGTGGTCCCGCCGATAGTCCGCGCGCCACAACGCCAGATAGGGAATCGTCCAGTCCAGCTTCACGTCCTTGACGGCATTGAGGTCGCCGATTTTCTTCTGGCACCAGATCGAAGGCGCGGCCAGCACCGCCACCCACACATTCATGTGCCGGTCCTTTCGATAAGCGACCTCCGCGCCCGAAATCACGCGCTGCCCGCCCGCTCCCTCCAGCGTCACCTTCACCGCCTGGTCCGGCGACCGCCACGCGCACAACACGATCGCGTTGCCGTGGTCGGCAAGTTGCGCCAGCACGTGCTCGCCGGGGAAGCGAAGTTCATTCGCCTCCGTCTCCGACGCGCTGACGACCAGATCGCCGGCGTACGGGTCCGGCATCACGGCGTGCTGGCTCTGCGCCTCCACCCGTATTTTTTCCGTTCCCTCGCCCGGCTGTGTTTCCACAAACGGTTTGCCCTTCTTCAGGAAAAAGCGGGCGACCATTTTCTTTCCCGCCTCCGATGTGGCGCTCACTTCCAGCAGGGCATTCGTCGCCGTGCTGTCTATCACCTTGAACGCGCCGAGCGTCTTCGCCCTGTCCGCGCCGGCGCCCACCAACGCCAGCGTCGGTCCTTTCACCATCGTCCCGCCGAGCCGGTAATACCATTCGCCGCCGCGGGCGCCTTTGCGAAACGCCAGCGCCAGAGACCCGTTGGCCATGCAGACGTCGCCGGTGACGATGACATTTTCGCCCGCCACTTCCTTCCATCCTTCCCGCCTGGCGACCGCATCGGGCGGCAAACTTTCCGCTGAATGCTTTCCCGTGTCCCAGACCAACGCGCCGCTTTCCGCCGCGCTGGCATCGGTCGCCAGGAAGAAGGAACAAATGCCCGCCAGACAGGAAATAATCAGCAGATGTTTGAATTGTCGCATGGGTTCACCTCTCAGTCTTGGATTGCGCAGGAGTTTCATCGAGTCGAAAGCATCGTTCATTGCCAGCTCCGGACGTCATCTTCGTATGCTTTCGTCGGGTTTTTACTGTTTGGGTTTGACTGGCCAGTGCCGGTGCGCGTGTCGGGGCCGTCGGAGAAAAACGCGTAGCCCTCCGTGATGACTGTCTTGACCGAAGTGTCGTCTTTAAATGGGACCGGGACTTGGTTGTCGTTGGCGGTCGTGTCGGACCATGCCTGCAAGTTGGACGGTCTGCCGTCTTGCAGCGGCCCCAAATAGTAACTGCCCTTCTTTCCGTTGTCGAAGCAGTAGGCGTAGGGCATCCACCAGGGATCGTAAAGCGCCAGCGGAGTCTGTTCGCCAAAGGCGCGGATCGTCACGTCTTTCGATTGGATCTCCATGTACCGAATCGCGCGCGGGTTGTCGCTGGCCGCCTGACCGCTGGTGGCCTTTTGCCCTGTGACGGGATTCACCAAACCATTGAACGTCAACACGAGATCCTGATCGCTGGCCGGTTCGGGCCACTTGCCATACTCGGTGTGATAGGATTTTGCTGCCATGCAAAGATGTTCAATGGTCGTCTTTGCCCTGGCTCTGTTGACTGCGTTTTTAATGATGTTGATGGTAGGAAACAACAAACCCATCAGCACAATGATGATGCTGATGGCTACCAACAGTTCCACCAGGGTGAAGCCGCCGCGCCTGTGGCCAGGCACGTCCAAATAACCGGATGACGCGTCCATGGGTTGTTGCCTGTGTGGGGTTCTAGGAATCTGCGGGATTCGCATCATGGCAGTGACCTCTTTGAAATTTCATCGTGCTCGCGCGCAGTTCATCGAACGGAGTCGCAGCCTACAGCCTCGTCCCGCCAATGGCAATCTCGATGGCGGGCGCCGGGGCTTGCTCACTTTTGGCTGCTCGACTGAATGCCGGTGTGGTAAGAATGGCGCGTGAAGAGGACGTCGCCCAAACTTCGATTGGCCATCGGCTCGTTTGGGTTTCTTGTTGCCGTTGCGGTGGCGATGGCGCTGCCGGCTCCGATGCGCGAGCAAATTGAAGCGGACTGGCTCCGGCAGACCGAAGCCTGGCAGGACAAGCCGGCGCCCACACAAGCCGACGCCGCCGGCGCGGTGGATGGGGTGAAGAACGGCCGATACGGTTTCCATACCGCACAGGAACCGAATCCGTGGTGGCAGGTGGACCTCGGCGAGCCGCAGGCCATCGCCCGCATCGTGGTCTTCAACCGGCTCGATTACGCGCCCGGCCTGCACAACGCCGACGCGCTCCGCATCCTCGCCTCCGACGACGGCAAACAGTGGCGGCAAATCCACGACCAGAAAAGCCAACACTTCGGCGGCGTCTCGGGCGCGCCGCCCTTGGAGGTGAAGTTCCGCGAAGGCGACGTGCGAACGCGCTTCGTGCGGCTTCAGATTCCCAGCGCCAAGCCGGTTTATTTTCATCTCGACGAGGTGGAAATCTACGGCCCGGCGCAGCCGGATCGGAACCTCGCGCTCCATCGGCCCGCAACGCAGAGCAGCCTGAGCCGGTGGTCGAAGAAAGCAGTCCTCGGCCCTCCTGACATGACGGCGGCGACCGCCCATTTCATCGAGCGGGGGCGGCGGCTGGCGTCGGAGCTTGCCCGCGCGGGCGTGGACGTCGCGCCGTTCGAGCGCGAGTTTGACGAGGCGGCCGGTGAACTGCGCGCCCTCGGCGCCCACGCATCCGCCGAAACCATCCGGCCGCTCTATTTCAAAGTCCGCTGGGCCATGCGGCGGCTCGCGTTCCGCAACCCGCTGTTGAATTTCGACCGAATGCTGGTGGTGAAGCGTTATTGTCAGGAGACGTATCCCGATGTCTGCCTCAACCACATGCCGTGGGTCTCGCGGCCCGGCGGCGACCTCTGCATCCTCACGCTCGCTGGACCGGACGCCGCGCCGCAGGTGCAACCCATCCTGAACGGCGCACTCGGTCCCGGCCATGTCCATGGCGCGGACCTGAGCTGGGACGGCAAGCGCATTGTCTTCGGCTACGCCAGGGCGAAGAGCGGGCAGCCGCCCGACGGCTGGCTCGACCGCACCCAGAGCTATCGCCTGCGCCACACCGAGGAGCCAACGCATATTTTTGAAGTCGGCATGGACGGCCGCGGCCTGCGCCAGATCACGCGCGGCGAATGGAGCGACCTCGATCCGACCTACGCCCCCAACGGCGACATCGTCTTCGTCTCGGAGCGTTGCGCCACCTCGCTCCAGTGCAACGAATTCAACAAGGACGAGACGAGTTGCAACCTCTACGTCATGCGCCCCAACGGCGCCGGCATCCGCCGCCTCAGCGTGAGCAAGGATGGTGACTATCTGCCGCACACGCTCGACGACGGCTCCATCGGCTACACGCGCTGGGAGTATCACGAGCGGAGCTGGGCGTTCATCCAGTCGCTTTGGACCGTCCGGCCCGACGGCACGCAGGCCGACGCGATCTTCAAGCAGCACTTCGTCAACCCGTGGGCGCTCGAAGATGTCCGCTCCATTCCCGGCACGCGAAACCAGAAGCTCGTCTGCGTCGCGGCGGGCCATCACACGCTGGCCGCCGGGCCGGTGGTCGTGGTGACGGCGGGCCTCGGCATCAACGACCCGCATGGCATCCGCATCGTCACGCCGAACGTCGTCCCGCCCGAAGGCGGCATGGACGGCGTGCCCGCGCCGGAGGGCGGCGTGCGCGATGCCGGCGGCTACTACATGCATCCATGGCCGCTGTCGGAGAAAACTTTTCTGGCCGCTTACACCTACGGCACCGGCAGGACCGGCCCGGGCAGTGAAGTGGATTCGGCGGGTTACGCGATCTATCTCGTGGATGTCTTCGGCACGAAGGAACTCATCTACCGCGACGCGACGATCTCGTGCTTCACGCCCATGCCGCTGCGCGCGAGGCAACGGCCACCGGTGTTGCCCGACGTGACGGTTCCCCGCGAGCGGTTCGCCACGTGCGTGCTGAGCAGCGCCAGCTACGGGTGCGACGGCATTGCGCCGGAGCGCGTCCGCTTCGTGCGCATCTCCGAGCCGATCGGATGGCCCTACGACAACGAGCGCGGCGGCCAGCGTTACGGCGAGGACCACGGTTACGGCGGCCCCGGCGCGGAACGGAAAAACCTGATGAGTTGGACGCCCATCCGCATTCTCGGCGACGTGCCGGTCGAGCGCGATGGCAGCGCCAGGTTCCGCGTGCCGGTGGACACGGCGGTTTACTTCCAACTGCTCGACAAAAACCGGATGGAACTGCGCCGCATGCGGTCGTTCATCAGCTTCCAGCCCGGCGAACAACGCGCCTGCACCGGCTGCCACGAAAGCAAAACCGTCGCGCCCGTGCCCGCGCAACACACGGTTTCCATGGCCATGCTGCGCCCCGCCAGCGACCCGCAGCCGCCGCCATGGGGCGACCGGCCCGTTAGTTTCCTGCGCGACATCCAGCCCGTGCTCGACCGGAATTGCGCCGGTTGCCACAGCGGCTTGAAGCCGGCGGGCGGCGTGGATTTTTCCGGCGGCCTGATTTCGTTCGACGCCGCCGTGAGCGGCTACGGCCACAACCGCGCCTACGAGACGATTCTTGAGAAGAACCTCGTCTCCATTTCCGCCGTTCGCGCGCAGGACGCGAGCATCACGCCGCCGCTGGCCTACGGTTCGCACAAGAGCAGGCTCATTGCTTGCCTGACCGACGCCACCCATCGCGGCGCGGTGAAGCTGAGCGAAGACGACCGGCTGCGTCTGGTGATGTGGATAGACGCCAACGCGCCCTACCACGACCGCTTTGTCAACAAGCGCGCCGCCCGGCCCGCCTATGATCTCCCCGGCGACAGCGCGCTGATGAAGAGCCTGACCGAACTGCACGCGCGCCGTTGCGCCGCCTGCCACGAAGCGAAAACGGTGACGCGCATGGACTGGATCAATCTCCGCGCCCCGTCGCAGAGCCTTTTTCTGACAGGGCCGCTGGCCAAGGAAGCCGGCGGACGCGGCAAATGCAGCCAGCCGGTTTACGCGAGCCAGACCGACGCCGACTACCGCGCCGCCCGCGCGCTCGTCGAGGCCGCCGTCGTCAAGGCGTGGGCGGAACCCCGCCGCGATCTGGCGTCGGTGGAACGGCAACCGGCCAATTAGCGGTGACGCGCCGATAAAAACCCAATGAGACTGTGGCGAAATGACTTGAGCAAGGAACTGTTACATGCACAGGCGTGATTTTTTGGCGGCGGGTGTCGTCACGGCGATGGGACGGGTTGTTCCGCTGGCGGCTTCTGCGCTTTCCTTTGGCGCCGAGCCGGCCCGCGGGCCGGCGAAGCCATCGGACGCGCCCGAGCGCCTCGCGGGGATGACCCTGGCCCAACTTCGTGACGATTACCAAGACCGGCTGTTCAATCAATATCTGCCGTTTTGGGAAAAGGGAGCCGTGGACCGGCAGCACGGCGGGTTCCTGTGCGAACTCAACGACGACGGCTCGGTTGCCAACGACGAGAAATACATCTGGTATCAGGGCCGCGGTATCTGGGTCTATTCGTTCCTCTACAACGAATTTGGCCGCGACCCACGCTGGCTGGACATCGCCCGGCAGACGCGCGATTTCATGGTCAAGCACATGCACGCCGGCGGCGGCCAATGGAACCGGAAGGTCCGCCGCGACGGCTCCTTGTTGGAGGGCCTCGGCGGAAATGTTTTTGGCTGGCTCTTCGCCGCATTGGGGTTGGCGGAATATCATCGAGCCGCGGGCCAGCAGCAGGATCTCGACCTGGCGAAGGAGTCGTTGCGGGCGGCCATACAGGCTTACGACAGCCCCGACTACACCGACACGCACACCACGCAATATACCGGTCTGGACCTCGATCCGCGCGGCTTGCGCTCGCAGGCGCACTCGATGGTCACTCTCTGCATGCTGACCGGTTTGCTCTCCCGTCATCGCGACCCGCACCTGGAGGAAATCCAGCAACGGCACGTTGAGCTGATCATGCGCAAGTTCTGGAATCCGGAGCGCCGTATCGTCAACGAATTCCTGCGACACGATTACAGCCGCGCACCCGGCGCCGAAACGCACATGTTCGTCGGCCACACGATCGAGACGCTCTGGATTGTCATGACCGAGGCGCTGCGCCGGGGTGATCGGAAGTTGTTTGACGAAGCCGCCGGGCGCATCCGTCGCTTCCTGGAGCTGTGCTGGGACCCCGTCAACGATGGCTTGGGCGACGGCAACTTCCACGTCGTCGCCACGAAAAAGCATCCAGCCGGCCCGGAATACGACGTGAAGACCATGTGGGCGCACTGCGAGGCCATGATCGCTTGCATGATGGTCCTCGAACACACCGGCGCGGCGTGGGCCTGCGAATGGTATGAGCGCCTGCGCGCCTACACGCTGAAGGTGATGCCCGTGCCCGGCCACGGCGTCTGGCGTCAGGCCGTGGATCGTTCCGGCAAGGACCTGAAGCGTGTGGGCATAAGCAACAAGCGCAAGGACAACTTCCATCAGGCACGATACCTGATGCGGAACCTGTTGAGTCTGAAACGGATGATGTCCAGATAAGGCTTCCCCAGCCGCATCGCATGGTGTGTTTTTACTGTTGACGATCCATGCGAACTGATAGAGACTTTCGACGTATGAAAAAACGGCGTCTTGAATTCGTGGTGCCCGAGGCAACGACCCGTTCGCAGATGTTCGGCCAAGTTAGTCCCGACGAAGCGAGAGACGTTTCTCCTGAATGCGCCTGTGCCATTTGCGACTGCATGTGTGCGTGCTCGCAGTGCATGGGTGCAGTTCCGCGCCATCTCAGCGTCTTGGTCACGGAATCTCGCGAGCGCTGAGAGTAGCCTCGGATGCCAAGTGCCCAAAACTCGCCTCTTGGCGACAAGAAGGTGCAGGTTTCCCGTTTTGCTTTTGCCTATCGACGAAACGGAACGACCGCTCTATACCATTCCTTAATGCTCACGGTCGTCTTCCTTGATGACACGTCGTCTAAGTTTTTCAACAGTTTCAGAATTCCGACTTCGTTTTCAGAGGTGCTCGCCAAAACCGGTTTTGAAGCTGAGGAAGTTGAGCCGTTGTATGCGGCTCTAGCCAAGAATGGTTTCCTCGTGGACGGCCATGCCTCAGAAAGCGTGACGAGCTACTTCCCTAAGATCCCGGTCGATGTGGACATTCGGATGCTGTATGTCTTGCCAACAGATTCCTGCAATCTGCACTGCAAGTATTGTTTCTTGGAGAATTCGTTCGGAAGGAATTATCGGTTCGACCGCATGACCAGGCAGACGCTCATCAAGGGGCTTGACCTGTTCTTTCGGGTCTCAACTGGCACAGAGAATGACAAGAGGAAGATTTTGTTCTACGGTGGCGAACCTCTGTTGAACCGAGATGTTCTGATCGACGGAATCGAATATATTCGAACTCATCACGAATCTGCGCGGACTGATTGCAGCCTAATCACCAACGGCAGTCTGATTACAGAGGGATTCGCCCGCCGCATTCGAGATCTCGACGTGTCCGTGTCCGTGTCTCTTGATGGCAAGAGCGACGCTCACAACATGGTCCGCATTCATGCCGATGGCTCGGGCGCGTTTGATGAAGCCAGACATGGATTCAGCTTGCTCAACCGAGCAGGCGTGAAAAAACTCAGTCTATCGATCACGATCGGTTCACACAATGTGCGGGATCTCCCTGATCATGTCCAGTATCTCATGCGCGAATTCCCTGTTAAGAGCATTGGATTCAACATCATGACCGATCTGCCGGACCGAAAGAATCCTTGGGCTGTTGACATTGGCTTTGCGACCGAGCAAATGCTGAAGTGTTTTGAGATCCTGAGAGAGCGGGGGATCTACGAAGACAGAGTGATGAGGAAGTTGAGGCCCTTCGTTGAGAGGAAAATTCACTTGAGAGACTGTGGGGCCATTGGGAACCAAATTGTGTTGGCGCCGAACGGCGATATCGGCCCGTGCCAAGCATTTTTGTCATCGAGAGATTACTTCAATCATAACGTGAACGAGGGCGACATTGTTTTCACCGCTGACGAGGTCTACAAAGAGTGGGCAAGGCGCATGCCCCTGAAGATGTCCGTCTGTTCTGATTGCCCTGCGGTCGGTATCTGCGGCGGCGGTTGTCCCTACCAAGCGAGAATCACCAATGGTTCGATTTGGATGCTGGATGAGAGGATGTGCGCCCACAATAGGCTTTTCTTGGAATGGGCAATTTGGGACCTGTGGAGGAATTCTGCAGGTGCGTAGTAGATCAAACACGGAGGAGCGGCGAGTGTGCGCAGAACCGGCTGCTTCTCGTATAAATCCGACGGTGATTCATGAAATTGACAGACTGCCTCAGCATCATTCAAACGGTCCTCTTGTTCGGAGGATTCCTTCTTGCTGCGAAACAGCTTTGGCTTCTAGCGAAGCAGGTAGAATTGATGAGCACGCAGATACATGACCAGCTTGATTGGTCTCGAAAGGAGGCCACTTTTCAATACATCGGGAAATTCCTGACCGACTTGCGTGAGGTAAACGCGAAGCTACAGCAAAAACTCGGCATCATGCGACATGACGGCAAGGCATTTGACACAAAAACGATTCAGGAGATGCTGAAAGACGCTGATACGCGGGTGCATATGTTCGAGCTTGTAGGTTTTTTTGAGCACATGGCGATTGGGATCGACACGAAATTCCTTGACGAATCTATTGCGCGCGAATCTTTGGAGAACGTAGTAAGGGCAACTTATAAGTCTGTGGTGCCATACATTGAGATTAGGAGGCAGGAAACCGGGAAGCAGGTCGCGACGAACTTCGAAAAGCTCGCGTCCCGCTGGGAAGTCGCATCGGAACGCACATGATTTAGTCAAATCGCGGCAAGGAGGCTACTATGAAACTGCATGAACCAGTAACGACACTGATGTTCTGCGTTTTGGCGACAGGCGCATTGACAGACCGCGTAGCCGCAGCCGAGCCGGCTGATGGCGACCATCTGCGCGGCGAGTTTTTGAAAATGTGCAACGCGGCTTGCGCGGAACTGAACACGCCGGAGCGGAAAGCGGCTTTCTACCACGACTCCTACGCGGTCCGGGCGCTGGCGGTGGCGTTCGATCTCACGGGCGAGCGGAAGTATCTCGATGTTTGCCGGCGGTGGTCGGACCGGATGATCGAGTATCAGAACGGCATGACACCCAAGGGCGCTTACTGGATGAATTACGACCGCAAGCCGGGCGAGACCCAGGGAGATTGGTATATCGGCGATAGTTCGAGTATCGCACTAGCCGTCCTGGCCACGGCGGTGCGCTGCGAGAACCCCGCCGACCGGCAGCGATACATGGACTCGGTGACGGCGTATGCGAAGCTGGTGATGGACAACTACGTCCGGCCAAGCGGCGGGATCACCGATGGTCTCTGGAAGACGTTCGACGGCGAATGGTGGTGCTCATCGGGCATCTTCGGCTCGCTGGCATTCCTGCTCCACGCGGAGACGGGTAACGAGAAATACCTGAAGGTCGGCCTCGGCGCACTGGACTGGCTCAACAAGATGGATTTTCGCAAGGCCGAATACATCAACTTCAAGGAGGCGGCCCCGGCGGTGGTGATGTATGTCTTCGAGGGTTTTTCGGCGGGCATGGCGCGCCTCGATCAGCAAAGTCCGCTCGGCAAGGCGAGTGTCGCGCACATTCGCGCGGCGTTGGAGTGGATGCGCGAGAACCAGCGCGGTTGCGGCGCCAACGGCCCCTGGGATTACGAGAAGCAGTGGGGTTGCAAACTCGGCGGCCTTCCGTTCCATCAATACGTCTATTCCCGTTATCTGCCCGACGGCGCGGCCATTGCCAATGCCGGCGATCAGGAACTGCAGTATCTAGGCAGCCGGGTTTTCGCGGCCGGCGGGCCGAAGCTGACGCAGTTGGTCTGCTTCACGATGATGTCCTGCGCCGAGAAACTCCGTCCCGGCGCGCTCTACCGGCAGGCGAAAAAGTAGCCGCGCCACTCCGTGACGCGACGACCTGCGGCAACCTACAAACCGCTTGACCGGCGCGACACGGCGAGTGGGCATGCATCTCCATAAGTAGAGACCGCCATGAATGTGCGTTGTCCGCTTCGCCGGGTCGGCACTTTGTCTGAAAGCGCAGATGCCGCGGCCATCACATGGGCTCTGTAGTGGTGTCCCTGTTTTGAAATCCGGCCGTCCAAGGGCCTAGGAAAATTCCCTAGGCTGAAATAGGGGGATTGCCGATAGCGAAAACAGGCGCGGCAGGAGAGAGTAGGCTTCTTCCACTGTTCTTGCGCCCCAAGTTGGATCCATCCATCCTGCAAGAAACACGGGGCATGTTGAGGCGATAATGAAACGATAGGCTGAGGATGACTGAATCCACGCGTTGCGCAAGGTTGACACCCCATTCCCGTTGCTTTGCGACCCGTGCGGCCGCCGTTGCTTCGTTTCCGATCCGATCTAAAGACCCTTCAACCAACAGAGCAAGAACCGCGCCAAAAAGAGCGTTTTCTCGGGCGTTTTTTCACAAAAATCGCAAGATAAAATTCCGCAGACCTCACGTTGAGGCGCTTTTTTTGGACGATGTGCGGGTTCATCAGAATTTGCGTATGATGCCAGTGAGGGAGGCCGGTATCGCCAGTCGCGTTTGGACGATGGAAGAAATCGCGGCCTTGCTCGATTGAATTCAAACCAAACCACCGCTAACGAACTCCCTCCCATTCATCCACGTCCCTGTCCAATTCCAGATCAGGACACGGCCGACTTTGCAAACTACACCATGCGATGAGTCAACGCGCTATCCTGGCAGCGATTGACAGCCTTGATGGGGGGCGTAAATTTTGTCACCGAGTTGCAGATGGAGAGAGGAAGAAAAAAAGCGCGCAAGAAAGCGCGCACCGAACAATGAGAGGAAGGAGGACCCCACAACATGAGAGGAAAGACATCCCCGAGTCGCAGTTACCGAGTGCGGTTGCCGAGTCGCAGTTGTGCAGGAGGAAGGAGCGCGCGGGAACCCGCGTACCAACCAAGAGAGAGGGAGGACCGAATCACATGAGCAGGACAATATCTGCGTTTCGTAGTTTCATTACTGGAGTTGTCGCCGTCGGCGTAGTCAGTTCGGCATTTGCCCAGTTGCCCGGCGCCATCTTTACCACGGACAGCACCTGTAGCGGTGTTGACCTCAACATCTACACGTCCAAACTGGACGTTCACATTGACGGTGGGCCGTCCCATCCCGGAGCGGCGAGCCTTCCGGACGGTTCGTATTACGTCCAAGTGACCGACCCCAGCGGCGCCGTTCTTTTGGGCACCAGCATTGGCACCGGCGACCCCAAACCATTCGTCGTCGCGAACGGTGCGCCGCTTGATTGCTACCAATTGTGGGCCATCGTGATTAAAGGCAGCGACGGCACACAGGGGTATGACGACACGCCGAATAACGGCAACGAGTATAAGGTCTGGGTCAGCACCGACCCGACGTTCACCAACAGCAGCACCAAGACCGATAACTTCAAGGCGTTTCTATCGGGCGGCGGTGGTGGCGGTGGTGGCGGGTTGAACGCAGTTCTCGGTGGCGCCAAATACGACGACTGCAACGGGAATGGGAAGCTCGATCTCGGCGAACACGCCCTGGCGGGGTGGACCATCCAGTTGTATAAGGACGGCGTTCTGGTGGCTACCACGGTCACCACGACGGGCGGTTATTCGTTCCCGGTCAGTGATCCGGGAACCTATACCATCTGTGAGGTGCAGCAGACTGGCTATCTCCAGACCGGGCCGGCGCCGGGCACGGTGGCAGACACCTTTGCGACCGCGGATACCAACATGTGTTGGTCCATCGTGATCTCATCGGCCAACACCGACCAGGTCTTTGGCGATCTGAACTTTTTCAATCGGCATAACCTGGAGGTTACCGCCCACAAGTTCTACGACGCCAACGTCAACGGAGTGGACGACGACAACCTGCCCATCCAGGGCTGGGAGTTCACGCTTGCCGGCGTGGACATCAACAGCAACGTCGTGTCCCGGGTCGGGATCACCGATGCCAGCGGCAACGTTACGTTCGACAAATTGCTGGCGGGCGACTACACCCTGGCAGAAAACAAACCGCTGGAAAGCGGCTGGATGGCCACCACTGCGGATGCCGTTGTCTTTACGCTCCAGTGCGACAGCGCCAACACGAACTTTGTGTTCGGCAACGTTTGTCTGGGCTCCGGCGGCGGACTCACGATAGGGTTCTGGTCGAACAAGAACGGGCTCAAAATCCTGAACGCCAGCGGGGCGGCGGATTTGACGTTGCTCGATGGCTTGAACTTGCGTAATGCCAACGGGAGCAACTTCGACCCGGCCACCTACAAGGCGTTCCAGAGCTGGATATTGAACGCCAATGCGGTCAACATGGCCTACATGTTGTCGGCGCAACTGGCCGCGATGGAACTGAACGTGGCGTCCAAGTCCGTCAGCAGCAGCAGTGTGGTCTATGCCCCCGGCTGCGGCAACATGGGAGCGAACAATAACTTCATTACCATTGCCGACCTGATGAACGCCGCGAACACGTCGTTGTTCAACTACGGCTACACGCCGAGCGGCAACACGAATCGCGTGATGCAGCAATGCCTGGAGTCTTGTCTGGACAACGCGAACAACAACCAAACCTTCGTGCACACGGACATCTGCCCGTTCACCTTCCCGCCGTTGCCGTAAGGCAGGCAGGAGTGTCTGGACGCGCTGAGTTCAGAGACGAAGCAACAAAAAGAGTCCGCCGGCGGGAGCGGGAAGTGGCTCCGCCGGCGGACTTGTTGTCGCTGCGGCCAGGCCGCGAGGGGGGGACACGGCCCGCTGCGACGACTTATTTGTTAACCGTCACCACCTGTGACGCGCCCTCATTGCCCGCCGCGTCATACGCGAACGCCTGCAAGGTGTGAGCGCCGCGCGCCACCTTGCCGGTATTCCAACTGAACACGGGCGCGGAGGAGGTGCTGGACGCGAAGAATTTCCCATCAATGAACAGGTCCACACGCGTCACGCCAACATTGTCGGTGGCGGTGACGTAGATTTTTTGCGACTTGGCGCTGACGGTGGCGCCGTTGACCGGCGAGGTGATCAGCGCGGACGGCGGCGTCGTGTCGGCCACGCCGTTCTGCACCGTCACCGACACGGAGGCGGAGACGCCGCAGTTGCCCGCCGCGTCGTAGGCTTTGGCCACCAGCGTGCACGACCCGTTGGCCGCACCGGCCGTGTCCCACGAGAAGCTCCAGGACGATGCGGTGTCGGTGCCGGCGAGCGTGCCGTTGACGTAGAGTTCCACTTTTGTGACGCCGACATTGTCCGAAGCGCTGACGTTCACGGTCACGACGCCGGAAACCGTGCTGCCGGCGGTTGGAGCGGTGATCGTGGCCGTGGGAGGCGAGGTGTCGCCACCCGACGCGCCGACGGCTCCGAGAAGCGCTTCGTAGGCGTTGACTTTTCCGTGGCCAAAGTAAACGTCATAACCGGCCGCCCCAAGATCGATGGCGGTGGTCTCAAGGATACTGACGATCTGGGAGTTCGACAACTGCGGATTGGCCGAGGCCATGAGCGCGGCCACGCCCGCCACAATCGGGCTGGAAAACGACGTGCCCGAGTCCGAGGCGTACCCGGAGCTGGCCGAGGTGCTGGTGGTCCAAATCCCCTGTCCTGGCGCCGCCAGCGACACATACGAGCCGTAGCTCGACCAGGAGCACAGCGTGTCGTCGGTGTTCAACGCCGTCACGCCAATCACGTGGTTGCACGCCGCCGGATACTCCGGCGCGTTGTTGCCCGCGTTGCCCGCGGAGGCGACGATGACCAGGTTCTTGCTCCACGCGTAGTCCACCGCGCTTTGCAGCGTGCTGGAGGAACTGGTGCCGGCAAGGCTGACGTTGATCACGCGCGCCCCGTGATCGGCGGCGTAGCTAATGGCGCTGGCGATGGCCGAGTACTGCGCGTTACCGGTCGAATCGGTCACCTTGATGGGCAGGATCAAGCTGCCCCAGGATATGCCGGCCACCCCTGTGCCGTTGTTGCTGTCGGCGGCAATGATGCCGGACACCCCCGTGCCGTGGCCGATGGCATCCGATGTGTCGGTGTTGTTGGCGTAGAAGTTATAGCCGGGCAGGACCTTGCCCACCAGGTCCGGGTGGTTCGCCATCACGCCGGAGTCCACGACCGCCACCACGATGCTCGAGCTGCCTGTGCAGAGGTCCCACGCCTGCGGGGCAGATATGTCCGCCAAGTGCCACTCGTAACCGTACGTGTAATACGGATCGTTGGGTGTGAGGTTTATCCCCGCGATGCCGTCCTTTTCCGCAAACTCAATGTTCGGATCGTGCGCGAGCGCCCGCAGCACGGTCTCCAACTGGTCCGCCTGCACGTGCAGGACCCGGACGTTCAATTGCCGGAGCACGTCGTGTTGCATGGCCCTTTGGCGGGCGAACAGCGCCTGCAACGTCGTTTCCGCCACGCCGGCCTTGGGTTTCACCAGAATGTGGTCTGGCGCAAACGCGGGCGCCGCTGCGTGTGCTGCGAACGGGCTTCCCACCGCAAGAAATGCTGCCAACCAAAGCGCGCGCGCCCAAGCCTTCTTATGCTTGTTGTCCGCCGCGCCCACCGACTGCTTCCGATCCGACAAACTTCCCATTTTGCGATCCATACTGTTTCCCCTCATTCGCGACCAACCCCTCGGGCCGATTGGGCCATGTCGCATCACTCGGACAGTCCATCCCTGCCACACTTGGTAACACGAATCATGTCAGGAACCGCGACGCCGTGTCAGGAGTTTCCGAGGGGAATTTCCCTGACAATTTTTGCCTCGCGAGACAAACGGGGAAAAGTCCTGTTTGCAAACTGCTTGACCGGCGCGACACGGCGAGTGAGCATGACATTTCCACAATCGGAGACACGCTATGAGCATGAATTGGTCGCGTCGTCAGTTTCTCAAGCACGCCTGCCACGGTGCCGCGGTGGCGCCTTTTATCCTCCATGCAAGACGCGCAGGCGCGGCGCCGGCCAACGAGCGCATCACGATGGCCTGCATCGGCGTCGGCAACCAGGGCGGCCACGACACGCGCATGTTCCTGTCCGACCCGCGCGTGCAGATCGTCGCCTCGTGCGACGTGGACCTCGCCCGCGCCAAGGCGATGGCCGCCACCATCGAGGGCCGTTACGCGAAGCAAACCGGCGGCGGTTACAAAGGCTGCGCGGTCACGCAGGATTTCCGCGAGTTGATCGCGCGCGGCGACATTGACACGGTGATGATTGCCGCGCCGGACCACAACCACGCGGTCATCGCCATCGCCGCCGCCCGCGTCGGCAAGGACATTTATTGCGAGAAACCGCTCGCCTACACGGTCGCCGAGGGCCGCGCCATCGTCGAGACGGTCAAGCGCCACGGCCGGGTGCTGCAAACCGGCACGCAGCGGCGGTCGGTGCCGATGTTTCGCAACGGTTGCGAACTGGTGCGCAACGGCCGCATCGGGAAACTGAAAGTCGTGCGTTGCATTCCGGGCAGAGGGTTTGGCATACGCGGCACGTTCACCGGCCAGGAACCGCCGGAGCCGGTGCCGGGGGATTTCAACTACGACCTCTGGCTCGGCCCGGCGCCGTGGATGCCTTATACGGCGGCACGCTGCCACTTCAACTTCCGGTGGATTCTCGATTACGGCGAAGGCTACATCAGCGACAACGGCGTGCACGCCGTGGACCTCGCCACGTGGGGCATGGGCGTGGACCTTACCGGGCCGGTGCACGTTGACGGCAAGGCCACCTTCCCGACCAGCGGCATCTACGACGCGCCGACGGACTTCGAGATCACCTTCCGCTACGCAAACGGCATGCGGTTGGAGTTGGTGAGCGGTGGGGAGTTTGGCGTGCAGTTCGAAGGCAGTGACGGCTGGCTGCACATGGGCGGATGGAGTGTCACGGCCAGTTCGGACGAAATCCTGAACTCCGTCATTCGTCCCGGCGAATATCGCGTTCGCACAGGCTCTCTCCACCACGCCGATTTCATTGATTGCGTCCTGTCCCGCCGGCTGCCGGCCACGCACGCCGAGCTGGGCCAGCGCGCCGCGAGTGTCTGCCATCTCGGCTACATCTCGTGCCGCCTCGGCCGGTCGCTGAAGTGGGACCCGGCGCGGGAGATTTTCCCCGACGACACCGACGCAAACCGGTTGTTGTCGCGGGCGATGCGCGCGCCGTGGAATATCTAGCATTGCCGGGATTGAGTGGAGAGAAGAACGCACCCGCAGTCGAAAGCCTTCGGGTGCGGTAGCTGCTACGGGCGGTTGTTTGTCACGGCGTGAGCCGGCATGTTCGTATAACCAAAATGAAGATAAAAACTCTCTGTTGCACCATCGGCCCGGTCTTTTTGCTTGGGGCGGCGATTTCCAACGCGGCATGGCAAGTTTGGACCGTTCAAGAGACGGTGCACGTGTTGCGCGACACACCCCCGGATAAGGCGAAGGACGTCGCGCTCGTCGGCGCGCGCAATGAATGGGTGAGCTTTCAGATTCTGACGCGCTCCGACGCGGCCGTGAAAGGCATCAACGTGGAGCCGGGCGATTTGAAAGGGCCGCGCGGCGCGGTCATCCGGGCCGCCGCCGCGGTGCTGTATCGGCAGCACCAACTGGAACTGACGTTGCCAAGCTGCCGCAACGATAACTTCAAACCCGGTTGGTATCCCGATGCGTTGATTCCGTTCCGCCATCCGCTGACGAAACAGCCGCTCGGCGAAGCGCGATTCAAGGCCGTGCCGTTCGACCTGCCGGCCGACGAGACACACGGCTTCTGGGTGGATATCCTCGTTCCAGCCGACGCGAAGCCGGGGAAGTATCGCGGCGCCTATCGCGTCACCGCCGACGGTCGCGACGCGTCGAAAATCGCGGTGGAAATGACGGTATGGGATTTCGAACTGCCACGCGTGTCCACGCTTCAGACGGCGCTCGGCACGCCCGCCGATCGGTTGCACAGTTACTACGCGAAGCGCGCCAAAGCCGGCAAGGAACCGGAGCCCAAGGACTGGGATGCGGTCGAGGCACAAGTCGCCGACGAACTCAGCCGCCATCGCATCAACGCAACGCCGCCCTCGGCGCTGCTGACGCCGCAGAAAGAAGCCGACGGCTCGTATCGCTTCACGGCCGGGCAGGCGGATGCGCTGAGGAAGTTCGTGGACACTTACCACGTCAACGCGCTCCAGACGCCGCACCCGCGCAGCGTCGTCAAAGACCCCGACACCGAGCGCGACAGGTTGCACGCGTGGTTGAAGAGCTTCGACCGGCTGGCTGCGGACTTGAATCGGCCCTTCGTGACGTTCTTCACCTACCTCAAAGATGAACCGAATACCGAAGAGGAATACCGCTACGTCCAGAAGTGGGGGCCGGCGGTCCGCGCGGCCAAATCGGTGGTCAAGGTGATGGTGGTCGAGCAGACGAAGACGCAAGATCCCAAGTGGGGCGATCTCAATGGCGCGGTGGACATCTGGTGCCCGCTTTTTCCGCTGCACGACGAGGAAACGGCCGCGCAACGCCGCGCGCTCGGCGAAACGATCTGGACCTACACGGCGCTTTGCCAGCGCGCCCCGACGCCGTGGTGGCAGATCGATTTCCCGTTGCTGAACTATCGCGTGCCGTCGTGGATCGCGTGGCGCTACCATATGTGCGGCCTGCTCTACTGGGGCGGCATGTCGTATTGGTCGGGTGTTGACGACCTCTGGACCGACCCGAAGACGCTCGACCGCCGCAAGAACGGCAAAGGCTCGCTCTATCAAGGCGAAGGCACGCTGGTCTATCCGGGCCGCGCCGCCGGCTACGATGGCATTGCGCCGAGCCTGCGCCTGAAGGCGTTGCGCGATGGCATCCAGGACTACGAGTATCTCGCCATCCTCGAACGCGCCGGCCTTGGCGACGAAGCGCGCAAGGTCGTCCTGCCGCTGGCCGGATCGTGGTTCAACTGGGAGAAGGACCCGGCCGCCTACGACAAGGCGCGTGCGACACTGGCGGCGATGATTGTGAAGGCGAAAAAGAAATGAAACGGCGAATTTTAATCTGTGCAGCTTTGATCAGCCTGCAAATGGCGGCCGCGCAGGAAATCCCCACGGTGGCTGGCTGGCAGATTGCCCTGCCAACGCCGGGCACGCATCGCGTTTGCGTGGACTTGAGCGCGCCGCGCGCGGGCAAGGGCTGTGGCAAGATTGTCGGCGCGACTTCCGAGAACGACGCGCGCGGTTGTTTCATCCAGGAGTTTTACAAGAAGACCGCCGTCAAACCCGGCTGCGCTTATCGCTATGCCATCAGCTATCGCACGGAGCCGCAGATGGAAGGCCGCGCCGCCTTCTTGATGGATTGCTACACCGCCGAGGGTGAGAAAAGCCACAAGACGCTCGTCTCCGAAAAACTCGCGGCCAGTCCGGAGTGGAAGACGTTGTCAGACGAAGTCCTCGTTCCCGAAAAAGTCGTGCGCGTGCGGATGCTGCTCTACCTGCACGGCAAGGGAACGGCGTGGTTCGACGACGCATTTTTTGGCGACGCGTCCGCCAGCGCGCCGAACCTGCTGAAAAACGGCGGGCTGGAGCCGCCCAACTCCTATGTGTTCGACCTCGCGCCGGAAAAGGGCGCGGGCCGCGTGAAACTGGCGGCGGATTTTGACAACGGCACGCTCGGCAAGGTGAAGGAGATCGCTTCGGACGAGTTCTACGTTTACGCTTCCGCGCAGGACAAGCCGCATTCGCCCTTCCTCTGGTTCCACTTCCGCGTCGAGGGCTGCGAGGGCCGCGAGGTCACGTTCCACGTCAACACAGCGCCGTTTGCGCGCGACAACACGGGCGGCAACGGCACGCGCTCGCCGGTGATGAGCTATGACGGCGACACCTGGACCGGCATCGAGGACAAATCGTGGAATGACGACGGCACGGTGCTGACGTTCAAGCAACGGTTCACGCGCTCGCCCGCGTGGGTGGCGTCGTTTTATCCGTTCACGGCGGATCACATCACGCGGTTCATCGCGCAACAGCAGGGCAACCCGTTTTTTTCGTCCCGCGTGCTCGGCAAGACGAAGCAGGGCCGCGACCTGCGGACGTATGCGATCACCGACGCCGCCGTGCCGGAAGCGGACAAGCGCGTCATCATCTTCACGACGCTCCAGCACGATCTGGAGACATCCGGCGCGATGGCGCAGGAAGGCCTCTGCCGGTTTCTGCTCTCCGACGACCCGCGCGCCGCGAAGCTGCGCCGCGCGTTTGTCTTCTACATCGTGCCGCAGATGAACCCCGACGGCATCGCCGCCGGCAACATGTATAGCCCGGTGGACAACCTGAATCGCCAGTGGGGCCTCGGCACGATGCCGGAGACGACGACCGTCGAGAAGTTCGCGCGCGAGCTGGCGGCGCGTGGCCGCAAGATCGAGCTGTTCATGGATTTCCACGGCTGGTGCACGCCGGAGCGCACGACGCTCTTCATGACCTACGGCAAAGAGATATCCGACGAGGCGACCGAGCATGATGCGTTGCGGCTGGCCGATACGATCAAGCGGCGGCTCAGCGGCAAAGTCTCCACGACTGTCTGGCGCAAGCGAACTGAGACGGTGACCGGGATCACCTCCGACGTGCGGCGGCTGGCGCCGGGTTGGATGAAGTTCGAAGGCGGCGCGCGCCTGGCCTACTCGATCGAGATTTTCGGCGAAGGCGAATGCACGCAGGAGCAGTATTTCGCGTGGGGCCGCAGCTTCGCCGAGGGCATGGCGGAGTTCTTCGGGTTCTGAGGTGTGATGGAAGCGCACCTCGATTGTTAGGCGAGTCGAAGAAACGGACTTGGAAGTCCGTTCTACTTTTTGGCGTGCGCGCAGAATCGTAGAACGGACTTCCAAGTCCGTTTCCCCAATCCACCAATAAACTGGAATTCATCCCTTGAAGAGTTCCGTCTTGTGCGGCCGGGGCGGGAGGCGTAAGAACGGCGTCACCATGAAATCCAAAATTTCCTTCTCATTCGTGGCCGCCCTCCTGTGTGTTTGGACGGTCCAGGCAGCCGACGATCTCCCCAAAACGTTGATGACCGAGCGCGGCAAACTGCTTTGCAGCGAGGACTTCGCCACGCTCGACGCCAAGACCTGGCACGCCGCCAAAGGCCAGTGGGAAATCGCCGGCGGCGGACTCAAGGGCTGCGAGGTCGCGTCGGACAAGCATCCCGCCGTCATCCGCCGCCAGTTTCCGTTCAAGGACGCCGTCATCCAGTTCGACGTGCAGGTCAACGGCTGCAAACAGACCACGTTCAGCATCAACGAGGCCAAGGCGCACCTCGCCCGCGCGTTGTTCACGCCGGCCGGTTTCTCGGCGCAGAAGGATTCCCAGGATCACGGCGCCACGGACAAGGCGGTGCGGTTCGCGACCCTCGCGTCGCCGATGAAGCCGGGCGAGTGGCACACGGTGGTCATCGAGTTTCTGGGCGAGGAGATGGTGACGACGATGGACGGCAAGACCATCGCCGGCACGCAACCGGTGCTGGGCCACGAGAAGGCGAACTTCGGTTTTACCGTCGCCGGTGAATCCGCCACCTACCGCAACCTGCGCGTCTGGGAAGCGAAGCCAAATCCGGCGTGGGAGCAGAACAAGAAGGAAATCACCGATGCGAAGAAATAAGCAAGACGGTGCTGCTGCAACGCACTATGCGGCTTGGTGGTTGAAAACTGGTTGCAAGGATGTTCCGAGATAACCGTTTGTTGAACGCGAAAATGTTGTCCATTTTCAGATTAAAACTCTCATAATAGATGGTCGCTACAATGAACAAATACCTTGGCGACATTTTAGCATGTGTAATAGTAGCCGTTGTATTTATGGCTAATGGAAAACTGGATGCCTCTTGCGGGTTGGGGCGTCTCTCATACTTTAATTGGTTTCTCGGCGGGTGTTTGAGTTCGATGCTATTATCGATATTCGTGGTAAGAGATTTTTTGTTTTTTGGTGTGTTTCGCTTCCTTATCTCGCTAGGCATCTGCTTTTTGGGAGCGTACTTTACATGGCGTTTCAGACCGAAAAATTCTGGTCACTGAAATCTGTATAGCGTAGCGGTGGCGTAATCAGAAACGCTCGGCGCGTTATTAAAAAGACGCTACCAAAGGGTGGCGGCGTGCTATCGAGATCGTGACTGACAATTCCGGCGTTGGACCAAATCGCACCGCCATCAATTTCCCGCCGCGCTCTTCACGCAGCGGAAACCATACACGTCGTAGCCGAGGCAGACATCGGGCAGGCCGGGGGCGTCGGCGGCGCGAAACCATGAGGTGCACTTCTCCGGCGGACTGTTCCAACTGCCGCCGCGGATGACGCGCTTCGGAGCCTGATCGGGACCGCGCGGGTCTTTGGCCGGGCTGCTCGCATAGTAGTCGGCGGCGTAGAAATCGTTGCACCATTCGGCGACATTGCCGTGCATGTCGTGGAGGCCCCACGCGTTCGGCGGTTTCGCGCCGACCGGATGCGTCTTTTTCTCCGAGTTGCCCTTGAACCAGCCGAAGGACTTGAGCTGCGCCGCGTCGTCGCCAAACGAATACGCGGTGGACGTACCGGCGCGGCAGGCGTATTCCCACTCCGCCTCGGTCGGCAGGCGGTAGCCGTTCGCGGAGAAGTCGCACTGCCACGTCGTCTCGTCGTAGCAGGGCTTGAGGTTCTCGGCGCGCGAGCGGGCGTTGCAGTATTTCACGGCCTGCGTCCAACGCACTTGCTCGACCGGGTTTTCGTCGCCTTCAAACTTGGAAATGTTCACGCCCATCAGATCCTCGTAGGACTTTTGCGCCACCTCGCGCGTGTCCATGTAGAACGCGCTGACGGAAACCTTGTGCGCGGGTTTGACGTCGTCGGCACCCGCCGCGCTGCCCATCGTGAACGTTCCCGCCGGGATCAGCGCCATCTCCGCATTTGGCATCTTGACGATCTTGGCGGCCTGAACCGGCTGCGGCGCGTCCGCCGTGGGTTGCCCGCAGGAGAGCGCGAGGCTGATCGCGCCGATGATCAAGAACAAGCCGGGTAGTTTGTTTTTCATGGTGAGAGCGGTTTCAAATGCGATGGAAGAGAGGCAAAATCATTGGTGGCAAAATCATGATTTTGCCACCAATGATTTTGCCCTTCGTGCTTTTTGTGTTCTTTTTGCGACCATTCACTTTCGTGCTCTAATCCGCTGCTGCGCTTTCGTGGCCGAAGGCGCAATAGAGCACCTCCATCGTCCGCTGCCGCATCTCACGCGCAAACTCGAATGCCGCGTCGTCCTTCGCCTCCGTCATCCGGATGCCGGCGCGCTGGCGCAGCCGCTTGCTGAACATGCGGAACTCGCCGATGGCGGCGTCCTGGTTGCCGCCCACCGTGCGCGTGTCGCGGCCGATTTGCTTGATCTTCTCCAGCTTCTTTTCGTGGTCCTCGTTGCTGTCAATCAGCGGGATGACCTTGTCAATCAGCACGCGCGCCGAGGCCGGCGTGCGTTCGTCGAGCTTGTGCTTCTCGTAAATTTTGCCGAACTCGGCGAGATAACCGTCGAACTCGTCCGCTAGCGCGGCCAGTTGCGGCTTGTCGGCCTTGGTCTTGGCCAGCCAGGCGTGGGTCTTCCTGCCCCAATCGAGAAACTCGTTCATCCGGCTGCGGATGTTGATGACGAAGTTATGCATCGCGTCCAGTCGCTCCAGCAGAAGCGCCTTCTTCGCCTTTTCCTCGCCGGCGTCGAAGATTTTCTCATATTCGCCGGTGACGGCGCACGTGGCCGGCCATTTGTCGCGTTCGACGTGCTGGATCTTGAGATCGTCCGGCAGCGAGGCTTTCGGTGTGCCTTCGAGCGCCGCGGCCAGCACATCCATCGCGCCAAACGCGCCCTCCGGACTGCCGTCCAGCGTGACGAACGGGTAAATCACCGCCGAGCGGTCGTTGTCATATTGGATGTCGGGCGTGCCGTCGAACTTCGTCTTGCGCAGGAAGCAGGTGTCGCCCTCGATGCAGGGCGGATACGCGAAACTTCCGCGCGCCGAGGTCCAGATGGTCCGCGCCTTCCGCAACTCGAAGCCGATGCCTTCATACTCATTCTTGCCCTTGCGGATGGGGCATTTCCACGAGTCGGTCAGCCCGTCCGTCCGCTGGTATTCGGCGCGCCACTGCGCGCGGAACGGCACCTTCCAGTCCAGCTTCTTGTCCTTCACCGGATCGAGATCGCCCTGGCGTTGCTCGTGCCAGATGTCGGGCGCCGCCAGCACGGCCACCCAGAGCGCGGTGCCCTTGTCTTTTGGAAACTCAAGCTCCGCCGCCGTGATGGCGCGGGCGGCGCCGGAACCGTCGAGGTCGAGATTCACCCGCTGGCTCGCGGAGGACCAGACGCTCATGACGATGGCGTTGCGATCTTCAAGCAACTCCACCAACATGTGCTCGCTCGGAAACCGCAACCGCGCGGCTTGGGCGTCGCTGGCGCTGATGAACAGGTCGCCGCAAAATGGATCGGGCAGCACGGCGTATTTGGCCCGCGCCTCAACCAGGATTTTCTCCGCACCAACGCCGGCTTCCGTGGCGATGATCGGCTGGTTGCGTTTGACAGTATAGCGCGTCGCGATTTTTTTGCCTGCTTCCGTGGTCGCGTTTGCTTCCAGAACAATTCTTCGCAACGAGTTCTCGATCACCTTGAAAGAATCCACCGCCCGGGTCTTGTCGCCGTTCGCAGCCGCCGTCACGAGTGTCGGTCCCTGGACCATTTGCTCGCCGAGCCGGTAGTAACATTCCGGTCCCTTTGCTCCTTTGCGCAGGACCAGCGCGAGAAAACTGTTCGCCGCACAGACATCGCCTTTGCAGACAGCGTCGCTCTGGCCCGCGGCGATTTCGGTCCAACCGGTTCGCTTCGCCACCGCTTCGCCGGAGAGCGGGGCAGGGGATGATGCCGCCGTGTCGAACAGGCGCGCCGTCTCCGCCGTGTTTTCTTTTTGCGCAAGTTGTTTGAAAGGCACGTAGTCGCCTTCGTAGAGCCGGAACATGTCCGCGCGGTATTCGCAGTTCGGCTGCGCGCACTCGATGTAAGCGAACCATCCTTCGGGATAATCTTTCCCGGCCTTGAAGGTGTGGTGAAGCTCCGTCCAGTCGGCGCTGCCCAACGTGACTGTTTCGCCCGCCGTCACGCCGTCGTAAGGTTTGGCGTGGCGTTCGATTCGCAGATACACCGTCACCGGTTCCTTCGCGGCCTTGGCCATCACAGCGAAGGTGTAGGTCTTTCCATTCTTGCCGCCGGCCACGATCTGCCCGAACTGCGTGCCCCAGCTCTTCACCGCGCCGATGGTCACCCGCGCGCTGCGGTCGCCTGCCGCCGCGTCCGCGTTGTCCACCGCGAACTGGCAGACCGTGCCGTCACCTTTGTCCACGTGCCAACCGTCGGTGTCGGTGCTGCGCTTCTCGAAGCTGGGATTGGCAAAAAAGTTTTCCGCGGCCATCGAAATCGGCGCGCTCTGGAAAGCGAACGCCAACCACAAAACGACGACCGCACCCTGTCGAATGACACGATTAATCACAGTTGGTCCTTTGAAGTGTAAAACCCACCATGGCTGCGAGCAGTCTGAAAACATGCGCTGACCGGTTGGCCCGTATTCAGGACTTCTGCCGCTTGACGATGATCAGGTAGCTTTTCTTGCCCGGCTCGGCGACAAAGTCTTTGGGCCGGTCCTCGGCGTTGCCGGTGGTGGTGACGCACCAGAGCAGCGTGTCGCCATCGATCTTGAAGATGCCGGGAAAGACCTTGCCCTTGGTGTTGGTGCCATCCATGCATTTGCCGTCCTCGGAAATCTTGACCTCTCCCTCGCCGACGGGTTTTTCTTCGGGCAGCCGCTTGCCGTTGACGTGGTTGTCCTTGAAGATCAGCTCCAGCGCGACGCCCTTGGCGGGGTCGTCGCCTTTGCCTTCGCTGTATCTCGTGCCGCGCCAGGTGCCTTGGAGCGCCGTGGCGTCGGCGGCGGGTGAAGTTCCGGGCAGCAGCAGGAGCAGCCCGAGACCCGCGGCCAGCGCCGTTCCCGGCAGGAATGAAATGACGGAGTGTTTCATGGGAGGTGTCCTTGTTATCGAAATGACAGAGGCATCGTTATTCGCCGGCTGGCAATCGCGCTTTTCCGCGACGCCGCCCGGCGCCGGAGTCGTGCGTTCGCCTTGCCGACCATGTGTAACACTATGCCAGCGCGCCGGCCTCTTGGCAAAGTCAATCGGTTGCAAGAAATCCAGTCGTTCCAGAGGCGCGCTCGTCGGGAAGGCATTCATGTTCGCCCCTCTTCAGACGCCGGCTCGACCCATGTCCACATGGAGCCCGCCGGCATTCGCTTCGACGGGCTGGCTGCCCTGAGAGTTTGCAGGACAGGCATGTGTTTTTCGATGGCATTGGGGGCGGCATCCATTTACTCTCGCGCGAGGCGGAATGATGAAGGCGAAAATCCTAATTGTGGACGATGATTCCGCGGCGGTGGAGGCTACCGAGGATGTGTTGACGGTCGGCGGACATCAGGTCTTCTCGGCCAACAACGGGGTGGATGCGCTCAGGTTGGCAGAGGAACTACAGCCGGATCTGATCTTTCTGGATGTGAAGATGCCGGAGATGGACGGTTTCGAGGTTTGCCGCCGTCTCCGCGAAAATCCAAAAACATCGCGCGTGCCCATCATCATGCTCACGGGGCAGACGTCGGTGGAAGAGAAGGTCAAAGGTCTGGAAGTCGGGGCGGATGATTATCTGACGAAGCCGTTTCAGCGGATTGAGCTGGAGGCGCGCGTGAAGATGCTGTTGCGCAGGACGGCCAGTCATTCCGTGGAAAAGGCGGAACCGGCATTCAGCGGCAAGACCATCGCGGTCTATTCGTTGCGCGGCGGCACGGGAGTATCCACGGTGGCGACGAACCTGGCGGCCGGCCTGGCGCAATTGTGGGGATGCCCGACGGTGCTGGCCGACCTTGTGCCGGCGGGCGGGCAGGGCGGCTTGATGTTGAATCTTTTGCCCCGTTACACATGGGCTGACATTGCCGACAAACCCTTGTCGGACATTGACGGGGATTTGGTTGGCACCCTGTTGACACAACACACGAGCGGCGCGTTCCTGCTCGCCTCTCCGCGGTTCGCCAAGATCATGAACCATCTGACCGTGCAGCAGATCTCCTTGGTATTGTCCTTGTTGAGCCGGCGGTATCACTATGTCGTGCTGGACCTGCCGCACGATTGCCGCGAGGCCACCGTGGCGGCCTTGAAAGCATCGCAGGAAGTGCTCTTGTTGCTGACGCCCGATCTGGCCTCGGTGGCGGCGCTCAAGACGACGCTGGATATGTTCGAGGAAGAAGAAGTGCCGCAGGACCACATCCGGGTGGTGCTCAATCAGGTTTTTACCCGCAACGCGCTGGAACCGAAAGTCATGCCGGGCGCTCTGAAGCGCGAGGTGAACGCGGTGATCCCGTATACGCCGGAAGCGGTTGATGCCCTCAACCTCGGCATGCCGCTGGTGCTCGGGGCGCATGCCAGCGCGGCGGGAGAAGTGATCGAAGAGCTCGCTTTCCAGCTCAGCGCCGAGGAACACCGGAAAGCGCCGCCAGCCGAGCCGTCGAAGGCCTGGCAGCGCGCGCATCGCCGGGCGGAACAGCGTGGACCGAAGGGATTGCGGCGGTTGTTTACCCAGGTGATTCCGGAACGGTGATTTTCGCAAATGAACACGGAGTTTTTTGGACCGAAGGTGAATCGCTCCAAAACAGCCGTCATGGACGGGGCAGTGGGGACCCTCTGTCCGCCGGCGAAAAACAAGTTTCTGGCCGGCATTGACCTTGGCGCGGTGGAGGCGATTTTGCGTCACGCGGTTGCCGAGAAACATTACGCCGACAGCCCGCCGATCTTCGAAGCGGGCGACCCTGGCGACAGCGTTTATTTGATCGAAAAAGGGCGCGTGCGTATTTTTAAACCGGTGGAGGAAGGCGCCGAGGAAACGTTCGTCGAACTCAGCCCCGGCGACTTTTTCGGCGAAATGGCTTTGCTGGGCGATCATCGCCGGGCGGCCAGCGCAGTGGCCGAAGGGGAATGCGTGCTATGGCGATTGCGTTTTTCGGACCTGAAGGAACTGCGGGAACACAAACTGGAATTGATGAGGAACCTGCTCGAAGGCGCTCATCAGCAGTTGCGGGCGATTGACGAGCGTTACGTGAGGGAGCTTGTTCATCGCGAACGGCTCGGCCTCGTGGGCCGCATGGCGGCGTCCATCGTCCATGATTTGAAGGGTCCGCTCGGCTCCATCCGCCTCTCCGCCGAACTGATTGCCGACGATCCGGACAGCCCGGAAAACGCGCGGCGCACCCAGCGCATCATCCGCGAAGTGGACCGGCTGGCGACCATGGTGACGGACCTGCTCGATTACAGCCACAGTTCCAAAAAACTCGCGCCAGAACCCACGCTGTTGGGCAATCTTCTCAACGACACCTTCGATCCGCTTCGCGAGGATTTTGAGAAGCGCGCTGTCCGGCTGGAACTCAACGTCAGTGTTTTTGAGCCTGTGGTGCTCGACCCGCACCGCATGCAACGGGTGATTCACAATCTGGCCCTCAACGCCGCCGAAGCGATGCCGGCGGGCGGGCTCTTGACGGTGCTCGCTGAAGGCGATGGAGACTGGGTGCGCCTTGAGGTTCGCGACACGGGCCACGGCATTCCGCCGCACCAGCAGGCGGAGGTTTGGAAACCGTTTGTGACTTTCGGAAAAAAAAACGGCACGGGACTCGGCTTGTCCATCGTCCAGAAAATCATCAAGGATCACGGCGGCGATATTTCGCTGTTCAGCGAAGAAGGCAAAGGCACCACCTTCACCCTCCGGGTGCCGCGTGGGGGACCACCTGAGCCTTCCACCGCCGCGGGCGGCTTAAGCTCTGGTGTGCCACGAGGCGATTCCAGAGGAGGAAGACCTGTATGAAAACTGACATTCGTCCCACCAGCCGAAGGCAGTTTCTGAAAACGTCCGGCGCCGCCGTCGTCGGCAGCGCGGTGGCGGTGCCCTTCATCTTTTCCGGCGAAACCCGGGCGGCGGGCGCCAGCGACAAACTGAAGATCGGCTTCATTGGTTGCGGCGGACGCGGCTCCGGGGCCGCCAGCCAGGCGCTCAAGGCCGACAGCAACGTCGAGCTTTACGCCATGGCCGACGTGTTCCCGGAGAAGATCGCCAACAGCCTGGCGCAGTTGAAGAAGGTGGCGTCGGAAAAAATCAATTGCCCCCCGGAGCGGCAGTTCGTCGGCTTGGACGCTTACAAGAAGGTCATTGAATGCGGCGTGGACGTGGTGTTGCTGACGACTCCGCCGGGATTCCGGCCCCAGCAGTTCAAAGCCGCGGTCGAGGCGGGCAAACATGTGTTTATCGAAAAGCCGATGGCGACCGACGCCCCCGGCGTGCGGTCCGTGATGGAATCGGTCAAACTCTCGAAACAAAAGAAACTCGCCGTGGTCGCCGGCTTTAATGGGCGCTACGATTATGCGCGGCGCGAGTTCTACAATCGAATCCTCGACGGCGCGGTCGGCGAACTGCGCGCCCTTTACGGCGGGTGCTGGCGGGGGCCGGTCAGGCCGATGTCGGCTTCCGAGACGCGTCCCGCGGGCATGGGCGACGTGGAGTGGCAGTTGCGCCACTGGTACAACTTCGTCTGGACCTGCGGGGACGGTCTGGTGGAGCAAGGGTGCCACACGCTCGACAGGATTCTCTGGGCCATGCGGGACGAGCCTCCGCAAAAGTGCGTCGCGGTCGGCGGCCGGCAGGTCCCCAATCCCGGCGGCAATATCTACGACCACATCGAGGTCAACTACGTCTGGCCCAACGGCGTGCGCGCCTTCTGCGGCCATCGCCAGTTGCCCAAGTGTTTTAACAAAGACACCGACTCCATCATGGGCACCAAGGGAGTCGGCACGATGGGCGAAGGCCCGCAGCCGGAGATTACAGGCGAGAACAAGTGGGTTTACTCCGGCGCCAAAAACGATGCGTATCAGACCGAGCATGACGAATTCTTCGCCTCGATCCGCAGCGGCGAGCCGATCAACAACGGGAACCGGATGGCCACCAGCACCTTGGCGGCCATCATGGGCCGCATGGCCGCTTACACCGGCCAGGAGATCACGTGGGAACAAGCGATGAATTCCCAGGAGCGGCTCGTGCCTGAAACGCTGGATTGGAATCAGGAACTGCCCGTGGCGCCGATGGCCATACCGGGAACGACAAAGTTTTTCTAATGACAGAAGCGCGCGATGCCGCGCGGTATTGGCGAAACCTTTCACCCCTGCACTCTCAACAAACCCTGGAGACACTCATGAATACCTCATGGACCCGGCGCGATTTTGTGAAAACGTCCGTTGCCGCCGGCTGCGGCCTCTGGACCGCCTCCGGCCTTCCCGCCCAAGCCGCCTTCAGAACCCGGCTCCACAAGGCCATGATTCGCAAGCAGCCCACCGAAAAAGAAATGCAGGAACTCAAGGACGCCGGCTTCGAAGGTTATGAGTCGAGCGCCATCCTCCCGCCGGAAGAGGCCGCCGAATGCCGCAAACTGGCCGAAAAGGTCGGCCTGCGCATCCATTCCGTTCTGCGCGGTTGGGCCGAGTTCAACAGCAACGACCCCGCCAAGGTGCAAGGCTCGCTCAAGATCACTGAAGATGCCCTGCGCGCGGCGCGCGCTTACGGAGCCGAGACCGTGCTGCTGGTGCCGTGCCGCGTCGGGAGCAAGGAAATGGCGATACCGGAGCCGTGGGAGTTTGAAATCGAATTTGACGAGAAGACCGGTCACGTCAAAAAGGTCGTCGCCGGTGACAACGGCAAATACAAGGACTACATCGCCGCGCATAACCACGCCACCGACACCTCGCGCGCCGCCGTGCAAAAACTCATTCCGCTGGCCGAGGAGATGAAAGTCATCATCGCGCTCGAAAATGTGGGCAACAAACTCTGGGTGAAACCGGCGCTTTTCCAAAACTTCGTGGCGTCATTCCGCAGTCCGTGGGTGAAGGCGTATTTCGACATTGGCAACCACGTGAGGTATCAGAAACCGGAGGACTGGATTCACATACTGGGGCCGCTCATTGTGAAATGTCACGTCAAGGATTTCCTGCTCAATCCCGATGGTCACGGCGGCAAAATGGTTCATCCGCGCGAAGGCAGCATCCACTGGCCGGCCGTGCGTCAGGCGCTTGACGACATCGGCTACAACGGCTGGCTCAGCATCGAGGACAACGGACTGTCGTTGGAGGAGTTCAGCAAACGCCTCGATCTGATCATTGCGGGAAAATGACGGGAAAAGGGGTCCGTTTGGAGTTCCGGCTCCAGAGACTGTGCGGAAAACGGTTCCGAAGCCGCCAGCTCCGTAGGAGCGTCATGTTTATAGCAGCGGTTTCCGCAACGGTAGAAGCTCCGTAGGAGCGCCATGTGCAGGGTCAACTGCTTCCGCAGCAACCCCATGCCGCTCCTACGGAGCTTGGCGTTCTTTCGACATCCCTTGCTATAAACAGGACGCTCCTACGGAGCTAACGAATGGCCAGAGCATTTTCCGCACAGCCTCTCCAGCCGGTCGGCGCTTCAATCCAAACCGCCTGAAGCCGTAACTATGCAATTGAACACGGCGGCCCCCTCACCCTGACCCTCTCCCCATCGGATGGGGAGAGGGAATCTTGTCGTCGCGGGGCGGTCACCAAATAGTGAACGTCATGGGGCGGGCGAGAACCTCTCCCTCTCCCCACGCCAGTGGGGAGAGGGCCGGGGTGAGGGGCAGCGGCAACTGCATAGTTACGGCTGAAGGTGGCACTCCGAACGGGCCCTCTGGAAGATTGCCTCCGACCGTTACACGGAGCGCCTACGTAGAAAGAAGAACGACGCGCCCAGAACCACGGCAACGACTACGTCCGTAACTCTCCACAATTCCCGCCCCAGATGAACCGCCAGAAAGGGATTGAACAACAGCGCGATGATCCCCAGTACCACCGCCCAGATTACTTGCTTGAGTTGCGCCGCGACGAATACCCCGTAGGCTGTCACCACGCATACGGTGATCCTGAGCGCCGTGTAAAATCCGTAAGGCCACTTCGCCAGCGCCAGCAACAACAGCGTGATCGCAACAACGCGCGCCAGCGTAAAAAGCAACAGGCTTGGTCTCGGTTTTGAAGCGCTCACAGCGGGAGCGATTCTCCTGCGGAAGGTTTGGAGAGTCAAGCCGTGGATCAAACCGTGCCCGCCGCCCGCCTTGCCGCCGTCCCGACTCCTCGTGCCGGCGCAAAGATTATAGGACTGATCCCTCTTCCCGGTGACCTTCGGAAAAAAAACGGCACGGGACTCGGCTTGTCCATCGTCCAGAAAATCATCAAGGATCACGGCGGCGATATTTCGCTGTTCAGCGAAGAAGGCAAAGGCACCACCTTCACCCTCCGGGTGCCGCGTGGGGGACCACATGAGCCTTCCGCCGCCGCGGGCGTCTAAGCTTGGGCTGTCGGGATGGCAGCAGCGTATTGCAGAGGGTGAAACGATTGGAGCGGCAAGCGACGAAAGACAAGGCGTTGGCAGGAAAGCTCGCGAGACTAAGAACAATATGTCAAGAGTCTGGAGTTGTTCCCTTGGCACAGCGTAAAAAGGCACGGCAGGATGAACAAAGGCCAATCATGATTGGTCGCAATTCGGCTGGCTGAATTTTTGCAGACCGCTCGCACATGACAAGCCGCCTCACAACCATTATTGCTCTCGCGCTGGTCGCAGCTTCCTGTAGCCGTGGCGTGTCGCATGTTCAGACTCGTTCTCTCCCGGCTCCAAATCCAACATCCTATTCCTTCCCGCTGCCACTGGAAGAGGTTCACACGAGAGCATTGCAGGCGTTTTCGATCAAGCATCAGATCGGCGACCCCATTTTCGGCCGCTCAGCCAGCAAGTTTCATTTGGAGCCCGTTCTCTCTGCCGAGTGCTCCACCAACGCGGTTTTTGGTGAGGCCGTGTTTCGTGACCCAGCCAACGCACACGACATTTACTTGCACACGTTTCACACGCCGTTCGCCATATCTTCCGTTTACCGTGGACGAGAAGGCGGTCTGCCGTTCATTGCCGCGTTTCACCTGCATCTGGCCGGCAGCGGTTCGAATACTGTTGTCACTGTCACTGCGTCCAATACCGAGGTTGTCAACGGCACGAAGTTTGGTTTTGGTTCTTGTGGGCCAGGGCAGGGATGGAATTGCGAGCGCGTCCAGCCCACGACAGTTGAGGAGTATTCCATCCTCCTATATCTGGGCCGTTATCTTGGCATCACCAACATGCCTGCTGTCATTTTGCCCGCGCTCTGAGCAGATTCAGCAAGAGCGGACCCAGGCCGTCAGTTCCGAGACCACGTGCTGGAATTTTCTTCGCGTCTCGCGAATGACGAATTCCAAGTCCTGCGGTTCGTCCAGCATTACGAAATGGGGGCTCAGTATGCTGCGGAGGGCGTCCAAAGTCAGGCAGGGTTCGCCGCCTTTTCGGAAACCTCCCAGCCAGTTCTCCTTTTTCGTGAATTCTTCCAGCCACGTGTAAGGCGAGGCAAGGACGAGAACGCCCCCCGGATTCAGCCGCTCGTGAACGGTCTCTAGAAATCTCCTGGGGTCGTTCAGCCGATCGATCAAATTGGTGGCCAGGATCAGGTCGTAGCCGGTGAATTGCGGCTTGAGATTCGTCGCGTCACCTTGGAAGAACTCCACGCGGTCTGCCACCTGATCGAGTCCCCAATCGGACAAGCGGGCTTCGTGATAAGAAACGACATCCCCTTCCTCGACCAGTTCAAAGTGCGCAAAGCCTTTTTCCTTTAGTTGCAGCGCAACGCGAATGAAGCGGGCAGAGAAATCGATGCCGGTGACGCGATCGAATTCCTTCGCCAACTCGAATGTGGCCCGCCCCACGGCGCAGCCCAGGTCCAGGGCTTTGCGCCTCGGGCGTTCGCGTGTGTACCGGCTGCAGACCGCAACGCATCGCGCCGGGAAACTGGGAACCGCGAAATACGGTTTGCCATAATGAAATTCGCAGTACTGCGACACGGCGGCGTCTGTCTCGTACATCGCTGCCGGCATGGTGAGCGGCTGCTCCGACTGCACGTATCGCAGTCCGGCATGTTGAAAAAAGTGCCGCCGGAACGCGTAGCGTGAGTCGCGGGTCGCCTCATTGCCCGTCGAGATCCACGAACCGCCTTTAATGAGGTTGTGCTGCGTATCAAACGTGGGCGTCGAGAAGTCATCGTAGTAGGGGTGGATCTGAAACCCGTCAAAACCCGTGATCGGTGTTTCCGTCCACTGCCACACGTTGCCGATGACATCGAAGAACTCCCCGAATCGGAAATGGTTTACCGGGCAGGATGAAGCCCAATGCTCCAGATTGATGTTCCCCGGTGCCTTCTCCCAATAAGGCTGATCCGGAATGTTTTGCAGGTCTCGCAGTCGGTACCATTCGGCCTCGGTGGGGAGCCGGATGGGTTTTCCCGTCTTGTTCGCCAGCCAGTTGCAGAATGCCTTGGCCTCGAGATAGTTCACTTCGACAGGCCAATTCCAAGGCATGTCGATGACTTGGGCCATCGTCCGGAGCCGATACCCGCCCAGCGTCTCAATCCAGAACAAAGGATGCCTGGCTTTGGAGAATCCAACCCACTTCCAGCCTTCCTGCGTCCAGAACTTCTCTTGTTCGTATCCCCGGTCTTCGACGAAGCTCATATATTCCCGGTTGGAAACCAGATAACGGCTGGCCGAGAAATCCCAGACATCGTTTTCCTGACGACCGAATTCGTTGTCCCAGCCATACAGCGGGTGGTCCTTGGATTTGCCCAGAACAACACGGCCTCCGGCGACCGGCACCAATTCGTTCGAAGGCGCCTCGCCCGCCGTCTGGCAGATATTCCACTGCGGGAGTTGCCGAACCTTGTCGATCGGAAGGCGACGAATGATGACCGACGAAGTCTCTAGGTGAATCCTTTGGTGCTCGATGCCCATCAGAATCACCCAGAACGGATTGTCCCAGTTGATGGGCATCGCCAGGGGCATGGTCCGAATGGTCTCGTCGACGACCGCGCGCACGCGGTCCCGGTACGCTTTGACCTCGGCCAGCGTCGGCCAGTCGTAATTGGCTGCGTTCAGATCATCCCAGGACATCTCGTCAACACCAACCGCGAACATGGATTCGAAACGCGGATTGATCCTGTCGTTTATGATCCTGGCAACGACCAATTTATTGATGTAAAAGGCTGCCGTGTGCCCGAGATAGAAGATCAAAGGGTGCCGAAGCGGCTCAGGCCGCAGGTAAAACGCACTTTCCGACACGAGGGTGTCGTAAAGCTGCTCATCGAGGCTATAGGTGGCGTGGAAATACTGCCTGATTTCCTCGCGTTTCTTTGTGGCGTCCCTTTCGTTGAGGATGATGGTTCGAGTGTTTGTCAGATCCATAAATCATTCTCCAGTAAACCTCGCGTGTTTGATGAGACCGTTCAATGAGGCGTCGTCCGGTCGCAATCTGTTCACGAGGGACAACGTAGCTGATGCCGGATGAAACGTCTAACGCTTCCTGCCCGGATACAGGTCTTTGAAAAAAGGGGTCAGTCAAAAAAAGGGGTCACCAAAAAAGCAAAAAAAGGTCCGTCCTATGATCCTTGCGTTGGCATGGGCAGGCGGCGCTGGTGGAAACGTTCGTTTGCCCGCGAGCGACAGAAGACCGGCCTCATTGATATTTCCGCGCGGAGATGTAGTTTAGTCGGTGAAGATCACGGACATTCTGACGATAGAACATGCGATCTTTTGCGCCATGTTCGATCAAATAGAGCAGACGCTACCCGGGTTGACGATTCCCGCCGAGATCCAGTCGCGCGCCCACATGATGGCATCGCTGTTGCACGACCACGGCGAGACCGAACAGAATCTGCTGTATGCCGCTCTAGATCACATGTTGAAGGAAAAGGACCATTTCGGCCGGTTGTTCACGGAGCATCGTGAAATGGATGGCCGTATGGAACTGGTGATCAGGACAAACGATCCCGTGGAAGCACGGCGGCTTTTTCAAGAGGCGATGGTCTTGACCCGCGAACACTTTCTCTACGAAGAGCAGACGATATTTCCGCTGGCTGAGAAACATCTCCAAAACGAGTCGCTTGAAAAACTGGGCGCATTGTGGAAACAGAGACACACGTCAAGCCGCCGGTGACGAGTTTGTGATTTGCTCCTGTTCCTGACGTGTTTAACCCGGATATTTCACACGACGCACGAACCGCCGACAGACTGTAGCCGCCAACGCAAGTCGGCGGATGCTCTCCCGAACACAACGATTCCGCCTCCTTGCGTCGGCGGCTACGTGGTGTGTAAAATATCCGGGCCAAATCCCGCGCGCCGGCAGGCACGTCCTTGACCGGCAGCGCTGTCTTTGCGAGCATCCGCCGAAACCATGAAATCGGAAACCGCTTGGAGTGTGTTGTTGGGATTGATGTTTGGGTTGGCGATGTGCTGCGCGGCGGAGTCCGCCCCGCCGGTGAATGGGTTGAAAACAACCGCTCGCGACGGCCAGGCAATCCTGACGTGGCAGGAAGCGGAGACGCCAGACGGGACGACGTTCAACGTCTATGTGTCCGACCATCCCATCGCCGACGTGACGAAGGCGAAGCGAATCGCTCACCACATCGAGCGGCACAGCGCGCGGGATTGGTGGGAAGACCCGGCGTCGTTCAAAAAAGACGCGCCCGCCGGCAAGCCGGTGGGCTTTCACATCCAGAGCGGCGGCTCGCGGCTTGATCCGCAGGGCGGCTTGTTCGTTCATACGGTCCGAAAGGATGCGGCGGGAAAATTATTTTTTGCAGTCACTTCCTCCGATCCCCGTGGCAAGGAGGACACCACTGTTGTCGCCAGTGCCAACTCGCTCGCCGAAGGCGTTGCGGCCGGTTCCGGAGAAATCCTTCCGATCTGGCAGCGCGACGGCGCGCCGCCCGCGCGCGGAGCCGGCAAAGGCAAGGCGCTCTGGTTGAATATTCATGCCAAGGGCGGCGTAATTGCCGACAGCGAGTATCTCGTCTTCGGCGATGAGACGATGGGCTGGCGCGAGGGAATACCGTTCAAGTTCAGCGTGCGCGTCCAGGGCGACGAGGTCGTCGTCCGACCGACGGACCGCGTTTGGATCAACCGGCCGCACGTGGAAGCGAGCGACGGCGGCACCTGCGCCATCTGGACGTTTTGGTATGGTTACAATTCCCATATCTACGACCGAAACCTCATGGCCAGCGGGATTCCTACCAACTACACCGAGCGCCGGAACCTTTGGATGCTCGATTGGGTGCGCGCGCATTACCAGCCCGATACGAACCGCTGGTATTGTTCGGGTAGCTCGATGGGCGGCTGCGGAACGGTCTCCTTCGGGCTGCGTCACCCTGAGTTGTTCGCCGCGTGCCACGCGCACGTGCCGATCGTTAGCTACACCTATCTCGGCGCGGCCAGCGCGCACCGTCTGGAGCCGTCGTGCTGGACCGGCCTGATCGCGGCCGATTTGAAAACCAACGAAGGCGTGCCGTTGCTCGACCGCATGAACGGCACGAAGTTCGTTGCGGAAACCCACGACGATCTGCCGTTTCTGTTCCTCATCAACGGCCGGCAGGACGGCTCGATCCCGTGGCAAAACAACCCGCCGTTTTACAAGGCGCTGAGCGCAGCGCGGCAGGGCTTCGTCGCCTACTGGGACAACGGCACGCATCCCACCTCCGGCAAAGACGCGCCGGAGGACGTGAAGGCGTGGACCCAGCGCTTCCGGCAGTTCCGGCTGGACCGGAGCTATCCGGCGTTCACGAACGCCTCCTGCAATCGCAACCCCGGCAACGGCGCGCCCGAAAACGGCGACATCATCGGTTGGATCAACCGCGGGATGGATTGGAAGGACATCGAGGACACGCCGGACCGCTACGCGATCACCCTCGTCGCCGATTATAGGGGTATCCAGTACCCTCTAGTTACCGATATGACGCTCCGACGCGTGCAGCAGTTCAAGACCCGGCCCGGCGAAAAACTCAGCGTCAGCGTCGGCGATGCCGCGCCCGTTTCCGTCACTGCCGACACCACGGGCCGCATCACGATTTCCAACCTGACCATTCCATCCAAAGCCGGAGTGCGCCTCGTCATCCGGCGTTCTTGAACCAACGGAGCCATCGGCCGCCATGAAACGAATCGTTTTGGGACTTTGTCTGTTGCTGGCCGGCACGGTGCCGGCCGCGGAATCCGTGGTGGATGTGACATCGCCGGAGCGATGGACGGCGTGCGTCGGCTGGGTTCAGAAACGGCCGGCGAAGTTCGAGGTCAGGCGCGAGCAGGAAGGACTTGTGTTCGCCGTCGAGGGCGCCAACACCGAGATGCCGTGGCTGTTGGACTTGCGAAAATCCGGCGTCAGTGGTGACGAGCGTTATCTGCTGCTTCATTACAAGGCGACCGGCATCGCGGCGGCGCGCGGCGGTTATTTTTTGCACGGCGAGGAAGGAACCCTCGGCGGGCGAACGTATGCGCTCCCGGGCGAGGTCAAGCCGGACGGCCAATGGCACACGCTGGCGGTGGACTTGGTGGCGCTCGACCCGCTGGAAACCACTCACAACCTGGCAATCAAGGTGAGCGCGGACGCCGGTGGCAGCGCGCGGCTGACGCTGGATCGGATTCGGTTTACGGATGAACTACCCGCGAGTGCACAGCTCGCCGCGACGCCGAAGCAGGTGAAAGACAAGACCGTCGTGCTGGACTGGAGGACGGCGGGCACCATGGCGGCGCAAACAGGTTGGATACGAACTCCCGCCGCGAACTTCGGCGCAAAGCTGGAGCAGAGCGCGATGACATTTGCCGTGCGCGATGGCGGTAAGGGCATGCGGTGGACGATGACCTTGCCGCAGCCGGTTGATCTCAAGGCGACGCCGTATCTGTCCGTTCGCTACAAAGCTTCGGGGCAGTTGGCTGCGGCGACCTACGTCCTCTGGCTTGGCAACAAAGAAACCCGTAGCGGCCACCAAGCGACGGTCCCGTTTTTTGCGGGCGAGATTCACGCCGACGGCGCCTGGCACAACCTCGGCATGAAAGTTGGCGGGTCCTTCACCGTTGCACAACTCGCCGTCGGTCTGGACTGTTTGAGCGGGGAAGCCGCGCTGACACTGGACACGATTCGTTTCAGTTCGCGTCCGCCTCGGTGGAAGGTTGCGGAGACGGTGGTCTGCGAGCGGCGGGACGCGCCGTGGCCCGGCGGCAAGGATGGCTTCGTGGCGGAGCCGGTCCGCGTTGCCGGAGGAAAATCGTCGGCGTTTTTCCTTCAGCGGATGCAACTCGCGGATTGGTTCGCCTCGCCGCACGTGACGGTCGCCGGCGTGCCGTTCGAAGTGCCGGCGGAAGCTGGCCGGGTTCTCCAGACCGACACGGCCAACTTTGGCGCGTTGTCGCTCGCGCTTCCCGCCGGCGCGCGGGAGGTCTATTTGCTGACGGCTAACACCGCGCCGGCGACGGAGCCGTGGGGCGTGGATTGGAAACATCCGAGGCCGCAGGAAATTCTGGATGTGCCGGAAAAGGTGTTCTACGAAATCCGCTACGACATCGGCCGGCCCGACCACGTGCTGCCGCTCGACCTCGCGACCGGCCGTTGGGGAATGACGCGCGGCCTGAGCGTCTCCGTCGTGCATCCCGACCCGGCGCGCCGGGCGACGGAGTTGATTCTGCACGACCGGATGCAGACGGCGAGTTTCGCCATCGTGGCGGCGACGATGCGGCAGGGTACGCCGCGCGTGGCGGAACCGAACTGGGATTCATTGCCCGTCCGGCCCGCACCCGCTCACGCGCTCGCCGGCGCGCAGCCGGCGCCCGCGCGCGCGTCGGAGCCGGTCATCAATGCGGGCGCTTTGCAGGCGCGATTCGACACGACCGCCGGATTGAAATGGTCGCAGCTTTGTGCAGCCGGATCGAAGGAGCCGCTCCAGTGCGCACCATGCCCTGTATTCGAGGTGGAGATAGCTGGGCACCGGCTCGACGCGGGAGATTGGTTGTTGGAGCGGATGGAGGCGATCGGTGCGGGTCGCCGATTTCTTTTGCTCAACGCGAAAGCCAGACTCGCCGCGCGGGTGGAGTGCGTTCCCAGCCGGGGCAACGAATTGCGGATGCGAATGACGCTCACCAACGCCGGTGACAAGCCGGTCACGGCGAGCCTGCACTTTCCCGTGTTGCGCGGCATCCGCATCGGCGGCGCGGCGGAGACGAGTTATTTGTTCGGCAAGCGCGGCGGCATCATTCACTTGGCGAACGTCCGGTTCCGCGAACCGTTGGGCGAAAGCCATCCGATGCAGGTGGACGGTTTCTTCAACCCATCGACGGGACTGGCGCTCGCGTGCCTCACGCACGACACGGTTGCCCAGCATCACTTTATCAATATCGCAAAAACTGACGGCGGCGGCGAGTGGCACCCGGAATATGTCGAGCGCGACCTCGCACCGGGCGGAAGTTTCACGGCCACCGAAGCGGCGCTGGTCCTTTGCGATGGCGACTGGCGGGCGATCCTCGCCGCCTACACCGGCTGGTTGAAGACGTGGTTCAAGCCGGCCGCGCCGCGGAAGCCGTGGTTCGAGCGCGCGTTCGCGATGGCGAGTGGCAACGCGCATTACGATGCGTATTCGACCCCGCAGGAGCGCGGCGCGGTGAAACAGGCGGCGGAGGTGATGCTCCAATACATCGGCCTGTGCGACTACACGCATCTCTTTGGCTGGGCGGCGTCGAAGACATACGGCGACTGGGGTGATTACAATCACGACGACGAGACGGTTGGCGGGCTGGAGTATTTCCGCGAGAACATCCGGCGCGTCCAAGACCGCGGCATCGCGGTGAGTCTTTATCTCGACGGCTATCTGAGTTGTGAACAGGGAAAGTTTGCCGGCGCTCACGCCAAAGAGTGGGCGATGAAACGCGCCGACGGCTCGCCGCAGTTTGTCCCGACCTACAATGCCTACAACCAGTGCCCGTCCCTGAAAGGCTGGCAGGATTATTTGAGCGAAGCGTATCGCCGAGTTCAAAACGATCTGCATCCGAAGGTCATGTATATAGATGAATTCGGCGCGACGGACGGGCGCTGGGCTTGCTTCGCGAAGGACCACGGCCACAACGGCTACGAGATTCCCTACGCGGGCGAGGCGGCGATGCTCAGGCGCATTCGTGAAGCGGTTGGCCCGCGCGTGGCCCTCTACACGGAATATCCGCCCGCCGAGGTGAGCCGGCAGTTTCTGGACGGCTCCATCACGTATCAGGCGTTGTGGAGCGCCGACGAGGAACTGCGCGCGCCGCATTTCATTGACCTGCCTCGCTTTGTCTTCCCGGACTTCAAGCAGCTCCACATCATTCACTACGTGACGCCGCGCGCGGGGAACTGGTGGCTGTTCAAGTTCCCGTTCTTCAACGGCGAGGTGTATCGCGTCGGGGCGCTGGGTCTGCCTTACATGGATGAACCCTCCCTCGCTTTTCTCAAGCGCGCCATCGAAGTCCAGTGCGCCCACCGCGACGCGTTCGCTTCGCATGATGTCACGCCGCTCGTGCTCACCGAGATCAGCGGCGTTTTCGCGAATCTTTTCCGCGCACCGAAGGAAAACGTCTGGACGCTCTACAACGCCAACGGCCGGAACGTGTGCCAGCCTGCATTGCGCGTGAAGCACGTCCGCGGCGCGACGTATGAAAACGCGTGGAGCGGAAAGCCGCTCACGCCGGAAATTCAGGATGGTTTCGCCCTCGTGGGGCCGGAGTTGGAGCCGAAGGGCATCGGTTGCGTCGTGCAACGGCTGCGTTAACGGGGGTATTTCAGACACCGCGCGAAATGCCGACGGCCGTAGCCGCCGACGTAAGTCGGCGGACGCAGTTCCAGCCAGAGCCTTTCCGCCGACTTACGTCGGCGGCTGCGTTAGTCATAGCGCCCGATTTTTTCCGCCAGCGGTGTCAGCAGTTCCAGTTTCCACGGTTCGACGCGGGGCGCCACGGAGCACGCGGTGCTCAGGATATAACCGCCGCCCGGCTTGCCAATGCGAAGGCACTCGCCGGTTTCGGCGATGACCTCGTCCTTTGTCTTGTAGTTGAGCAACGCCACCGAGTTCATGTTGCCCTTGATGAACAACCGGCCGCCGACCTCCCGCTTCGCTTCGGCCAGTTCGACGTTGCCGAGCGGCGGCGGATCGAGCGTGTCGAGGCCCTGCGTGCCGGTTTCGGCCATCAGTTCCAATCGGTCGCCGATCTTGCCGCACGTGTGCGTGTAAACCGGCACGCCGGTGGGTTTGATCGCGTCGGTGAGCCGCCGTTCGTAAGGCACGACAAACTCGCGATACATCTCGCGCGAAATGAAACTGCCGCCGGCGAACGCAGACGAAATCAACACCGCGTCCGCGCCGCGTTGGGCCTGCGCGACGCCCCAGGCGACCGCGGCGACCGTCAAGCGATCCAGCAGCGCGTGCGCCTTGGTGGGGTCCGTCATCATGCCCATGAGCGCCTCTTCGTAACCGAACAGCTCCATCAAGTGCGTGAACGGAGAGAAAACCTCGCCGTGAATGGAGATTTCGTTGCCGACGGTCGCCTTCACGAGATCGAAAGTGCGGTGAAAATATTCGGGCACTTCGCTGAGCGGACCCGGTTGGGTTTTTCCCGGTAGCCGCGGCACGTGATACGTGTTCCAGATGTAGCCGGTCAGTTCGTCCATCCCGTCGAGTTTGTCGGGGTCGAGCGTGGCAAAATCCGCGTGTTTGGGCGGCGAACCGTCAGCCGCGTAATGCTGCGCGCTGTCGTTCGGAGGCACGATGGTGTAGTCGCCGTTTTTCCACGTGAGCTTCTCGCTGCCATCGCCGGCTTCTTCGATGCGCGCCAGGTCGTCGAGAATATCCGCCGGCCGGCCCGGGAGGTTGATGAGGAGACCGTCGAAGCGATATCGCCGCTGCAACTTCACCAGCGCCTCCGCAAACCCTTCGCTGGTGAACCAGATGCGGTGCGGCGGCAGGCCGGTGTTGAGAAAATAATGTCCGAGCGCAAGTTGACACATGACCGGCACACGGTCTGCCTCGCGGTGCTGCATCGCCAACGCCATTCGTTCCCGGCTGGTCATGATGGCCATTTTGACCGGCCCAGCATCGTCGGGCAAGAAACAACTTCAAGGCGGTGTGGGCGCGCGTTGCAAAAGATGTTGCCTGCGGAAACGCTGCCTGGGGTCTCGCCGGCCGGAGCTACCAACGCGGGTGCGAAGACGTTTCCTCGCTCATGTGTTGCAACCCGGCATAGGCCGGCACACCGGTTTGCGGCACGTCGAGGCCTTCCAGTTCCACCACAGCCATCACACGCATTGGGATGAACCTGTCGAGCGTGCGGAAAAATACCCACGAGCCGCCGAAGGCCCACGTCGCGAGCACCAGTATACCGAGCAGTTGCGCGCCGAGTTGAGCCGGGTCGCCGTAAAACAGTCCGCGGACGCCGTCCATGCCATTGGCAAACATTCCGGTGGCGATCACGCCCCATAATCCGCCAGCGCCGTGCACCGCGATCGCACCCACCGGATCATCCACGCGCCAACGGTCCAGCCGTTGGACGCACACAAAAACCAATGCGCCGCCGATGGCGCCGATGCACCACCCTGTTGCCGTGCTGACACAGGCCGCGCAGCCGCTGACCGCCACCAAGCCGCCCAGCGCGCCGTTCGCGACGATGGTCGGGTCGGGTTTGCCGGTGCGAGCCTTCACGCAAAACGCCGCCGTCAGCGCGCCGCCTGCGGCCGCCAGCCCGGCGACCGCACCCGCCGGCATGGCACGTCCGTATTCGCCGGCCCCCAGTGCGCGACTGACGATGAACACGAACCAGCCGAAACAGAGGACAAGACAACCCAGCAGCGCCAGCGGCACGTTGTGCGCGGGAATCGGCAGTGGCGCGTTGTTCTTCCCGTAGCGGCCGAGCCGCGGCCCCAACACCAGCACGCCCGCCAGCGCGCAGAGACCGCCCAAGCCGTGCACCGTGCCGGCGCCAGCCAGGTCCGTGAAGCCAAGTTGCGCGAGCCATCCGCCCGCCGCGCTCCAACGCGCGAAAACCGGGAACAGCAGGGCGGCGGCAAACGCGCCGTAGCAGTAGAGATTGCGCAAAGACCAGCGTTCGGTGAGCGCACCCAGCGGTACGCTTGCCGCCACCGCGAGCATCGTGGCTTGGGTGAAAAAGGACGCGAGGCTTGCGCCGTCCACCGCGCCGCCCGCGGACAAGAAGAAACGTCCGCCAGCCACCGCGAAACCGCAGACCCAGAAAACGGTCAGGCAGATTGCGCCGAGGAACAAGTGGCCGAAGACGGCGTGAGCGGCGTTCTTGGCGCGGCTCAACCCCGCGGTTTGCAGCGCGAAACCGGCGAGCATCAATGGTGCAACCAGCGCCGCCGCGCCCGCGCTCGCAAACGCGATCGGCGTGAGCGCCGTGCCTGTTTGGCAGAAAACTTGCATGTCACATAAAAGCACTGCAAGAAACGCGCCACACGGTTTGCGTAAGTCAGTTGAGCACGAATGCGCCGGCGGGAGACGGCGGGTGGGTTGTTTTGCGTCAACGCGCGGCGGCGTAATGGCCAGCATGGTCAAAGCAAGGCAGCCGCAACGGCGGTTGGCGCGGCAATCCCGGCTATCGCTGGACGTGGGAAAACACGAACCATGCAAAGCCGAGGATCACCACCAGCGGCAGCACAATCGCCAGCAGCATGGGCAGGTGGCGGCGAAACTTCGATTTCCACGGCGTGATCGTGTGGAGTCGGCCGGCGCGATCTGTGACGACAACGCGACCGGGGTCGTCCAGCTCGGTTTTCATTTCGGCGACGGTAGCGTAGCGCCGGCCGGGGTCACGTTCCATCGCGTGCAGAATGATTTCTTCAACCGCCGGCGGCAGATCGGGCCGGAGGGTGCGCGGCGCAGGCGGGTCGCTCGCGAGACGGGCGTTCATGACCAGCAGCGGGCTTTCGCCTTCGAAGGGCGTGCGGCCGGTGGTCAACTCGTAGAGGATTGCGCCGAGCGAGTAGATGTCGGTGCGCGCGTCGCCGCGTTTGCCGCGGACCTGCTCGGGCGCCATGTAGTCGGGTGTGCCGAGCGACGGCGTGAAGCCGGCGAACGTGATGCGCCGTCCGCCGGCGCGGGCAATGCCGAAGTCCATGATCCGGATGGTGCCGTCGTTGCAAATCATAATGTTCTGCGGCTTGAGATCGCGGTGGACGATATTGTGTTCGTGAAGATGGAGGACGGCCTCGCAGATTCTGCCGGCCAGTTTCAGCGCGTCGTTCACGGGCAGCGGACTGACGCTGTGAAGCAGGTGAGCCAGGGTGTAGCCGCGGAGGTATTCGGTGACGATGTAGGGGCGGCTGCGATGCGCGATGGGAATGAATTTGAGAATGAAGGGATGGTTGAGTTGGAGGCCGATCTCCTCCTCGCGTGTGAAACGGGAGTAAAAGCCGGGGTCGCTCTCGAACTGCATGAGCGGCACTTTGATGGCAACGGTCTGTTTGTTGGTCTGATCGGTGGCCTTGAAGATGGTGGCCATGCCGCTGCGGCTGATGGTTTCCAAAATGAGGAAGCGGTCGTCGAGCAGGTCGCCGGGCCGCAGGTCGCCCGTTGGCGGCGGGGCGGCCGGCTCGCGATAGACCGGCACGCCGCGGTAGTAGTTGACCTCTTCGACGGCATCCACCTGGACGACCTGGACGCTGACGTTGTCTTCGGTGCCGCGTTTTTCCGCCAGCGCGACGAGTTGGCGGCAGGCTTGGGCGGGCGGGAAACGGCTGACGATGTCGGCGATTTCGGTGTCGGTGACGTGGCCGTGAAGACCGTCAGAGCAGAGCACGATGCGGTCGGCTTTGAAAACGGTTTCTTCCTCGTAGTCCACGCGGATCACCGGTTCCTGGCCGACGGAGCGGGTGAGGACGTTGCGGTTTTCGCTGCGCCTCGCGTCATCATCGGAGATAAGGCCGAGTTTGCGCTGCATGGCGACGTAGGAATGGTCCGTGCTGATTTGTTTGATTTCGGCGCGGCGGAGGAGATAGACGCGGGAGTCACCGACGTTGCCGACGGTGAGTTGGTCGTTGCGCAGCAGGGCGATGGCGAGCGTGGTGGCGATCCGTCGCGCGCCGTGGTTTTCCATGCCTTTGTCATAGACGGCGAGGTTGGCGGCGTTGAAGACCTGCGCGAGCAGTTGTTGCGGCGGCGTGCCGGCCTTGGCTTCGCGAAAGGCGCGGATGGCGGCCTCGACGGCCAGACGGCTGGCGATCTCGCCGCCGCCCTGTCCGCCCACACCGTCGGCAAGAACGACCAGAGCGCCGCGGTCGCGTTTCTCCTCGATGGAGTCCGGCTGCCAGAAGCCGACAAAATCCTCGTTTTTTGGACGAACCGGTCCCGGCGAGGAAAGTTCTGCGTAAGTCAGTTCCATCTGTGTTCAGTTGCAGACGCTACGTGCGGTTGCGCCCGGTTGCAAGCCTCCGCAAAGGAAAGCGGCCGTCTCCCGCATGAGAGACGGCCGCTCCGACCGACCGCGGTCGCCGGGACTAGCAGCGAGGAGCTAGCTGGCCAGCGGCGCGACCGACTTATGGGTTAGAAACACTTCACGCTTCTTGCTCTTGCTGCTCTTGAGGAAATAGACCGCACCGTAAATACCCCAGACGCCAGCGACCCCCAGCGCGATGAAAGGCTCCTTCCAGTTCATGCCGGCGACGGCGAACGGGCCGATCAGGTAGAACAGCATGCAGATCAGGTTCGCCACCAGCCCGAAGATTGGGATGAACATGTGTTTGAACCCGTTGAAGCTGTGGTGCTCCTTGAAGGCCACCATCGCGATCAAGCACGTCATCATGTAGAGCATGAAGGTGCCGAAGTTGCTGATCAGCGTGATGATGAGCAGCGTGTTGGGCAGTTTCGTGTAGGCCTCCGGCGAGAAGATGCCGAAGCTATACCAGAAGTTATGCTTGTCCAACGCCGCCGGCGCCGTGGCCTGGCCGCCGAGATAGACGGTGACGGAGATGATGCCGATGACCGCCGAGATGATCGCCAGCGTCCAGATCGCCCGATACGGCGAGAGCGTCTTGCCGTGCAACAGGCCGAAATGCGACGGCACTTCCTCGTCGCGGCCCATCGCGTAGGTGACGCGCGCGCCGGTGCTGAGGCAGGAGAGCGTCGTGCCGATCAGCGCCAGGAAGACCGTGAACGCCTGCACGAGCATGAACGCCTTGCCCGCCGCGTAGCTGCCGAAGAGCCAAGTGCCGGTGATCACCATCAAGTCGCCCAACGGCGCGCTGGAAGCGCCGGCGTTGGAGATGGTGTAGCCGTTGTGCAGCAGATAGTTGGCTGCGAAATACTCGAACAGGTAGCAGACGACGCCCTGGATCGCGAGCGACAGCAGCACCGCGCGCGGCACGTCCCGCTTGGCGTTCTTTGCCTCCTCACCCATCGCGGTCACCGATTCGAAACCGACTAGGATGAGAATCGCGATGCAAGCCTGGATGAAAAAGAAACTGAAACCGTGCGGCGCAATGACCGAACTGGCCGTCGAATGGAAGTTGAAGGTCTCGGGATCCTTCGCGTCGCCCGGTTTGCCGGTAATCGCATCTTCAGGCTTGTAGCTGACCGTGAAATCCACCGCCGCCAGCTTGCCGTCCTTGCCTTTTTCCAACACGGGATACGGATCGCCCTCGCCGAGGCCAAGAGCGGTTAGCGCCGCAAGCACGGCCGCGTCCTTGTTCTTGGTCTTGTCCAGGTCGTCCTTGGCGACTTGGCGGTCCTGTTGTTTATAGACCGGCTTGCCTTTGTCGTCGGTCTTCAGCGAGCTGTCGGCCCACGTGTCCTGCACCGGCTTGCCTTTGTCGTCGGTGACGTTGACTTGATCCACCATGTAGGTGACGGGTGTGCCGTTGGAGAGATGATAACCCACGGAGCCTTGCGGGTGTTTGGCCCGGTAGCCGAGGGCGATGACGGAGAAGACAATCAGCGCGGTGATCTGGATGACGTTGATCGCCATGTTCACAGCGGTGGTGCCGTTCACGCCGCGGTAGGCGATGTAGCCGACACCCATCGCGAACACGATGCAAAACAGATACATGAACAACGGACTATTATAGGTGCCGCTGAAGGTGTCGGGCCAGAATTGGTTCAGCAGATAGCCGCTGAGGATTGCCGTGACGCCAACCATGCAGCCCGGATAGACCCAGTAATACAAATGACTGGCCCAGCCGGTGACGAACTTCGCGAGCCGCGCGAACTTATACGCCTTCGTCTTGGAGAGGAACGCCTGTTCCGCATACAAATACGAGGAGCCCGCGCCCGGAAAGAGCTTCGACAGCTCGGCGTAACTGATCGCCGTCGCGAAGCAGAGCAGCAGCGCCGCGAGGATGCCAAACCACATCGCGCAACCGGCCATCGGCGCGCCGTAGAGCGATTGCATCTGGAAGGTCAGCCACAGGAATGCGCCCGGCGCGATCAGCGCCATTGCGTTGATGGTCAGTCCCGTCAGCCCCAACGTGGCTTTCGTGGAAGGTTTGTCCGATGCCGCAGCTCCTGATTTCATGTCAGTCATAGTTGTTGTCTCTGTTTTCAGTTTTATCTCTTGGCCCACAGCACACCGCTGCTGGGACAAAGGGCCTTGTTGCAACTGCCGTGCCACCGTTGCCGCCGCACCGTCGGATTTCACACGGCCCGCCTTGGTTGTGCGCACAACGTCTCACCGCACGCCGTTCAAATTGATTTTTCTTTAAGGCGAGGTGGCGTTTTTTTTATTCGAAATTAATCAGGCTGGCATAATCGCGACACCCCAATGTCCGTAATTCAACTTCGCCGCCGCCGCGCGCGCTTCACGGGGGTGCGCGACTTGCTGGCACACCAAACGCTGACAGAAGATTCAAAAAACGGAAGACGCGCCGGCAATTGAGCCGGCGCGGGCGGACTGGTGTCGCGTTCGCGGGTCACAGATCCCGACGCAACAATCGCGCGGCACGGTTCTGCCGCGCCTGCGCAGCAAGACGGCTTTGTTTACGACGACCAACACGGGTTTCAGCGGCAAGGTTAAGACGGTTTTGATTGGCAAGTCCCGCAGTCTGTCCGACGCGGGCTTGTTTCATAAACTGTCTCTCATCGCGTTTTTCGCATGGGTCGGTCTTGGGGCGGACGGCCTCTCCTCCTCGTGCTACGGGCCGGAGGAAACCTTCCTGGCGTTGAAGAACCACACTTGCCTGAGCCTGTTTGTGGCGATGGCCTCGGCGGCGACCGTGTTCATCATCAGCGCAAGTTACTCGCAGATCATCGAGATGTTTCCATCGGGCGGCGGCGGTTATCTTGTCGCCAGCAAGCTGCTCTCGCCGACGGTCGGCGTGGTGTCCGGCTGCGCGTTGCTGATTGACTATGTGTTGACCATCACGATTTCCATCGCCAGCGGCGCCGACGCGCTCTTTAGTTTGTTTCCGGCGGCGTGGCTGCACTGGAAACTGCCGGTGGAAATTCTCGGAGTCTGTCTGCTGACCCTGTTGAACATGCGCGGCGCCAAGGAAGCCGTGCTGCCGTGGGTGCCGATCTTCCTGGCGTTCGTCATCAGCCACGCTTTTGTGATCGGCTACGCCTTTTTCACGCATCTGGGCCAGTTCTCCGAGATCGTCAGTTCGACCGCCGCCGACGTGCGCTCGGCACATCACGAATTCGGCTGGATCGGTATGCTGCTGATTCTGCTGCGCGCCTACAGCATGGGCGCGGGCACGTACACCGGCATCGAGGCGGTCAGCAACGGCCTGCCGCTCCTGCGCGAGCCGCGTGTGGCCACGGGCAAACGCACGATGCGGTACATGGCCGTCTCGCTGGCGCTGACCGTCGCCGGCCTGCTCACCGCGTATTTGCTGTTCCACGTCAGCCCGCAACCGGGCAAGACACTCAACGCCGTGTTGGTCGAGCGGCTCACGCAAGGCTGGCCGCACATGGGTGCGGCGGGATTCATTCTGGTGACGCTCACCTCCGAGGCGGCGCTGTTGTTCGTGGCGGCGCAAACGGGCTTTCTCGACGGGCCGCGCGTGCTGGCCAACATGGCGCTGGACCGCTGGTTTCCGGCGCGTTGCGCCGTGCTCAGCGACCGGTTCGTGACGCACAACGGCGTGACGCTCATGGGCGCGGCCGCGCTGGTGCTGATGCTTTTCTCGCGCGGCTCGGTGGAATATCTGGTGGTGCTTTACAGCATCAACGTCTTCATCACCTTCAGCCTGTCGCAACTCGGCATGGTGCGGCACTGGTGGCGGGAACGCCGCGCCGTCGCCGCCTGGAAAAAGAAACTGGCGGTTAACGGCGTCGGCTTCATCCTCACAGCGTTCATTCTGGTCTCGTTGAGCCTGGTCAAATTCTGGGAAGGTGGCTGGATCACGCTGCTGGTGACGGGCCTGTTGGTGGCCGTGGCTTTCCTGATCCGGCACCATTACGACGTGACGCGCCTTCAGCTGCGCCGTCTCGACGAACTGGTCGCCGCTGTCGAAGTGGACGAGGCCGCCAGCGCCGCTGCGCACGCTTTCGATCCCAAGGCCAAGACCGCCGTCGTCATGGTCAACGGTTTCAACGGCCTTGGCCTGCACACGCTGTTCGGCATCATCCGCATGTTTCCCGGCGTCTTCAAAAACTTCGTCTTTGTCCAGGTCGGCGTCGTGGACGCGGGCAATTTCAAGGGCGCGGACGAGGTCGAGCGGCTCAAGCAACACGTCCGGAACGAAAGCCAGCGATACGTCCGCTACATGCAGCAGCAACAGTTTTATGCCGAGTCCGTCTGTTCCGTCGGCACCGACGTTGTCTCCGAAATCGCCGGCCAGGTGCCAAAAATCCTCGAACGTTTTCCCCACGCGATATTCTTCGGCGGCCAGCTCGTCTTTCCGCACGAATCGTGGGCCACCCGCTGGTTGCACAACTATGCTGTCTTCGCGTTGCAGCGGGCATTTTACCTCCAGGGTCTGCCGTTCCTGATCCTGCCTATCCGTGTCTGAGCCTCGCGATGATATCCGCACTGATGGCTCCCCAGCCTCCCGCCCTGATCGGCGACTCGGCCGCCATGGAATCGCTTCGGCACGATATCGCCCTCGTCGCCGGTACCGATGCCACCGTTCTCGTCGTCGGTGAAAGTGGTGTTGGCAAACAGCTCGTGGCCCGCGCGCTTCACGAACAGAGCCTGCGGTGTGACGAGCCCTTCGCGGTTTTTACCGCCGCCACGCTGGAAGCCGGCGCCGTCGCCGACGGCTTCGGCGCGACGCGAGGCGGCACGGTGCTACTGGATGAAATCGCCGACGCCTCGCCGGCGCTCCAGGCCAAGCTTGTGCCCTTGTTGCCGGAGCAATCGCTCGACGGGCCCGGCGGCGACACCGTGGACTGCCCGACGCGGGTGATCGCATCCACCAGCCGCGATTTGCAGGCGATGGTCCAGCTCGGCGGTTTTCGGAAGGACCTTTACTACCGGCTCAACGTCTTCCTGCTGCGCGTGCCGCCGCTGCGCGAGCGCAGGAGCGACATTCCATTGCTGGCCGCGCATTTTCTACAAACCGCCAGCCTCGCGGCCGGCAAAACGGTCTGCCAATTCTCTGGCGGCACCGTGTCCCTGCTGGCCAACCACCTCTGGCCCGGCAACGTCCGCGAACTGCGCGATTGCGTGGAGCGCGCCGTCCTCGCTTGCGACGGCGACATCATCGTCCCGCGCCATCTGCCCTCGTTCCTGCTGCAACCCGGTGCGATGGCTTCGACCAGTTCGCTCGGCGGGGCCGTCGCCTCCCTCGAATCCGAACTGATCCTCGCCGAACTGAGAAATTGCGGCGGCAACAAATCCCGCGCCGCCTCCAACCTCGGCATCACCATCTCGCAAATCCGCCTGCGCGTGAAACGTTACAGGATTGATTGCGAAACCCTGCGCCGCACGCCCAAGAAAGCCGCGTAACCAAGATGTGCGTGCGACAAGATGGGGCGCTGCCGCGTGTGCGAGGGACCATGACCGTGAAGACGCTCCCCGAAATGGCCGCGATGGATCTCTCCCGCAGCCGTGGTTCGACACCATGAAACCGGCCAAGCCCGACAGTCCGCCAGGACTTGTTGCAAGGCGGTAATTTGGAGGTTTATTACCTGTCAGGCAAAAATTGAATTCTACCCGGTCAGCCAGATCGTCTATTCACCGGCGAACGATTTGCCTGGTTGCCTGATCGCTTTTTCGCAAGCGGTGGTTCTGACTATGATCCGGTTGTGAATGAACCCTTCGGTGGTGGTGGCGGTGGTGGTGTGGCGTTGTTTTGGCGCAGTTGTTCGATGCCGTTCTTGAACTGCTGGCCCGATTGCGGGGGCAAACCCAGCGGCGGCTCATCTTGAATAGCGTTCAAGAGTTTGCCGTCTTTGATTTCCGCCTCTTGCAGCGACATCGCCATCTCGAAATCGGCCTGGTTGTGCCGCAGCTTTCGCTGGAGCAGTTTGCCTTTGCTCAGTGCGCGCAAATTGATCTGGAGAACCTTGCCGCCGACGAACGTGTCTCCGGGCCGGAGCAGGCCGAGTTGCTTGCCTTGGGCGTCGAGAATGCGAATAAGCCCTGCCAGACAGATGACCTGTGGCGGGCCACGCCGGATGACCATGCCAGCGGTGCCTTCAATGCCCGCGGTGATGCCGCCGGTTTGGATGCTGCCGCCGCCGATGCCTTTTTGCATGTCAAACAGAAGCACGCCTTCGCGCAGTTCGAACCGGCGCTTTTCGGGATCGAACGTAAAGAGCGAATTGGAGCCGAGGCGCGTGATGGTTGTGTCTTCAAACTCGATCTCGGCCTGGGACTTCTGACCGGTGCGCAAGGTGTCCGAACCGCTCACGACATCTTTCAGTTTCGCGGGACGCTCGGTCGTGTTGGCTGCCTGGTAGCGGACGTCGTTGTTGGTTTCCGTGACCGTCGCCTGACCCAGCGGTTTGGCTTGAATCGCGCCGCCGCAAAAACCACAGGCTGTGACAACCGCCAGGATTATGGCGTATTGGCCGTGCCGCCATTGGTTGAAAAGGGTGTTCATAGGTTTCAAATCATCGGTCTTCACCGAACCCTGGCGTCTCTGGTTTTGAGATGAACCGCTTACCCGGCTTTCTTGTTGGTCCCGTGAGGACAAGCAAAGTTGCTCTTCCAGTACTCGACTGTCAAGTGACGTGACTTCGCTTTTAGGACCGGGATTGACAGTCCAGTGCTCGTCTCCAAACTCGTATCAGGCGATCAAATCGGGGCCGACCGTGCCCAGCTTGGATGGGCCATCGGGCACAACGTCCCTCACGGCGGCGGTGTCCAAAAGGCCGGGTGGTGTTGATTGAATCACAGTCCTTTCCGCAATATTCGCCGCCAAAAAAACAAACCCGCGTAACTGTTCCAGTCACGCGGGTTAAAATTGGAGGCGGGGGTCGGAATTGAACCGACGCATAGAAGTTTTGCAGACTTCTGCCTTACCACTTGGCTACCCCGCCTCGGGGCTGGCCGCGACTCTCGCGGGTCCAAAAGGCGCGCAAATAATACAGACCGGAGTTCCGAATGCAACAGCGGAAGCAGGTTTTTGAATTTGCCGGCGGGTTTTTGATTGCGACTGCCGGCCAACTGCTTATGATGCAGACGGCTGTTTTTTGAGTGCGCTCATGGAGATTATGAACACAGTTTTTGAACGGGCCGGCAACGGCCTGCGAAATTTGTCCGCGCGAGGCGTGCGCTTGTCGCGCGCGTTCGGTGGCGATGAGTGCAGCCGGCGGGCTTTGCCGGCAGAAATGAAGTGTTTCCAGCCTAAAACCGCAGTCAACCCTTAACCTGTAACCTGAATCAAAAATACCATGTCAGCTACCCCATCCCCCATTATCCCTTCATCCAGCGCCGTGCTCAGCCGTGAGCGCAGGCCGCTCGAGGCGTTTTTCGCGCCGAAGAACGTGGCCGTCATCGGCGCCACCGAAAGTCAAGGCACCGTCGGCCGCACGATTCTCTGGAACCTCATCACCAGCCAGTTTGGCGGGACCGTCTATCCCGTCAACCTGAAGCGCACCAGCGTGCTCGGCATCAAGGCTTACCCGAACATCAAGGCCGTGCCGGAGCAAGTGGACCTCGCCGTCATCATCACACCCGCCACCGCGGTGCCGGCCATCATTACCGAGTGCGTCGAGGCCAACATCAAGTCGTGCGTCATCATTTCCGCCGGCTTCAAGGAGATCGGACCGGCCGGCGCCGAGTTGGAACGGCAAGTCCTCGAAAACGCCCGCCGCGGCGGGATGCGCATCATCGGCCCGAACTGTCTCGGCGTGATGTGCCCGCTGACCGGCCTTAACGCGACGTTTGCCACCACCATCGCCCGGCCCGGCAACGTCGGTTTCCTCAGCCAGAGCGGCGCGCTCTGCACGGCGGTGCTCGATTGGAGCTTGCAGGAGAACGTTGGCTTCAGCGCGTTCATGTCCATTGGCTCGATGCTCGACGTCGGCTGGGGCGATCTCATTCATTACCTCGGCGACGATCCGCGCACGCAGAGCATCGTCATTTACATGGAGTCCATCGGCGACGCCCGGTCGTTTCTGTCGGCGGCGCGCGAGGTGGCCCTCACCAAGCCGATCATCGTCATCAAAGCCGGCCGCTCCGAAGCGGCCGCCAAGGCCGCCGCGTCGCACACCGGCTCGCTGACCGGCAGCGACGAGGTGCTCGACGCCGCGTTCCGCCGTTGCGGCGTGCTGCGCGTCAACAGCATTGCGGAGATTTTCTCCATGGCCGAGGTGCTGGCCAAACAACCGCGGCCGCAAGGCCCGCGGCTGACGATTCTCACCAACGCCGGCGGACCCGGCGTGCTCGCCACCGACGCGCTGGTGGCCGGCGGCGGCGAATTGGCGAAGGTCTCCAAGGCAACGATGGAGGCGCTCAACCCCATCCTGCCGGCGGCATGGAGCCACAACAATCCCATTGACGTGATCGGTGACGCTTCACCGGAGCGTTACGCGAAGGCGGTGGAGATCGTGTTGAAGGACCAGGACAGCGACGGCTTGATGGTGATCCTGACTCCGCAGGCGATGACCGACCCGACGCAGACGGCGGAGCATTTGAAGCCCTATGCGAAGATGGCCAAACCGATCCTCGCGAGCTGGATGGGCGGCGCCGACGTGGAGGCGGGCCGCAGGATTCTGACGCGCGCGGGCATCCCGTCGTTCGACTATCCGGACACGGCGGCGGAGGCGTTCAATTATATGTGGCGCTACTCCTACAACTTGCGTGGCATCTATGAGACGCCGAGTTTGCCGATAGCCGGGGCGGATGACGCGCCGGACCGGGCGGCTGCCGAGAAGATCATCAACGCGGTGCGCAAGGAGGGCCGGACGATTCTGACGGAGTTCGAGTCGAAGAATCTGCTCTCCGCTTACGGCATTCCGACGGTCACGACGTTGATCGCGAAGACGGAGGCCGAGGCGGTCAAGCTCGCGGAAAAAATCGGCTACCCGGTGGTGCTTAAACTTTATTCCGAGACGATCACGCACAAGACCGATGTCGGCGGCGTGCAGTTGAACCTGCGCACGGCTGACGCGGTGAAGAAGGCGTTCCAGACGATCAAGACCTCGGTGGCCAAGAAAGCCAAGGCCAGCGATTTCCTCGGCGTCACCGTCCAGCCGATGATCAAGCTCGAAGGCTACGAGATCATCATTGGCAGCAGCCTCGACCCGCAGTTCGGCCCGGTGCTGTTGTTTGGAACCGGCGGCCAGCTCGTCGAGGTGTTCAAGGACCGCGCGCTCGCACTGCCGCCGTTGAACACCACGCTTGCGCGGCGCATGATGGAGCAGACGAAGATTTACACCGCGCTCAAAGGCGTCCGCGGTCGCAAATCGGTGAACATGGCTGCGCTGGAGCAGTTGATGGTGCGCTTCAGCCAACTCGTCGTCGAACAACGCTGGGTCAAGGAAATTGACATCAACCCGCTGCTCGCCTCGCCGGACCAGTTGGTGGCGCTCGACGCTCGCGTCGTCGTCCACGACGCGAAGGTGACCGTGGATCAGTTGCCCAAGGCGGCCATCCGTCCGTATCCGATGAAATACGCGAGTCCGTGGAAAACCGCGAAGGGCGCCGAGACGCTCATCCGTCCGATCCGGCCGGAAGACGAGCCGCTGATGGTGGACTTCCACAAGACGCTCTCGGAGCGCAGCGTGTATCTGCGCTACTTCCAGCCGCTCCAATTGAGCCAGCGTGTCACGCACGAGCGGCTCACCCGCATTTGCTTCAACGACTACGATCGCGAACTCGCGCTGGTGGTGGAACGCAAGAACGCGGCGAACGGCACGCAGGAGATCATCGGCGTCGGTCGCCTGGTGAAGATGCATGGCACCAACACCGGCGAGTTCGTCGTCATCATCAGCGATCTCTGGCAAGGCCAGGGTATGGGCCGCGAATTGACCAAGCGGCTCATCCAGATCGCCCGCGACGAGAAGCTCAGCTGCCTTGAGGCGGACATGATGACCGAGAACGTGGCGATGCAGGCTGTTTGCAAAAAACTCGGCTTCAAACTCGAAAAGGGGAACACCGAACCCGCCATTCACGCGGCGCTGAAACTCTAGAGCGCAACCGGCTCGCCGGTGGCGGCAAAGATCGAACGCGAACGCGCAGAGGGCGCCAAGTCTTCTGCGCGTTCGTCTTTTTCAGGAGCCGCTAAACAAGAACGCGCGCCGGGCAGGGGGCCAGTGGCGCGGGCGTCGATCCGGTTGTCACTTGAGATGAGATGGGCGGTGCTCTATGGTGATGTGGTGAAATCTGCTGCTTTTGAAGCGCTCGCGCAGTCGAAGATCGTGCGCGAGTATGAAGATGCATTCCGCGAGGCGACGGGTTTGTCGCTGAAGCTGGTGCCGGAGGGTGTTTCCGACAAACGGCACAGCTTCGGCCCGCATGAGAACCCGTTTTGCGCGCTTGTGTCGCGGACGGAGGGCGGTTGCGCGGCGTGCCTGAAGGCGCAACAGGAGGCGATGAAGAAGCTCGGCAAGAAACTCGCGCCCTGTCAGGTGCAGTGTTTCGCGGGATTGACGGAAGTGGCGGTGCCGGTGGTCATCGGCGGCCAGCATATCGCCACGTTGCTGAGCGCGCAGGTGTTCCGCCGGCTGCAGACGAAGGAGGACTTCGCGCGGCTCACGTCGAAACTGGTTGAATGGGGCTTGCACACGGACCTGCATCAGGTCGAGGAGGCGTATTTCCACACGCGCGTGGTGACGGAGGAGCAGTTCCGGGCAATGGTCCGGTTGTTGACCCTGTTCGCGCATCATCTGGCGGAGTTTGGCAACCGTTGCATCGTTTCCGCGCGCCATGGCGAGCCGGTGCCGGTGGCGCGCGCGAAGGAATTTGTCAAAGATCACTCCACCGACCATGTGACGATGCGCGGCACGGCGGAGCACGTGCACCTGAGCGCGTTTTATTTCTGCAAGATGTTCAAAAAGGCCACCGGCATGACCTTCACCGAATACGTCTCCCGCGTGCGGATCGAAAAGGCGAAAAACCTGCTGTTGAATCCGCACGCGCGCGTCAGCGAGGTGGCGTTCGCCTCCGGTTTTCAATCCATCCCGCACTTCAACCGCGTGTTCCGAAAATACACGGCCATGGCGCCGCGGGAGTACCGGCTCTCTGTCCGGCCGTAACGGCGCGTGGAATCGCTCCGCCGGATGCGTTTGTCCGCGCGAAACCTCAAGGCCCTCTCGGTTTTCAGGTTGAAATCACGCCACGGTTGATGCTTATCATGCGGCATGACTCGCCGATTGCCGCACCGGACCTGGTTTATGAATCACCTCTCGCTCCTCATCCCAATCATTGCGGCGACTGTCGGTTTTGCCGCGGAACCGTCGTCATCGCCGCTGCCCACCGCCGACCTGCGCGGCGAAATCCGCGACCTCAATACGCCGCGCTCCATGTGCCGCTTCCACACGCGTGCCGAGTGGCGCGCCTATGCCGCTGCGTTGCGCGAGCACGTGCTCGTTTCCTGCGGTCTCTGGCCCGCGCCAGCGAAGTGTCCGCTCAACGCGCACATCTTTGGTCGCGTCGAGCGCGACGGCTACTCGGTCGAGAAGGTTTATTTCGAGAGCTGGCCCGGCTTCTATGTCGGCGGCAACCTTTACCGCCCACTCGGCCGCGGCAAAGGGCCGTTCCCGGCGATCCTCAACCCGCATGGGCACTGGCCGGTCGGCCGGCTCGCGGACGAGGACAAAGGGTCGTTGCCGGGCCGCTGTATTGGTTTCGCGCGGCAGGGCTATGTCGCGTTCTCGTGGGACATGATCGGCTACAACGACAGTTTCCACTGGCAGCACCGCGAGTTTCCGCCCGCCGGCGGACAGGAATGGCTCTGGGGTCTGTCGCTGTTCGGGCTGCAAACCTGGAACTCGGTTCGTGTGATTGATTTCCTGCAATCGTTGCCTGACGTGGACGCGGCCCGCATTGGCTGCACCGGTGAGAGCGGCGGCGGCACGCAGACAATGGTGATTGCCGCCGTGGACGATCGCATCAAGGTCGCCGCGCCCGCCGTCATGGTCAGCGCGATTATGCAGGGCGGCTGCCTCTGTGAAAACGGCCCGAACTTGCGCCAGGACTTTTTTAACGTCGAGGTCAGCGCCGCCGCCGCGCCGCGCCCGCAACTGCTCATCTCCGCCACCGGCGACTGGACGCGCTTCACGCTGACGCACGAGTTCCCCGCCGTGCGCTCGATTTACCAGTTGTATGGCGCCGCCGACAAAGTCGAGGCGATGCGTCAGGATGCGCCGCACAATTACAACCAGACCAGCCGCGAAGCCGCCTACGCCTTCTTCGGCAAATGGATGCTCGAGGACAAAGACGCCAGCCATTTCAAGGAGAAGCCGTTCACCGTCGAGCCGAAGGAAAACCTGCTGGTTTGGGAAGGCCGCGAGAAACCCGCCAACGCCCACACCGCCCAGAGCTTCGCGAAAACGTGGACCGCGAACAGCGAAAAGCAGCTCGCGGACGCGCTCGCCACCGGGCCGGCGGAGTTCAGGAAACTTTACGAGCCGACGCTGCGCCACGCGCTCTCGCTGGAAGTGCCCGCCGCAAAGGAAGTCATCGCCGAGGACTGCGGCGACGGATTGCTCGCGCTCGGCCGGCCCGGCCGTGGCGACCGGATTCCCGCGAAGCTCTCGCTGCCCAAGGGCGGCGGCAAGCATATCGCGACGCTCGTGGTGCATCCCAAAGGCTGGCTCGCCGCGGAGCCGTTTGCGTCGAAGCTCGTTTCCAGCGGCCAGATCGTGCTGGCGATTGACTGCTTCAGCGAACTGCGGAAGACCGACGACAAGTTCTTCACGACCTACAACAAGACCGACACGCAGCTTCGTGTGCAGGACATCGTCACCGCACTGGCCTGGCTGCACGGGCGCAAGGATGTCAGCGCGATCAACCTCGTCGGCTTGGACGAAGCCGGCCTCTGGTGCCTGCTGGCGCGGCCGTTCGCGCCGTTCGTGAAAAAGACCGCCGCCGATGCCGTGCAATTCAACCCCACCAGCGACACCGCCTACCTCAAGCAGTTGTACGTCCCCGTCCTGCGCCGCGCCGGCGATTTCCGCGCCGCCGTCGCCCTCATCGGCAGCGCGCCGTTGCTGATTCACAACGCCGGCGACGCGTTCAAACCCGGCGTCGAAACGCGGCATGAAAAGCTGGCCGACGACGAAATCGCCGCGTGGGTGACGAAGTGAACAAGTCAAAGCAAGAAAGCGTCGTCTCGACGTAGAACGGCTTCCAAGCCCGTTTTTCCGGCCTGTGGCAGAACGGATGTGGAGGGCGTGTTGCCCAAATGTTCTGTTGGTTCGAAACCAAGCCATCTCTGGCGGAGAGCGCCGGAGGCGCGTCAGAAAATAGCCCACGGCGCAAGCCGTGGGATTAATGGCTCGAAAAACACAAGCCCCGTCAGGGGCGGCAGAAAACGCGTCCCCATAAATGATTTCTTTCGCCCCTGCCGGGGCTTCCATTTCGCGTCACGAATCCCACGGCTTGCGCCGTGGGCTATTATCTGACGCCGCTCCGCGGCTGGAACGGTTTGGGCCACACGCCTTGGACATTCGTTCTACGACGAAGCCCCGCGGATGATGGCCAGCGTCTCCGCGCCAAACTGCCGCGCCTTGGCGGGGCCGATGCCGCGCACTTCCAGCAACGCCGCCATCGTCTGCGGTTTCTGCCGCGACAATTCCTTCAGCGTGACGTCGGGATAAATGAGGTAAGCGGGAATGCCCATCGTGGCGGCCAGATCGCGCCGCCACTCCCGCAACGCCTCGAACACCGCCCCATCATACGATGCCTCGGCCTTCGTCGCGGCGGCGGCGGCCTTGCGCGCGGCGGGCTTTGCTTTTTCAAACGGCGGCAACTCGATGTCGAGCGGCGTTTTCGCCAGCATCACCTGCCGGCCCAGTTCCGTCAGCGACGCTTTCGGATATTCGGAGTCGGTCACGTGGATGCAGTCGGCGGCGGCAAGCCGGCGCAGCAGTTCCTGTGTGAAGTCGTAGCCGAACTCCTTGAGCAAGCCGTAGGTGGAAAGTTCCTCCAGTCGGGAGTCGAACACTTCCTTGGAGCGCGAGCCGGTCAGCACCAGCGTGATGCGCCCCAGGCCGAACCGGCCGTTCATCCGCGCCACGCCGCTCAGCGCCTTTTGCAGCAGGACCGTCCTTTCCCTGGCGCTGACACTCAGCGGCGTCGCGTCCGGCGCAGCTTCGGCCCGCGCGGGCCTGGCGGCGCGATGCTTCCGCGCCGGCCCGGAGCCGCAGTTGTCGCACGCACTGCAACGCGCCGCCGCGTCGGTCTCGCCGAAGTAGTTCAGGATATAACCGTGCCGGCAGCCGTGGCAGTCCACGTAATCAATTATCCGCCGCAGCTTCGCCTGGTCGCGAACGTGTTTGGCGTCGAGCCGCTCAAAATTAATCTCCAGGTCGTCCAGCGATCTCGCCGGCTCGATGAGCCGCGTCGTGTAGGTGCGGCTGCCCTGGCGGTAGTCGCGCGCGATGAAGCCGGCGCGCTCCAGCAGATAGAGCGCGCTGCCGACCGCCATGTCGTTCTTGGCGGCCTTGACGTGCTCCGCAATCTCCGACATCGGCATCTCCACGGGGCCGCCTTTGCAGAGGCGCAGCAACGCCTGATGGAGGCTGGCGATGATCTCGCGCGTCGGGTTGGCGCCTTCGATGAAAAACTCCTGCGTCCGCACGTCGGCGTAGTTGAACAGCAGCTCGCACCGCGCCGGCTCGCCGTCGCGGCCGGCGCGTCCGGCCTCCTGGTAGTAAGCCTCGACGCTGCCGGGAATGTCGAAGTGGATCACGAACCGCAGGTCCGAGCGGTCCACGCCCATGCCGAACGCGTTCGTCGCCACCGCCACCGGACACTGGCCGCTCATGAACTTGTCCTGCGCCTTCGTCCGCTGGTCCTCGCTCATGCCGCCGTGGTAGTAGGTGGCCTGCGCGCGTTTCTCGGCCAGATGCTCGTAAACCTTCTCGACGTTCTTGCGCGTGGCGCAATAAACGATGCCGGTCTTCAGTTGGCGGATGGCGTCGAAGATGCGCTCCAGCTTCTCCGCCTTGTTCTTGGCGCGCGTGACGGCCAGCGTGAGGTTGTGGCGCGCGAAACCGGAGACGAACACCTGCGGCGGCTGGCGGCCGAACTTGCCGAGCGCGAGCTGCTCGATGATGTCGTCGCGCACCTCCGGCGTGGCGGTGGCGGTGAGCGCGGCGACCTGCGGCTGGCCGAGGTCCTTGAGCGCCCATTTCAGCCGCAGGTAGTCGGGCCGGAAATCGTGGCCCCATTGCGAGATGCAGTGCGCCTCGTCGATGGCGAACAACGCGATGGAGAGCGGCGCGAGCGCGGCGACGAACCGCTCGCTCTTGAACCGCTCCGGCGCGACATAGACCAGCCGGTATTCGCCCCGCTGCATCCGCGCGATGCGGTTGTCCATCTCCGACTGGCCGAGCGAGGAGTTGATGAACGTGGCGGGGATTTTCTTCTCCATCATCGCGTCCACCTGGTCCTTCATCAGCGCGATGAGCGGCGAGACGACCACGGTGATGCCGTCGAGCACCATCGCCGGCAACTGGTAGCAGAGCGACTTGCCGCCGCCGGTCGGCATGATCACCACCGAGTCCTGCCCGCCGACAATGGCCTCGATCACCGTCTCCTGGCCTTCGAGAAACTCGTGAAAGCCAAAATGCCGGTGCAGCAACCCATGCAACTCAGTCGTATCGGACACGCGCCGATTGTAGGCCGTGGCGCGGGATTGGCAAGCCGCTGACATGGCGAAGAAATTTGGCTTTTGTGCGTAGGCCGTTCGCGGTTACACTGCCGGCGATGTCCAAGGAAGCCGTGAAGAGCAATGCAATGACGGCGCGGATGGCGCAAGGCCACTCAATGCGCGCAAGGAGAATGATCCCATGAATGGAAAGAACTGGTTTGTTTCCGAAATCGTGTTGGCGGCGTGCTTCGCTTTCGTGAGCGGCGGCGGTTGCGCGGAGGAGGCGTGGAACGCCACGCTGGCCACGGGCAAGAAACCGCCGGCGGCTGCGCCGCGCGAGGATGGCAAGTTGTCCATCATCGCCTTTGGCGCGCATCCCGACGACTCGGAGTTGAAGGCGGGCGGCGTGGGCGCGTTGTGGGCAGAGCAGGGTTGCCACGTCAAGCTGGTGTCGGTGACCAACGGCGACGTCGGCCACTGGAGCCAGGCGGGCGGGCCGCTGGCGCTGCGGCGCATGGCCGAGGTGAAGAAGTGCGACGCGGCGATGGGCGCGACGTCGGAAGTTTTGGACAACCACGACGGCGAACTGATGCCGACGCTGGAAAACCGCCGGACGATCACGCGGTTGATCCGCGAGTGGCGGGCCGACGTCGTGCTCGCGCCGCGCTCGAACGATTATCATCCCGACCATCGCTACACGGGCATCCTCGTGCAGGATGCGGCGTTCATGGTGACGGTGCCGTTCTTCTGCCCGGCGGTGCCCTATCTGGCGAAGAACCCGGTGTTCCTCTACTACTCCGACAGTTTCGAGCGGCCGAATCCGTTCCGGCCCGATATCGTGGTCTCGATTGACGACGTGATCGAGAAGAAGGTCAACGCCATCGCCATGCTCGAATCGCAGATGCTCGAAGGCTGTTGCGGCGGCGACGAAAAGCTGGTGCCGAAGACGCAGGAGGAATACGTGAAGCGCATGACGGAGGTGCGCAACCGGCTCCGCAATCGTTTCGCGGGCATAGCCAACCAGTATCGCGCCCGACTGATCGAGCTGTATGGCGAAGAGCGCGGCAAGCAGGTGAAGCACGCCGAGGCGTTCGAGCTGTGCGAATACGGCGCCCGGCCCACGATCGAGCAGTTGAAGAAGCTCTTCCCGACGTTCGCGAAGTAGCCGTAGTGGAACCGAGGACAGTGCAGCCGAAACACGACTCATCTTTTTCGCGGCGCGAGTTTCTTGCGCGAAGTCTCGGCGGCGCGGCGGCGGCCGGCCTGGGATCGCTCCTTCCAAGCAGCCCGATGGCGACGGCGGCGCCTGCGAAACGCCCCTCGGGGCCGCTGGCGATGTGGGCGCTCACCGGCACGCTGTCATCGGACGGCGTACGCCGCCAGCTCGACTTGTATCGCGACGCGGGTTGGGGTGTGGTGCTCTATCCGCGCTGGGGATTGGAACTCGAATATCTCGGCGAGGCGTGGTTCGAGCGCATCCGGTTCATCGTCGAGCAGGCGGCGGCGCGAAGGATGGAGGTGTGGCTCTACGATGAATTCACCTGGCCGAGCGGTCACGCCAAGGGCTTGGTCACGAAAGACCACGAGGAATTGGAAGCGCAAGTGCTGCACGTCGAGCCGGACGGCAAGAGCCGCATCGAGCGCGTTCCCGGCAGCGCCAATTTGCTGATGCCCGAGGCCACGGCGCGGTTCCTGGCGGTGACGCACGAGCGATACGCCGCCGCGATCGGCGGGTTTTTTGGCTCGACGGTGCGCGCCGTTTTCTCCGACGAGGCTTCGCTGGCGCGCCAGCACCAACCGCGCAAGCCGGGCGGCGCCTTGTGGCAACTGACGTGGTCGGCGGCGATGGAGAAGGCGCTCGGCGGTGATTTCCGCCAGCGGCTGGCCGGTGCCGGCGACCTCGAACGCTCGCCGCTGTGGCGCGATTACTGGGCGGCCTACGCGCGCGTTTTCCACGACGCGTGGATTACGCCCATCGCGCGCTGGTGCGAAGCGCACAAACTGGCGGCGAGCGGCCATTGGCTCGGCGAGGGCACCTTCGGCACGCAGGTCGCCTACAACGGCAGCTTGCGCCGCCAGCTTGCCGCGCAGGGCATTCCCGGCATTGACGAGATTGCCACGCGCACGGAGCCGGCCGACTGCGAGGCGCTCACGCTGGCTGCCATCGCCGAATTCGCCGGACGCGAGCGGATGGTGGAAGTCTATGCGCTCGGCCCGCCGAGCATGAGCATGGCGACCATGCGAAAAATGGTGGACCTGTGCGCCGCGTGCGGCGTGGACCGTTACGTGCTGGCGATTTGTCCGTTCGATCTTCGCGGCAGTGTGTTCAAACGCGAGTATTGCGGCGTGTCGGGACCGCAGCAGCCTTGGTTCCGCGACGGCGCGAGAGTTTACGCCGAGTATGTGGCCGAGGCCGCCGAACGCGCTCGCGCGGCCAAACCGTTGGGCGTGCCCTGGCCTTCGGATGAGGAACTCTGGGCCGCGGCGGGTCCGGCACCGACGAAGTCGAAGGCGTTGAAGGACATGACGGAGAAATTCGTTGCGGCGGCGCGCGAAGCCATCCGCGCGCGGCTGGAGCCGGGCAACGCCGTTCCCGCCGTGGCCGCGCCGCGTCGCAATCTGGAAGTGGAATGGAGTTTCGGCTTCAAGGGGCTGAACTCCCTCCGGCTCGACCAGCCGGTCTTGAATGTCGTCGCTCTACCGCGCGCGGCGGAGCTGTCCGTCCAATCGCAACTCGTGCGCGGCCTGCGCATCAACGGCGCGGCGGTGAATCTGGATTCCGCGCCCGCCGACCGGCGGTTCGATTTGAGTTATTGGCGCGTCCCGGTTGCCAGGCTGTTGCGCGTCGGCGAGAATCGTGTCGAAGTGGACACAGCCGAGGCAAAGCCGCTGAAGTTTTTGCCCGCGCTGATTCTTTGGGGCGATTTTGCGGTGGATGCGGAAGGGCGTTTGATCGCATCACCGAAGACGATCAAGCCGGGTGACTGGCGGTCGCAGGGGTTTCCCGCTTTTTGCGGCACGGGGCGCTACCGTGCCGAAGTGAATTTCGAAACCGCTCCGAAACATCTGGGCGTGAACAGCGGCGGCTATCCGGTGCGCGCGATTTGGAACGGCAGGAACCTCGGCCTTCGCGCGTGGCCGCCGTTCATCTTCGACCTGCGCGGCGCGGCAAAAACGGGCCGGAACGAAATCGTCATCGAAGTGACCAGCACCCTGGGACACTTGTTCGTTCCCAAGGAATCGCCGCCGGTGGGTTTGCTGGAAGTTTGGACGGAAGCGTAATTGCGACGCCATCAAGCTCGCGTTAGCGCGGCGGAGAGGACGGCGAAACATTTCTTCGCGGCGGCCATGGGATCGTAGCCGGGCTTGTTGAAAATCTGCCCGCTCACCTCGACGACGGCGGGGCCGTTGTAGCCGAGTTGCTTGAGGAGCTTGAAATAGGCGGCGTAATCCGTGCTGCCTTCGCCGGGGAGAAGGAAATGGAATTTCTTCGAGTCACCGGCGGCATCCTTCAGGTGAATGAACCGTGTTTGCGGCAACAGCGCCTTCAGGCTGTCGGCAAGCGGAAGGCCCGCCAGTTGGAAGTGGCTGTAGTCATACGCGGCCTTGATCGCCGGGCTGTTGGCCTTTTCGATAAGCCAGAGCAACCGCTCCGGCGAGTTGACCGCGTTGCCGACGTGCGCCTTGATCGCCATCGTGACCCGGCCCGCTGTGGCAACGGCAGCCCACGATTGCAGGCGCTCGACCATGCGATCCTTGAGGTTGTCCCATTCCGGCGGTTTGCCACCGAGTACCGTCTCGATGACCGGCGGCTGTTGAGGTGCGAGGTCGTGTGCGAACTGCGCGGCGGCTTTGAGGGCGTCGAGATTCTTCGCGTGCGCGGCGTCGTCCGCCGTCAGGCTCATGTTGATCATCAAGGCGGAGAGGTCGAGATGCAGCGACTTGAGACGGTTGCGAAGGTCCTTTCGCGCGTCAGCGGACAGCAGCTTCGGCTCGGTCGGGAAGCCGGGCATCAGGGCGAACTCGACGTTGCGGTAGCCGATCTCCGCGCACGCGCGCAACGCTTCATCCAGCGGCACGGTCTTCATGCCGTAAAGGCTGAAGCCGAGACGGATGCCGCTGTCCGCGGCGCGTGTCGCACACGGAAAAGCGGCGAGCGCGGCGATGCTGGCGGTTTGCTGGAGGAACTGGCGGCGGGTTTGCATGAAGCGTCTCCTGATTCTTCGGATTATTTCTTCGTCCGATCCGCGCGGAGGTCGAAGCAAAGCAGTTGTCGTTCGTTGCGGACGTAGAGGAAGCCGTCGGCCAGCACCGGCGCGATGTAACTCGGCCGCTCCGGGTCGAGAACCTGTGCGGTGCAGATGATTTCGCAGCCTTTGGGCGTCAGCCGCGTCAGCATCAATTTTCCCCATTCGTTGAGGATGAGGTAATGACCGTTGGCGTAAATCATCTGGCAGCGGGTCAGCGCCGGCTGCTCCCACATCAGTTTGGCCGTCGCCAGTTCCACGCAACGCAGCGTCGTGCCTTTCTCGTGCCGGCCGTTGAATCCGTAGAGATAACCGTCGCGATGCATCGAAGTGGCCCAGTGCGTGGACAACACCTCGTCGCGCCAGACCACGTCGTTGCCATCCTTGCGGCAGCGCAGCAGCGCGCCGCCGGTCTGATACGACGCCGACACAAACACGAGGTCGCCTACGATGACCGGCGACGCGGCGTTGACGGACTCGACGAGCTTCGAGCGCAGCGGGAACCGCCAGAACACCTTGCCGTTCGCCGGATCGAGCGCCACCAGACCGCCGCGCCCGAAGATGAACGCGAACCGCTGGCCGCCGATGGTCGCGCACCTCGGCGACGCGTAGCTCGCGCCCTCATCGGTGGCTTGCCAGACGGTTTTGCCGGTGTCGCGGTCGAGCGCCACGACGCCCGCGCCGTTGGGGCCGCCGGCGTTCACGATCAGCAGCTTGCCTTCGAGCAGCGGCGTGCTTCCGACACCGAAGAAATTCTGCGGCACGGCCAGTTCCTGGTTGATCTGCCGCTGCCAGATCACCGCGCCGGTCCTGGCGTTGAAGCAGCAAAACTCCCCGGCCGCGCCGAAGGTGAACACTTGATCGCCAGACACCAACGGCGTGGCGCGCGGTCCGCCGTTGTAGCCGTAGCGGTCCACATAATCGGTGGGATAAGAGGCCTGCCATCGCCGCGCGCTGGTGGCGGCGTCCAGGCACTCCAGTACTTCCTCGCCGCCGATGCGGTGAAACAAATACAGGGCGCCTTTCACCACCGACGGCGCGCTGTAAGACAGGCCGACATCCATCTTCCACATCAACGGTGGCCCTTGCTCCGGCCAGCTCGTCACGAGATTCGTCTCGGCCGAAACGCCGTCATGCGTCGGCCCCATGAAACACGGCCAGTCGTCGGCCCACACGCCGCCGCCGCACGCCGCCAACGCCATCCAAAAAACCGCGCGAGTCATCGTTCGCATAAGGTGGCGGTAGTCTGGCACAACGGGATTCCTCCGGCCAAGAACGATTCCGAGTGCGGTTCGCGGAAAAAGACGCACAACAAAACCGGAGCCAGCGTGTTTAGTAGATAAGCCATGAAAACCTTCAGGCACATCCTCGCCGTGTGTGTCCTCGCCAGTTTCGCCGTTGCGCTCCACGCCGCCGACGAGCCGCCGCCGATTGACGTCGCGCGTGGCAAGCAACTGATGCAGAAATTTCAGGCGGGCGAAACGCTGACGCCGGAGGAGCAGGCTTATCTCGACCGCGTGCGCGAGGAGATTCGCAAGCGTGCCGGCAATCGTTCCGGTCCCTCGCCCAAAGGCGGCGCGGCACGCCCGGTGGCAGTGAGCACGAATGACTGGAGCGCCCTGGTGCCGATCACCGACATGACCGCGCCATACAAAGGCGAGGACGGCGGTCTTTACGGCGGCGGCAGGAACGAACCGCCGGAGGCGCATCGCGCGGCGTATTTGAAAGAGGCGGAACAAATCGTTCCGCGCGACGCGAACGGCGCGCCGGCGGGCAGCGGCAAAATCGGTTTCATCACGATCGGTTTCTCCAATCCTTTGATCGAGTCCGCAGCTTTCAAGCGCGTCGCCGACGCCGATCCGCAGAAATCCCCGCGTGTCGTCATTGTCAACGGCTGCATCGGCGGGCGCTCGGCGGTCATGTGGGCATGGGATGGCGCGGACGTTTTGCCGAAAGCCGAGCAGGAGCGGCTCGACAAGGAGATGGATGTCGTCCACATGCCCAAAGGCGTTCGCCGCAATTCGGGTCTCGAAAAGGACACGTGGCCGACGCTGGCGAAGCGGATCGAAGCGGCGGGCCTTTCGCCAAAACAAGTGCAGGTCGCGTGGCTCAAGCACGTCGAGGCGAACCCCAAGCCGCTCGGCGAATTTCCCGCGCACGCCCGCGCGTTGCAGGCGGACATCACCGCCATTCTCCAGATCGCGCGGCATCATTACCCGAACCTGCGCGTCGTGTATCTGTCGAGCCGCACGTTCGGCGGCTGGTCAGGGCGCGAGAGCGGCAGCCCGGAGCCTTACGCCTACGAATCGGGTTTCGGCACGCGCTGGATCGTGCAGAGCCAAATTCGCGGTGACGCGGCACTGAATTTCGATCCCGCGCGCGGCGAGGTGAAGGCGCCGCTGGTGCTCTGGGGGCCGTATCTTTGGGCGTGCGGCAATTCGCCTCGCAAACTCGACGGGATGGTCTGGTCGGAAAACGACGTGCGCGCCGACCGCCTGCATCCCAACGACGCCGGCTGCAAGAAAACGACCGCGCTGCTGCTGGATTTTTTCAAGACGGACACGGGAGCGAAGCGCTGGTTCCTCGCGAAGCCGTGATTAGAAACCACCGGATTCCGCGTTGAAGTCCAGCACGAGTTTGCGGCCGTCTTTGCGGATGGTCACGACGCCGCTGCCGAAATCGGACTGGATGAACGGGCTGTCGTAAACCTTCGGCGGCGCGTAGTTCGCCGGCGCGCCGTCCACCAGCGGAGGGCGCGAGTAGTCGGCGAAGAACGTCAGCATCGTCTTGTTCAACCGGCTGGTGTAATCAAGGCGGCGGTTTTCCCACTTCAAGGGGGTGTCAAGGATAGCGGCCTGGAACGCAGTGAAATCTTTGCAGTCGGCCTTTCTCGTGACCTCGATGATGACGGGCGAGAACTCGTCCTTGCATTTCAACCATTCGCCCGTGTCGGTGGCGCCCTTTTTGTTTCGATGTTGCTCGACGGTGTCCGGTTCCCAAATGGACGGGCCGTTCACGACGCGGACGGCGGCGAAGGCTTGCGGCGCTTCGGCGAAAACCCAGCCGTCATGTTCCTCGCGGCGCAATGAGGCGTCGAACCACACGCGCTGGCCTTGCGCGTTGCTGGTCTTGAGCCGTTGGACGATGAGGACGCCGCGCTTTTGCACCGACCAGTTGGCGTTATAGACGCTGCCGCGTTTCGGCGTCAGCGGTTGCACGAAGATGCGCGCGGTCGGATGACCGGCAAAGATCACGCCTTCCCAGCGGTTCTGGCTGCTGATGGCGGTCCAGTCTTCTTTCGGCCGTGCCTCGACCATGCTCGTGCCCATGATGAAGTCGGGTGTGCAGTAGCTATAGCGCAGCAAGCCGCCGCCTTCGGGACGCAGGGAATAAATGCCTTGCGGCACGAAGAACGGATGCGCCGGATCGCAGACATAGTTCGGCGGCGGTGCGCCGTCCTTTTGCTGCTGCGCAAGACCGGGCCGGCGCGAGGTGTATTCGTAAACGCCGCGTCCCGCCACGTCGAGCGCCAGCTCCGCGACGACAGGCGACGGCCGCCAGAACGTCGTCGCGCCGCACATGTGGCTGGGATGCTGGCTTTTTTCGCGGCCGAGGCCGAAGTGGAACCACGCCAGCCCGTCCATGCTTGAGCCGGCGGTCGAATCGGTGCCGGGGTAACAACGATGCCGGCTGCCGCCGCGGACGCCGTTGATCTGCTCGATGGCCCAGTCGGCCCAGAAAAGGTCCAGCAACATCACGAAGCGCCGGCGAAGGACGGGGTCGTCGGCGAAATCGGCGAGGTTATACCAGCCGCCGAGCGTGTATTTGTTGTAGCCGGAGTTGCACTCCACGAGCAGTCCCTTCGCAGCGCGCTCACGGGCGAAGCGTTTGAAGTAATCGGTGAATGCTGCCGCCATCTGCGCGGGCGTCGTGCCGTCGGCATAGCGGCGGTTCTTGTAGCCGGCGTGCTGCGCGAAAATCTGCGCCGCGCCCCAGAAACCGGCCCAAGCCTGCGCGTGATGGTTCTCGCTGCCCCATTGCCACCCATCGCGCTCCGGCAGCGTCATCTCCAGCCGGCAACGCGGCCCGGCCCATTGCCAGAGCATGTCGAGCAGCGCCGCCTCGGCTTCCACGTTCATGCGACCGGGGAAATGCTGGCTCGCGCGGCTGAAGAGGAAGTAAATGCGCTCCAAAATGTAAGCGTGCCAGTGGAAGTCGCCGTCCTTCAACGACGCGGGAAACTCCTTCTCCCGCTCGGCGAGGATGGCCTTGTCGGCGTCGGCGGTGTGCTCGTTGAGCCAGTAGGCCGCGAGCGCGAAGTCCTCGTAATGCCAGCAGCCGTTCGACGGATACGGCGCGGCCAGTTGCGCGCGCATCGCGCCATCCCGCCGCGCGTCAGCGCCAGCAATGACCGCCTCGGCGGATGACGGGGAGGTTGTGACATCGGCGCCCATGGCGGACATCGCGGCCGCTACGCTGAAAAGAGCGATGATCAATTGCCAAACAGGATTCATGTTTTGAAAGTAGCCACGTCACTCCGTGACGCGGCCACTTTGTCATCGTGCCTTGGCAATGTCCAACGGGTTTCATCCGCGGCTCAACTGGCTGTTTTGATCTGGCGTCCCCAGATCGAAAGCGTATGCTCCGCCCCAGCTCAAGGAGAGCGGTGTTTGAGCTTGGACGTTGGCCATGGAAAAGAAATGACATGAAGACAGATCCAAACGAACCAGCGGAAAGCCTCCCGAAGAAGCTGGTGATCACGCTGCGGGCCGGCGGATACATCTTCGCACTGGCCAATGTCGTGTGTGTCGCGATTCTGGCATGGGCCTACCTGTCGGTGAAGATCGAAAGAAAAACCATCTCCGTGACGGGTTCCGCGCGCAAACTCATTGTGTCGGATGTCGTGACCTGGGCCGGCACCGTCACTGCCAGCGACCCGGATCTGGTGAAAGCCTACGACACGTTGAAAAACGAGACCGACAAGGTCAAAACGTTCATCCTGGCAGCCGGCATCGCGGAGTCTGATGTTACCGCCGCATCCATCGCGACGGCGCGCCACTACAAGAAGGAGGTGCTCAAGGCGCCGGCAGGAACGTCCGACTCGCCATCGGTCATCTCGACCGCCATCGTTGACAACTACACGCTGACGCAGGTCATCTCGATAACCTCGACGAACATGGAGAAGGTGCCGATCGTGGCACGGAACGTCACGAGTTTGATCAAGGATGGCGTGCAAATAGACTCGGACACCCCTCGGTATTTATACACGAAGCTCTCCGAACTGAAGATCAGCATGCTCGGCGAAGCCACCAAGGACGCCACGGCGCGGGCTGAGCAGATTGTCAACAACGCCAAAGGGCGTCTCGGCAAACTGGTGGAAGCGCGCATGGGCGTGATGCAGATCAACCCCAAGGGTGTCACGGCGACCTCCGCTGAAGGCATCAACGATACAACGTCCTTCGAGAAAGAGATCACCGCGGTCGTTAGCACCAAGTTTGAGGTCCAATGAAACCGCCAGCCACGCCTTGTTCACTTGGGTGCGGATGGATTTGGATCATGGCTCGGATCAAGGTTTTGGTTCGACGCGGCGGATGCCCTTGAACTTGTCGAAATCGCGGTCAAAGGAGACGATGGGCAGATGGTCGCGTGCCGCGACGGCATCATTACGGCTGAAGGCGGAACTCGGAACGTCAACGCGCGCCACCACTCCAGCACTCCAATACTCCACATTGACGCGCCGCCTGAAGGCGGGACACCAGCGGGTCCGCCGGCGGTTCATGGACAGGCGGGACGCCTGTCCTACGTCGCGCGCGTCATGGTCTTTTGCAGTTCCGTTTGCGGCAGGTAGGCGCCTTTGGCGCGCAGGGTCTCGACGAGCTTCGCCGTGTCGAGATCGCACGCGGGCTGGCCGGTGGCGATGGACTGCACGGCGGCGGTGCCGGCGGCCTGGCCCATCATCGAGCAGGCCGGTTGATCGCGGATCGCGCCGTTGACCTTTACGTCGCTGCTGTTGCAACGACCCGCCACCCACAAATTCGACCAGCCTTTGGGCACCAAAATGCCGTAGGGCAGACCGTAGCTCTCGCCGCGCTTGGGATTGTCCAGCTTGGTGTATTCGTCGTGGTAGCGTTTGTATTCTTCGGGGCTCAGGTCATAGACATGGATGTCAATGGCCTTGGTGTAAACGGCGATCTGGTCGGGAAAATGGCGGCGCGCCTTGAAATCGTCATGGTTCAATTCATATTCGCCCACGATGCGGCGCGACTCGCGCACGCCGAGCAGCGAGCCGGTGGCCACAACCTGCAGGTGTTCGCAGCCGGGCATGTATTTGCGGTAGAAGGCGGCGTATTCCTGCACGAGCTGGCGGCCGCGCACCATGGCGTCGGAGAGGCTGCGCGTTTTCAGGGCATTGGTGTGGAACAGGTGGCCGGCGTTCATGAACGCGGCGGTGCCGGGGCCGTTGCGGAACACACCGGGCACATGCCGGTCGGCCTGGGAAAAGAAACCGTCGGCAATCGCTTGCTCCACCATCGCCTGCTGGTTTTTTTTCGAGAACTGGTCGAAATCAATATCGCTGAGCGCCGCGCAGAGCGTGGGCGGCATGATGTGGGGCGTGTCGCGTCCGGCGGCGCGGGCGAGCGCACCGCACAAATCGGCGAGGATGGCGTCGCCGGTCGCATCAATGAACGTCTTGGCGCGCAGGTAGCGCAGGCCTTCGACGTTGCTGGTGATGATTCCGCGGACGCAGCGCTGCCGGGGATCGGCATCGGCCTCGACGACGCGTGTGAAGAAGCGCACCTCGACGCCGGCGTCGTGGCACAGCTTGTCGAGCAGCATCTTGAGCGATTCCGGCTGGAACCCGATGGAGTCAATAGGCAGCCCCTTTTGGAATTTGACCAGCGCGTTCGGCGCCGCCGCGTTGTCGCGGCAGAGCGTCTGGATCAGTTCGAGGATCAGTCCACCGACGACGCTCTTGATGCCGTCGGTCAGGGAAAACCAGAGCGAGACCAACGCGCTTGTCCCCGTGCCGCCGAGGCTGCCGGTGGCCTCGACCAGCAGGACTTTCGCGCCGAGCCGGGCCGCGCAAATCGCCGCCGCCGCGCCCGCCGGCCCGCCGCCGGCCACGACGAGATCGAAGCCTTCCTCCGCCGGGATTTCGCGTGTGAACTGGAAGGTCTTTTTGGAGCCGGACGGTTTCTCATCGGCGGCGATGGCTCTGGCCGCGCTCGCAATGCCGGAGACGCCGAGCGCCGATGACATCAGAAAGGATCGTCGAGAGGTTTGTTTCATAGTCGGTTCACTTTCCAAGCGTCTTTCATACGCCGGCACTCATCCCCAATCAATTCCTTTGCGGTTCAGGGATGGCAAAGCGCGGCAACTTCGGCATCGGACAGGGCGCGGTTGCGGACAAGAAGGTTGGCGAAGTCGGCAGCGAGAAATTCCGGCCCGCCGGTGTAAGCGGGATTGCCGCCGAGCGCAAAGACGCGGGATTGCGTGAGCACGACGGCCGGGACTTCGGCGGAGGCGCGGACGGCGCCGTCCATATAGAGCGTCAGTCTCGCGCCGGCCTTCACGGCGGCGACGCGATGCCATTCGCCGACGGCCAATGGCACACCAGCCGTGCCGTAACTGCGCCCGGCTTCGATTCGCGCGGCGAGCTTTCCGCCATCGACCGTCAACCGCAACGGATCGTCGAGGCTGCCGCACCATGCGCTGAAGATCTGGCCGATCTGTTTCGCGGGCGGCAGCTCGCGCACGCGCACGCGCACGGCGACAGTGAAGTCGGCGCCAAAGTTTTCCGGCAGCGCGTAGAGGAGCATCCCGTCGCGCCCGTTGAGGCTGACGGCTTTGCCGTCGGCGGTGGCAACACAACCGGTCGCGTTGAGTAGTTGGCCGAACTGCGGCTTGGCCTCGCCTTTCAAGCTGGCGGAAACCACCAGCGCGTCCGGCCCAATCGGCGCTTCGCGGCCGGCGACGCGCAGCCAGGAGCGGTAGCGAGTGCCACTCGCTCCCGCGCTGGCAAAGTCGCGCAAGCGGAGCGGACCCTTTGCCGTGGGTAGTTCGAGCAGCAGCCAAGGCGCAAGCAGGTTGCCGGCCGGCTCGTGTAACGGGACGAGCCTCGCCTCCGTTACCCGCGCCGGCTCAATGGACGGAATGCCGGTTTCGTCGAAAGCGTTGTCGCGCTGGTCGTAGGCGAGTAACAGCGGTCCGCGATAAAGACTCACCTTGCCCGATTGCTCGCGCTGGCCTTCCAACGTGCGGAGCGGCATCGGCAGATGAAGCTTCACGGTATCCGCGTCGCGCCATGTGCGTTCGACTTCGAGATAGCTGCCGGGTTTCACGGGCGTCGCCTCGCCGGCGACGCTTACGCTGGCGCCTTCCGCCCACGCAGGAATGCGGAATCGAACGCTTGTCGGTCTGGCGCTGGTGATATGCCACGCGATGTCCCCATCGAGCGGATAATGGGTGTCGCAACGCAGTGTCACCTTGCCGCCCGTGGCGTCACGCGTGGTCAGTTCGAGCGGGCCGAGCCAGTTCACCACGAGGCCGCGTTCGTCGCGCATCACGGCCCAATCGCTGAGCATGCCGAGCGTGCGCGGGCCGTTGACCGAACAACAATTCAACTCCGGCGAACCGGTGCGCGCTTGAAAAACAATGTCGTGGGCGCTGGCTTTGCGCTCGCCGTCCATCGGCGTGTTATACGTCCACCAACGCCCGCTCGGATGCTGCGCGCCCAGCGCGGCGTTGAAGGTGGCCAGTTCGAGTTCGTCGGCCACGCGCGAGTCGCCGGTCAGCCGCAGCATGTCGCAGCTCAGTGCCATCCACGCGACGGTGCAGCAAGTCTCGATGGCCGACGGCGCAAACACGTTGCCGGTGGCCTTCTCGCCACCGCTGAACGCGCCGGTGTTGCGCCGGTCAAACTCGCGAATTGTCCGCCAGTGGCTGATGAACGCCTCGCGGTAGCGCGCCTCGCCGGTGATGCGCCAGAGTTCGGCGAGCGCCTGAAGATCGTGCAGGCTTTCCCAGCGCGGACGCGGGGTTTTGTAAAACGGCGTGCCGGCAACGCCGGTGCGCAGATAATCACCCCCTCGTTCCCAATCCTTCACGATCTCCCCGGTCATGGCGAGGTACCGCGGTTCGCCGGTGCGGCGGTGAAGTTCGGCGAGCACGTGAGCGACGGCCATGTTCATTTCCGGCGAGCCGGCGTCGAACACGCGGCGCGAGCCGTCCAGATACGTCCGGCAAATCAAATCCGCGGCCCGGCGCACTGCCGCGAGCGCCGAAGCGTCGCCGCTGAAATCGTGCCAGAGCAGCAGCCCTTGCATGACATGGTAGTGGCCCCACAAATCCCAATGGCCGAGCAGCCGTTCCTTTTTCGGAAACGGGCCGAGATAACCGTCGTCGGCTTGCGTGCCGATCAGATCGGCGACAAAGCGCGCGGTGTGCTCGCGCAAGTCCGCGCGGTCGCATAGTCGCAAAGCCTGCACGCAGGAGATGAGATATTTGCCGGCGAACTCCCCCGCCCACGGCGTCAGTTTCGGCACGGGTTGCCGATCGCGCAGGCGGAACATTTCCGTTAACGCCGGGTTCGCCTCCGGCGCGCGCAGCAGCCACTGGTCGAGATTGGCCGCCAGCCGCAGAGCCACGACGCCACCGAATTGCCATCGGCCTGTCCCCAACGAATGAAACAGTTCCGCTCCCTTCGGCGTCACCGGTTCCGCCGCCAGCGGAACCATGGAAACGGCAAACGTTATCCAGAAAATCACAAGGCGCATGAGTCGCGAGTTTATGAGTCCCGCCTCCAGACCACAACCGCTGATTTTCAGTCCGGCTCCGGCGCTTTTCACCGGCAAACGGGCTTGTCGCGAGACCGGTTGCAAACTAGCATCCGCCGCATGAACTGCGTCCTCACTCGCCGCCGTTTTCTCACACGCACCGCCATTGCCGGACTGGGCGCAACCGCGGTTTCATTTTCGCAGCGGCTGTCCGGCACCGAGCCGGGGCACGCCAAAACCGGCCGCGCGTTGTTCGATGGCAAGACGCTGAAAGGCTGGCGGGCCGTGCCGCGGTTGTATGTCCCGAAGGATGACCGGTTCGCGAACATCCCGCCGGAGGAACTGAAGGCTGCGGTGGTGAAATGGCACGAGGAACATCGGCAGCAGGACAAACTCAAACACGTGGGTCGCTGGGAGGTGGTGGACGGCGCCATTGTCGGCGGACATGAGCCGCCGGAATCGCTCCACGGCGCGTATTTGTTGAGCGAAGAGAAATTCGCCGACTTCGAACTGGAACTCGATGCGCGGCCGGATTGGCCCGCGGACACCGGCATCATGGTTCGCGCGCATGAGCTCGGCAGCGTCGGGTTCCAGGTCCTGGTGGACCATCGCCCGAAAGGTTGCATCGGCGGAGTCTATGGCAACTCCCTCGGCAGTTTTCTGGTCGCGCCCTTCGCCATGACGGGCGACAAGCTGCCGGGTTTTCGCGTGGAGAACCTGCGGTCCGTGCAGCCCGAAGGAAACTTCAGCGCCGTCACACCCACCTACGGGGCAAGCTTCGAGGATTTCTTGAAAGCGTGGCGGGTGAACGACTGGAACCGGTTTCGCATCCGCTGTGTCGGCCGGCTGCCGGTCATTACGACGTGGATCAACGGGACGAGGATTTGCGAACTCGACACGGCGAAGATTCAGGCCAAAGGCTACGATGCCGAAGCCGTGGCGCGGCTGTTGGGTCGCGCGGGGCACATCGCGTTCGAAGTCCACGATGTGTCGCTCAAAAACCCGCTCGGCTACGACCGCTGGGGAGTGGGCGCGGTGTGCCGCTGGCGGAACATTTCGATCACGGAGTTGTGAGCGGCTTCCGCTGTTTGATATGGAAGGCTGTTGGTCCAACAGGTTTGTTTTAACGGGCGAAGTGGCGCGAGAGGTGTTCCGTGAGGCTGGAAGGCGGGTTCCGGCAAAGCCATCTGCCGGACAGCCTGGACACGCAACCCTGAGCCCGCCGCAGTCCTGCAGACTTTGCGGTGGCATGGGGAGGGGCTGTGCCGTGCCGCGAACTAATAGGTAATTTCTCTTGACATAATAGAGAAATCATCATACCCTGTGCCCGACGATGAAAGGCGAAGAACAGAAGTCGGAAGCCGGAAGGCAGGAGTCAGGAGACGATGTGGCAGAAGGCGGAGCAGTTCGTGCGCGAAACTGCGCAGCCAATCCAACTTGATCCGACTCAATCCGACTCAATCCGACTCAATCCGACTGGCTCTGAACTGGGACAGATGGGGCAAAAACATGGCTTACAAAATCATGATTATTCGCCCAAGTTCCGTTGGCGGAAACAGTTCTGCTGGCACTACAACCGATGTGCAAAACGAACTCAAACAACGGTCTCGTCCCAACCCCGAAAACACTGTGTTTTCGCTCGAATACGGACATTTCGATCCGTCCCGAGGTCGGGTGTGAAAACATGTTTTTTGCGAAACGAACCCAAATAGAGAAAAGCGCGAGATTGCTGCAACAGACTGCAAACGCGCAGGTTATTTGAAAAAGACATAGCAAGAATTGACCGTGCTCGAAGCAAAACGAAGCCAAATGCGACGGTTTACCCGCTTGGCGTGGGTTACTCCACCGGTTGGGTGAAGATGGCGCGATGGATCGGCGTGGGATACAGCTCGCCGGGGCGCGCGGCGGCCCAGAGGATGCGATTCAACTCGTCTTCCGGCGCAAGGTCGTAGGCCGAGAAATTCATCCGGCCCGATTCTCTGGAGAACGCGGTCTTTTTCGTGTTCTTCGCCTCCAAGTCCACTTTCGGCATGAGCGCGGTGTAGGGCGTGAGTTGCGGCGCTTTCTGGAACGCGTTGAACATCGGCGTCGCGCCGGCGTCGTATTGCGTCAGCGGCGGGAGGCCGAGAATGAGTTCCATCGTGCGGATCATGCTCGCCATTGTGTAGAGCGTGCTGTCCACCGCGTTGCGCCTGCACCAGGGGCTGATGACAAAACCAGTGGTGCGATGCGCGTCCACGTGATCGGGCCCGTTCTGCGCGTCGTCCTCGATGACAAAGATGGCCATCTCCTTCCAGAACGGGCTGCGGCTCGCGGCCTCCACGATACGGCCAAGGCCGAGGTCGTTGCTGCCGACGCACGCTTCGGGTGTGTTCGCGCCGACGGTGGTGCCCTTGGTGTGGTTTTCGCCGAGGGACATGATGGTGAAGCGCGGCAGTTCGCCGCTCTGTTCTGCGGCGTGCAAATCCTCGATCCAAAGTTTCACGAGATCCATGTCGCGGTTGCCTTTGACCTTCCACCGGCCGCGATTGCCGGAGGGAACGCGTTGCGCGCCTTCGCCGTAGTTCCTGAAACTCAAGCCGTGGCGTTTGCACAAGTCCCAGAGATAACCGCTGGCGGGATTCTCCATGTCCTCGTTGCCGGGCAACCTGCCGTGCTTTGAGTAGGAAAGAATCCATGAACGTTGGTTGAAATCCGTCGCCATCGCCGCATCGGTCCAACTATGGCCGTCCACGCTCACCTCGCTGTTGCAATAGAGATTGTCGAACAGCACGTAATCGCGCGCAATCTGGTGCTGGTTGGGCGTGACCGTCTCGCCATACATCAGGAGGTTCGTGTCGCCGTTGCCGATGGGGCGGCCCTTGGCGTCGGTCATGTCGCTCAGCACCTGGTCGTAGGTGCGGTTTTCCTTGATGATGTAGAGCACATGCTTGATCGGGCACGGGTCGCCGACTTTCGCGGGAATGACCGTGTTGCTCGCGAGCGGCGCCTTCACGAAATGCTCCGGGTGATACGGTGAATTCCTTCGCACCTGTTCGGTATAAGCCGCCATCCGTTTCGCGTCCGGCTTGGCGATGAAGGAAATCGAGCCTTCAAAGATCCTGGGCGGATAGTCGAACAGGATGCCGGTGTGGAGCTTGAGCGGTTTCTCGCCGCGCGGCGGATTGCTCGCCCGCGAGGTGAGTCCCTTGCCGTTGGCCACGAGCAGAAACTGGTTGTCCGGCGAGACTGCGACGGCGCTGGGATACCAGCCGGTGGGAATGAACCCGTTGACCACCGTGATGCTCTCGCCGCGTTCCTTTGCCTCCTCCGTCAAGGTGCCGGAAATGTCCGCGACCATCACGTCGTTGTTGTCTGCGTTGGCGACGAACAGCGTCCTGCCGTCCGGGGACACGGCCACGCCGCACGGCGTGCTGCCTTCGGGCGATTGCGGATAGAGCGAGGTGGAAATGATCTCGCGCGTGCCTTCCCACAAGCGGCGCGTCGGGCCGGGCGTGTCGCCGGGTTTTTCCAGCTTGCCGGTGCCGATGACATGCACGGTGTTGTCGCCCGCGCACGCGACGAAGAGCCGGCCATCGGGCGCGACCGTCAGGTCGTTGGGCCGGATGCCGACGGCGATGTCGCGCACACGGCGGAATTTCTTCGTGTCAATGATCGTCACGCTCCTGCTGCCCCAGTTGCTGACGTAGAGATGCTGGCCGTCGCCGCCGAACGCGCACGAGTGCGGATGCTGGCCGGTGCCCAGGGATTGCTCGGCCTTGAGCGTGTCGGGATTGAGCAGCCAGATTTCATGATTGGCCTCGTTGCACACATAGAGCGCACCCGTGCCCGGATGCACGGCGATGCCGGCCAGAAACACCTGTGGCTCCCCGGGATTCGGCTTCACCTCCCGGTCGAGCGTGGCCTTGCCGTCGGCGTAGTTGAAAACGTAAATCACGCCCGAATCACCCCCACTGACATAGAACGTTTTCCCGTCGCGGCTGAAGGCAAGGCCGTTGAATGCCTCCTTGAGCGGGATGAATTCCGCGGCGCGGCTGGCGTCGAGGCTCACGATGTTCACACCCGCCTGGTTGAAACCCGCGCACACGGCGACGGCCGCCTTCTTGTCCGGCGCGATGACAATCTTCAACGCCACATCGCCGCAGGACACATGCTGGCCGGCCGGCGTCACGCCCCAGCCGTTGAAGAGCAGGTTGGTGTTCGCGCCAAGGCTCTGGCGCGTGCGCACGGCGGCGCTGTTCACATCTTCATTGGCCCCGCGAGTTGCGACCGGCTTTGTCGCGGCGGAAGCCATGCCGGCCACGCCGAGCGCAACAGCGCAGGAAAACAGAATGCGGCTGAAGCCCAAGGTTCTCATAGGACTGCCGATAATCACGATTCTTCACGACAACGCAAGCCCGGAAAACCCTGTGGCAGATTGCACTTTTCTCGGCGTCGCAGGGGGAGGTTTGCATTTCCCCGATAGACGCGCGCCATGTTATCGCGCTGTCGGAGGTTTCGCGACGGGTGCGGGGATCATCGCGATGCGGAAACCAACCGAATGATAGCCGCTGCGGCCGGAGCGGCCTTCGCCGGTGCAGACACTCACGCCGCTGCGCCCCGTCGAATACCACGAACCGCCGCGCACGTCGTTCACCTGCTGGCCGCGCTCGGCGCCGTTGGTGGCCGTGATGAGGGTGTTGGTCCACTCGTAAGCATTGCCGGCCATGTCGTAGCAACCGTAGGCGCTCTTGCCGTCATCAAAACTGCCCACGGGCGTAGTGTAGCCGCCATCGTCCACCAAACGGCGGTAAACCTCGGTGTTCACAAAGCCGGTGTTCGCCCGATGATCAATCCAGCCGGAGACGCTGCCGTCCGGGGTGACGCCCAAGCGTTGTCCGTCGCTGCCGGTGATATCGGCCACGGCGACCTTCTGTCCGCTGCGGCTGGAGCGGTCGGTGTAGGCGGTCATCGTCTTCGCTTCCTTCTCAAGGAAGTAAGCGGCGCACACGGCGTTGTAGTTGAAACGGGCCTTGAGCTTGCCGCCGGCGTAATGGGAATCCTTCTCGTTGCCCCACGGGTAACGCCAGGCTTTCGGGCCGCGCGCGGCTTTTTCCCACTGCTCGGCGGTCGGGATCACGACCGTCCAGCCGGTCTCTTTGCTGATCCACGCGCAGTAGGCTTCGGCGTCCGTGAGCGACACGAAGAGCACCGGATGATTCGCCTTGCCGGCGGGAAAGCTGCCGTTCTTCCAGTAGCGCGGCGCGCCGCGATAATGCGTCGCATCAAGGAACGTCTTGTATTCCGCGTTGGTCACCTCGAAGCGTCCGATGCAATACGCCTTCAGAGAAACTTCGCGGGCATCCGCGCCCTCGCCGAATTGGAACTTGCCCGCCGGGACGAACACCATGCCCGCCGGCACCTTCACGACTGCTGCGCCGTCGTGGACATCCACGGTCGCTTTGGAAATAGGCGACAGGATGGGCGTGCCATTCGCCGCGCTTGCGATGGGTTTGGCCGCCGGCGCATCCGCGTGGGCGACGGCACAAAAGGCGATCGCGATGGCGGAGAGGAAGAGGTGTTTCATGGCGATGAGATCAGACTGTTTGTGATGCAGAAGTCATTATGAACGGGTTCATCTCAAGGTGAGAAACGATCCAAGAGACTGAATATTGGAAGGAAAGTTGGTTTTTATCACGTGCCCGATTGCGAAGCAATCCTTGCCGCGCTCTCGCCGCCTGCGCTACACTCCGCGCGTCACAGAGAATACAGAATTATCGAGTAACCAAAAACCAAAACTGATTTCGCGTAGCTTCGGCTGCTGTCCGTCACGAAACCTAGGAATTTCGAACAGAGGACTTCGCTTGAAGCGCGCCCCCACGTGGGGCGCGCCGAAAGCGTTCCTCTGTGGGCGCTCCTAGGTGCCTGTGACGGGACGCAAGTAAGTGCGTCCCACACTTTTTTTCAGGCACCAAGGTTCCCACAGAGGAAAGCCATCCCCGACAGGGCTGATTCGCGCGCGAGCGAAGCACGCCCATGTCCCACACAATTCAGGACATCCTCAAAGGCTCTGATTACGCGCTGACAATTTTCAGCGAAAAAGAAATCAAAGCAATCGAGATACACGACAGAGCCGGCAAGCCCTACCTCACCTGCGCTGCCAGTGATAAGCCACGCCCGGCGAAGCCCGAAGAGATCGTCCGGCAGCTTTATCTCCGCAAACTCATGGGGCATTACGGCTATCCGAAGGAGCGCATCGCCGTGGAGAAGCCCGTCTATTTCGGCTCCGCTGTCCACGAGAAGGCGGCCGACATCGTCATCTGGGAAAAGGACGCACCCACTACGCCCTACATCATTGTCGAGGTCAAAAAGCCGAAGCGCAAAGACGGCCTCGAACAACTCAAAAGCTACTGCAACGCCGAAGGCTCGCCCATCGGCGTGTGGACGAACGGCAGCGAAACCATCGCGCTTCACCGCGAAGAGCCGAACCTCTTTCGCAACCTCCCGGACATTCCCACCGCCCGCCAACGTCTCGCCGAAATGCTCGCCGAGCGGTGGACGCTCGAAGACCTCGAAAAGAACAACAAGCTCATTACTGAACGTCGCTCTTTGAAAAGCGTCATCCTCGACATGGAAGACCTCGTCCTCGCCAACGCTGGCGTGGACGCCTTCGACGAAGTTTTCAAGCTTGTCTATGCCAAGCTTTACGACGAGTGGCAGGCCGCACGCGGCGGGAAGACGAAGCGTTACCTCGAATTCCGCGTCGGCGGTTCCACTGGCCGTGAGTTTGCCGAAAAGGTAGACTCGCTGTTCAAGAGGGCAATGGGCGAATGGCCGGGCGTCTTCATCGAAGGCGAGCGCATCAACCTTGAACCCGACCATCTCAAGGTCTGTGGTTCGTTTCTTGAAGACATCAAGCTCTTCAATTCAAACCTCCAGGTCATTGACGAAGCCTTCGAGTATCTCTCCATCAAAGCAGCCAAAGGCGAGAAGGGCCAATACTTCACGGTGCGCCACGTCATCGACATGTGCGTGAAGATGCTCAACCCCTCGATTGACGACTACGTCATTGATACCGCGGCAGGCTCCTGCGGGTTTACCGTCCACGCCATCTTCCACGTCTGGGGCGATGTTTTTACCGCCAAGGGGCCGGAGAAATGGCAGTCCGACTACGCCGGCAGCCATGTCTATGGCCTCGATTTTGACCCGCGCTCAGTGAAAATCGCGCGCGCCCTCAACCTCATTGCCGGCGACGGCAAGACCAACGTCTATCGCGCCAATACGCTCGACCCAAAGACATGGAACGACGAAGTCCGCGTCGGCATGAAGCCGCGCCTGCGCCGCTACCCGAAAGACCCGGAACGCGACAAGTGGAATCAAGAACACTATCGTTACTTCGACTTCGACGTGCTCCTTACCAACCCGCCCTTTGCCGGAGACATCAAGGACTCGCGTATCATCCACCAATACGACATTGCCAAAGGGGCGAAGGGAAAATGGGAAGCCAACGTCGGGCGCGACATCCTCTTCATCGAACGCAACATCGAATTCCTCAAGCCTGGCGGACGTGCTGCAATGGTCCTGCCGCAAGGTCGTTTCAACAACTCCGGTGATGAGATAATTCGCCGCTGGATTGCCGACCGCGCTCGCATCCTCGCTGTCGTCGGCTTACACCAAAACACGTTCAAACCACACACCGGAACGAAAACCAGTGTGTTGTTTGTGCAGATGTGGAACGAAGACAAAAAATCGCCGACCTACAATCCGAGGATCGAGAAATACCCAGTTTTCCTAGCAACAAGCATCAAACCCGGCAAAGACAACTCCGGCGAATACATCTACCGCATCGGTCCCGACAACGCGCCGCTGCTCGACAACCACAGCCACATGGTCGTTGAGCATGACCTTGACGAGATTGCGGACGGCTTTGTTGCGTGGGGTAAGAAGCAGGCCCTTCGGTTTTGCGAGGAGGCATAACGATGGCCGTTTGGAGTGTGCTAGATTCCGGTGAACTTGCTCGGCGTGGACGTCTCGATGCAGAGTATTTTCAGCCGCGTTATCTCGAATATGAGCGGATGATCGAACGGCTTACCTACGTCACCCTCGGTTCCGTGGGTCTTGTCACTGACGGCATCCACTCATCACCCGATGTCGTTGAGGAAAATGGTGTCCGCTACCTATCCGCCAAGTGTGTTAAGGACAATGACTTCTCGATTGGCGCCGCTCTTCAGATCAGCCCAAAACAGGATGCGAATAATACTCGCACACGTCTCAGGCAGGGCGATGTGCTGCTCACGACTGTTGGGACTATTGGCAACGCGGCGGTGGTACCCACAGAATTGCTTCCCGCGAACATTGACCGACATTTGGGATTGATTCGACTCAGGCCTGACGCACCGATTGACGCTTTTTTCATCGCCACTTTTCTCAACACGACCTTTGGGCGCTTCCAATCCCTGCGCGAAGCTACTGGCAATGTTCAGCTCAACCTCTTTATCGAGAAGATAAAGATGCTGAAGGTTCCGAAGCTGTCTATTGCTCCTGAAATATCGGCCACAACAAAGAATGCTTACAATCTTCGTCAGAAGGCGGTTAACCTTGTTTCAAGTGCTGAGGTTCTGCTTCTGGAATCGCTCGGCCTTTCCCACATGGAGGGCTCGCCGAGCTTGTTCTACGAGAAGGAGTATTGCGATCTTCTCAATGCACATCGCTTTGACGCAGAGTATTTCTCGCCGCGCTATCAGCGAGCACTCGAAGTTCTCGCAAGAAATGGTAGGTGCATTGGCACCGTCGCCAATCTTTCCGAGAGACGCTTCCGCCCAGAGACCTTGAAATCCGCTGACACTTTTCAGTATATCGAAATTGGCTCCATTCGCAGCGACGGCTTGGCGGATTCGGAGACTGTGAAGTTGTCAGAAGCCCCGAGTCGCGCGCAGTGGGTTGTCGAGCCTGACGACATTATCACATCGACTGTGCGACCGATCCGCCAGCTTTCCGCGCTGATCACGCCGGAGCAATCGGGCTACGTTTGTTCATCCGGCTTTGCTGTGTTACGGCCTAAGCACGGTGCTGAAGGCGTTGAACCCGAGGTCTTGCTGACCTTTCTTCGGCTGCCCATCGTTTGCGAGATACTCGACCTGCACACGACCGCATCGATGTATCCGGCTATTGCAACCACGCGCTTGATGGGAATCCCGTTTGCCGTTCCTAAGCAGTCAGTCCGCGATGAGGTGGTCTTTAGAGTTCGCAAAGCCCTAGCCGCCCGTGGCGAAGCCGACCGCCTGCTGGAAAAGGCGAAAGCTGAAGTAGAGCGACTGGTGATCGGCGGCAGGAAATGACATGGCCGCGCCACGGGACATCATTGACGCGCTAGAATCCGTCGTATCACTCTATTTTTCGGACGTGCGCCACAAGCAGCGCGCAGCTTTCATCCTTGCAGATGAGCTTGTGGAAATGACGTGTAAAGCCCTCGCGATTGCCGCTAATCCTACGCTTGGCCACATCAAGTTTCACGACCTGTTGAAACATCCTGCTGTCAAGCTCGACGCAAAGACGACAACGCTCGGTGCGACACTTCTCCGAAATCACGACACGCGGAACAAAATGCAGCACGTCAACGCCGCCTTTACCGTGGACGATCAGCACTGCGCCGATGCAATCCTTGATGCTCTGCAAGCCATCGAACACTGCTTTTCTGGTACCATCGCCGCGTTTCCCGACGCGCTGAAAGTATCGCTGCGCCTAGTTCGTCTGCAATCCTCGCATGGGAACACTGGGCTGCGTGGAAGATTCGAGGATGCTATGCGCGATTTCCGTTGGAACTCAGCGGACAAGCCCCGCGCTCTAAGGAAGAGCGAGATCGCCGTGACGGCTGGCAACCGGCGTTATTGGGGTCTTGTCATGTCCGAATACGCGCAGATCGAGTGTATCCTTGATCGGCTAGGCATTCCCTGAGCGTGTGCGTCTGCGACTTGGGAGTGTGGACCGCAGGCGGGAAGGAGTAATGAGCCTTCGGCAGCGTTTTTGGCGTTTTTCACACGTTTTTGCATGTTTCAGATATGTTTGGGCGGCTTTCAAAACGCCGCTGACGTAGGACGCGGAGAGCGTTCAAATTTGCAACGTCCCCGACGCCGTGCGATGCGCGCCATGCCGGCGCCCATGGCGTTACTTCAACACCGGCCCGCGCAGCCATGCTCTCACGGCCGGGTATTCGGATTCCGGGTAAGCGTGGCCGACGCCATTCATTTCGTGAACGGCGGTCTTTGCCCCCGCCGCGGCGCTCTCCATCAGTCAATGCTTGGCGTCGCCTCGCGGGATGGTATCATCTGCGGCCAACTTCAACTCAACGAGGTGCTTTGAAAACAATAACTCATGCTGCCGGACGGATGTTTATCAGGTGCGCGGTGTTTGCGTTTTTTCTGGCGACCGTGATTCACACGACGGCCGCCGCCGCAAGTGAGAGCGGCTTTTTGAAGTTCTCCGCCGATGCCACCACAGGCCGGTCATCGCTGCTGGACAAGCGCGGCGGCGCGGTTTGGGATTTGGGGAAGATCCAGGACGCGCAACCGGCCGATGGCGGCCGAAGCATCGCGATTCGCGTCGCGCTCACTAGTAATGAAACCGTCCGGCTGCTGGATGCGGCGTTGGGCATCGCCGCCGGGGACGCGGGCTATGCGCTCGTGCCCGTTCGCGAGGGGTTGCTCGTGCCGGCGGATGGCCCGCTGGAATTTTCCACCCGCTTCGGCACGTCGAGCTACGAAGGTTGCCACATGAACATGATGGGGTTCGTCAAGCGCGGCGCGGCGCTGTTGATGACATGGGACGATCCTTACATCACGCCGGAACTGAAGAAGACCGGGCAGGGTTTGACCTGCTCGGTTCACGTCAGGCGCGGTCCTCACGCGGACAAGGTTGTGTATGCTTCCATCAAGCTCACGCCGCTGGGCCGCGGTGATTGGAACACGGTGGCGGGTGCTTACCGGAAAATCGCCGAGGCGAAGGGTTTTGCCGTCACCTTGATCGAAAAGGAAAAGCGTAATCCCGAAGCCGCGAAACTCGCCGGCGCGTCCAACGCCAAGTTGTGGACCTGCCTGAACCGGCGTCGCAACGAGGAGAGCACCCAGGACGAGTCCGTGACGGTGCAATGGTCATTCGACGAAGCGGCGCAAATCGCCGAACATCTGAAGCGCGATCTCGGCGTCAACCGCTGCCTCTTCACCCTCGGCGGCTGGACCGAGGGCGGCTACGACTGCCGTCATCCCGATGCGCTGCCGGCCAACGCGGAGTGCGGCGGCAACGACGGTCTCGCCGACGCCGTCCGGCGGATCAAGGCGCTCGGCTACGTCGCCTGCTTCCACGACAACTATCAGGACATGTATCGCGACGCGAAGTCGTGGAATCCGGATTTCATCCAGAAGAAACCCGACGGCTCGTTGATGGCCGGCGGGCGATGGCTCGGCGGTCGGGCTTATCTGGTGTGCGCGCCGAAAACTTTGGAACTGGCCCAGCGGCCCCAGAATCTGACCGCCGTGCAGAAGCTGTTCGGGCCGCAGGCCTATTTCATCGACACGACCTACGCCGTCGGTCCACAGGAGTGTTTCGATCCGAAACACCCGCTGAACTACGCGGACGACATCCACTGGAAACAAAAGCTGAGCGATTACACCCGCGGCGTGTTCGGCCTGTTCGGCTCCGAATGCGGCCGGGAGTGGGCCATCGCCCACAGCGATTTCTTCGAGGGACTCAGCGGCGTCAGCGGCACATACTTCCACAACAATATTGATCCGGCCAAGCTCGGCGCGACGGTCATCCCGCTGTTCGAGATGGTGTATCACGACTGCGAGGCCATCTATGGCAAATACGGCTATCGGCCGGAGGGCGCGGCCGAATACGTGGCCCACCACGTTCTTTGCGGTCGGACGCTGAACTATCATTCGTTCCCGAACCATCTTTATTGGAAGGAGCCGGCCGCTTCGCCGGCGGCGGAAGTGAATGCCCGGCCGGAAATCCTTTCCTTCGAGCCGATTGGACCGCGAAAGTTCCGGATCAAGTATCGCTGGCAGGTGGAGGCGGATTGCGCGGGCGACTGGCACGTGTTCGTCCACTTCGGATCGCGCGAACCGGTGCCGTTTCAAAACGACCACGCGCCGGCCAAGCCAGTGGCGACGTGGCACGTGGGCGATGTGATCGAGGAAGGACCGTTCGAGGTGACTGTGCCCGACAAGATCCCGGCGGGCAGTCTCGACATCCTGGTCGGTCTCTTTCGAGGGGCGGCCGGCTCCGAGCGCGCGTGGCTTCCGGGTTGCGACGTGAAAGGCCGTGTGTTGGTGGGCCGGTTGCGGCTGAAGCCGGCGCTCGCCATGGAGAAAGTCGAACCTCGTCCCATGCCGGACGATCCCGGCCGCTTCGCGCGCGCGGACAATGGCTGGGCCGACGGCTTGTGCGTCACCGACCGTTTTGTGAAAAACACGCATGAGATTCTCAGCCCGCTTGCGGAGCTGACGGCCCACGCGCGACTGGTGAAGTTGGAGTTCCTCACGCCGGACCGGCTGGTTCGCCGCGCCACCTTTGCGGACAAGTCGAATCGAACTGTTGCAAAGGTCACGGTCAACTTCGGCGCCGGCAACTTCACGACCAAGTCAAAACCCGGCGGCGAGGTGACGCTGCCCGGCTGCGGGTTCCTCATCGAATCGCCGCAGTTCGTTGCGTTTTGCGCCACGAGTTGGGCTGGGCGGCAATACACGAAGCCCATCTTGTTTACCATCCGGACCGAGGGGCGGCAGGTTCGGATTTTCCACGGTTTCGGCGATGCGCGCATCAACTGGCATGGCAGGGAACTCAACGTGCAGCGCGACGCGACGCTGAAGGAATGATAGCGGCCCGGGAACCGTTACAACGGCGGCAACAGATCGCATTGGCCTTCGACGAACCCGGCGACCGCGCGGTTCGAGAGACGCCATCCATAAACTGGAGCATTGAACCTGAAAACGAAGTTGAGCCGGCAAGGATGCTGGCGCTACGGTCAACTTCGGTTTTTGGGTTGAAGGGGAATTTGCAATTCGCCAGAACGAGCTTGCCGACGGCATCGGACACGTTTTACACTCCGGCTTCGAGCAGGCCGAATTTAACCGGAAAGACCCATGTTTTTCAGGGCCGCAGGCATTGTGCCGGAAGGTTGCAAGTGGACGGGAAAGCCCGGCGCCACCGGCAACATGCCTTGGGCGTCGAGCTTCACGGAGGGGGCGTCGTGAGAATCCGCTCATGGTTCGGTCCTGTCGTGTGCTGGCTGACGGTGACGTCCCTGTGCGCGGCGGCGACGACCAATCAGTTGCAACTCTGGGTCTATCTGCAAACCAATTTGCAGAACACCAACGCCGCCTATAATCCATTTGCCCACAGCCTGCTCGTTCGCGCGGCGGCGGCGGGTTACACGGGCATGGTGCTCTCCGATACCCAACTGGAAAAGCCCGACGCCGGCGGGTCTTGGTATAATGGATTCCTCCAGCCGTTCCTCACTCACGCGAGCAACGTGGGCATCACGGTGACTCCGATGATCTATTCGTTCGGCTATTCCCAATACTCGATCCTCCCGCTGGACAAAAACCTCGCCGAGCCACAGCCGATTGTCGGCGCGGGCTTTACCGTCTCCGCGGACAAGTCATCGTTGGTGTTCAGCAATTCGTTCACGGGGGTCATTGACGGCGGTTTTGAAAATCACAGCGGCAACACCTTCACGAGTTGGAGCTGGCAGGACGCCATCGGAACTCGCACGTTTGCAGACACGACCAACGTCCACGGCGGTTCCTGCTCGTTCCGCATTGGCGCAGGCACCGGGCTTGCGCGCCTCATCAAGACGAACGTGCCCGTGACGCCGTGGCGGCAATACCACGTCAGCGTTTGGATGATGACGTCGGGTTTCAGCGGCTCCCAGCCCGATGTGGAGGTCATTGGTGTGACGACCAGCGCCCAATTGAATTATGACGGCTCCTCCGGAACGTTGCCGTGCCAGGCCACCCAGCCCTGGTTGCAATACGACTACTTCTTCAACAGCGCGAGCAACACCCTGGTCAATCTCTATGTGGGCGATTGGGGAACCGTGAACGGCTCCATCTGGTTTGATGACCTCAGTGTCCAAGAGACCGCGCTCGTGAACCTCGTGCGCAGGACGGGCGCGCCGTTGACCATCTGCAACGCCTCCAACACGAATATCGTTTACAACGAGCCGAACGATGTCAACACGATCTCCGATCCCGCAGTCCCGAACACCGGTTACAGCGGCCAGTTTACCAATTGGCACACGCCGCCGACCGTGACACTGCCCGCGGGCACGTCGCTCACGGCCGGCCAGCAGGTGAAGATCAACTACTACGCCGTCAACCCGGTGTATTCGTCTGAAGTCGGCGCCTGTCTCACCGCGCCGGGCATCGCGGGCTACATGTCCACCAATGTCGCCGCCGTGGCCAGCATCTTTCCGGCGAACGTCGGCATCATGATGAGTTACGACGAGATGCGCCACCTGAACACCTGCGCAAGTTGCGTGGCCATGGGCCAGACCGCAGGGGGCTTGCTCGGCTGGCATGTCAGCAATGCCGTCAGCACCATCCACAGCGTCTGCACCAACGCAACGATATACGCTTGGAACGACATGTTCGATCCCTACCACAACGCCACCACGAACGCTTACTATTTCGACGGCGGACCCGTTTACGGGTCGTGGACCGGCTTGCCGTCCAGCGTGATCATCATGAACTGGAACTCGGCCAACCGCGCCAACTCACTGGCCTTTTTCTCCGGCCTCGGCAACAGACAATTCATCGCCGGCTACTACGACTCCGGCAACGGCACGACCTCCGCCAGCAATGAATTGAAAGCCGCACAGGGCATTGTTGGCTTTCAGGGACTGATGTATACCACCTGGATCGGCACCAACGGATTCAACCAACTGGAGAACTACGCGGCCGCCGCCAAAGCGCCGACGTTGACCGCCGGGCCGACCAACGTGGCCGTCAGCACCGGCCAATCCGCTGCCTTCGCCGCGAGCGCGACCGCGCCGACGCCGTTGACCTACCAGTGGCAGCGCAACGCCACCAACATCGCCGGCGCGACCGGCGCGAGCTACAGCTTCTTCACCACCGCCGGCGACAACGGCGCGCACTTCGCCTGTCTTATCGGCGACTACGGCGGCTCGGTGTTGACCGATCCGGCGACGCTGACGCTCACCGATCAACCCTTTGCCCCAATCATCACGGCGCAGCCCTCGGGACTGACGGTGAATGTGGGCCAGCCGGCAACCTTCACGGTGGCGGCGAACGGCACGGCGCCGCTTTACTATCAGTGGCAGAAGAACGGGACGAACATCGCCGGAGCGACCAGCGCGACCGAGGCGATTGCCGCGGCACAGCTCACGGATGCCGGCAGTTACACGGCGATCATCAGCAACAGCCTCGGCAGCGTGACGAGCAGCGCCGCAACGCTGACGGTCAACGACACGACGTGGTCGGGCTGGACCTATCTCAAGGCCATCACGATCAACCATGGCCAGGTCGCAGCCACCCAAACCAGTTTCCCGGTGTTGATTGTCATTAATGACGATCACGATCTGGCCGCTCATGCGCGCGCCGACGGCGCTGACTTGGTCTTTTCGGACAGCAACGGGAACCTGCTGGCGTATGAGATTGAAGCAAGCTACTTGCCCACGGGCGGGGCCACGGGCGGAACCAAGGCCCGCGTCTGGGTCAACATTCCAAACCTTTCCAGCACCGCGGACACGGTGGTCAATCTGCGCTATGGCAATCCGTCGTGCAGCGTGAGCAAGCAAAACGCCGCGCAGGTGTGGACGAGTGGGTTCGTGGGCGTCTGGCACTTGGGCGAGAGCGCCAGCCCGGCCTATGATTTAACCGGGAACGGCGCAAACATGACGGGCAATTCCGGGTCCACCTTTGGCGCTGCGGGCGAAATCGGCAACGCGGTGAGCTTCGACGGTAGCACGGGGTTCCTCATAAACAATAACGCCCCCGCTCTGGTGTTGGCGGGATCGCCGGGCACGATCTCCGCGTGGATTTATCCCAAGGCACTTTCGGCCGGCACGCGCGTTTGTTCAATCGGGACGTCAGGAACCGCTGAAAGCTATCAATTCGCATTGGCCGGAGGCAACACGTTCCGTTTCGGCTTTCCTGCGAATGGCCTTGTGTCATCCACTTCCACCCTCTCGTCGAACACGTGGCAGCAGATTGTGACTGCGTGGGATGGAACAAACGTCCAGTTCTACCTCCAAGGCGCCGCCGCCGGAACCGCCGCGTATGCCTTTTATCCGCCGAACAATGGAACCACTTTCAAGATCGGAGATTCCGTTCAATTCTCCGGTAAATGGAATGGCACGGTTGATGAAATTCGGATCAGCAGCGTCGTCCGCTCGGCCGGCTGGATTGCCACGGAATACAACAACCAAGGCAACCCGTCGGCTTTTGCGAGTCTGGGTTCCGAATGGAGCACGCCCGTGGTGGTCACGCCGCCGTCGCCCCAGACGGTGGATGTGGGCCAGGGTGCCTTCTTCAGTGTGGCGGCTTCGGGCACGAGCCCCTTGTTTTATCAATGGCGGCTGAATGGCACCAACATCGTCAACGCCACCAACGCCACCTACAGCATCGCGTCCGTTTCCGCCACCAACGCCGGCACCTACATCGTCACCATCAGCAACGTCGTCAGCAGCATCACCAGCATCGCGGCCATGCTCACGGTCAACGTGTGGCCGGTGATTACGACGATCTCATCGCTGCCGGCGGGCACCGTTGGTATCGGCTACTCGCAAACGCTCATCGCCACCAACGGCACGCCGCCCTACACGTGGAGCGCGACCGGGGGCGCGTTGCCCGGCGGACTGACTTTCGACGCCACCGGCTTGCTCAGCGGCACGCCGACTGCTACGGGCACATTCAATTTCATCGCGCAAGTCACCGACAGCGTCTCCGTCACCACCAACGGCAATTTTGCGCTCACGATCAACCCGGCGCTGGCCTTGCTGTCCGCCTTCTCGCGCAAGACCCACGGCGCGTCCGGCACGTTCGACCTTCCGCTGATGCTCGATCCAACCAGCAACGCGACCGTCGAACCGCGCCTTGGCGGGCCGACCACACTCATCTTCAACTTCAATACCAACGTTGCGGCGACAGGCGGCGTGCTCAATGCGGGCAGCTTCACGCTCACCAACGTCACCTACAGTGCAGCCTCCATCAGCGCCAGCAACCTGACGTTGAACCTGACCAACGCCGTGGATCAGTCGGTGGTCACGGTGGTGCTCAGTGGCATCACGGACTCCGCCGGCAACCCACTCACCGGCACCAATGCGGTGCGCATCCGCTCCCTCTATGGCGACGTCAACCAGAGCGGCACGGTCAACGCGGTGGACTTGCAACAGGTGAAGAACAACCTGTTGGCGACACTGACCCCGGCGAACTTCCTCTGCGACGTCAATTGCAGCGGCACCATCAACGCGGTGGATTTGCAGCAGATCAAGAACAACCTGTTGCACACGGCGTCGTTGAGCAGCGGCGGATCAGGTCTGGTCGTCTCCGGTCTGTCCATGACACCGGCGCTGGCGGCGGCGACGCTGGGGGAGGCTTTGGGAGCGACCAACCTGACGTGGAGCACGGACGGGGACGCGGTGTGGACGCCGACGATCACGAAAGACGGTAGCAGCGCCGCGTGGAGCGGGCACATCGGCAATCTGAACGTGTCGTGGGTGGAGACGACGGTGACGGGGCCGGGCACGTTGAGCTTTGACTGGATGGTGTCCTCGGAGTTGAACGGGGATTACCTGACGTTCTCGATAGACGGGGTAAGCCAGCCGGGAGCCATTTCTGGCGAGGTAGGCTGGCAGACGCTGACGTTCAGTATTCCTGCCGGCACACACCGCCTGACATGGATCTACTCCAAGAACGGCGCCACCGCTGCCGGTCTGGATGCCGGCTGGCTACGGCGGGTGGTTTACCGGTGACGGCCCCAGAAGCTAAGCCCGGAAACCGAAGTTGACCGTGAGGCAGACATTCCTGTCTGCCCAACTTCGGTTTTCGGATTGAACCCGTCGTCTTCACTGACTACGATGCGTTCCATGAACGAGATAACTCCTTCCCCGGTTTCCCGACGAGAATTTCTGACAAGCACCAGCCGCCTCGCGGCGGTTTCCGCGCTGGCCGGCATGGCGCTGCCACATGTCCACGCGGCCGGCGGCGATACCATCCAGTTGGCCCTTGTCGGCTGCGGCGGGCGCGGCACCGGCGCGGCCGGCAACGCCCTCGCCACCACGAGCGGCCCGATCAAGCTGGTTGCGATGGCCGACGTCTTTGAGGAACGCCTCCAGCGCAGCCACGAAGCCCTCCAAAAGAAGGCGAACGCCAGTGCGCCCAACGCCATCGAGGCGGCGCACGCCGACCACCAGATCGGCGGGTTCGGCGCCGCGCAGATTGACGTGCCGCCGGAGCGGCGGTTCCTCGGCTTCGACGCGTATCAAAAGGCCATGGATTGCCTGAAGCCGGGCGATGTCGTGATCTTGACCACGCCGGTCGCGTTCCGCTGGGTGCATTTCAAATACGCCATCGCCAAGGGCCTCAACGTCTTCATGGAGAAGCCGGTCAGCGTGGACGGCCCCACCACGCGCAAGATGCTCCAGCTCGCGGAGGAGTCGGTGAAGAAAAACCTCAAGGTTGCCGTTGGCCTGATGTGCCGCCACTGCAAGGCGCGCTGGGAACTTTACGACCGCATCAAGTCCGGCCAGATCGGCGACATCATGACGCTGCGAACCTACCGGCTGGTCACCCCTGCTGGCGTTGTCGGCCCGCAGCCGGCCGGCATCAGCGAACTGCTTTACCAGGTCCAGAGATATCTCGGCTTCATGTGGGCCAGCGGCGGCGTGTTCCACGACTACGTGGCGCACAACGTGGACGAGTGCTGCTGGATGAAGGACGCGTGGCCCGTGCAGGCCCACGGTCTGGGCGGGCGTTGCCATTGCGGCGACGCCATTGACCAGAATTTCAACAACTACTCCATCGAATACACCTTTGCCGACGGCGCGAAGCTTTTCCTCAACTCGCGTTACGCTCCCCGCTGCCACGGCGAGTTCGCCAGCTACGCCCACGGCACCAAAGGCGCGGCCGTCATCTCCACCTACATGCACACGCCGGCCAAGTGCCGCATTTACAAGAGCCAGACCATGGCCGACGGCGATCTCGTGTGGGCCTTCCCGCAGCCGGAGCCAAACCCCTACCAACTGGAGTGGGATCACCTGATCGAAGCCATCCGCCAGGACAAACCCTACAACGAGGCCAAGCGCGGCATCGAAGCCAGCCTCGTCGTCCTCATGGGCCGCATGGCCGTCCACACCGGCCAGGTCGTCACCTTCGACCAGATGCTCAACCACGAGCACGAATTCGCTCCGCAACTGGCTCAACTCACCATGGATTCACCCGCGCCCTTGCAACGCGACCCCGACGGCACCTATCCCATGCCTGATCCGGGATACAAGAAACGGGAGTTCTAGCAGAGCTGGCGGATTGCGTGGATCAGCGGGCCGTCACAACGGTGGCAGCAGATCGCGTTGGCCTTCGATGAACTCGGCGACCACGCGGTTCGAGAGACGAAGCTTGTCGGCGATGGAAATCTCCTGCCGCGCGTGCAGCAGCATCATGCAGACACTGAGCAGATCGCCGGTGCCTGCGGTGTTGACGAATTGATTCACCGGCGCGCACGGCTCCACGGTCAGCTTGCCGCCGGTGTAACAGCCCGCGCCTTCCGCGCCCATGTGAATCACGACGGCTTTCGCGCCCCAGGACGTGAGTCGCGCCAGCATCGTCGGCAGGTCGGTCGAGTCCGCGAAGAGATTCAGCTCGCGGACGTTGCCGTGGACCAGTGTCACCAGCGGCAGGAGCCGCCGCACCGATTCTTTCCGCGCCGCGATGCGCGCCGTGTCCGTCGAACCCCAGAGCGGGTCCCAGTTCAGGTCGAGCGACACGGCGAGGCCGCGGTCGCGCGCGGCCTGCAGGAGTTGCGCGTTGCCGCCGTTGAGCATCGGCTCCGAAAACCACACGTCGGCGCGCAGCAGATGATCGGCGCCGGCGAGCATCGAAAGATCGAGGTCGGCGAAGTCGAGCGAGTAGTTGTTCGGCTGCGAACTGATGAAGTGGCGGCTGCCAGTGTTGAAACTGAGCGCCACGGAACTGCCGGTCCGCACCGTGGGATCGCGGCGGACGAAGGAGCGAACACCGCGGCGGAGCAACGCCTGTTCGAGTTGCGCGCCGACGGAGTCCTCGCCGACTTTGCCCGCAAACCGCGTTTCCGCGCCGAGTCCCGCCGCGAAGAGCGCGCTGTTGGCGCCGCCGCCGCCGATGGTCTCGACGATGAAGTCGGTGGGCGTCTCGCCGTCGCGGAAGAGGTGGTCGCCGGGCGCAAGCGGGGCGGTCTTCACGTCGCGGCAGATGCTGCCGACGATGCAGAGCTTGCTGCCGCGAAAAACCGTCTCATCCAGCATGGCTCAGCATCTCCTTCACCTGGGCCAAGGCTGGAATCGAAGTGCGCCCTCCGCGCGCCGCGACCGAGAGGGCCGCTGTCGCCGACGCGAGCCGCAGCGTTTCCAGCCACGGCAGGCCCGTCAGAATTCCGTAGGCGAACGCGCCGTGGAAAATATCGCCGGCGGCCGTGGTGTCGCAGACTTTCACCGGGAAGGCCGGCAGTCGCTCGACGCGCCCGGCGGCGCCGTGGAGCAGGCCGCGCTCGCCGCAGGTGATGACGACAGGCTTGCCGTTGTGCCGGTGCAGCGCGGCGACGGCGGCGTCCTGATTCGCGGCGCTTTCCAGATCGGGCAACCCGCTCAACTCGCGCGCGAACCGCTCCGAGGCGACGAGGCAATCCACGCGCTTTGCCAACTCGCGAGTTCCCTCGCGCAGCGAACCGGCGTCGAGGATGGTCTTTGCCTGCGGGAACAACGCCATCGCCTCCAGCGACGCTTCCGGTTCGTGACCGTCGAAGAGCAACACGCGCGGAGGTTGAATCGAGGTTGATCGCGAATTACGGGACAATCGCAGCGGCACGCCGGCGCGCGGCGCTTTGCGATTGATGATCGTGCGACTGCCGTTCTGTTCGTTGACGAGGATGACTGACACCGGGGTGACGTCGTTGGCATTTCTTCGCATCAGCGCGATGTCGGTGCCGGCCTCGGAAAATTCCCGTTCGATCCGCCCGCCGTAAGCGTCTGCGCCGACGACGCCAGCGAACGCGGATGCTACACCCCATCGCGACAGCAGGAACGCGGCGTTGGCGGCCGGCCCGCCGCCGCATTCAATCATCGTGTGAATCTCGCGCTTGCTGTTCTCGACCGGATAGCCGGCGACGAAAACGCTGATGTCCCACGCGGCGTGGCCGACACAGAGCACGTCCATCACCGGGTTTCTCCGCGAGCCAGTTCCCTCTTCAACTCGTCCATCAGCAGGTGCTCGATCACCAGATGGATCGCCTCGGTCTGCGGCGTGGAGTCTGCCGGCACGAGGATGGAACAATCCGATTCCTGGTGCAACATACCGCCGTCGAAGCCGACCAGCGAGATGGTCTTCGCACCGGTTTCTTTCGCGTACCGCACGGCGCGGACGAGGTCGCCGGAGAAACCCTTGCCGCCGTGGACCGAGATGAGGATCAGCACGTCCCCGGCCTTCAGCAGCCCGCGCATCTGGTTGACGAACACGTCCTCACGCGCCGCGTCGTTGGCCCAGGCGGTGTAGAGCGAGACGTTGTCGGTGAGGCTCCGCGCGTCGAAGGGCCGCGCGCCGGTCGGAATGACGAACTTGCCGAGGTCGCAGGCGAAATGCTGCGCCGTGGAGGCCGACCCGCCGTTGCCGGCCGTGAAGACGCGCCCCTGGCGGCGGTAGCAATCGAGCAGGATGTCGCGGGCGCGGGCGATGGCCGCCTGATCGAGCTTCTGGATCAACCGGACGGTTTCTTGAAGAAAATCAGTGATCATTGGGATTGTTTTCTGGCGGACAGACTACAAATTGTTACCCGACCCGTCCAATGCAATCTATCCCGGAGACCGACGCGGTCATTGTCCGCCGCAGGTTTTCAAAAGCTTCCAGCCGGACTCGTTGACAGCCAGAGCGCTGTGCCCGCAGTGCTGGTCATAGACGCGCTCCATCTCCTCGATCGAATCGAAGTAGCCCACGATGAACGCGGCGCTGAAGGACTCGCCCGCCTTGATGGGGCGTTCGTTAAACTCATGAATGAAGCAAACGTAGCCGCGCTGGTGGCACCACGCCTCCGAGGTGTCGGCCGGGTTCAACGTCATGCCGGCCAGCCACGGGCCGTCCTTTCCCGTCTTCGGATCGCGAATGTGATAGGCGCGGATCATCCGCCGCGGCACGCCGTCACGGTCCCGGCGATAGTTGAATTTTTCGTCGGGCGCGAAGTTTTGGAGAAACTCGCTGGAGGGAATCCGGCCGCGGTAGCTGAGATAGATTTCGCTGAAGCTGTCGCCGGCCTTGTGCTTGACGTGGCCCGGCATGTCTATGCGCAGGAACATCGCCTCGCTGGCGTTGCGCGCGTGGATCTCGTCGGTCGAGATGAAGTAACGCCGCCCTTTGGGGAAGACGATCTTTTGCCGCCATTCGGAGCCGGTCTGTTTGCCGGGGGCGGCGACGCGGTAGCGCCAGCTTTGTTCGACCGCAACGAAATCCCGGCCCTCGATGATTCGCGGCGCCAGTTCCTTTGCTTGCGTGCAAATCTGCGGTCCTTCGATGGAACGCTTCTGGCCGCGGCCGTGGTAGAGGTTGCCGGTCTGGTAGGGCAGGTCGGCGGGAAGCTGGCTGCGATACGCCTCGTCGCTGCCCGGTTCCATGATCCAGTCCACGATGTCGAGGCCGAAGCCGAGGTCGTGGAACCCGGTTTTCTTGTCGAGCAAGCTGCCTGCGCGGACGCCGCTCACGTAGCCCTTCTTGCGGATGGCCGCGTCGAGCGTGTCGCCGCTGAACCGAATCTCCTCCGGCGTTTCCACGATGGTGAAGCCGTGGCTGGCGGGTTTGGCGGTCTCGGCGAACGATGGGCCGCAGCAGAGCGCCAGACAGGCGAGACCGGGCAGCAGGGTGGATTTCATGGTCACAGAATGTGTTTTTGGGGTTGTTCTGTCCTCTGGGCAAAGAGATTAGTTGAAGCCCGGCCCAACGGCAAGGCTTTGACGCAGCCCGGTCATGACGCAGTGTGATTGCTCGTCATGCGGGTCATGGCGTGTAACCTTTGGTGCCGGGCGGCGGTATTAGTGCGCGGAAAGGATGAGAGAACGTGTTTAAGAAATTGGGATTTTGGATCGGGTTGTGTGTCGCGGCAATGACGGGGCATGGCGCGATGGCGGCGCAGGAGGCGGGCGCGCCGGCGCAATGGATTCCCGCCGACGCGGTGTTCGCGGTGGAAGTGTTCCAGCCGAAGGCGTTGCTGGCGCCGCTCTGCGACGAGAAAAACTCCTCGATGATCGCGGCGATGCCGGCCTACCAGCGGCAGGAAGCCAAGCCGGGGTTCAAGCAGTTTCAAGCCGTTGTCAAATACCTGGAGAACCAGTTGGGCGCCGACTGGCCGACGGCGCTGACCAAGCTGACCGGCGGCGGCATCGCGTTCGGCGTTTGCCCGGACCAGGTGGCGATGCTCGTGGCCGACGCCGAGGACGAGCGGATGTTGACACAACTGCACGAGATTCTCGGCAAGTGGGCGGCGAAAAAGAACGGCGGCCCGTCATCAGGCGAGGCGTCCTCGCAGGAAGTCGAGGGCGTCACCGCGTGGTCGTTTGGCCCGAAGGAAGCGCACGCGATCATCGGCAAACGTCTGGTGGCTTCCAGCGGCGTGGAGGGTTTGCGCGCGGCGCTGGTGCTTCGTGGCAAGAACGGCGCATCGAGCCTGGCGGCGACGCCGGCTTACCAGGCGGCAAGGCGTGCGGTCGGCCCGGACGCCATCGGCATGATTTATCTCAACGTGGAAGTCCTCAAGCAGGTGCCTGCGATCGGGAAGGCGCTGAAGCCGAACAGCGACAATCCACTGGGGGCGTTGCTCTTCGCCGGCATCGCCGAGACGGCCAATTCGTCGAAGTGGCTGGCGCTCGGAGTACACGTCAAAGAGAGCGGCCTCGCGCTCCAACTGGTGTCGGACGGCGCGAAGTTCGATCTCAAAGGCTCCTCGGCGTTCGCACTGCCCGACAAGGCCGACGAAGGCGCGCTGCCGAACCTCACCGTGCCGCGCCAGGTCGCCGCCGTGAGCCTCTACCGCGACCTGCACCGCTTCTACGCGGCGAAGGACCAGCTTTTCCCGGAGCGCACGTCGGGACTGGTGTTTTTCGAAAACATGATGGGCATTTTCTTCAGCGGCCGCGACCTCACGGACGACGTGATGGCGCAGACCACGCCGCACATCCGGTTGGTGGTGGCGAACCAGCAATACGATACCGCCGCGGACGCGCCGACAGTGCGCATCCCCGCGTTCGCCGCGATCCTGGAGTTGCGCAATCCGGAACAGTGTCACGAACTCGTCGAGGAGGCGTGGCAGAAGGCGGTGGGTCTGGCGAACGTCACGCGCGGCCAGAAGGCCGAGCCGGGACTCATCATTGAACGGCCGGTTCACTGGACCACGAAGTTCACCGTGGCGCGGTTTTCCACGGCGAACATCAAGGACAAATCGCAGCGCGACGCGCGGTCCAATTACCGCCCGTCGCTCGCCATGCCGGGCCATTATCTCATCCTCAGTTCCACCGACGATCTGGCCTGCGACCTCATGGACGCGCTCGGACGCCAGGACAAACAGAAAGTCGCGCCGCTGGCGCAGACGCACAGCCTCGTGGAATTCGACGGCGACAAGCTGGCCGCGGCCATTCAAGCCAATCACGCGTTGCTGACGCGCCAGAACATGCTCAAGACCGGCGGCAGCGGCGAGGGCGACTCGGCGGGCATTGACTGGATGATCGGCATATCGTCGTTTGTGCATCACCTGCGCCTGAGCTTCGGCACACAGGACGGCATGAGCCAGGCGTGGCTGGAGTTGAACTTCAAATCGCCGTCGCAGCCGGGACAGAAAGTGGCCGAGGCGCGGTGATGCTCCGCGTGTCTTCGTTGATGAACTGGAGAAACGGCTGCGCCAGGGTGGCTGGAAGAAACACCCGCTGGCCTTCGCCGCGCTTGAACGCGCCGTGGCAGATGCGCGTTCCGGCGATGTAACCTTCAGTCGTTTTTCCGGTATTGCAGGTCGAGAGCGTGTGCCGTTGAAAGCATTTCGAAGAACTGGCGCTGCGCTTGCCAAAGGACACTATGAGCGAGATCGCAGTGCAGGCAGAGAATCTTCACAAGAGCTACGTCCTCGGGGCGACGGCGGTGGGGGCGTTGCGAGGCGTGAACCTGACCGTCCGCCACGGCGAGTTTGTGGCGTTGATGGGACCGTCCGGCTGCGGCAAGACCACGCTGCTCAACCTCGTGGCCGCCATTGATCTGCCCTCGCGCGGCACGATCCAGATTGACGGCGTGGACCTGTCGCGATTATCCGAGGACCAACTGGCGGATTTGCGGCGGGATCGGATCGGGATGGTCTTTCAGTTCTACAATCTCATCCCGACGCTCACAGCCTGCGAGAACGTGGAGATTCCCATGCAATTCAAAGGCGTGGGCCGCGGGGAGAGACGCGGGCGGGCGCTGGCCCTGCTGGAACGCGTGGGGTTGAAGGACCGGGCCGGCCACAAACCCTCGGAGCTTTCCGGCGGCGAGCAACAGCGCGTCTCCATCGCGCGGGCGCTGGCCAATCAACCCGCGCTGGTCCTGCTGGACGAGCCCACAGGAGATCTCGACAGCGCCACGGGGAAGGAAATCATCGCCTTGCTGAGCGATCTCAACGAGCGCGAGAAAGTCACCCTGCTCATCGCCACGCACGATGCCTCCATCGCTGAGAAAAGCACCCGCACTGTCCGGCTCCGCGACGGCCAAATCGAGAGTGGCACCCCGAAGTCATGACCGCCTCCTTTCGATATGTCGCGCGGAATCTCGGCCGCCGGCGCACACGGACGCTGCTGGGCGCGCTCGGGATTTTTCTTACGCTGTCCCTGCTCACCGCAATCCAGATTGGCATTGATTCCATCTCGGTTTCCTATACCGACTTGGTGGCGTTGCAGGCCGGCAAGGCGGATTTGATCATCACAGCGGAAGGCAGCCATTGGCTGCAGCCGAAACCGTTTGCCCCGGCGGAAATCGAGACCAAGCTGAAGGCGAATCCGCGTCTCCGGGGCGTCTCTCCTCGGTTGATGGGGATCGTTCAGGTCGGGCGTGGCGACACGGAACACCACGCGGTCCTCATCGGGCTAAATCCGGCCAGGGAACGCGAACTTGATATTTCCGGACTTTCTCCCGATCCAATTCTCTTGAAGGGCACCTGTGCCGTCTCACGATCCCTCGCGGGACGGCTCAAGGCGGACAAAGAAACCGAGCTGTCCATCCGCTCCAGCACGACGGGCGGGACGAGTGCGATGCGGCTGGCAGCGGTCATAGATCGGCAACTCATCCTGCCCCAGGAAGTAAAGGATTTCATCGTGGTCAACGAGGACGCGGCCCGGTCCTTGCTGGCCGAGCCGGAGCGTGTGCATGCCCTGGCGGGCGCCTTCCGTGATTCCAGAGCCAGCTACGATGCCCGCGATCTGCACGCGAGCATGCTGCGGCTGAAGGAGGTGGGTGAAACCATCGCTGCTGATCTCGGCATGAACTATGACGTCCGGCTGCCCAAGGCGGCGGCGATCGCGACGTTTCAGCATTTCACATCCCCGCTGCGGGCTGTGTTCGGCGTGTTCGCGGTGTTGACTCTCACGGTCACCGGACTGCTGATCTACTCGATCATCTCAGTGGCGGTGGAGGAACGCATCCGGGAATACGGCGTCTTGCGGACGCTGGGCGCGAAACGACGCGACATCTTCGGCCTGATTCTGGGTGAATCGGTTTTTCTCTGCGCGATGGGAGTGATTCCCGGCGTGCTGGCCGGCATGCTGGTTGCCCGAGGGATCCTTGGGCTGGTGGGGCTGATTATGCACGCGGAGGGCGGCGTGATTACTCTGGTGGTTTCGCCCGCGACTCTCTGGCTGACGCTGCTGGCCGGGGCCGTGCTCTCCATCGGCAGCGCCGTGATCCCGGCGGTCAAGGCCAGCCGATGGCATATCGTGGATGCGCTCGATCCGCTCCGGCGGGGCCAGATCCGGCATGAAACCCGCCCGGAGGGCGCTGCCAGCCGTCCGTTGCTGTTGGGCGGCCTCGCGCTGTCCGCCCTGTCTGTCGTGGTCCTTTTCATCCTGCCAACGGCGTTTCTCTCCGGCAATCCCTCCCTCATTGGGACCGTCGTTTTGGGACTGCTGCTGGCGACGTTATTGGGATTCACGTTGGTGGCCGTGGGCGTTCTTCCCCTCATCGAATGGTGCGTCATGGCGGCTGTCGGCTGGGCTTTCGGCCCTTCCGCAGAACTGGCGCGGCGAAACCTGGTGCGGCACCGGCGCAGGAACACCACCACCGCGCTCATGTTCATCCTCTCGATTTCGCTGGTCATCTTCGTAGCCAGCTTGGTCGTCCTGGCCAGCCGCACGGCGATGAACATGGTGGAACACTTCAATGGCGCCGATTTTCGTCTCCAGTCCGAATTCGCTTCCGGCGAGGATCCGAAAAGCAACCTGGCGCGTATTGAGGGGGTCGAGCAGGTCGCGGAAGCCAGGTTCCTGCGAGGCCGCACGGAACAGGGCGTGGCCTACGACGTGGTTCTCAGCGACCTGGTCGGCATGAAACAGCTTTGGATCGTGCCGTTCGGAGTGGACGCGAATATTGGGAAGGTGCTCTACACGGATCGGATTCAATTCGCCGAAGGCGGGCCGGCCGCCTTCGCCAAACTGGCAGCCTATCAGGTTCCCGCGAAGACGGAGGAAACCGGCCCCGCCGCCGCGCCCCCGCTGATTCTGAGCCTGTCGGCGGCCGAATACCTCGACGCCCGCGCCGGAGACACGGTGAAGCTCTCGTTTCGCCTGGGCGCGGAACGGCGCGATGGCCGGTTCCGTGTGGAGGCCGTCTGTGGCGCCATGCCCGGATTCGACAACTTCCGTTCGCGAGTGGCTAACGCCGTCGGATCGGGCATCCTGATTCCGCTGGCCAGTTTCAAGCAGATGACCCAGACGGCGCCGGCGGAGGCGATCCTGGTGCGTTACTTCCTGAAAGCCGCGCCGGGCGAGGAAATCCAGCAGACTGTGGCCAAACGCATCCGGGAGGAATCCGATGTCCGCTACCGATTCGGAGTGAAATCGTCACTGGAACAGAAACGGACGGCGAAAATTCTCTATTGGGTGACCCAGGTGTTCTTCGGCATGGTCCTGACCGTGGCGGTCCTGATCTCGGTGTTTGCCTTGATCGCCTCGATGGCCACGGCTGCGATCGAGCGGCGCTGGGAGATTGGCGTCCTCAAGGCCCTTGGCCTGCGACGGTCTCACTTGTTTCGCATGTTTCTGGGCGAGGCGACCGTCCTGACTCTGTCGGCCGGCATTGCCGGAGGCTTGATTGGTTTTACGCTGGCCTACCTGTTCGCCCTTCAGGCGGGAATGTTGATGGAGATCCCGATTGTGTTCACCATGCCTTACGTGACCTTCCTGGCCACTTTCGCCATCAGCGTGGCGGCCGGGGCGCTCGCCGCCCACCTGCCCACGCGCCACCTGTTGCGAAAACCCGCTGCCGAGATACTGCGCGTGGAGGTGTAACCACACCTCACATCATGAAAAGAAACGCCATCCTCCTCGCGGCGGCGGGTGTAATCTTCTTGTTGGCCTGTGCGTGGGCAGATGCGGGAGAGCAAAGCAGTCCGGCCACGCCCGCGAATAGCAACGCGCCCGCCACGTCGAAAGAACCGAAATACCTCATCTTCTGGAATCTCCCTGAGAAAGCAGGGGAACTGGTCGAGCGGATCGGCATGAAAGGCGACGGCAGGACCCGGCTTTTGGGTTTCGGTCTCCCCATTTCGACCTATGAATTTGAGAAGTATGTGCCCAGCCTTATTCGCCGTTCATTCAGCGCGGCGCGCGAGCATGACATGGCGGTGATGCTGTCGTTCGATTTCCATGTTGCTTGGAACAACCGCCCGGACCTCTGGAACTGGTTTGATCCGGCCAAGCCGGGTTACGACCCCAACAACAAGTATAACGTCGAGTGGCACGGCTGGGATGGACCGCCGAACAAAGCAAGCTACTTAAACTGGGGTGTGCTCGAACGCCGGCCGCCGCAGATGTGCTTTACGAGCAAGAAAACGCGAGCCGAGGTCACACGGATTGTTTCAGAAGTCATCGGGCCGGTCCTCCGCGAGGAGATTGCGAAACTCAAAGCCGAAGGCAAGGAGGTCCTCTTCGCGGGAGTTTTGGTGGGTTCAGAGCCAATCATCGACGACTACTCTAAACCAGATCCCGAGCGCACGAAGATGATGAAGGAAGACGGCGTGCCCGCGGGACCGCTCGGCTATCGGGCACTCCTGGATCGTGGCTTTAGCGCGGACAATCCCCCGGACGATTTCCGAAACGCCCTCGCGAAGATCACTCAGGAAACCATCGCTTTCTGGTGCCAGCAGTTCGTCGATACGGGTATTCCCGCAGAGAAGCTCTACACCCACGTAGTCGCCCCCGCGCCAGCCGAGATGACGAACGCTCGCATCTGGACGGCCTTCAACAAGTATTCCCGGCCCGGCTGGACCACCTATTCGGTCACGGTTCTCAGGGAGAGCTTCAAAGCCATCTATGACGAGCTGGAGAAGCATGGCAGTCCCGCTTGGGCAGGCGTGGAGGCAAACGCAGGCGTTCCCGGCTCCGTCGTGGATTGGGAAACCTATCTCGCCTGGCACTACAACCATGGCGGTGTCCTCATGGGCGTGAGTATGGACGGCACCGGCAAAGATACCCACACACGAATGCGGGAAAGCGCCTATGGTAAAGAAGCCATCGCGGCCTATCACAAGTTCCTGACCGGACAACCGCTGGTGGAGAAGCCCGTCTCCATGGATAACCCGCTGTTCCGCATTCAGGCGAAGATCAAGCGGGTGCGCGATGGGATTCAGCGTTGGCACAGCCGCGGCAAGGACCCCTCGGCGGTGGGCAAGCTCATGCAAGGCGCCCAGCCGCTAGCCAACGGCGGAAAGCTCGACGAGTTGGAGAAGCTCGTGAACAAAGCGATTGAGATGCTGGGCGAGACCGAGAAAGTGCCCGACGTGTATCGTCGGGAGTAAGACAAGGAAGGATTACTTAGTGAAAAGACAACCCTGGGCGATGGCGATTATCTATGTCATCGCATCGCTGGCGGTCGAAGCCGTGTTCATCGTGGTCGGCCACCTGAAAGTTCCGCAAGACAACGCCATCCTCGCGCCGGTCGTCCTCACCATTCCGCCGCTGCTGGTCGCGTGGATTTGCGGTTATCGCCGGCCCAAGGAACTGATTGCGGTAGCTGTTTCGTTGAGCCTGCTGACTTTGGGCCTCACAGTGATCGCTGGCGCGCTTACCGGCATTTCCACCGGCATGGTCGAACCGATCATCAACCGGACGCTGGCGGGTTTTCTGGTTGGCAGCATCTTCAACAAAAGTGGACTGCGTGCGGTCTTCGCCATGAAAAGAAAAACGCTTCTCATTCTGCTGGCAGTTGTTGTTGTGGCCTTCGTCGCCTGGCGTGTGTGGAACAGACCGCATCACTACGCCGGTCCGCTTGATGAACTCAAACGCGCCGCAGGCGATGTTCAATACACCAAGCTGGTGCCGGGCGGGGAGCGTATGGAGGGCGGCATTTACGACCCCAGTATCGCCTACACGCCCGATGGCAAGGTCGGCTGGCTGGCTTACTCGTCGGTGAAGGGCGACTACAAACCTATCGGGCAGTATGTGCACACCCATCTGGCGCGCTCGACCGACGGCGGAGCGCATTGGGAGTTTGTCAAGGAGCTCAACACTTCGACGAACGGCACGCTCGCGATGCCCGATGGCAAACTGTTGTCAGGCGTGTGGCGCTATGAAGTGCCGACGCTTGTGTGCGACCCGGCGGATCCGGACCCGAGCCGGCGGTGGAAACTTTTGGTGCATTATTATTTCTGGGCGCCGAAGCAGGACCGCATGGTGAACTACGGCTGGATCGTACTGCGCACGGCGACGGACCCGGCGGGGGAATGGTCCGCCGATCTTCCGCTCCTCGGCGCGGGAAAGAATCCGCCCGCGCCCTACCACAAGACGCGCGTGGACCTGAACGCGCTCGATGCGTCGCTGAAGGACAGCATCGCCTATTCCGAGCCGGGCGCACTGGCGCATGAGGGCCGGCTTTACCTGTCACTGAGCGCGCTGCAGCCGCGGCTTGGCCTGGGAGGCATTCGCGTCGGACACACGATCTTCCTGCTGGCATCGGACGATCACGGTGGGTCCTGGCACTTCGTGCGCAAGCTGCTCGACAATGACGATGCCGGCCGGTTTGGCGCCGATGCGTTCGACGGCTCCAGTCTGGCGGAAGATGGCGGGCGGTTTTTTCTCCTCGCGTCACCCATGCGCCGTGAAAAAGTTCCCGAAGTGCATCACGGCACGGCCGTGTTTGAATTTGAATCACTCGCCGAAGGCCGGTTGCGGCTGGACGCGAAACAGCAGCCCATGGTCACAACTTATTTTGCACCACAGCCCTCCATCTTCTCGGTAGTGGGCGCGGGCCAGTCCGCCTACCATTCTGCCAACGTGAACGGCGGACTGATTTTCCCACAGTTCAATCTCAAGGCTTACCCGGAGGCGTTTCAGATCTTCTCGACCGGGCGCAGAATTGTCCCGAAAAACACGGCTGATTCCATCGCAAGGGAGGCACGGTAGCCGTTGCCGTCCACCGTGCCGTTAACGGGTCGCACGAATGGTTGCATCAACGCGCTGAAAATGAACCGTAACCTCTGATCCCAACAGGCGGTATTATTTGCAGAGACAAAAGTGACGCTTAATAGAACGAGTCCATGACAACCTTGAACCAGCAACCATCCGATCCCGCGTGGGCGTGGGCGCGATACGAGCCGGACGCGCGCCGGCCGTGGAACCTTGCGCTGGCGGGCCACCTCTGCCGCCGCGCCGCGTTCGGCGCGACGTGGGACCAGCTTCAGCGCGCACTGCGTGACGGCCCGCAGCGGACGATTGACGGGCTGCTGCGGCCGGAAGCCGACGCGGCGGCGTTCAACCGACAGTTCGACGGCTACGAAGCACAATCCAGCAGTTCGCGCGACGTGAGCGAACTGCGCGCGTGGTGGCTGCAACGGATGATTCGCACGCCGCATCCGCTGCTGGAAAAGATGACGCTCTTCTGGCACGGCCACTTCGCCGCCAACGGCGCCAAAATCGAGAGCGCGCTTTTGATGCAACAGCATCTGCAGCTTTTGCGACGCCACGCGCTCGGCAGTTTTCGCGAGATGCTGCTCGGCATCGTGCACGACCCGGCGATGTTCCTGTCGCTCGACGCGAAGGCCAGCCGCAAGGCGTTTCCGAACGAGAATTTTCCGCGCTGGCTGATGGAGGCGTTCACGCTCGGCGCCGGCAACTACGCCGACGGCGACGTGCGCGAGGCGGCGCGGGCGTTCACCGGCTGGTTCGTGATGCAGGACGAACTGCGCCTCATCGAGCGCGAGCACGACACGGAAACCAAGCGCATTCTCGGCCGCGAGGGCCGTTTCGCCGCCGCCGATGTCGCGGGCATCCTGCTCGAACAGCCGGCCACAGCGCGCATGATCGTGCGCAAACTTTACCGCTGGCTCATTTCCGAGACGGCGGAGCCGGACGCCGGGTTGATCGCGCCGCTCGCCGAGGCGTTTGCGAAAAAGGACGACGTGCTGGCGCTGGTGGAGACGATGTTGCGGTCGAATCTGTTTTTCTCCGCCGCCGCCTACCGCCAGCGGATGAAGTGCCCGGTCGAGTTCGCGCTCGGCATCGTGAAAGGCCTGGAGGAAACGGTGCCGACGGCGCCGCTGGCCGATGCGATGGCGCGCCTTGGCCAGAACCTGCTTCATCCGCCGACGGCGAAAGGCTGGGCCGGCGGACGGAATTGGATCAACCACGCGACACTGGCCGGTCGCCACAATCTGACGGCGGCGTTGTTGAAGAGCGACGGAGCTTTCGGCAGCAAACTCAATCCGGCGGCGGTGGCCGGCCGGCACGCCCGCCCCGGCAGCGATGGCGGCGCGCGGTTCTTCCGCGACCTGTTTTTGCAGGGTGACGCCGAATCCGGCGACATCCCTGCCGGCGGCGAGTGGGACGTGGACACCAGCGCGCGCCGCGCCGCCTATGCCGTGCTCACGCTGCCTGAGTTCCAACTGGCTTGACCGAAGGAGCAATGCCATGTCTTACACGCGACGCGATTTTCTAAAGAACACACTGCGCACGACGGCGTTGTTTTCATTCGCCGCGAACGCGCCAAGCTTTTTGACGCGGGCGGCGATGGCGGCTGCGTCGCCCCGCCGCGACGGCGACACCGTGCTGGTGATGCTCCAGCTTTCGGGCGGCAACGACGGTCTGAACACCGTCATTCCTTTTGCGAACGACGCGTATTTCCGCGCGCGCCCGACGTTGAGCCAGGTCGCCGCCAAGGCGCACCGGCTGGACTCGCAACTCGCGCTGCACCCGCGCATGGGCGCGCTCGCGGGATTGTATCGAGAAGGTGGCGTCGCCATCGTGCAGGGCGTCGGCTACCCGAACCAGAACCGCAATCATCCGGAAGGGATGCGCATCTGGCAGACGGCCCAGCCCAAGACGCCCGACGCGCAGACCGGCTGGCTGGGCCGCGCGGCGGACCGCCTTTCGAATTCCACCGGGGCCAACCTGCCCGCGGCATTTGTCGGCGCGATCCCGCAGCCTTTCGCGTCGAACGCCGAACAGGTGGTCGTTCCGACCCTCCAGTCGCCGCGCGATCTCATTTGCCAGCCGCCGCCGCCGGTGAAAACGCCGTCCGTCGAGTCGGATCAATCCTGGCTGGATTTTCTGCGGCGCGAAACGGCGCAAGTCAGCGCCAACAGCCGCCGTCTCGAAACGGTGCTGGCTGCCTCCGTCGGTGAGGGCGATTATCCGCAGTTCACGCTCGCCTCCGAACTGCGCGTCATTGCCCAGCTCATGCGGGCCGACCTCGGCATCCGCATTTTCTACACCGAACTCGGCGGCGGCAACATCGGCGGCTTCGACAACCACGCCGGCCAAATCGGCAACCACTGTTCACTGCTGCACCAACTGTCGGAATCCGTCACGGCCTTCATGCGCGATCTCCAGCGCGACAAGCTGGCCGACCGCGTCGCGCTGATGACGTTCTCGGAATTCGGCCGCACCGCGCGCGAGAACGGCCGGCGCGGCACCGACCACGGCACGGCGGCGCCGGTGTTTGTCATCGGCGGCAGGGTGAAGGGTGGACCGGTGGGGGCGCATCCGAGCCTGACCGACCTGGACAAGGACGGCCTGAAGTTCCACACGGATTTCCGGCAGCTTTACGCCACCGCGCTCGACCGCTGGCTCGGCCTTGAAAGCCGCAGCGTGCTCGGCGCGCCGTTTGCGCCGCTGGATCTCTTCAACGCGTAGCGCGAGGTCGGCGGAGCAGGGGACGGAACTCAACGCAGAGACGCAGAGGGCGCAGAGACGCGCAGATTCTTTGCGAATCTCTGCGTCCTCTGCGTTTCTGCGTTTTATTTCCACAATGCGACTTCCTTCACGACATCATTATTGCGGCGGAATGGAATCGCAGGCAGGATGCGCATGATGAAACATTTTTGTCTGGCAGCAGCGATGCTTCTCGCCGGTAACCTTGCCGCGGCGGAAGGCGATTCCAACTGGCCGCGCTGGCGCGGGCCGCATGACAACGGCAGCGTTGACACCGGCAGCTATCCGGTAAAATGGGGTGCGAACGCGCATCTGTTGTGGAAGATTTCGCTGCCGGGCAAGGGTTGCTCGACGCCCATCGTCTGGAACGGGCGCATCTACGTCACCGCGCCGGTGGAAGGGCAGGACGCGCTGCTCGCGTTCGACGGGTCGGGGAAGCTGCTCTGGCAGGCGACGTTCGGCCCCGAGTTCAAAGGCAAGCATAAGAACGGTTCCGGGTGCAATCCATCGCCGGCCACGGACGGGCGGAGCTTTTTCGTTTATTTCAAAAGCGGCAACCTGGCGGCGGTGGACATGGACGGCAAGCTGCGATGGAAGACCAACCTGCTCGAACGATACGGACAGTTGACGCTCTACTGGGATTACGGTTCATCGCCGGCGCTGACGGAGCAGGACGTGGTGATGGCCGTCATGCACCACGGCGAATCCTACCTCGCGGCGTTTGACAAGCTTACCGGCAACCTGCGCTGGAAGGTGGCGCGTAATTACGAAACGTCGCTCGAGGGCGATCACAGTTACGCGACGCCGCTGGTCATCCGGCAGCAGGGCCGCGAGGCGCTGCTGGTGTTGGGCGGCGAGCGGCTGACCGCGCACGCCGCCGCCGACGGCCGGACGCTTTGGACGTGCGGCGATTTCAACCCCGACGCGAAGAAGAATTGGGTGCCCGTGGCCTCGCCGGTCGTGGTGGGCGACATGGCGGTGGTGTCCTACGGGCGCGGCGACCGGTTGCACGGCATCCGGCTCGGCGGCAGCGGCGACGTGACGGCGACGCATCGCCTCTGGAGGCGCGACGACAGCGGCGCGTTCGTGCCGACGCCGGCCGAATACAAGGGGCGCGTCTATGTGCTGCGCGACAAGGGCGAGGTGGACTGCGTGAATCCCGCCACCGGCAAGAGCTTCTGGACCGACGCGCTGCCGAAAACGAAGGACAAATATTACGCCTCGCCGCTGGTGGCTGACGGGAAACTTTACGCCGCGCGCGAAGACGGCGTGGTGTTCGTCGCGCGCATCGAGGGCAAGTTTGAAGTGCTTTCCGAGAACGACATGGGCGAACAGATGATCGGCTCGCCGGTGCCGGTGTGCAATCGCCTCCTGCTCCGTGGTGTGAATCACTTGTTTTGTGTCGCCGCGCCGTGAGTTTGTGAGCACGGTGATTCGGTTGTTGAGTAACCGCCCGGTTTTGGTTAAGAAAGTGGTAGCGGCAACCATCGTCTCTCTGAGTACACACACGCATGAACCCAATACAGCCGGTTTCCTTGGTGACTGAATTTGCTCCGGCTGAGAGAGCGCCAGTCGAGACGATCCAACGCCAGATCGACTCGGTGGTTCGACAGCCGTTGATCGCCGAGTTGCTCAATTCGGTGTTAAACTACGTCCTGATCCTGAACCAGCAACGGCAGATCGTTTTCGCCAGCAAGAATCTGCAAGAGTTGGCGCCGGGCGTGGAACTGAAAGGTTTGTTGGGCAAACGGCCGGGCGAAGTTTTTGGCTGCACGCATTCCGAGGCGTCCATTGGTGGATGTGGCACAACCGCCTTTTGCAAGGAGTGCGGCGCGGTGAAGGTCATCCTTACCAGCCTAGCCGGCAAAAAAGATTGCCAGGAATGCCGCGTGATTCGCGTCTCCGGTTCGGAAAGGGAAGCCATGGACTTGCTGGTGGCGGGCACGCCGTTGACCATCAACGACGAGGCGTATTCACTGGTGGCCATTGCGGATATCAGCCATGAGAAGCGGAGGCGGGCGTTGGAAAGGATCTTCTTCCATGATGTCATCAACTCTGCCGGTGGCTTGGAAGGTCGGATCCTGCTGATTGGCGAGCGCGCCCCTGCCGATATGCGTGGGCAAGTTGATCTGCTCCACGCCGGCGTGCGTCACGTCCTCGATGAAATCCTCGCCCAAAGGGATCTCCTCGCGGCTGAGAGTAATGAACTTCCGGTGGTTCCTGAACCGTTGAGGTCTCAGGATGTCTTGGAGAAGGTCCTCCAGCTTTACACGACTCACCCGGTCGCAGAAGGCCGCCGGTTAAGCATGGCTTCCACTTCAGTCTCGCAGGGCCTCGTGACTGATCCGCGGCTGTTGAGGCGGATACTTGGCAACATGATCAAGAACGCGCTCGAAGCATCGCGGCCCGGTCATGTGGTGACTGCCGGTTGCGCGAAGGACGACAACGGCGTCAGATTCTGGGTTCATAACCCGACGTTCATGCCGTCTGGTGTCCAGCTTCAGGTCTTCAACCGATCGTTTTCCACCAAGGGTTCCGGACGCGGGCTGGGAACTTACAGCGTCAAGTTGCTGGCCGAACGCTATCTCAAGGGCAAAGCTGGCTTCACGACAAGTGAGGAAGGTGGTACTACTTTCTTCGTGATCCTGCCCAAAAACCTTGTTGTGACTGAAACGCAGTCCTAGGCCCAAACCGACTGGGAAGTTCATGGCCAGATCGGCCGGGATCGCGCCAAGGGAACGATAAGGTTGAATGGGTTGCAGATAACGACCCCATGGCGTAGTTTGAAGCACGGTTTATCAAGTTCGCTCGGCGGGACTGACGACGCGGAGATGAATACAGCCGCGCGGTGGGCGTCAAAGATGGCCAGAAGGAACGAGTGAGACGTTGGTCAGGGCAATTGCAGTCAGTGCGTAAACATGGTGGAGAGAAGCTGATGAAACGAACAATTATTTTTGCCACGGCGCTGATTGTATGGGTCAGCGCGTCCATTCAAGCGCCGGCGCAATGGGCGGCTCCGCCTCCCGCGCCGCCGGTGGCGTTGCGCGCCCCGCCCGAACTTGATCAACTGCTTGCGCCGATTGCGCTCTATCCCGATCCGCTGATCGCGCAAATCCTGCCCGCCGCCACGGCGCCCGGTGAGATCACGCTCGCGGCCCGCTATGTGTTCGGCGGAGGAAACCCCGGCCAGATTGACTATCAACCCTGGAGTCCCGGCGTGATGGCCGTGGCCCATTATCCCGATGTGTTGAGGATGATGGACCAGCGGTTGGATTGGACGACCCAGTTGGGCCTGGCGTTTATGTATCAGCAGGCGGACGTGATGGCAGCCATCCAGCGGTTGCGCTTCCAGGCCCAGGCGCTTGGCAACCTGCGCACGACGCCGCAACTGTGCGTGGTCGACGACAACGGCATGATCGAAATCCTCCCCGCCAATCCGGACATGCTTTACGTGCCGATGTATCAGCCCGACATGATCTTCGCGCGGCGCGGTTTCTTCTTCTCGTTCGGCGTGGGATTCTCCATTGGCTTCTGGCTGAACTCCGATTGCGACTGGCATCATCACAACGTCATGATGTGGTCTCGCGATCACTACCGCCCGCACGATTGGTGGGGTCGCCCGCCTCGCGAGCGTTTCGGGAACGTGGCCGTTAACAGCCATGTTACCGTCTGGCGTCCGCAAGTTCACGGTGCCGTTGCGACGGTGAATCGCGCGGATCGCGGTTGGGCAAGTCACGATGTTCATCCCGCTCATGCCGCCGCCGTCCAGCCGGTGGCCAGGGGTGCGGAAGTGCATCCGGCTGCCAGAGGTGCGGAGGTGCATCCGGCGGCGCGTGCCGTCGTGGAACCTCGTGCCGAAAGTCACTATGTAGCTCCGCATGCTGCGCCGGCGCCGGCGGTGCATTCCTCCGGCGGCGCGTTTGTGGGCGGCGAAAGCGCGCATGAAGCACACGCAGCCAGCAGCCGCGGTCAGCAAAGCCGCGCGGTGGCCGCACCGGCTCCGCGGCCAGCCGCTCCCGCTCCGTCATCCCACGGAGCGGCAGCCTCCGGACACAAACACTGATTTTATCGCCAGAATGATTTCCACGGAAAAAAGAAACCGCCATGAAACCTTGTAATCTCTCATTCAACCGGTTGTTCCGTTCAGCGGCGTTTGCCATCGCCGTGACCGGTCTTGTCCAGATGCTTCCCTCTCGCGCGCTCGCCGCCGGCGAGCAGCGGTTCGCCACGGCGCAGGAAGCGGTCGACGCGATGGTGACGGCCGCCAAGTCCAAGGACACCAACACGCTCCACGCCATCTTCGGGCCGGAGGGGCACGGTATGGTCTCGGCCGACGTAGTGGAAGCCGCCGAAGCCTTCGATCAGTTTGTGCATCGGCTCACGGAGAAAGTCGAACTCGTCAACGTGTCCGATTCCAAGACCACGCTCCAACTCGGCGCGGACGGCTGGCCGTTTCCCATTCCGCTGGTGAAAGAGGGCGGGAAGTGGTTCTTCGACACAGCGGCGGGCAAGGAGGAGATTCTCAGCCGCCGCATCGGCAAAAACGAACTGGACGCCATCCGCGTCTGCCGCGCCTATGTGGCCGCCCAGCACGATTACGCGAGTCAGGATCGCGACAACGACGAGGTGCTTAGTTACGCGCAGCGGCTTCGCAGCACGCCGGGCAAACACGACGGCCTTTACTGGCACGCTGAGCCGGGGGAGGAACTCAGCCCTTTCGGCCCGCTCATCGCCGAGGCGAAGGAGGAGGGCTACCGTCACGAGACCAAGATTATGACCGACGTGCAGTCGCCTTATCGCGGCTACTATTTCAAGATTCTAACCCGGCAGGGACGCCACGCTCCGGGCGGCAAATACAACTATGTCATCAACGGCCACATGATCGCCGGCTTTGCGTTCGTGGCCTGGCCTGAAAAATGGGGCAACACGGGTATCATGACCTTCATTGTGAACCAGCGCGGCAAGGTTTTTGAGAAGAACCTCGGCCCCAAGACCGGTGCCGCCGCCAAAGCCATGCAGGAATACGATCCGGACAGCACTTGGGCGTTGTCGAAAGACTAGCTGTCGCTCGGCCGGCGGTGGACCGCGCGTTGAGTTTCAGTCTTATTTGATTCCGATGGCGGTGATTTCGCCGCGCGCGTCGAGAACCACTATGTCCTGGCTGCCGCCGCCGTCCAAATCAATCCCGCTCAACTGAATCACCGGCCCGCCGATTTTCGCCTCGCCTTGCGGTGTGCCGTCCGAACCGTAAACAGCCACCCGGCCGTCTTCGCCGCCAACGGCAATGCGTGGTTTGGCCGCGCCGTTTGCTTTCATCAGCGCCAGCCCGCGCAACACATCGCCGTGGTCGCGCCGCCAGAGTTTTTTACCGCCGCCGTCGAGCGCGTAGAGATTGAAGCTCATCGAGGTGGCGAACACGCGGCCGTCGGCGACCGCGACGCCGGTCACTTCGTCGCCGGTGTTGAATTGCCACAGCAATTTCCCGTCGGCGTCGAGGACGTGGAGGTTGCCGTCGACGCCGCCGAAAACCACGGCGCGTTTGCCGCCGCCGAGATCGCCCGCCGCCACGCAGTTCGCGTGCGGGCCGGTCTTGGTCGAGTAGCTCCAGCGTTGTTTGCCATCGGGTGTGATGGCGTGCCACCAATAGTATTCCGTGCCGGCGATGACCCCCTGCTTGCCGTTGCCGTCAAGGTCGGCCGCCGCGCCGCAGGTGGAGCCGTGGACGCTCTCGTAGTGCCAGAGTTCCCTGCCGTCGCGGTCGAGCGCGTAGAAATGCCACGACTCAAGGCCCGCGATGATCGCTTTTTTGCCGCTGCCGTCGAGGTCGGCGGCGAAGATGACCGTCACCACCGGCTTGCGTTTGTAGTAGGGGAACGCGTGCGACCAGAGTTGTTTGCCGGCCGCGTCGAGCAGACAAAGGCTGCCGTCGTCCAGCCCGGCGGCGACGACGGTTCCTCCATCGCCGCCGAGGTCGCCGGCCCAGATCGCTTTGACGGCGCTCGGCGCTTTGAACTCCCACCGCTGCTTGCCGTCGGCTCCGATGCAAACAACGCGGCCGTCCGATGCGCCGGCAACCGTCTCGCTCTTCTTGTCGCCATCCAAATCCGCGGCGGCGATGCACGTGAACGGCGCGCCACTGAACTTCCAGCGCACCGGAAGCTGCGGCACGTTCGCGGCTACAGCCGCCGCCTCGGCCTTCGCGGGCTTTGCCGATGGAAGTGAAATCAGCGGCGTCTTGGACGTGGTGTTGACCGTGAACTCCTGGCGACCGGGCGAAATCTCCCGCTCGCTCTGCCCGATCAGCGCGACCGTCACGCGCGCCGCCGACTGCACGACGGCGCGGCCGTTTTCGGCGTTGAACTCAACGGCGACCGGCGCGCTCGCGTGGAACAGCGTGCGTCCGCCGGCCACGAGCGTCGTTGCGTTGGCCAGCGAGAAGCTGCGCGGTCGCAGCGCGAACAACGCCGCGTCGGTTTTGATGCCGGGAGCGACGGCGGTGGGCTTGCCATCGGTCACGCCGGCCAGCGTCGTTTCGCCGCCGGTCTTCACGAGCACGCTCGTCTCCGAGGCCCGCTCGGACGTGAACGCGAAAGCGCCAAAGACGTTGAGGAAATGGCGGCTTTCTCCCGCTTTCATCTTCCCGCCGGCGATCTGTTGCAAGACGCGGTCAACAGGTGGGGCGTTGGTGTAGCCGTTCCAGTTTTTGCCGAGCGATTCGTCGTCGGTAAGCTTGAGCCGCGCGCCGTCGAGATTCTCGATCACGCAACGCTCGCCATGTTGCTCGACGGTAAAGCGGTTGCCTTCGATCCGCGGCTCGCCAAGCGTGTGCCACACCGTGCGGAATGAATATTCGTCCGTGGCGCGCGCCTTGAGCGAGTCAATCGCCACGAAGCAACTCCCCTTGAGCCAGATCAGGTTCCGCGACCAGTCGGCCATGCCGTAATCGCGCACCGTGCTCCGCGCAAATCCCGCGCCGGGCAGGTCGGCGTGCGCTTCGAGCGCGCAAAACGGGGGCAGCGTGGAGGATTGGCCGTCACGGAAAACCAGCACCGACGTATGGAACTTCGGCAGCGCCTTGATGTAGTCGCCGTCGGCAAACCACTCCCGGTCGCGCTCGCTGTAGCGGACGAGCGAGTTGCCGTCGTAGTGGCGGTGGCCGCCGCAGCCGATGCCGTCGAGCAGCAGGTACGGCTGCTGCGGATCGAAGCTGCCACGGAAGGAAATCTTTTCGTAGGTTTGCTCCAATGGTGCGAGCCAGAGTTTGTCCACGTCATTGGTGGACCTCGGCCCCCAGTAATCGAAAAATTTCCGCTCCATGGGGAAAACCTGCGTGCCGTCGAAACCGCCGGGCGCGCTCGCGGGCGGATTGACGGTGGCGTTGCCGCCGATGCGGACGCGCGCGTAGGGCTGCACCGGTTGTTCCCTTTCGATGGCCCAGCGGAACGACGGCTCGTGGAAATACCACGTGCCGACGGTCCAGAGCGGCACCTCGGAAGCCCAGCCACGCCAGCCGCCCACGTCGCCGAACGCCGACTGGTAGCCGAGGTTGTCCATGGTGAGGATGCCCAGGTCCATGATGCGGCGCGCGTTGCCGTTGGCGAACCAGGTGTGGTCGGGCCGCGCGAGCGCATAGCGCATCATGTGGCCGACGGTCAGCCACTGGTAGCCGTTGGAATCCTCCTGCGGTTTGAAACTGAGCGACTGCGGCCGGAAACAACCGTCTGCCGCCGCGAGCCAGCGCGCGGCCTCGGCGACGCGGTAGTATTTGCCGAAATATTCCGCCGCGAAAAGCACGCCGAGGCAGGGAAACGTGTTGTGGTTGTGCCGGATCCACGGCCCCGCCGCGCCGCGCACATTGCCGTGGTTGCCCATGTCCACGGCGTATTCGGCGATGATGCGCGTGATCTCCAGACGCTCCGCCTCGGTGAACACCGGGCTTTCCTCGACGAGATCCCACGCGGCGATCACCTGCATCGAGTTGAAATCCGCGTCCATGCCCCACGGCCCGCCGTAGGTCGTCGGCTTCGAGCGATAGATTTCGATCATCAACCGCGCGAGCCGCTTGAATAATTCCGCGTAACCGTCGTGGCCGGAGTAGTAGTAGTTGAAGCCGGCTTCGTAAACGTTGAGCGTCACGCCCGTGTGCTGGCCGCGCTCGAACGCCTTCCTCGCGTTTATCACCGCCTGCGCGATGGCTTTTTCGTCCGGGTTTCTGCCCAGCGCCGGCAACTCCTTGAGGAGCGCGGGCGAGAGCTTCAGTTGCATCAGCCGTGGGAGGGCGAGGTCTTTGCCCTCGGCGCGCTTCGAAAGTTCCGCCAGCAACGCCTCTGCCGCGGCGCGCACGCCGTCATCGTCGCTGCCGCCCACCACGACGACGTTGTGATCGTTGCCCCACGGATCGTGAATCGTGTGCAGCGCGTGGCCGCCCTTGCCCGGATAAAAGGCGTCCACCGCGGTGTAAAACCGCGCGTAGAGCAGGGGCAGCAGGCGGTTGGTCTCGAAATTGCCGAGCGCGATCAACGAGCCGCTGCGGCGCGCGACGCCATCGGCGTTCCAACGGCCTTGTGCGTCCGCCAGTTCCGCGTCGTCGAGCACCGGCACGTCCGCGCCGGTGAGTTCGCGGATGCGCGACTGCAACTTGACGGCGAGGTCGCGATACTTCGACGGCGTCACAATCGCCGCCACCGCGCGTCCACCGGCCACCAGCGGTGTTTCGAGGAACAACGGTTTCACCTTCGCCAGGTCGCGGATGCTTGGCGGCGGCGGCGCGGTGCGCAGATTGCTCGCGACCAGGTCATAGACGGCGTTGGGTTGCTGCGTGCCGGTGATCAACTCGATCTTCGTTACGGCGGAAGCTTCGCCTTTGACCTCCTTGGATTCCCATGCCATGCCATCGTTGCCGGCGCCGATCTCGAGTCGGAAGGTGACGGGAGCCAAAGGCAGATGCGGATGGCCGTTCCATGAGCCGACCCGTTTGCCCGCGGCGTCGTAGAGCCGGACATAGACCGAACTGGTCGCGTCCGGCGTGGTGCTTCGCAGGTCGATCAGGATTTGCTGCTGGCGCACGTCGCGGATCGGCACCGGCAACATCACGCCGGCATAGTGGCTCTCGGCGACATCGTTGGCGCGCGCGGAGACGCGGGCAGCGCCGCCGGCTGATTCGGTGTTTTTCTCGCGGCTGTTGCTGCCCCACGTCAGCTTGCCGTCGGCAGTGTTGTTGAGAGAGGACCAGATTTTTTCGCCGGCTTGACCAGCGGTCAGCCACGGAGGCGTTTCCATGCCGGCAGACGGCGGCGTCTTGGCCTCGACCGAAAAATCATGGAACTTGCAGACGCCTTCGCCCGCCCACAAACCGGCGCGGCCGGCCATTGGGATCGTCGCGTCCTCCGCGTCCACGCGCAGCACGTCGTCCACCCAGACGCGCAGCCGCCAGCCTTCGGCCGAGGCGCGCACGCGATAGACCTTGTCCGGCTCGGGCGCGAAAACGGCCTCTGCAACCTTGGTGGCGCGGCCGTTGACGCGACGCCAGAGGTTGATGCCTTTCTTGTGGAGCGTGGCAAAATAAGTGTCGCCCACTTCGTTCGCGTTTTCCTGCGCGCGCAGCAGCAACGACGGCGCGCCGTCGCCGGTGAAGGCCATGCGCGCCTCCACCGTGACATCGGCGGCGTTGACGGAGCGGTGGAGCAGATTGAGCAGGCCGTCATCCTTGTCGCCGGCGCGGATGCCGTCGGCCTCCTGCGTCCACCGGCCCGGCTGTGTTGATTTCGGCTCGCGCGCGACCTGCCAGTCGTTGGTCTGCCAGCTCGCGAAGTTGACGCGCAATGTGTCGTCAGCCAGCAGCAGCGATGGCGAGAGAATGAGCCACGTTGTCAGGAGGCGGCGTGCGCCGCGGAGGGAGATTTTCATCGGAGCAACTTTCGTTTACCGGGCGGGCGCCGGTTTCGATTTCAGGCCGACGCTGTTCACGGCGATGACGCTGTAGCGATGCTTCTCGCCCGGCTTCGCGGTCGTGTCGGTGAATCGGAACTCCGGCAGCGGCGCGACGGGCGTGTCGCCGTAGGACATGCCTTGGAACAGCGGGCGGCCAAAACGGTTCGTCGGCTTCTCCGGATACTGCGCGAGGTCTTTGCCGTCGCGCTGGATGATGAACGCCTGCAAGCCGCTTTCGAAATCCGCCTCGGCGTCCCACGTCAACTCCACCGCGCCGTCCTTCGCGGCCGCCTTCACGTTCGTCGGCGCGGGCGGCGGCGTGGTGTCCGCCGTCTCGCCGATTCGCACGTATTCGAGCCACGCCTTGGCGACGCGCGCGTCCGGGAGCCAGACGGCTTCCTTCACGTTGCCGGAAAACTTTGCCGCGGGCTGCACCTCGTCGCCGAGCAACGGCGCGAGCCACGCCTGCTTCATGTCCACCGGCTTGAGCGGCTGGCCGGCGCGCGGCGGCAGGCGTTGCGCGAGGCACGCATCGAAGAACGGGATCGCCAGATAACGCGAGTCGCCCGTCTCGTGGCTCGTGCGTGGGTCGGGCGCGAACCCGATGGGCGCGCCCTGCTCGCGATAGGCCTTGAACATCTCCAGCGTGCCGGTCCACGCGCCGTTGAACCGTTTGTCGCCGTTCTCCTTCATGCCGGGATTGCACATCATCGGGATCGCCATCGCGGCGGCGGGAATCTCCGGCTTCGGAACCTCGCCCTTCGTCCACGCCCCGAACGCCGTGCCGGAGCGGAACCAGATCGCCACGATCCGCTCCGGATACATCGTCTGCATCAGGCTCGCCCAAAACCCGCCGCCGGAGTGGCCCCAGAGACACCACGGCGCCGTGGCCATCTCCGGGTGCTTCGTCTGCGCGGCGAAGTCCACGAGGCATTTCAGGAACGTCTTGTCCGAGCCGTTGCGCGGGTCGCACCAGAGCCGGCAATTGTCCTTCTCGCCCTGGTGAAACGACGGGCCGAGCAGCGCGCAGTCCCACTTCTTCGCGAGCGCCTGCCAATGCAGGTCCTGCGCGGCCGTCACCGCGCCCTTGCACGAGCCGGCGCCGCAGCCGTGCTGGTGCACGATCACGCCGCGCACCGTCTTCACGTTCGCCGGCAGCCAGAGCCGGTAAGTGACGCCGAGTTGCAACTCGTTCGTCCGCGTGGACGGCTCGTAGGTGACCTCGAAATAGCTGCCGCCGGCCGGGACGGTGGGAACGAGGACGAAGCAGAGGAGAAACAGCAGCGCAAGTGTTTTCATCGTGCCCCGGAGTGTAGCGAAGATCGCGCGCGAATCAATGCGCAGAATTGAGACACGGCACATCAACGCGGCGGCAGTTTGCCACTGCGTGGGGTTTTAAGCATTCCGTCGTTTAGATCTTGCACGCTTAATAAAGTGTACAATGCAAGCCGCAATGAGGAAGAATATGAGCAACTTACCAATGACTTGTCCGGCTCGAAAAGCAGCGGATTGCGGTTGAGTTGAATCTGGCAGTGGTTGAACGGGAGATAAGAAGCTGAAATTCTGAATCACTGATTGAACTTCCGGGTCTGTGGCGGCGTTCCCTGCTCGCAAGATAGCCTGAACCATATAAAGCTCGTCACCAGCGGCAGCCAAATATGCTGTCATCGTGACACCAGATGGCAAATGGCCGGTGACCGAAACAAATGGCATTCCTCTTATCGTTAGCTGCTGTTCTGGATCAACCTGCCACCCCTGATCGGTCATGCCCTTCTTCACACCATCCCGGAAGTCGCTAGCGGCGATCGACCGCTCTTTGTTTTGGATCTTTGTTGCAAACACCAGCAGCTTCTTTGAGTTGTCTGCGCTTCGGAAAGCTGCGAGTACTTGCGGTGGCATTGGGTTTATCGGAGTCCACGTCGTTGGAACCTCAATGGAGAAATTATGATCTGGAAAACTGAGCGGCGCAGCCGACGCTGTCAGCGAAAGCAATAGAAACGTGGTGAACAATAAATTCTTGCGCATAGGTGAGATTCCTGATTCTCCTTCTTGTTTAGTTCGGATCGAAACTTTTTCGCCTTCCGTTGGCTCCAGCTTATACCGCCGGCGATGGGGCGGGGCAAGCGGCTTCGGCTTCATGCGGTTCATCCGCTTCCCGCCATCGTCTTGGCTGACGGCGATTCTCGCGATGATTTCGGCCATCGTCCCGTCGGGACGATCCGAGAATAGCCCGGCGTTTCAGGGCCTGTTGCCCAAACGCATGATTAGAGGCAGTGGCGGGAATGGCGGCGGCCAGCGGCTGGGAAGCGGTTGGCCGCCAATGTATGACCCGTTGGGCGGGTGCGACGACGCAAAAGCCATCGAG
>CAIQCK010000055.1 GCA_903870275.1 uncultured bacterium | reverse complement strand
GACCGACCCGGCCCCGGTGACCGCCACAGAGTTGTTGCTGCTGCCCAGGTTGAATCCCAGATAGCCGCTCGTGTTGATCGCCTCGCCGCCATTGGCAATGGTCAGGCTGTTGCCGGGACCGGTCGCGCCCACATACAAAATATGCTTGTTCGTCATGAGCGATCCCGCCCCGGTCACCGTAATCGCATTGTTGCTGCTGGTGCCGTAATCGCCGATGTAACCCCAGTCCAGAAGCACCTTCCCGCCGTTGGCAATGGTCAGACTATTGCTGGAACCATTGTAGCCAATATGCACGTCGTTGTTGTTGCTCCACACCGAGCCGGGACCGGAGACGAGGACGCTGTTGTTGCTCGTGCTTCCTCCATAGCCGATGTAGCCGATCGTGTCCGCCACCAGCCCGCTGTTGGTGACAATCAGATTGTTGCCGGATCCCGAGTTCCCGAGCGTAAGCGAACTGCTGTTGCTCCACAACGATCCGCCGCTGACGAGCGCCCAACTGTTGCTGCCGGAATATCCAAGATAGCCAGTCGTGTCGAACACCTGGCCGCCGCTGGTGATGCTGAGATTATTACTCAAACCGCTGTAACCGACATACAACGTGCCGCCGCTATTGGTCCAGACTGCGGCAGGCCCCGCGACGAAAACCGCGCAGTTGGTGCCGCTGTTGCCCACGTAGCTGGACGCCGTGGTTTTCAGCGCATAGTTGCTGACGATCAGCGTTGTGCTCCGGCTGCTACCGGAGCCCACCGTCAGGCCGCCAAGGCCGGAAGGCGAGAATTGCAGTTGATTGGTGGTAAGGCCATTGATCATCAGACCGCCGGCCGAGTTCGTCATGAAAAAGGTCGTGCCGTTGTCTCCAAGCACCAGCCCGTAGATGTTGGTGAGCGCCGAGCTGCTGTCCATGCTCAGGCTGTTGCCGAACGCGCCGGCGCCGCTGCCCCACGTCAGGCTGCCGCCCCGAAGATTCCAGAGAGTATTGGATTGGAGAGTGACGAGATTGCTGCGGCTGCCGCTGGCGCCGATGGCCAGTCCCGCGCTTGCGATATACCCGGCGCCCGAGGCCATCAAGCTGTTGGCATAAGCGCCCGTGCCACTGCCGATTGTTGCTGCGCCACTGGCAATCACCTGACCGCCATTGACAATGGTCAAATGGTTGCCGGCCGCGTTGTTGCCGACGTAGAGGCTGCCGCTGTTAGTCCAAAGCGAGCCAGGGTCGGTTACGAGGGCCGAATTGTTACTGGCACTGGCATTATAGCCAATGTAGCCGGAGGCATTCATCACCACACCGCTGTTGGCAATGACCAGGCTGTTGCTGAAACCGCTGACGCCGACATACGCGCTGCCGCTGTTGCTCCACGTCGAGTCAGAACCAGCCACGAGAACAAGGTTGCCGGTCGAGTTGCTTGCCCAGCCGATGTTGCCGCCTGCATCCAGCACGCGGCCCCCGTTGGTGATGGTCAAGGTGCTGCCGGCGCCGGCATTACCGATCATCAGGTTGTTCCCATTGCTCCAAACCGACCCGGCGTCCGTGACCAGCACACGATTGCCAACGGAACCTGTTGAGTTGCCGATGTTGCCGTAGCCATTGAAAACCCGTGCGCCGGCTGCGACGGTCATGCTGTTGCTGCATCCGTAGTAGCCGACATAAAGACTGCTGCTGTTGCTCCAGATGGAACCGGAACCGGTGATTTGCACGGAGTTGTTATTAGCGGCGATACCATAGCCGATGAAACCGCTGGTGTTGACCGTCTGGCCGCCGTTGGCGACGGTCAGGTTGTTGCTGCCGCCGAAGGAGCCGACATAAAGCGAGGCGGCATTGCTCCAAAACGACCCAGCACCGGTTACCAGGGCGGTGTTGTTGCCCGACACCGCCGTATTACCGATCACTCCATCGCCGAGGGCGGCCATGACGATACCATTGGTGATGACAATGGGGTTGCCGTTGGTGACGGCCAGGACGCCTCCGTTGGTAATGACCAGTGTGTTGAAAGAGCCGTTGGTGCCGAGAGTGAACGCGCCGGCGGCGGTGGCGTTGGTGCCGTTGATGAGGGTGGTGACGCCGTTTTCGGTGGAGGTTGCCTCGCCGACGGTGAAGGTCATCGTCGCACTGCTCGCGCTGAAGTTGCAGAACCGCACGCCGGAGAGCGTGCCGTCCCACCAGCGCGCGCCGGGATAGGAATAGTCTGTGAACTCGTTCTTGTAGCCGGTGGCGGTGTTGCCGGCGTAGTAGAGGTCCTTGGAATCACCACCGTTCACGTTGTTCTGGAAATGCCAGAGATTGTCGGCCTGTATGAGCGAGACCTCGTAGTTGGAATGAGTGGAGTTCGGCATGAGGCTTTGGTTGTCCTTGTTGCCGAGTTCGTCACAGTGCCAGATGGCGACGCCCGACGCGGCTATGCCAATGTCGCGCCCGGTCTTCTGTCGGTTCTCGATCAGGAAATACTCGGTCGCAACGCCGGGCTTTCGGTAACGGTAGGTTTGCCCGGGCGTGCTCCCGGCACTTGCCGTCACGGTCGCGGTAAAAACGGATGTGCTATCCAACTCGATGGGTGTGATCCATCCGGCGGCGCGTTTGAGATAGGAGCAGAAGTAGCACGGATTGGTCGAGGGACCGCCGGAGTTCATGATGCAAAAAACGCCTGCGCCTCCCCGGGAATCGCCAGCGTAGTCATAGATGTCCGGAAATCCGCAGAGCATGTGGCCGTTTTCGTGGCACAAGGTGCCGATGACCAGCGACGTACCGATGTTGCTGATTTGAAACTTGTTGAGCTTCTTTCCGCTCCCCGGCAGCGACAGCGGCGTGCCGAGGCTTGTCGAACACGGCCACAATCCATAAGACCACACACCACTGTTGTTCCCGGCGAAAAAGACGTTGCACGCGACCGCATTGCTGTTGCCGTCCACCGTCAAGGGTGCCAGCAACGGCAGGATGTCGGTGGTGTAGTTCGACAAATTCGTCATGACATCCACGCATTGCCTCAACAGGTTTGTGGCGCATGTCCCGCCGCCCACACTGGTGTTGTTGTAGAAAGGCTTGGGCTGTGGCGCGCGAATGTAGAACGTCACGGTGTTCGTGTAGGTCAACAGGCCGCCCGAGTTGTCGTAGTAGTATTGTTTGACCGAACCGTTGTTCCCATAACCGGCGTAACCATCCGCGTTGCACAACGCGATGATGTTCGTTTGCGGGACCGTGGCGACATCGTCGGAGAAATCTATCAGGATGGTGAAGCCCACCTTGAGTCCGGTCGTCGTCGAACTCGGTGGCGATAACGGTGACACGGCGGCGGCGCCCGCGCCACCAGGCGCGGCCTGGACCTGCGGCTGGCGGTTGTGCATCGCCGCCTTGCGCGCCTCCCACTGCGGCTGGATTTGCATTGCGGCTTCCCACTGCAAATAGCGCGCCCGCGCCTCGCGCCGCCGCACCTCGGCGCTCATCCGAAGACCCTTGTTCAAACCCAGAGTCGCGGGGTTGCCTCGATGCACTTCCACGCCACTGGAAATCAACTCCCCCGCCGGTGCCAACTGCGCGTAACAATACGCCTTCCGCGTCTGATCGAACGCCACCGTATAGCCGTCCAACGTCTCAAACACGGCGTAAAACTCGTGCCCCCATCCATGCAGTTTGATCCGTGTGCCATCCGGTTGCGTGAACTCAATGACCTCGTCAAACGGTGCCGCAAGGCTTGAAATCGCCGCCAATACGCCGAGCCCCAAAGCGAGCAGGAGTCTGGCACAGCCAGAAGAGAAAGGGGGGCATCGCGCAGGCGACCTATTCTGCTCCAACTTCGATTCTCGATCGAAGTTCCTGCTCATGGGATCCTTGGCGTGACCCTAAAACGGCTTGACGACATTCAACCGCTCCTTTGACGACCTCCACCGCGGTCGAAATTATATCCGTCGCGCGCAACCCATTGCAAATCAAATGAATTCTGTTTTACAGGTGGCGACACGCTTGCTCCCGAGGTTGTTTAATGGCTGTCGTTGATCAGCTGACTGCAAAAGAACGGGCGGGCGGAAAAATTCCCGGGAATTCTCGGGATGACAACGGCGCGCAGAGATACGGTGGAGCGCATCACGGATCTCCTATCCGTTCTGCACTCGCTTATCCTTCGCGAAGTGCGTTCTCTCTCGGCGGTTCATGACTGCGTTCCTTGTTGCCTATCAGCTCTCCACGCAAGAACCAGTCTGCTTAACAGACAAATCCGGCGGGATTGTAAAACTGAAACCCGCCCTACGAGGTTCGGAAGAACTAAGTCCCTGCTGGCGCAGTTGAACCGTCACGCCAAGGTCAATCAACTACGCTTTCAATCCCGCAAGGTCCACTTCCAGCCGCTTGTTTTCCCTGATCAACTCATCCATCGTCAGTCGCACGCGTCGTGCGGCGGCTTCGCGACCAAGGACACACGCCAACACCCCATCCACCGCCCGCTTGCAGGTCTCGTTCGCGAAACGGCACTCGGTGACATCCCGATAAAATCGCGCAATATTGCGTTCAGCCCCGGCCAGATAGAGGTTTTCCACCGCACCGCCGCCGTAGTGCTTGCTGCCGCCGCGCACATACGCCTTGCCCCAGTAGTTGATCAACGCGTTGGCCTCCGTCCCATGGATGGCCGCGCTCAGCTCACCGGTGTTGTTGTTGTGCAGCCCCTGTCCGAAATGGTTGTGAACCAAACCGTCTGCATATTCATACACCACCGAGCACACGCCGTGGCTGTCGCCATGCGCGTCTGGACGGGCAATCCGGGACGAGCCCACCGCCGAAACCGGCCGCTGGCCGAGCGCCCAGATCGCCGCGTCTATCGCGTGGATGTCGAAGTTGCCGATGTAGTCGCAACCCAGGGCAATGTCGTTGATCCAGATCAGGCCGCGCAATCGGCTCTCGATGGTGGCCGTCTTGGCCGGGTCGCTGAACGCGTTGCAGATGCCCACGGTGTGAACTTGGGCAATTTTGCCGAGGCCGCCCTCGCGAATGCGCGCGACCACCTCGACGTTTATCGGATCGGTCGGCATCTGGTAATCCACAAGAAAGCACCGTTGTTTCTGTGTCGCCAGCTTGCCGGCCGCTTCGATCCGCAATGCGCCCGGCACGTCCGCCGCCACGGGCTTTGCCATATAGACGTGCAGCCCGGCATCCACCGCCGCGCTCGCGTGCTCCGGGATAAAAAAGGGCGGTGTCTCCACCGCCACCGCTTCGACGCCGCTCTCGATGAGTTTCCGGTATCCCGACAATCCGGAGAACCTTCGGGCCTTCTCCACGCCGAGCGTGTCGCCACATGTGTCGGCGACCTCCTGAAAATAATCCGCCACCGCCCACATCTCGTAGCCGCCGTGCTTCTGGAAGAGTTTCGCAATCCAGCTTCCGCGCCCGCCGTTGCCAATCACGCCGAGTTTGATCTTCCGTTTGAACTTCGCCGTCTTCGCCGGCTCCGCAGATCGTTCACCCGCGAACCCCGGCAACGCCGACGCCGCAACGGCCAAGCCACCGCCAATGAACCGGCGACGGCTCACGGAAGTCATTGTTTTTGGGGATGGATCTCTCATGGTTTGCCTTTTCTTTGGCTGGTTTTTCCGCAAGGAGTGCTCAATATCAACTTTCCCACACCTCTCGTCCGCGTCCGTCGTGAAGGGTGTCTCAAAGGGCTGGCTTTAGACCACGACCTCTTTCCTGTCACGCGAATTTTCGATTCGCGGCTTTTACAGCCAAAAAATGGCTGCCGGACTAGGATTCGAACCTAGACAGGCAGATCCAGAGTCTGCCGTGCTACCATTACACCATCCGGCAACACCGCGGCACGAGTATACCCGCCGCTGAAGTGACGCAGAAAGTAGCGGACGCGCCGGGGTTTGTCAAAGAGGAAGCCGCATGGCTCTGAAATCGTTCGGTTCGCGTGGAAATCCTACTTCATGCCGGGAGGCTTCAGCCAACGCAGCCTCCACTGGGGATTGGAGAGCGGACCTGTCAGTTCCATCTCGAACGCCTTGGTAATCGGATCCAGCACTAAAGGAGGCACCGGAAACAGCAGTATTCCTCCTTCGCTCATGATGTGTGCGCGGACGACAAAATTCAGGTCGCCGTGAATTTTCCAACTTCCGCGGGCGGTCATGCTGTGCGGCGCGGCTTTGACCATGACATCGTGGTCGGGCGGATTGGGAAGATAAACGTAACCCTTGTCAACGAGGAACGTTGTGTCAATGTCCGTGGCGGGCGGATTGGTGAAACTCGGGAACAACACGCCGAGCCGCGTCGAAAGCGCGCCGAAAATCGGAATCGTCCAGAGACGGCTGCCCACGATGTGCATGTCGCCGCCGGCATGGATCGAGTCGTCCACACCCCAAATGCCCGACGCGTGCACGTCGCCCTGGATCGCGCCGCTCACTTCCGTGTAGCCGAACATCGCCTTCAGCAGCGCGCCGCCGTCCCGCACGTTCTCCAGCCGGATGGAGGTTTGGTACCGCATCGGATTCTGGCCCAGGTCGAAACTGGCCTGGCCGTTTTGCAACCGGCCGTTGTAAAAATTCGCGACAAAGTTGGTCACGCTCAACACACGATTGCTCAAGCTGAGGTCCATCGAGAAACCGCCGATGTGCAGCCGCCACCAGTCCACCTCTGGCGCGGCGATGGTCGCGCTGCAAACCGCTTGCTGCGGCTCCTTCAGATCAATCGCCCCCCTCACGTGCGCTATTTTGGGCGGCGAGGCAAAATGATACGGCGACACGATGGCCACAGCGTTGCTGCCAAGCAATTGTGCGACCTCAACCGGCAACACCTTGCACATGTCGCACGACACCTCCAGCCGCTGGCGGGGCCGGTCGAAATCGAACCTGCCCTCGACCCGGCCGCTCGGAACTTCAAACGAACACTTGCCGGAGTGGATCGCCGCCGGATCGAGCGTGAAGCGCGCGTGAATGTTCGCCGCGTGACCGACGCCTGCTGCGAACGATCCAATGCTCACCGCCCCCTCCGCCGCCGTGCGATCGGGGTCGCGCATGTTGCCGCTGTAACTCTTTAGATCGAGAACGACCGGACTTTCCGGGCGATAAAGGTCCAGGGCGTGCCGCACGGATTCGCCGAGCGCCGGTTTCAGCGACACCAGATCGAGCGGGCCGTTCGCGCTGCCGCTGAAATCCGCCGTTTTGAAATTATATTGGTACCGGCCGTGCAGTTCGCCCTCCGGCCGCCGCACCGTCGCATTCTGGAAGAGCAGCACGTTGTGGCCGTATCGGAAATCGCTTCGCGTCGCGGTGGCGGTCAGTTTGTGCCACTCCAACGGGCCGGTTTCGAGATGGCCTTCGCACTCGCTGTTCTCCAGATGCAGCCAGTTGCCGGTCCAGCGTCCCGCGCTCAGCACCGCCGGCCGCGCGAGCCGGAACTCACGAAGCGATTTTACGAAGTTGGTGGACAACAACGGCGCCAGCCTCAACGACTCGGCCGTGGAATTCACGTCGCTAAAAACGAAATCCTGCTTCGTCAGGTGGCAGGCGTAATTGGCCTGGAGCGTGGTGATCTCGCCGGGCCGCTCCGCCGTCGGCTTCAGGTCCAGCAGACCGTCGGTGAGCGTGACAACGTCGTTGCGCAGCACGCCGCGACAGACCGCGCGCAGGAGCGGGATGCCACGAAACGTCGCGTCCGACACCGCCACGCGTCCGCGCTCGATGGTCGGATGTTGCGGGTCGGTGTTGGTCCACGAAATCTCGAACTCCAGCCTGGGATTGGACGACCAAGTCCAGTCCCGCAGCATCCGCTGCCACCCCGGCGGCAGGAACGGCGCCAGTTGCCTTGAGTCCACGTCGCTGCGCACCTGCGCGCCGGCCGTCATGGCTTTGAAATCGAAGAAACCGTTCTCAACCGTCATCGCGCCACCGGCCACTTGCACGGTCAACTTCTCCAAGCTCAACCGATCCGCCGCGTAGCTGGCAACCAAGTCCACCCGCGGCAGCGGATCGCAGTGCCACTCGGCCAGTTGTTGTTGCAGCTTGGCTGGCGCGAACTTCGACAGCGCCTTCCAATCCGCCGTGCTGTGCAGCACGATGTGCGCTTCGTTGCGTTGGAAATCATAATGGCCATCGCTCAATGCCAGCGTGCCGCCGCCGAGCGTTGCCACGAACTGCTCCAGCCGCAGCTTCTGGCCGCTGTAACCGAGTCGCGCGTGGAGAGCGTCAATCGCAACCTTCGGATGCGACACCGGGCCGGCCTGAATGGTCAGAGTGGCCTCGGCGGCGATCACGTCGTCGGCGCTCGCCTTGAACTCCAGCGTCAGCACCGGCGCCCGCTGGAATTGCAGCGAGCGCAGTTCCCCGGTGATCTGGCGCAGGAGTTTTGTGCGGCGTTCGCGCTCCTCGGCGGTCGGTGGCAGCTTGGGCTTGGGAGCCACCGGCAGAGAGAGTTGACCTGACAGCGCCAGCCGCAGCCGCAAAATCTCGGCGGTGACCTGCTCCACCTTGAGGACGTTGTTCTCCTCCAGGCGAACGCGGCCGTTGAGCTGGTGCGCCTCGATGCGCTCAGAGTGCGGGTCGTCGAAGAACAGCGGCACGGACAACTCGCCGTTCATCAGTTCCAGCGCGCGCACCGGCATCTGCCGCCACCACAACCGGCGCAGGTCGAATTGGATTCCGACCCGCTGCGCGCGCACGAGCGGCTGGTCCGGCGTCCGCGTGTCGCCCAACGTGACATCGCGGGCCACGATGCCCGCCGGTATTTCCAAGTGGATGCTGCGGAACCCAAACGCGATGCCGCGCGCGGCCAGTTCCTGGACCGCGCGTTCCTTGACAAACTCCGGCACCCCGTAGAAAGAAAGCCAGGCGTAGCCACCGGCGAGCAGCAGCAAGACCAGCCAGAGCGCCAGTCGCGACAAATAGAACAACCTCCGCAGCATCTTCCAAAGGCGTTTCATGTGAGACGCGAGCCGTCAATTTGCGCCGAACCGGGCGCGGCCAGCAAGCACTTTAGTTCCGACGCCGTGCCAGACGCACGACGCCAAAACATAGGCGCCGCCCGTGGGAAAATATAACGCCCGCCAGGCACGATTTGTTGCGCGGCCGTTTGCGGCGTCCCGCCGCCCCCGGCCGGGCGTTCTACTTCGTCACCTTCGCCGGCGGCGAGTTGGTTGCGGGCACGGTGATTTTCGCCGGCGGCAGATTGGTTTCGGGCCGTTTGAGCAGGTCTTTGGTGAGACTGCTGGCGGTGGAGGCGCTGAGTTCGAAGATCGCCGGCTCGCCGGTGAGCGCTCCGTAGCGGCCCTTGTCGGCGGTTTCATTGCCGAGCGACAGGCCGAAGGTCTTGTTGGTGCCGCTTTCGTTGACGTCGAAGTTCAGGACCCACGCCGGCTTGTCGAGGCCGAACTTGGTTTTATCGGCGGCGCTGGCGCTGACAAACTTTTCGGCGTTGAGGCCGGTCACGGTCCAGAGCACGTCGTCCACGGCATTGGTGTCGAGCACGCCTTGCACGCTGGGCGCGAGCTTCCACTTGTCGTCCTTCTTCTCGACGGCAATCGTGGCCGCGCCATGCTGGCAGGCCAGTTTGGTGACTTTGGATTTTTCGGTCGCGATCAACGTGCGGTTCCGCAACGCCAGCGCGCTCTTCGGGAGTTTCTCGAACGCCGCGCTCTCCACCGCGTAGATGTAAGGCTCGTCGGCGCGTTTGACGTAAATCGTTTTCTTGTCCTTGTCCTCCTTGCCAAATTGCAGCTCGACCACCGTGACCAGCTCCGGCTTCGCCGCGGCGGCGGCCACCGTCGTGGCGGCGGCGACATTGGTCGCGACGGCAGCGGCGGGAGCATTGGTGTGCGCGGTCGTCGTTGCCACCGGAGCCGGCAGAGGCGGCGCCGTTTCCTTCTTGACGGTGATGGTGTAGTAAGGCCGGTCGAGGCCATACTTGGCGGGGTCCGCAACAACATCGGCAACGAACTCTTTCACTTCGAGACCGGTCAACTGGCCGAGCAGGTTGCCAACCTCGTTGTTCTCGGCCCGCGCGGCTTCAGGCTCCGTCAGCTTCCAATCCTCCTTCTCTTTCGCGAGCCGGATCGGCTGGCTGGCGAAATTGATGGTGATCTGCCGCGCGTCGTCGCCGTTGAAATCGGCGAGTTTCTTGTCGCGCAGGTCGTTGACCTGGAGGTTGAAGTCCTTCAGCGCATCGCTGCGGACGGTGAGGATCGTGTCGGAGCCCTTGCGCTTGCAGTAAACCTTCGTCGCGTCGTCCTTCACCGCGCCGCCGAACTGCACGGTGATCGCGCCCTCGTGCTCGGTCGTATAGACCGTCAGTTCCAGTTGCGGCTGGTCGAGGCCGTAGGCGGTCAGGTCGGCCGGCTTGTCGGTCGCAAACGATTCCGCCTGCAAGCCGTGCAGTTTCTCCAGCAAACCGTCCACCTTGCTCTGGTCGGCGCGGGCGACGAGCGGCTGCGCCACGCGCCAGACCTGGTCGGCGGTGGAGGCGGCGCCGGGTTTGGGCGCCTTGACGACTTCGATGGATTTCTTGCCTTGAATGATTTCGAGCCGGTTCGCCTGCAACGTGCCGAACTCGGCGACGGTCTTGTCGCGCAACTCGTCCACCTTGCGGTCGAGCTTGCCGAGCAGGCTCTTGTCCACCATCAGGACGTCATCTCTGCCGGCGAGCTGGATATACACCGTGTTGCCCACCGCCGAAGACTTGCCGAGTTTGATGACCGTCGGCTTGTCCTTTTTCCAGAACATCAGCTCCACCGGCGGTTTGTCGAGGCCGTAGTCGCTGAGCTTGCCGCCCTTGGCTTTGAGCTCCGCCGGCGTGATGACGCCATCGCGGTTGAGAAACTCCAGCGCGCTGCAAATACTGTTCACCTCGCTGCCGCTGGCGCGGCAGTTGAGCGGCTCGCGCAACTGCCACTTGTCCTTGTCCTTTTCAATGACGACGCGCCCGACGAGATTGGAGGTGTTGAGCGCCACCTGGATCTTGGTGATATCGTCGCCCTTGAGGTCGAATACGCGCTTGGCACGCGATTCGCGGTCGGCCGTGGACGGCAACTGCGGCTCCTTCAACCAGAGGAACAGACCCATCGCCGAGGCGATGACCAGCAGGATGAGAGTTGTCTTGGGCTTCATGGTTCGTGAAACGTAAAACGTGACCCGTGGTTCGTGACTTGTGACTTGTGACTCGTGATTACTTCCGCCGGCTCATCCAGACACCGATGCCGATGATCGTCACGATGCCGGGGATGCCTCCGAGCACCGTGAAGGAGAACCAGCCAAACCGCGGGCCGAGTGTGAATTTGAACTCCTGCGGTGTCTTCGGGCTGATCGCGATCTTGTCCTCGCGCTGAAGCAGCCAGTTGACCGTGTTCAGGAAGAAATCGCTGTTGGCGGCTTCCATCACATACTTGTTGATCAGCAGGCTGGAGGTGCCGATCACGACCATCCGGCTCACGCCAACATCCACACCGGAGACGTTGCCGCCGCGCTCGACGGCGACGGCCATCGTCAACGGCGCCTTCTTGTCAACGCCTTCGTTGTATTTCGCCTCGCGCCGCTCCAGCGCCTTGAAGTCCGTCTCACCCCAGCAATCCTTTTCGGGCGACTTCACGAGCCCCGTTACCTTCGGTTTGTCCGGGCTGGCTTCGACGCCGCCGGCGTCAATCGCATCGACCGAGCGACACCGCGGGAAGAAACAGTTCAAGTCCCTGATCTTGTTCACGATCGCGTGATGACCGTATTCGCCCACAGGCAAGTCGAACGTGATGCCTTCGCGCAGGCCGAGAATCGAAACGCGCATCATGAGCAGATCGTTGTCGAGCCGGACGTTCCACTTCTCCAGCATCGGTTCCAGTGCCGTGTCGGTTATCGGGTCAATCATCACGATCAACCGGCCGCGGTTCTCGAGGAACTTGCCGACGAGGTCAACCTCCTCCGCCGTCAACCGCACCTCCGGGCCGGCGATGACAAGCACGTCGCAGTCCTCCGGAATCTTGTGCTTCTCGGCGAGCTTGAGCTTCTCCACCAGCATGTTGTCCTGCTTCAGCTTGTTGCTGATGGTCGAGTAGCCTTTGGCCTCGTCGAAGCTTTCCGGGTCTTTCTCGCCGTGGCCGGTCAGGAAGCAAACCTTCCGCGGCTTCTCTTCGGTAACGGAGAGGATGGCGGAGGTAATCGCTTGCTCGCCCTTGAACGCGGTCGGCTTCGGCGCCTCCGGCTGCCAGGGGTTGCCGCCGCCGGCGCTAAACTCCATGATGTCGCTGTCGCTGAGGTATTTCTTCTTGTCGCCGCAGAGCACTGCGACGGTGTTAGCGGTGGTGACCTGGTGTTTCTGGACGAGCTGCGCCGCCATCGGGTCGCGGTCAACGTCCACCACCTCGAACTTGATGTTCTTGCTCAGGTTCTCGTATTCCTTCATCAGGTTCTGCAAGTCGTCGTGCAGCCGGGCGTCGCCTTCCGACATCGGTTTATAGAACATGATGACCTGCACCGGTTTCGCAAGGTGGTGGCAAATCTCCTTGGTTTTGTTGGAGAGTTTGTAATAGGCCGACCGCGTCCAGTCGAAGCGGTAATCGGTCTTATGCGTGAACCAGTTCGGCGGCCAGAACCACTCCGCGTGGCGGTAGGCCAAACAGTTCAACATGATCATGATCGCGCCGGCCAGCAACGTCGTCAGCACCACGTTGGTGCCGATGGCGGTCTTCTGGCCAAGGCCGTGAATTGTTTTCTTGGTGGGTTGGGTCGGGGGATTGGACATGGCTTCGGTCCTTCCAGAATCTGAAACGTCTATCTCCACTTCCGGGATTCAACAATCTTTTGGGTGCAGAACAATACGAATACCGTCACGCTGACATAGAGCATCACGCGCCGCAGGTCCAGTTGGCCGCGGGCGAGATCGCGAATGTGTTCAATCGAGCCGATGTAGCCGAAGAACGTCTGCAGCCACGCCGGGCCAATGTTCATCATGAAGCCCAGGAAGAACATGATCGCCACCAGCACGAAACCGACGATGGCGGCAATAATCTGGTTTTGCGTCAGCGACGAGGCCAACAAACCGAGGCTGACATAGAACATGCCGACCAGCAGCGTGCCGACGTAGGCCAGCACCACCGGCCCCCAGTCAATCGGCGTCGGCGCACTGGCGAATTGGTTGAGAATCCACGAATACGCCGTCGTCGGCAGCCACAGCAGCGCGAAGAACGTCACCGCGCCGAGGAATTTCGACCAGACCACCGCCGCGTCGCTCACCGGCGCGGTCATCAGCGTCTCGATCGTGCCGAGCCGTTTCTCTTCGGCCAGAAGCCTCATCGTGATCACCGGCACGGCCATCAACATGCCGATCCAGTAAAAAAACGAGCCGAAGAATACCTGCATGACGCTCACGGGGTTGGTGTGGCCGTCGAACGCCAGCACCAGCATCCAGAAACCGAAGCCGGTCAGCACCAGGAACGACACCATCACCAGGTAGGCGATCGGCGACAGGAAATAGGCGGCAATCTCACGCCGCCACAGGGTGCAAAGCTTGCTCATGTTACTTCTCCTCCTCTTGCTTCGGCGCCGATGGTTCGACGCGCGTGATGGACACGAACACGTCCTCCAGCGTCTGCCGCACGCGCGACAGTTCGCGTAGCGTCCACTTGTTGGCCGCCGCCTTCTCGTAGATGTGGACCCGCACGTCGTTGCGGGGCGGCGCAAAGACGGTCGCGCGGATGAAATCGTCACCGCCCGGCTCGAAGGTCACGTTCTTCACGCCCGGCAGCGACCGCAACTCGCGCTCGACAGCCGCGCGGTCGCCGCGGATTTCCGCGCGAACCGTGCCGCCGCCTTCAAGCGTTTTAGTCAGGTTCTCCGGCGTGTCGCTGGCGACGATCCTGCCCTTGTTGATGATGAGAACGCGGTTACAAGTCATCTCCACTTCCGGCAGGATATGCGTCGAAAGCAGGATCGTGTGCCGTTTGCCGAGGTCCCTGATGAGCTGGCGGACCTGGCGGATTTGGTTCGGGTCGAGGCCGATGGTCGGCTCGTCGAGGATCAACAAGTCCGGGTCGTGGACGAGCGCGTCCGCCAGCCCGACGCGCTGGCGGTAACCCTTCGAGAGTTGGCCAACGATGCGGCGTCGCACGTCCTTCAGGCCGCAACGCTCCAGCACCTCGTCAGTGCGCGCCTTGCGCTTGGCGCCGGCCACGCCTTTGAGCGCGGCGCGATAGTTCAGATACTCCGACACGCGCATATCGAGGTAGAGCGGGTTGCTCTCCGGCATGTAGCCGATTCGCCGGCGCACGTCCTCCGACTGCGTGAAGACGTCGTAACCGGCCACCGTCACCTTGCCGCTGGTGGCGGGCATGAACGCCGACAGGATGCGCATCGTGGTGCTCTTGCCCGCGCCATTCGGCCCGAGAAAGCCCACAATCTCGCCGCGTTTGACGGTGAACGACACGTTGTCCACCGCCGTCACGCCCGCGTATTTTTTCGTCAGGTTTTCAACAGCAATCATGGTTTATTATCCGTGATTCGTTATTCGTTATGGGTGATTCGTGATGGGCAACCGGTCATGGGCCAACGGCGCGAATCGCTCGTGACCACCGACAAATTGCGAATTACGAATCACCAAGTCTCATCTTGCCTTCACTCGCACACTGTCCACATTCTGCAACAAAAACGCGCCGCGCCGCACGCTGGTGAAAACCGTCATCGTCACCGCGTCGCCTGTCGCCACTTCGCCCAGCGCGGCCGCCACGTCGCTCTCGCCACGCAGGTCGAGGCCGCCAATACGCGACACCACCAGGCCGCGACGCACGCCCGCCTCCCAGGCCGGGCCGCTGCGCTCCACTTCCGTCACAATCATGCCCTGGCTCGCCGCCACGCCGAGCGCTTGCGCGAGGTCGGCCGTCACCGGCTGCAACCGCAGCCCCAGCTTGCGCCACGCTAGGTCGAAACCCGAAACTTTCGGCACGGCCGCCAGCGTCACCGTCGCGCGCCGGCTCTTGCCGCCGCGCTGGAACGTCAGGCTCACCTCTTCGCCGGCGGACTTGCGCAACAAACGGCTTTCAAAATCCACCACGTCGCGCACCGGCTCGCCGTTCACCTGCTCAATGGCGTCGCCGGCTTGCAGACCCGCGTGTTCGGCCGGACTGCCTTTTTGCACAGCCGCCACGGTCAACCGGCCGTCTTGCGCCGCCACTTGCGCGCCGAACCAGACGCCGTTGCTTTTCTCCGGGCTGAGCAACTCGCTCAGTATCTGCCGCACGCGCTGGACCGGAATCGCGAATCCGATGCCTTGCGCCTCGGCCATCATCGCCGTGTTGATGCCAATTAGCTGGCCATCCAGGTTGATCAGCGCGCCGCCGGAATTGCCCGGATTGATCGCCGCGTCGGTCTGCAACATGTCTTCAAACACCACTTCACCTTCCCAGGTTGCTTTCCGGTTCTTCGCGCTGAGCACGCCGCGCGAAATGGTGTTCTCCAAACCATACGGATCGCCGAGCGCAATCACCGTCTCGCCAAGCATCAGGTCGCCGTCCGCCGCCAGTTCGATGGCGGGCAGCGGTTGCTTCGGCTCGATCTTCAACACCGCCAGATCGTGCTTGGCGGTGCCGTTGACGTAGCGGGCCTCGTGCTTCGAGCCGTCCGCCAGCGTCACCGAGATTTTTGACGCGCGCTCCACGACGTGCTGGTTGGTCACGATGTAGCCGCTGCGCTCAACAATGACGCCAGAACCGAGGCTGTAGCTGGTGTAAGTGCGTTGCGGCCGGCGGTAGCCGTAAAACTCGTAAAGCAAATCCTCGAACGGGTCGCGGTAACCGCGACGAACGATCCGTTCGGTGGAGATGTTGACCACCGTGCGATACGCCTTTTCGATGGCCAGCACCGTCGCGTCGCGCCGCACCGAACTTGGCGCCGGCAGCTCCACCGCGCAACCCAGAGCTTGGCAAAGAACAAATACGCCGAAAAAAACCGGTAATTTCCGCATTGCGCTCGTTAGACCGTTCGCCGGCCTCCCGTGTTGAAACAAAACCAGAATCGTTGTTCCGTCCTGCCGCCGGCAGTACGCGCAGAACGCAACCCTCGCCGCTGCAACTACATCGTCCGCTTCCGGCGTTTGCGGGCGCGCTCTTCGGCCAACTCCTTCTGGTCAGGCAGCGTGAAGCCGACCTTGCCTTCGGAAATCTCCTTCAACGCGATGTCCATGTGCGTGAAGCTGCTTTCGGTCGTCGTCAGCGGCCGGAATCCCGCAATCAACTGTCGCACGCGTTGCGAAACCATGTTGATCAGAATGTGCCGGTTCGGCACTTGTTGGAGCGCTATATCCAGATATTGGCTCTTCAAATCGTTTTTCTCCGTCGGTTTACTGCTTCCAAATGTTTCAAGGGTCGGTAATTAAGTCCCATTCGCTGCCGATAATCAAGCTATTTTTGCAGTTATCTCCCGCCGCGCCACCCTCGCGAGGCCAAATCATCGCTGGAGATCAACCTAATCGCATCACGTCCATTCCGACCAGACACACGTCGTCGTCGATGGTGTCGCTGTGGGCGAACCGCTGAACGTCCAAAAGCAGTTCGCGGAGCAATTCGGGGCCAGGCCGCTGGGCGTGCCGGCTCACGGCGGCAAGCAAGCGCTCTTTGTCGTAGAATTCCTGGCTGGGGTTTTCCACCTCCAGAACGCCGTCCGTCAGCAGCAGGATCATGTCGCCGACGGCCAGCGTGGTCTGGCCCGTGGGATAGACGGCGTCTTGGAACAAACCCAGGGCCGGCCCGTTGCCGTCGTCGGCCCGCAGCAGTTCGACGGCGTTTTCCAGCCGCCGCAGACGCACGCCATTGGGATGTCCCGCGTTGCTGAAGAGCATCTGCCCGCGCCGGACATCGACGATCAGGTAGAACGCGGAGACGAACATGGTGCGCCGGAGTTCCCTGAAGAATCCGGACAGGGTACGATTGAGTTCGCCGAGCATCCGTCCGGGGTCCGCGGTCTTGACGCTGAGTTCCTCCACCAACGAGCGGAGCATGGCCGTGACCAGCGCGGCGGACACGTCGTGTCCGACCACGTCGCAGATGAACACGCCCACCGCCGTGTCCGACAGCGGGATCACGTCGAAGTAATCCCCCCCGACGGAACCCGCCGGGATGTAGTGGCTGAAGAACCGCAGTGCGCTTTGCTCCGGCGGCGCTCCGCGCGGGATGACGGGGAAGCGGTGCGGCAGCATCGCGGTTTGCAGTTCCTGAGCGATTCTCAACTCTTCATGCATGGCCGCGTTGTTCTCGCGAAGTTCGCGCGTGCGCTCCAGGACGCGTTGTTCGAGTTGTTCGTTCAAGACGCGCAGTTGGCGTTCCATCTGGTGTTTGTAAAGGGCCATCTCCACCACCGCGCGCAGGGTGCTCTCGGAAAACGGCTTGATGATGTAACCGAACGGCTCGGCAATCCTGGCCCGTTCCAGTGTCTTCTCGTCGGCGTAAGCGGTGACATAGATGATGGGGATGTCATAGCGCTGGCGGATTTCCTGCGCGGCTTCGATGCCGTCGCCGCTTCCCTTCAGCACGATGTCCATGAAAACGAGGTCGGGTTGCCGGGCCGATACCTGTTGAAGGGCTTCCTGTTTCGATGACGCAATATCCGCCACGTCGTAACCCAGCATGTTTAATCGTGCCGCCAGTTCGCGGGCGATGATCATCTCGTCTTCGACAATGGTAATGGTGGCTTTGGTCATGATTTGCCTTTCTCCGCATCGGCCGGCTTGGGGAACGTGATGCTCACCACCGTGCCGGGACCGGACTCAAACTTGATTTCTCCCCCCAACTGCCGGGTCAGGTCGCCGACCAGTTGGAGACCCAGCGATTTCGCGTGCCGCCAGTCAAAGTCCTTCGGCAGCCCCCGGCCGTTGTCACGGATCCGCAACATCAGCCTCCCGTCGCCGTCGGGACCCAGTTCGACGCCGACCTCGCCCTCGCGCGTGTCCGGAAAGGCGTGCCGCAGGGCGTTGGAAACCAGCTCGGCGACGATCAATCCGCACGGCACCGCCACGTCAATCCCCACCATGACTGGCTTGGTTTCGACACGCATCGCGACTGTAGCCCGATTGATGCGGAGCGCCTGAAACACATCCCGCACCAGGTCCCGGATGTAATCGGAGAAGTCAATCACTGTCGCGTCGCCGGCGCGATAGAGCTTCTCGTGAATCAGCGCGATGGAGGCCACGCGGCTCCGGCTCTCGTTCAGGATGGCCTCTAGGCGCGGGTCACCGATGGATTGGCCACGCAAGAACAGGAGGCTGGAGACAATTTGCAGGCTGTTCTTCACCCGATGATGGATTTCCCGCCGCAGCAGCACTTCGCGGCGGAGCGCCTCCGCCATCATCTCTTCCTTGTGTTTGAGTTCCTCGATTCGTTTCCGTTCGGTGATGTCGCGCGTCACCTTCGCAAAACCGGTGAGCTGCCCCTGCTCGTCGTGCAGGGCCGTGATCAGCGCGCTGGCATAAAACCGCGACCCGTCCTTCCGCACGCGCCAGTTCTCGTCCTCCCACCGTCCCGTCGACGCGGCCGCGCGCAACGCCTCCGCCGGCTTGCCGCGCTCGCGGTCTTCGGCGGTAAAGAAGCACGAGAAATGCTGGCCGACGATTTCCTCCGCGCGATAGCCCTTCATCGCCTGCGCCGCTTCGGTCCAACTCGCCACGCGTCCCTCCGGATCGAGCATAAAAATGGCGTAGTCTTTCACCCCCTGCACCAGCACGCGGAACCGCTGCTCGCTCTCGCGCAACGCCTGTTGAATCCGCCGCTGCTCCGTCACGTCCCGGACCGCAGCCGACACCAGCATCCCCTGCGCGGTCTTCAACGGGCTGAGGCTGATTTCCACCGGAAATTCCGTGCCGTCCTTGCGACGGCCGCGCAGTTCCAACCCGCTGCCCATCGACCGCACCCGTGGATCCTCCTCGTAACCGTGCCGGAGCCCCTCGTGACGCGCCCGGAATTGCTGCGGCACCAGCACCTCCACCTTTTGCCCGATCAGCTCCGCGCGCGGATAACCGAACAACCGTTCCGCCTGCCCGTTCACCAACACAATCGTTCCGGTCTCATCGGCGATCACCATCCCGTCCGGCGCCGCTTCCAGCAACGCGCCAAACACTCCTTCCCTCTTGTCGCCTTCCCGTTTCAAAGCGTCATCCTGCGGCTCCCTCATAGATGTCTTAATATTGGCTCTCCACGGCAAATGGCAAATGACTTGAACCAACGGCGGACAAGACGCGACTTTCCGCACTGGCGAACGGCGGCGATTCCGGCTAATAGTCGTCTTGGAACCCGGCAATGAAACAACCATGATCGCTGAAACAGTTCTCTGGATATACATCGTGCTGCTCGTTGCGGGCGGCGCCACCGGAATGGTGAAAGGCCGGAGCAAGGCGACGCTCGCGGCGGCGGTGGCGTTTGCCGTGGGCCTGAGCTTGTGCGCGCTGCACGTGCTGCCCTACCGGTGGGCGTCGGGAATGCTGCTGGCACTGCTCGTTGTTTTCGCCGTGCAACTGGGCCGGACGAGAAAGTTCATGCCGGCGGGGTTGATGCTGGTCCTGACAGCGCTGGCGCTGGCACTGCCGCACCTGCCTTTCCGATGAACTCGCGACGTTGGCGTTTTTTGCCGGCGGTTGGTCTGGCGGCGGCGTGCTGGTTGTCCGCGGACGAGACGCGCGCCGATTCGGCGCCACCCGTGACGCTCGTGCCGCAGGATCGCGTGCTGGTGCTGGCGCCGCACCCGGATGACGAAGTGATCGGGTGCGGCGGCGTCATTCAACGGGCGGTGGCGATGGGCTTGCCGCTGCGCGTGGTGTTTCTTACTTACGGCGACGCCAATGAATGGTCGTTTCTCGTTTACCGGAAGCGGCCGGTGGTGATCCCGAAGTCGGTGCGGGCGATGGGCGAGGTGCGGCACGACGAGGCGCTGGCCGCCGCCGGCGTGCTCGGCGTCCCGGCGGGCCAAGTGACGTTTCTCGGCTATCCCGACTTCGGCGCGCTGGAAATCTGGAACGAACACTGGGGCGAGGGCGCGCCGTATCGGAGCCTGCTGACGCGCGCGACAGCGGTGCCTTACGCCAACGCGTTGCGGCCCGGCGCGCCACACAAGGGCGAGGAAGTGTTGCGCGACCTGACAACGGTGTTGCGCGAATTCCAGCCGACGAAAATCTTCGTCTCGCATCCGGCCGACCACAACCCGGAGCATCGGGCGCTGTATCTGTTCACGCGCGTGGCGCTCTGGAACCTGGAGGCGGAAATGAAACCGGAGCTGTTTCCTTACTGGATACACATCGGCGGCTGGCCGAAGCCGCGCGGGTTTCATCCGTCGGCGGCGCTGGAGCCACCCGCGCTCTACCGCGATGAGATTGCGTGGAAAATGTTCCCGCTCGGCGCGGTGGAGATCGAGCGCAAACAGGCCGCGCTGAAAGCCTACCGCTCGCAATATCAATCCAGCTCCGGCTATCTATTGTCGTTTGTCCGCGCGAATGAATTGTTCGGCGACTTCCCGCCGTTCGTATTGCAACCATCATCGCCTGCGGTCAGGCCGCTGCGCGCGCGGGGCGCGGCGTCGCAAAAGGAGCCGGACGAGGAGTTGACCGACGAGGAACGCGCGGCGTTCGTCGGCGTGGTGACCAAATCGCTGGAGCTTGACGGCGACGGTTTGACGTTCACCGTTGAGTTGTCGCGGCCGCTGGCGCGGGAAGTCGAAACGTCGCTTTACGTCTTCGGCTATCGCACGGACCGGCCGTTTGCGCAAATGCCCAAGCTGCACATTCGGGTCGGCCATGTGCTTCACGCCGTCTATGACCAGAAGCAGAAACTGTCGCACGACACGGTGCAGGTGAAGCGCGGCTCGCGGGAAATCACTGTTCGCGTGCCGTTGCGCGCGCTGGGCGACCCGCAGCGCATCCTCACGAGCACGCACACGCATTTCGATCCGACAATGATGCCGATGGATTGGGCCGGGCTGCCGCTGGACTGGGTGGGATGGCGGACGCTCGAATTGGCGCCCGCGCGGTGAACAGCGTGGAACGGGCGTCCAAGTCCGTTACTGGATGAATGCAACCGTTCGCACCGATGATAAACGGATGTGGACATCCGTTCTACGGTGGGCTGACCGTCGAAATCGGCTCGGAATGAACTGACGGCAGTCAGTTCTTGCGCGTTCTGAATGAGATAGTGGCCTCCGCGCCCCACTCCGCGCCGGCAAACCAGTGGTTTCACTGCCGCTGTCGGGACGCTGAAAGCCCTCAAACCTTCCACTGAACCCAAAAACGACCGAAATTAACCACGCCCGCCGCGGACTCCGGGCTTGCTTGCTTCCCCGGAGACCCGTAACCTTGGCGGCTTTTCATGCTAACAATATCGGGTGTAACAAAGGCTTTCGGCGCGCGCGTCCTGTTCGAGGACGCGACGCTCCAGATTAACCGCGGCGACCGCATCGGACTGGTCGGGCCAAACGGCGCGGGCAAGTCCACGCTGTTCTCGCTCATCCTCGGGCACGACGCCCCCGACGAAGGCAAGGTCTCCATCGAGCGCGGCTCAGAAATTGGTCATTTGCCGCAGGAAAACGTGCCGGTCGGCGACGAAACGGTGCTGGAACTGGCAACGGCCATCACGCCGGAGATCACGGCGCTGCGGCGCGAACTGCAAGCGTTCGAGGACGGCGATGCCACCGAGACGGACGCTTTTCACATCGTGCAGTCGCGGTTCGAGACGCTGGGCGGTTACCATCTCGAACCGAAAGCCAAGGCCATCCTGCACGGGCTGGCGTTCCGCGAGAAGGACTTCCACCGGCCGGCGAGCGCGATGAGCGGCGGCTGGGTAATGCGCGCGCACTTGGCGCGGCTGCTTGTCCAGCAACCCGACCTGCTGATGCTCGACGAGCCGACGAACCACCTCGATCTCGACGCGCTGCGGTGGTTTCAGGCATACCTGAAGACCTATCCCGGCGCGATCCTCATGATCTCGCACGACCGCGAGTTCCTGAACCAGCTTGTCGGCAGCATCGTGGAAATCCGCCAGAGCCGCCTGCTGCGTTACCGCGGCAACTACGACGCGTATCTGGTCCAGCGCGAGGCGCAGGCGGAGCAGCTTCTGGCCGCTTACAAGAACCAGCAGCGCGACATCCAGCGGTTGCAGGAGTTCGCCGACCGGTTCCGCGCCAAGGCCAGCAAGGCCTCGCAGGCGCAGGCCAAGCTCAAGCAGATCGAGCGCATGGAGAAGATCGAGGCGCCGGTGAACGACGCGCGCACGATCAAGTTCCGTTTCCCGCAGCCGCGCCGCAGCGGGTTGCGCGCGATTGCATTGAAGAACATCCACCACGCCTACGGCGAGAACGTCGTTTACAGCGGCATGAACTTCGAGGCCGAGCGCGGCCAGCGCATCGTGCTCGTCGGCCCCAACGGCGCGGGCAAGTCCACGCTGCTGAAAATCCTGGCCGGTGTGCTGCCGGTCCAGTCCGGCGTGCGCGAGCCGGGCTTGAACGTCAAGACCGGCTACTACGCGCAGTATCGCGTGGAGATGCTCAAACCGGAGCGCACGGTGCTGGAGGAGGCGCTCGACACGACGCAGATGATTTCCGTGGAGACAGCGCGCACGGTGCTCGGCTCGTTCCTGTTTCGCGGCGACGACGTGTTCAAGCCGGTGGCCGTGCTCAGCGGCGGCGAGAAGAGCCGGCTGGCGCTGGTGAAACTGCTGCTCGATCCACCGAACCTGCTGTTGATGGACGAACCGACGACGCACCTCGACATGCCGAGCATTGACGCGCTCATCGCCGCGCTGGAGCCGTTCGAGGGCACGCTCATCTTTATCAGCCATGACGTTTACTTCATCCGCAAGCTGGCGCGGCACGTCCTGCACGTGAACGCCGGCCAGCTCACGCCCTATCACGGCGACTACCAGTATTACCTCGACAAGACCGCCGCCATCTCCGCGCAAGGCGCGCTCACCGCCGGCGGGAAAGAGGCCGCGCCTGCGGCCGCCGCGACCGACGACAAGCGCACCAAGCTGCGCGACCAAAAGCGGTTCGAAGCGGAGACACGCCAGGCCCGTTCCCGCGAGCGGCGGGCACGGCAAGAGATCGTGGACAAGTTGGAAAAGGAAATCGCGCGGCTGGAGCAGCGGCTGAAAGAGCTGACCGCCGAGTTGGAAAAGCCCGAAACTTACCAGCAATCCGGCCGCGCCATGACCGTGAACCGCGAGTTGAGCGGCGTCACCGACGACCTCGCCCAGGCGACGGCGAAGTGGGAGCAGGTGGCGAAGTTGAGCGAAACGATGGAATCATCCGTCTAGCCCGACCTCCATGCGCAGGCAGCAATGCTGTGGTGGCCGCAAACGCCGGTTGTGTGGCGGTCTTGAAACTCATTCCGGCTTGATGTCTTGCCGATCGAAGAGATGAGCATGGTGTGATCGGTTCATCCTCGGCGCATCGCATTTGCAATGGCAATGCACGATCAGATTGCATGAAATGCCCGACGCTTCGAACAGTTCATTGAGCCCGATTCCCGTTCTCCACTCAGAACCCCCTGAAAACCGGGGGCTTCTCAGCGTTCTCTCCATCCTTTTCCAACCGTTGGCACAGCGCCTGCGCTAAAGCAGTTGATACACCCATTGAGAACGGCTTTGTGACGCAAGCGGCCAAGTGCCGATATCCGTTGAAATACGGCCTTGGTTGGTTCGACCGACAGGCCATCGTGCTGACATGAAGTGAACTTTGCCGGTGGGAGCAGTTGTTCATAGTTCTGGATAACGAAAAAAAAGGAAACGTGGCAACCAAGGCGATCAAGCTCTTAATTGCAGACAGCGAAGGCACTGTCTGTGACAGGATTTCTTCATTCCTGGCAGGCGACTCGACCTATCAGGTGGTGGGCCGTGCCATCAACGCCGATGAGTGCATGAGTCTGGCGCTGATCAAACACCCGGATGTGATCCTCGTTCACAGCGGCCTGAAGCCAACGTCGGGCATCGAGGTCTGTGAACAACTCGCGTTGCAGAATCTCAACTCCGCTACGCTGCTGGTGATGGCGCAGGCGATGGATGAGAACCTCTACCGCCGCATGATGGCCGCCGGTGTAGGCGAACTGCTGATGGCGCCGCTTCAAAAAGACCGGACGATGGAGGCGATCCGAAACGCGTTCGACGGAAAAACCAGTCAGCGCCAAAACGATGCGGCGGCTTCCAACGAAGAGAAACGCAGGATCATTGTCGTCACCGGGGCGCGCGGCGGTTGCGGCCGCACGATGGTGGCCGTCAACCTCAGTTGCGCCATCGCCAAAGCGACCGAGAGAGTCAGCCCTGGCAGCAACAATGTCGTGCTGGCTGATTTCAATGTTCGCGCCAGCGACGCCGCCACTTTCCTCGACATCCGCCCGCAGCGCATCTTGGCGGACATCACAGCCTCCGCCGGCGGCGTGGATCGCGAGATGATCGAATCGTTGCTGGAAAACCATGACAGCGGCGTCACACTGCTGTCCGCCTCATCTTCCGAGTCTGATGGCGGGCAGGAACTGACGCGCGGCATCATTGTTTCCGCCCTGGCCGTGTTGCGAAGCCGGTTCAAATACAGCGTCGTGGACGTTGGCGTGACGGGCGCCGAGGTCAGCAATGTCGTGCTGGATTTCTGCGATACCATTCTGATGGTCGTTGGCATGGATTTGCCGCGGTTGCGTGCCGCCCGGCTTTACCTGGATCAGTTGCTGGAGGCGAATTTCCCACGCGAGAAAATCCAAATTGTGCTCAACGATATTCAGCCCGATTCAAAATCCATCCTTACGGCGCAAGCCGAAACCATTCTCGAAGCGACGGTCGCTGCGCGTCTGCCACATGGAGGACCGGTGGTGCTCGCTTCCGTCAACCTGGGTCAGCCCTTTGTGCTGACGCATCCCAACGCCCCCATTTCCCTGGCCGTCAACAAACTGGCTGCAAAAGTCGGTGTTGAGGTTGGCAAAGGACTGTCCGTGGGAGGATTGCTCCAGCGGCTGCAGCCGGCACGGGAAAAAAACGAGCTGGGGCACGGCATTTGTTATAATGCTTACAAGGCAATCACGCTGGGCATAAAATAACATCCGCCAAAGGGCAACGGCTGTTTATGGGCTCACCGGTTGGATGAAAAACTCATGCGGCCTTGAGTTTCTGCTCGGCCCGCTTGGCGTATTCAGCCATGCCTTGGAAATCCAGCGCGATCACCGGTTCGTCGCCAACAACCCACGCATCGTGGCCGGGCGGTATGTTCGCCACGTCGCCCGGCTTGAGATCGAACTCCGTGCCGTCGTCCATGCGGACCCGCAACACGCCGGCGATCTGATAATGCGCGTGCGCCGCCTCGCAACTCTTGGTCTTGGCAATCGGCCGCACGCATGTGGACCAGCGCCAACCGGGCTTCAAGGTCACGCGACCCACGGTCATGTCGCCGATTTTGGCGAGTTCCACCCGACCCTTGGGAAATTCCCGGACCTCTTCCGGTTCCGTGAAATGTTTGACCTCTGCTTTATTCATATATCTCTCCCCTTTCAACGCGGCGTTGAATGTTGCCGCGCATGATCGCTGTCCGTCAGCGATGGGTAACGCTAAACTCCGCCTCGCGCTTTGTCGAATCAACCACGCCAGAGCCGCCGGCGCGGACGCTTTTCCAGTCGCAACCTTTCCACCACCTCGCTTCGGCGGCTGCAAAGCACCTGAAACACCCGGGCGGCGGCTTCGCTCGTCACGAATTTCTTTACAACCGGCGGTTTCGTGAAGATTATGGCCGCGAAGATGGAGTTGCTCGTGCATTGATGAGATTTTTATGAAGCCAACGAAATCGTCCTGCGTCACCCGACGCCAGTTTCTCCAACGCGCCGCCGCCCTCGCCACCGCGCCGTTGATCCTGCCGGGCCGCGTGCTCGGCCTCGACGGGGCCGTCGCGCCGAGCAACCGCATCGTTTTGGGCGGCATCGGCATCGGCAACCGCGCCCGATACATTCTGCCAAACTTCCTCTCGTTCGCCGAAATCCAGTGGGTCGCCGTCAGCGACTGCCGCGCCGAGCGGCTCGCATCGGCCAAGGTGTTGATTGACGAGCATTACGGCACGAAAGACTGCCGCGCCTACCCGGACTTCCGCGAACTGCTCGCGCAGAAGGACGTGGATGCGGTCTATATCGCCACCGGCAACCGCTGGCACTCGATGGCCTCGATGTTCGCCGCGCACGCCGGCAAGGACATCTATTGCGAGAAGCCGATCAGCCTCACCATCGGCGAGGGCCGCCAGCTCGTCGAGACCTGCCGCCAACTCGGCACGATCTATCAAGCCGGCACGCAACGCCGCTCCACGGCGTCGTATCGGTTCGCGCGCGACATGGTGCTCCAGGGAAAAATCGGCCGTGTTCACACCGTCGAGAGCCAGGTCTGGTGCGGCGCGACGGTGCCGCATCAGAAACCGGAGCCGGTGCCGGCGGGCTGGGACTACGACATGTGGCTGGGGCCGGTGCCGTGGCGTCCCTACGTTCCCGGCCGCGTCCAAGGCCACGGCTGGATGTGTTTCTGGGACACCGGCGAGGGCATGCACACCGACATGGGCACGCACTACACCGACCAGATGCAGTGGGTGCTCGGCACCGACAACACCGGGCCGGTGGAGTTTGAAACCAGCGACATCGTCTGGCCCGACCCGGTGAAGTTCATGAGCGAGACGGCCATCTCCGGCACGTTCCGCTGCCGTTACGCCAACGGCATCCAGGGCGTCATCTACCAGCGCGGCGCGTTCAAGGACCGTTACATCCGTTACATCGGCGACGAGGGCTGGATACAGGTGGACGACGACACCGACGCCGTCACCGCCGAACCGAAATCCATTTTGAACCTCAAGAAAGCCGGTGGCGCGAGTTGGTCCAACGCGGGCGGCCACATCGGCAACTTCCTGGCCTCCATCCGCAGCCGCCGTCAACCGGATTGCCATCCCGAAGTCGGCCATCGCGCGCAGAGCGTCGTCGAAGCGATGACCATCAGCGCCCGACTCAACCGGAAGTTGAAATGGAATCCGGCCACGGAGAAGTTCAACGATGAAGACGCCAACCAGATGATGTGGCGCGAGCCGCGGGCGCCCTGGTGTGTGTGAGGCCTCTGACAAAAATGGAAGGACGTTGCCAAACGAAGTCAGTGAAAGAGCCAAGGCGCGGCGGGCCGCCGGAAGATTCTGTAAAAGAAATGCGTATTTTTGTAAAAGGGCGCGCTTGTCGTGCGCGCCGGACCCGATAGCGTGAGCGCGATGAACCTTCACGGAGAACACGACATGACACCGCACACACCGAATTTGGATTCCAAAGCAGAAACGAAACTGAGCCGCCGCCAGTTTCTCAAGCGCGTTTCGACCGCGCTGGCCGTGCCGACGATTCTGCCCGCCTCCGTGCTGGGTCTCGACGGCGCCGTCGCGCCCAGCAACCGCATCGTCTTCGCCAACATCGGCATCGGCGGCCGCGCGCGCTACGTCATGCCGAATTTCCTCGCGCAGCCCGACATCCTCTTCACCGCGGTGAGCGACTGCCGCGAGGACCGGATGAAATCGGCCAAGGAGATGATCGACAAGCATTACGGCAACGCCGATTGCCGGATGTATCCGGACTTCCGAGAACTGCTGGCGCAGAAGGACGTTGACGCCGTGTTCATTGCCACCGGCGACCGCTGGCACACGACGGCATCGATCTACGCGGCGCGCGCCGGCAAGGACATGTATTGCGAGAAGCCGATCTCCATGTGCATCAGCGAAGGCCGCAAGCTCGTCGAGACCTGCCGTCATTTCGGCACGATCTACCAAGGTGGCACGCAACGGCGCTCGACCGCGTCGTATCGCTTCGCACACGAAATGGTGCGTCAAGGCCGGATCGGCCGCCTGCACACGGTGGAAATTCAAGTTTGGACCGGCCCGACCGTTCCGCATGACAAAGCCGCGCCGGTTCCGGCGGGCTGGGATTACAACACATGGCTCGGCCCCGTGCAGTGGCGGCCGTTCGTGCCGGGGCGCGTCAACGGCTGGAATTACTTCTGGGACACCGGCGAAGGCCCGATCATCGGCATGGGCTGCCATTACGTTGACCAGATGCAATGGACGCTCGGCCACGACCACACCGGCCCGGTGGAGTTTGAGGGACAGTGCACCTGGCCCGACCCGGTGAAATACATGAGCGAGACGCCCGTCACGGCGGAGGTCCACTGCCGCTACGCCGACGGCATCAAGTGCGTCATGTATTCGCGGAAGGATTTCAAAGACCGCTACATTCGCTACATCGGCGACGAAGGCTGGATCCAGGTGGACGACGAGACCAACGAGGTCACTGCCGAGCCGAAGTCCATTCTCAACCTGCGCGGCAAGGCCGGCATCAGTTGGTCCAACGCCGGCGACCACGTCCGTAACCTGCTCGATTCCATCCGCAGCCGCCGCCCAACCATCTGCCACCCGGAGGCGGCGCATCGCTCGCAGACGATCTGCCAGGCGATGAATATCGGCCTGCGCCTTGGCCGGAAACTGCAATGGGACCCCGTGAAGGAGAGTTTCGATTGCGAAGAAGCCAACCGCATGCGCCACCGCGAACCGCGCATGCCGTGGTTGGTCTAGCTGCTCAACATTTTGGAAAGGAAAACATCATGAAACAAACACTCGCCATCCTCGCCGCCCTCGCCGTCGCGCTTGCGCTGCCGCTGCAAGCCGCCGACATGTCCCAACTCATCGCGGACACCGCGAAATATGAATCCGGCCAGAGCGTTGAGCCGCTGCGGAAGTTCGAGCAACTCCTGCGCGACTGCGCCGAAAAGCCCGAATTGCGCGCCGAACTCGAAGGCGCGATGATCAAGCTGCTCGCGCCGGACGCCACCTTCGAGGCGCGCCGGTTCGCCTGCCAGCAACTCGCCGTCATCGGCACCGACGCCTCGCTGCCGGCACTCGCCGGACTGCTGAAGAACGAGGAGACCGTCGGCATCGCCTGTCTCGCGCTCGGCGTGCATCCGTCGGCCAAAGCCAACGGCATGCTTCGCGACGCTCTCGCCTCCGCGCGCGGCAGGGCGCGTCTGCAAATCGTCACCACGCTCGGCAACCGCCGCGACGCGGAAGCCGTGAAGCCGCTCTCGGAGATGGCCTGCGACACCGACGCGTTGGCCGCCAGCGCCGCCATTCTCGCGCTCGGCAAGATCGCCAGCGAACCGGCCTGCAAGACCATCGCCGCGTTGCGCAAGGAAGCGAAGCCGGCTGTCGCCCGCGTCGTGGCCGACGCGTCGCTGCGCATCGCGGAGAAACTCGCCGCCGATGGCGACAACAAGGGCGCGACGACGATTTGCGAAGAACTGTTCCAGCCGTCGCAGCCAGCCAACGTCCGCCGCGGCGCGTTCGGCGCGCTGCTGCGGCTCGACAAGGACGGCGGCGAGGAACGCATCCTCACGGCGATCCACGGCTCCGACGCCCTGCTGAAACCGGTGGCGATTGCCGCCATCGGCTCATTGAAATCCCGCGGCGCCGCCAAAAAGTTCGCCGTGGAACTTCCGAAACTCCAGCCGTGCGAGCAGGTGTTTATGATCGAGGCGCTCGCGGGCCACAGCGATGACGCTGCGCGCTCCGCCATCCGCGCGCAGGTTTCCTCCACCGACGCCGCCGTGCGTCGCGCGGCCATCGTCGCGGTCGGCCGGCAGGAAAGCGCTTCGGTCGTTCCACTGCTGGTGAAGGCCATGAAGGGCGACAAATCACCTGAGGAGCTTCAGGACATCGAGGCCGCCCTCGTCGGTTTGCACGGCGGCGCGGCCACCGACAAAGCGCTCGTCGCCGAATTGGAAACATCTCCGGCCGACGCGAAGGCGCGCCTCTTCACCGTGCTGTCGCGGCGTGGCGCCCACGTGGCGGTGCCGGCGCTGCTGGAGGAAGCCAGCAGTGCGGACACGGCGACGGCGCAGGCGGCGTTTCAGGCGATCGGAAAACTCGCAGCAGCCGACGACCTCCCGGCCGTGCTTGAACGACTGGTGGGTGTGAGGGCCGCCGACGCCCGCTCCGACGCTGAGAGTGCCGCGGCGCGCGCCATGCAGAAGATCACGGACCCGGCGCAGCGAACCGAACTCATTATGGCGAGAATGGCGAAGTGTTCCAACACCGAGGGGCGCTGCTCACTGCTGAGCCTGTTGCCAAACGCGGGAGACACAAAGGCGCTGGACACGCTGAAAAAGGCCGGCGCGGACAACGACCCGGCCATTCGCGAGGCGGCAATCCGCGCGCTGGCGGCGTGGCCCAATGCCACCGTGTGGGATCCGTTGATGACGGTTTGCCGCAAGTCGGACAGCACCACGCTGCGCGCGCTGGCGTTGCGCGGACTGACGCGCATGGCGGGCGAAATGAACGCGAAGCCGGACGCGGCGTTGATCGAGCGTTACCGCCAGTTGATGGGGGTCGCGCGCAACGCGGACGACGTCAAGGTGGTTCTCGCCCCGCTGGCGGGCGTTGCGCATCCGGATGCGCTGCCGCTCGTGTTCCCGCTGCTGTCCAATCCGGGCGTTCGAGCCGAAGCGGAACTGGCCGTCAGGAAAATCGCCGCGGCCATCAAAGCACAGAATCCGGAAGCGGCCCGTGCTGCCCTGCAACGCCTGCAACCGCCGCCGAAGACCCAGAAACCGGCGAAGAAGTAGCAGGCGATTGAAGTGGCGAAACCAGGCTTTATGAGTGGCATTCGACTGTTGGTTCTATCAGGTGTTTTGCTGGCGGGCTGTCTGCATCACGCAATCGCCGCCGATAACGATCCGCATCTGGTCGGCCGGTGGAAGTTCGATGAGACCTCCGGCACAAGCGCGGCAGACTCATCCAAGGGAGGACATAACGGCGTCCTCGAAGGCGACCTGACTTTTGACAAACAGTCGGTCCCCGGCCAGATCGGAAAGGCCATCCAGTTGGACGGCGCCAAGAACTGCATTCGGATCGCCGGCTACAAAGGCGTGACCGGGACGCAACCGCGCACCCTTGCGGTTTGGATCAAAACGCCGGCCACGACGGGCGAGGTGGTTTCGTGGGGCCTGAACGATCACGGCAAAATGTGGACGCTCGGCTTCATCCGCGGCCGCATGGGCGTGACGCCGAAGGGCGGCTACCTCTACATGAAGGACTCGATCAGCGACGACAAGTGGCATCACGTCGCGGCGGTGGTGCTGGAAGCTTCGCCGCCGAACCTTCACGACAATGCCAAGCTCTACAAGGACGGCGAGCCGGCGGAGATTCACGACATCGGCATGCTCGACCTCTGGCCGGTTGAGACCGGCGACAAACTGGATGTGACCATCGGCCAGCGATTCAAGGGCGCGATCGACGACCTGCGAATTTACGACCGTGCGCTTTCGGAGGATGAGATCAAGGCGTTGTTCAAGTCGGGCAGCCGATAGTTTTTGGACGGGTTTAGGCAGAAAGGAAGTCAGCGATGAAAAAAGGACCAATCACGCGGCGTGAGTTTGTAAAGGACGCGACGATGGTGGCTGCCGGCCTCACGGCGGGCGTGGCCGGTCTGGCCGGACAGAGCGCCCGGGCCGACGCGGTTAAACCGGCCGACACGTCCAAGATCCTCAATTACAACCCGGACATGGAATACCGCCGCCAGGGCAAGACCGGCTTGATGGTCTCGGCGGTCTGTCTCGGCGGGCACTCGCGCAGCAACGACAAGGAGCGCGCTGAGGTGATCAGCCGCTGTATCGAGGCGGGCATCAACTACATTGACGCCTGCTGGGACAACGAAGTGAAACGCGACGCCCGCGCGCTCAAAGGCCGGCGCGACAAGATGTATCTCGCCCTTTCGAATGGCGCCAAGGAGGTGCGCAACGAAAATTATCGCTCTTCCAAGAGGCTGTTGGAGTCGCTCGATGAATTGCTCCGGGACTCGGGGCAGGAATACACCGATTTGTGGCGCATCACCTGCATGGAACCGGGCGGCCGGCACACGTTCGACACCGCCGCCGAAATCGTGGATGCGTTGGAAAAAGCAAAAAAACAAGGCAAAGCCCGCCACGTCGGTTTCTCCACGCACGACCGCCGTTGGATCAAGTTCATGATCGAGTATTTCCCGCAGATTGACGTCGTCTGCTTCCCCTTCACCACCATGAGCAAGAAGGCGCCGACGGACAGCCTGTTCCCGGCGCTCAAGAAATGCGACGTGGGCGCCTTTGGCATCAAGCCGTTCGCGGCCGGGTCGCTCTTCACGGGCGAGAAGGAGGAGGACTACAACCGCGCCCGCCTCGCCATCCGCTACATCCTGCGCACCAACACCGTCATTCCCATTCCCGGAATGCACAGCGTCGCCGAGGTGGATAACGTGGCCCAAGCCGTGAAAGAGCGCCGCGAGCTGGACGTGAAGGAGAAGGCCGAGCTTCACAGCCTCAACGGCGAGATGCTGGCCAACCTGCCGGGCCACTATCAGTGGCTGCGAAACTGGGAATACGTCTGAGCGAAACGCGCGACGCATGAGATTCTGGCCCTCGTTGTTCGTTCTGGTTCCAGCCATCGTTCTGCTGGCGGACTCGCCGAAGCCCGCGTCCGACGGGAGACCTTCACCGAAAGCCAAGCCACTGCTGCTTCTCGACGATGACGCGGAGTCAAAGCCGTCCGCCAAGCCCGGCGCCGACAACAGCCGTTGCCAGGTGTGCCACCTGAACCTCGCGCAGGAAAAACTGGTGACCATCCACGCCAGGGCCGGCATCGGCTGCGCCAAATGCCACGGCGTCTGTGACGCGCACATCGCCGACGAGTCCTGGGCTTCGGGCGGCAACGGCACCGCGCCGGACATCATCTATCCGCGGGCAAAGATCAACCCGTTTTGCATGACCTGCCATGCCAGGGAGAAGATCACCAACGACGCCCACAAGGATTTCTTCGCCGATGCAAGCGGAAAGGAAACGTGCACCGATTGCCACGGCAAACACCGCCTCGCGAAACGCAAGTGCAAGTGGAAATAGGCGTTCTCTTCGCCGGATGCCCACCGGCCAACGGCGATGTGGAATCGCACGCGAGTCTTGCGATGACGCCCAATTGAACTAGGATACTCCCATGCCAGATGCCGCCGACTTCTTGTTGAAAACCAGCGATGCGAACGGCGGTTGGCCGTATCGGCCTGGAACATCGCCGTCGCCGGAGCCGACGTGTCTCAGCCTGATGGCGCTGGCCGGTGTGCGCGAAGCGGCGGCGGCGCGCGAGGCGGCGATCCGCTGGCTGGAGTCGCGGATGAACGGCGACGGCGCGCTCACGCTCGCCGGAGACAACCAGCCGCATTGGTGCACGTCGCTGCTGGTGATCGCCCTGACGCGTTTGGGAGTGCGCAGTGATTTGCGGGACAAGGCGGTCAACTGGTTGCTCGTCTGGAAAGGCGAGCGGACGGTCCAGAACAAGGAGAACACTCTCGACGGTTCGCTGCAAGGCTGGCCTTGGGCCAGCAAAACTTTCAGTTGGGTCGAGCCGACGTGCTACGCGCTGCTGGCGCTCAAGCTCACGGGTCATGGCCGGGATCCGCGCGTCGCGGAGGCGGAGCGGCTGCTGCTGGATCGCGTCTGCGAGGACGGCGGCTGGAACTACGGCAACCGCCTCGTTTACGACGCGGCGTTGCCGGGTTTCCTGCCCACCACCGCGCTCGCGGCGATGGCGTTGCAGGACTCGACCGCCGCGCGCCCGACCGTGGAGCGCGGCCTGGCGTTCTTGGACAAAGGACTTCAGGACCACAAGTCCGCGCTGTCGCTGGCGCTCGCCATTCTCTGCTTCCAGATTTTCTCCAAGCCGGCGGTGCCATTCGCCGCGGCACTCAAGTCGCGGCAGGAAAACGACGGAAGCTGGCGGCAGCAGGTTCATCTCACGGCGCTGGCTGCCCTGGCGCTCCAAGCCGCCGGCGGCGGCGCGAATATTTTCGCGCTGCCCGGTTCGCGATAAACAACTGGCGCGCCTCCTGATGGCAAAAGAGGCTTTCGACGGGCAAAAAAAAGCGCTGATTGATGACACTCAGGCGTGGCCCATCGTCTGAGATACCGAAATACAAAGACGAATTGGGAATGCGGGATTACCGGACCGGTTCACGTCCCGGCTTCGGGGAAACGTCTTCGCCTTCATACAGAAAACGGGCAAACACTCTCGTGAGCAATGGCATGACGACCCAGGTAAGCAGCGGGACGAGGAGCGACACAAAGGCGATTTTCTGGACCATCATGGGTTGCGACTTCAGAAATGGATTTGTCAGCAGTGTAATCACGATCACCACTGGCAATGCGCCAATCCAGGTCACGATTGCCTGGCGGTATTTTTTTGGCGCTTTTACCACCTCCTGTCCGGGGAGGGTGAACCAGGTTTCGAGTCCTGTCAGTGTCCGTGTTGCCGGCGGCGCGATGACAAGCGCCTGTTCGGCTGCCATCCACTGTTTGTAACTTGGGGACTCGTGCCACCGAGCGAGTTCCTCTTGTGATGCGAATTTGTAAACAATCCGGTACACGCCGTCAGGGTGTTTTCCCGGCCGAAAAATGTTGACCCCGAGATTTCCAGGAACTGCGCCAAACTCTCGCGCGTATTTTTTCATTTCCGTTTCAAACTGCTCCTCGCAGCCCTCTTTGACGTAATGGATACGCACGACGGTGATCGGACTGATCGGAAGCCGCTTTTCGGGTAACATGATGGAGGTTCCTTGTGGTGGCAGTGCGCCGAGAGTGCCAAAAGACGCCGGGATATCAAGTCTGAAGGATACGGGACTTTCCTCGAGTCGTGAAGAACCGGCCTCCGGGGTGCGTCTTCCTTCAGAAAACCGGGGATGTAACATCCCCGGTTTTCAAATTCCCATTTCTGACTACCCCCGGAAAAAACCGGGGATAGTTGTGTGAAGCGAAGAGCCAACGACTCCCCAGCCAACGGCGGCGCGAATGTTTTCGCGTGCCGCGATAGCCGTTCCGCGCGAACGCTCCCTAACTGACGCGTTTCGTTTTCAAAGAGCGGCGTTACACGATCTCTTCCTCGGCCGCATCCCAACGCACCTGCCGCCGCCTCACGTAGGACTCGATGGACATCAGGGAGGTGGCAATCTCGACGAACGCCTCGTCCACGCCGCACTTGGGCGTGCCGCGGTTGCGGACGCAATTGATGAAATCCTGCATGTGGTTCGGCTGGCGCGGCGTCTTGCCGCGCACATAACCCTTCGGCAGGTCTTTGCGCTCGTTGTGACCTTCGGGAACGAGGGTGAAACTGGTGGAATCGTGCGCGATGCCGTCGAAACGGAGCAAGGCGTCCTTGCCACAAATCTCCACCGGCTGGCCGACGCTGCTGTTCATGCTGCCGGTGAACGTGACGGTGCGGCCCAGCTTGTTGAATTGATACGTCGTGGCCCACGTGTCGGGCACTTCGCGGTCGTCCTTGAGCAGCGCGTTGAGGCCCACGCACGAGCAGGTGTCGGGAATGCCGTGGCCGAGGATGTATTGGACGTAGTCCATCTCGTGCGAGAGCAGGTCGCCCGCCTGGCCGGTGCCGTAGCGCCAGTAACAGCGCCAATGCCAGAAATGCCGCTCGTTGAACGGTATGTTCGGCGACTTGCCAAGCCAGAGTTTCCAGTCCACGTCCTTGACGACCTTCGCGGGATCGGGATGCTCCCACTGGTTGTAATAGCCATACCAGCGCCAGATCGGGTGCGACATGTCGTTGTTGCCGAAGCGGCCGGTGCGCACGAGCGTGATCGGGCCGAGCGCGCCGGTGGCGATGAGTTCCTTCGCCTGCAACGCGCAGAGGTTCTGCCGCGCCTGGTGGCCGAGCTGGAACACGACCTTGCTCTTCTTGAGCGCGGCGCGCATGAGTTTCGCCTCCGGAAGCGTGCGCGAGAAACCTTTTTCGCAGTAGATGTCTTTGCCGGCCTTCACTGCGTCGAGCACCATCTGGCAATGCCAGTGGTCCGGCGCGCCGATGACGACGGCGTCCACGTTCTTGTCGGCGAGCAGCTCGTGGTAGTCCACGTAGGTTTTCACGTCGGGATTCTTGCTGCGCTCGACGCCCTTCTGCCGGTGCGGCCCATACACGTCGCACACGGCGACCACCTTCACACCGTCGCAATTGACCACGCCGTTGATGAGGTCGCCGCCGCGCGTACCGAGGCCGATGCAGCCGACGCCGATGGTCTCGCCCGCCGGCTTGGCGCTGAGGATGGCCGGCGCGAAAGCCGAGGCGGCGGCAAGCGCCGTCGCCGTGGCGCCGGTGGTGTTGAGAAATTCCCGTCGGGTGAAGTTGGGTTGGTCGTTCATGTTGGTTCTATTCTGATTGTTCCCGGTTTGGACACCCGCGCAGAAAACACTACTTCGTGGCAGAGTGCAAGCCTTCCGCAACGGGTATTCAGCGGTCGGATGTGGCCGGATCGACTCGGATTTGGCCGAATATTGGGGGAAAGTCGGATTCACTTTGGCTTATTTGGCTTCGTTTTGTTTCGTTTCAACATCGGTTTTTTCACAAAGCCATGCCACCACGTATTTTGTAATTCTCTATTTGGGTTCGTTTCGTAAAAACATGTTTTCTCACCGGGACATCTTCAACCCGAAATGTTCATTTTCCACTGGAAAAACGAGGTTTCCCGGTCTTGACCACGATCATCATTTGGGTTCGTTTTGCACATTGGCCGTAGCGTCGGCAGAACCAGTTCCGGCATCACGACTTGGACGGAATCATCGGATACAAGTCCATGATCTTGCCTCTTCTCCATCTTTCTCATCGTGGCTGCCTCCCTGTTTTCCGAAGGCCTCCCATCTTCCGATCTCTGACTTCTGACTTCTATTTTTTCTTCTTTCATCGTCGGGCGCAGAATATAGATATTTTCTCTATTCTGTCAAGAGAAATATGTTGTTTTTTTCCAGCGCACATTCTGGCACGAACGGTTTGAAGGGAAGAAGACAGGATGAACAGGGTGGCCGGTTCGACATTCCCATCCTGCAAATCCTGTAAATCCTGTCAAAACAGTTTTTCTTTAGCGTCCTTTAGCGTGTTTCGCGGGCCGGTGCCGTTCCCACCACTCCACCACTCCATTGCTCCATCACTCCGCCGCTCCGCTCCCCCGCTTCTCCGCCATTCGTCCTTGTCTCCGCCCGCCGATGCGATATGCTGCGCAGCAAGATTCATCCCGAGGAGATCATGAACCGAGTTTGCCTCTCCGCCTTCGCCGCCGCATTCTTGTTGGCCTGTCCCGCCTCGAATGCCGCACAGACGTTGCCGCCTGCCGATGCGGCTTGGGCGCGCGCCGTGAATCTGCTGCCGCTCATTGATCCGGCTAATGACGCCGTCAAGGGAGAGTGGAAAATGGAAGGCGGCAAACTGATCTCCGACCGGAGCCGGCAGGCGAGAATACAAATCCCCTACGAACCACCCGCCGACTATGATTTCCGCATTGTCTTTGTCTGTTCGGAAGGCATTCCGTCCGTCGCACAATTCATCACCCACAGTGGCTGTTGTGCGTTTTGGATGATGGGCGGCCCCTCCAGTTGTTCTTTTCCCGGCGTCAGATCCCGGCGCATGGAGTACAACCCCCAAAAATATCAATTCGGAGGAAATCTCGAGTTCAACCGCGAATACACCTCGGTGCTTAGAGTTCGCGACGGAGGAGTCGCCTCCTACCTGGACGGCAAACTGATCAACCGGTGGACGACGGATTATACGGATGCCAAAGTGGTGTCCACTTGGGAATTGCCGACTGCAAATTTTCTGGCCGTGGGAAGCGACGGGACACTCACGACGTTTGTCAAAATGGACGTTTTGGAAATCAGAGGCAAAGGGAAAGCCCGATCGCAACCCAACCGAAACGCCGCCGCCGTTGCCCCCGTTGCCCCGTCGCCAGCAGCCACTGGCACCACCATGACCACCTCCACCGGCATGGAACTGGTCTGGATTCCTCCGGGAGAGTTCATGCTCGGAAGCACGGCGGAGGAACGAGCGTGGGCCAATGCCAACGGTTGCAGTGTACAGTGGACAAACCAAGAGGGCGATCAGCCGCGCAGAACAGCCATCAATGGGGGCTTCTGGCTGGGCCGGACGGATTTGACCGTGGGCCAATGGCGCAAGTTCGTAGAAGCAACGCATTACGTCACCGATGCGGATAAAGGCACGAAGGATACTTGGCGGCTGCCCAAGGCACGCTTTGTAATTAAGGAAGATCATCCCGTCTGTTGCATGAGTTGGAATGACGCGGTGGCCTACTGTGCCTGGCTAACGGAATCAGAAACCAAGTCGAGCAGGCTGCCGAAAGGTATGGTCTATCGGCTGCCGACGGAGGCTGAGTGGGAATACGCTTGCCGGGCAGGCAAGCAAACGAAGTTTTGGTGGGGTGACGAAACCGACGGTTGCGAGAAACGGCTGAACTTTTATGGAACAGCCGATGGCTTTGAGTTTATTTCGCCTGTGGATAGTTTTGGTGCTCGTGGTCGTAACGGGTTTGGCTTGGCGGATATGCTGGGAAATGTTTGGCAATGGTGCCTTGACGAAGCTGATCCAGCGCAAGCGCATCCAGATTGCTACTCGGGGAATCCCAGTTCCAAGATACTGCGAGGTGGTTCCTGTTTGCATTACCTTAGTTTTCAGCGATGCGCTGTGCGGCGGCAATGCAAGCCGGATGGTGCAGAAAATCAGTTTGGCTTCCGGGTCTGTTGTGGCGTGCCCGGTGGAAGCGGAACGTCATTCAAAAATGGGGTAGCGATGGCAAGAACTCCTTCCGATGAAAAGAAAATGACTGCCGCCGACCGCGAGCTTCAGAAAGACGCCAAGAAGTTTGCGAAGAACCAGAGCAGCATCAAGGGGCTTTACGTTGTCCACACTGACACCGGGCTGCGGGTGGGCAGCGCGCAGGACATCATTGCCACCGCCGAGAGAGTCTCCAGCGACCTTGAAACGATCTGCGATTTCACCGGTGAGGTTGAGAAGGACACGCGGATTTCGATGGAGGAGGCGGAGCGGCTGCTGAAGGTGCGCTATCCGGTCTGGCAGGCGGGCCACAAGATCCGGTTCAGCTATGCCAACAAATACGCCAAGCAGGCAGGTGGCTCCGCCGGCGGCGCGTTCTCCGTGTTGCTGCTGTCGCTGCTGGATGGAATGCAGATTGATCCCGCCTTCGCCATGACCGGCGACGTGACGGTGGACGGCAAGATTCGCGAGGTGGGCGCGGTGGCGGAGAAGATTCGCGGGGCGGTTCTGGAGAAATGCCGAATCGTGGCCGTGCCCGCGGCAAACAAGGAGAGCCTCAACGATCTGGTGTTGCTCTACACGCCCACGATGCTTTGGGGCACGCAGCTATTCTCCATCGGCACGCTGGATGAGGCGGCTGCACTGGCGCGGCAAGATCGGCCGGAAAATTTGACGAAGGCGCTGGCGCTCTTCGCCGATGCGCAAGCGCGGCTGCTGCCCGCCTCCCAGAGGACCGACCTCGGACCGAACGCGACGGCCACGGCGTTGCGCAATCCCCAGGTGAACCAACTGTTACGGGAGGTGCTGCGGCTGGCGCCGAATCACCTGTCGGCGGAGTTCATGCTGCGGGCGGCAAACAACCAGCTTGCGCCGACGCTGACGCTGGAGACCTCGCTGGATGAAATCTGGAACGCGACGGGCGCGCTGCTGCCGGTGCTGTTGAACAAGGACCCGGACCCGACGCAGTTTCGCCGGTTCAAGATAGCGAAGATTTCGGACGAGACGATCAAGACGGCATCGGCGCGGCTGGCGTGGTTGCATTTCCGCATCCATCCGAAGACGCGGGATTTGAAACTGGTCATCACTGAATACATCACGACGCTGACGCAGATGGTGAACCAGCCGGCGACGATCTCCCGGCAAACTTTCGAGCAATACCTCGCGAAGAAGGAAAAGGTCTTCGGCGAAGCCACCAAGATCGGCACAGACCGCAAGGCGCTGGAAGAGTTGATGCACTGAGGAAAGCCGCTCGGCGCGGCGAGTGAAGAGTGAAGAATTCCGAAAACTCTTAATTTCTCCGCACGGCTGTCCCTGCCCACGGAAGCTTTTCCCTCTCCTTTCGCGTCTTTTAGCGTCTTTAGCGGGCCAATAAAAATCACCGCATCGCCAGCCCGCCGCTCACGTCCACCGTCGCGCCGGTCATGTAGCTGGCGCGGTCGGAGGCGAGGAAGACGACGACGTTCGTCACTTCTTCCAGCGTCGCGATCCGGTGCAGCGGCACGCGGCTTTCGAACTTCTCGCGGTCCACGTCAAGGAACGGCGCCAGCATCTCCGTGTACATGAAACCGGGAGCGACGCAATTGACGCCGATGTTCCGCGGCGCCAGCTCGCGGGCCAGCGACACGGTGAACGCGACGATCGCGCCCTTGCTCGCGTCGTAGGGCGCCTTGCCCGACTGCGAGCCGCGAAACGCCGCCTGCGAGGAGATGTTGACGATCCGCCCGGGGCGGTTCGCCTTCAACAGCCGCCGCGCCAGTTCGCGGCTGCACAGGAACGTGCCGGTCATGTTGACCTGGAACGTCCGGTTCCAATCCGTCTCGCTCATCTCGGTGATCGGTCCGACCGGGCAGACGGCGGCGTTGTTCACCACCGCGTCCACCGGGCCGAGCCGCCGCTCCAGTTCATCGAACATCGGGATGACATCCGCCTCCTTCGCGATGTCGCCGCGCGCGCCCGCGGCTTCGACGCCGTGCGCCCGGCGGATTTCGGCGACCAGCGCGTCGGCTTTTTCGGGATTGCGGTGATAATTCACGCCCACCTTCGCGCCCTCCGCGGCCAGACCGAGGCAGATGGCCCTGCCCAATCCGTGCGAGCCGCCCGTGACCAGCACCACCTTGTCCTTCAGTTTCAGGTCCATGAGTTTTTCTCCGCTTATACCATTTAGAGTTTGTTTTCGCCCTGTAGCGGCGGTCTCCGACCGCCGATGGTAGGGCCGGACCGCCGGGCCGGCCGAGACAGCGATGCGGCGCGCCCAGCGGTCGCGCCCTACCGCAGCATTTCGGCGGTCAGAGACCGCCGCTACAGTTCTGCAACCGGTATCACTTCCCAAACGCCTCGACGAACTTCAGCAGCGCGCGCACGTCGTGGTAGTTCGTCTTCCAGTTGTGCGCCTTGTTCGTGTTCTTCGGCTGGCCGTCCGCCATGACGCTGTCCACCCAGATGCCGTCTTTCGGGTCGGTCATATACCGCGCGACAAACTCCAGCGTCTTCTCCAGCGCAGCCTCACAGGCGGCGTCCGGCTTGTGCCGCAACGCGTCGGTGAACGCCGCGATCATCTCCGCCTGCACCCACCAGACCTTGGTTGTGTCGTAGGGCGGCTCGTTGCCGATGCCGCGATGATACAGCCCGCCGCGCTCGCGGTCGTAGCCGCATTTCAAGGCGTGGTCGAGGTGCGCGTAAAAGTGCGGCCACGATGGCGCGCGGCCGAGCGCCTCTTCGGCGCGGACCATCAACCACGCGAACTCGACATCGTGACCGTAGGAGAGGCCGGCGCTGCTCGGGTCGGTCACAACGGACCAGTCGGGATTGCGATGGAAGCACGACTTCGCGGCATCGAGCGGATAAAAGTATTTCGTGTTGATGTCCAGGGATTCCTCCAGCGACTTGCGGACATCCCCGTCGCGCGTGACCTCGTAAAGGTCCGTCAATGCCTCCATCAAGTGCAGATGCGTGTTGGCGCTCTTCAATCCCGCCACCTCCACCTCGCCCGCCGGATCGCGCAACGGCAGCGGCGTCCAGTCGCGCGTGAAATGCTCCGTCCAGCCGCCGTGCTTCGGGTCGTGCGCGCGTTTCTGCAACGTCCGGTAAAGCTCCATCGCCCGCCGCAACGCCTCCGGGTCGCCGCTGGCGCGGTGATACTCCACCAGCGCGTAGATCACGAACGACTGGCCATAGACCATCTTCCGCTCGTTCACCGGCTTGCCGACGAGATCGGTCTTCCAGAAATAGCCGCCCTGCTCCTTGTCGAGGAAATGGTCGAGCAGGAACCGATACCCTTGCGCCGCGGCCTTGAGGTAATCGCGCCGCGCGTCGCTGAAACCCTTCCGGTGCGCCAGCGAGAACGTCCAGACCGTCCGCGCCTGTGTGACGATGGCCTTCTCCTTCGGCAGTGTGCGGCCTTGCACGCGATCGTCGGAGAGCAGGTAGCCGCCGTTGGCCGCGTCCTGCGCCGTGTCGAACCAGTAGGGCAGGATTTTTTCCGCGAGCTGCGTTTTGAAATCGCGCGCGCTCTGCTCCAGCGAAGCCGCCGGCGACCGAGCAGCGCCGATCAATATCAAACCCATCACAGTCGCCAGCAAAAGCGGAAGTGGTCGTGTCATCGTTCCCAGTATAAGTTGGCCAACGCCAGATTCCAAGCGCGCCTGCGGACGGTCCTTGATGCCTTCGTGACACGCTTGACGCGCCGCCGCGGCGCGGAGCGCGCGGTCCACCTGCCTCGTAAAATGTTCTCGACTCGCCCAAAACCCGACACGACAATCCGACGTCTCGCAATACAACACGTCAAAGAGGCGACTTCCATGATCATAACGGCCAGTCTTTCCATGCTTCTGCTGAACGGAGACATCCTCAAAGCCAAGGCGCCATCGCTCGAGGACCTCCAACAGGCATACGCCATGAACCATTTCGAGCCTGAATCACACATGGCGCTCGCAAAGTTTCATCACGACGGAGGCAACCGCCTCCTCGCCTACTACATTCTGGAATCGGCGCGCCGCAACCGCTTTGAGGAAAAGGTCTTTGACGCCGCCTATGCCAGGGCCTTTTACAACATCAAGCCGTTCGACAACAGCAAAGAGGCGGAAGACAAGCTCCTGGCCAGGCACCAACAAGAACCCAAAGACGCCGATACGCTCTTTGGCCTTTCGGACATTTACGTCTCGCGGGGAGATTGGAAGAACGCCAAGTCTTTCCTGAACCAGTTGATTGTCGTGAAACCGGAGGAATACAAGAACTACGAGGCGTTGGCCGAGGTGTATCGGCGCGAGAAAGACGACACAAGCGCCAATGAAATTGTGGAGGGCTTTTTCAGGAAGCATCCGGACTCCGTCGAATCGTTCGCAGGGAAAATTGGTCCGTTGATGCGAAAGGAGCCGGACAAGGCAAGATCTCTGCTTGAAGAAGCACTCAAAAAGCATCCCAAGCACGCCATGTTCCTGTTCAATCAGGCCGTCCTGTTGCAAGACGCCAACAAGCTCAACGAAGCGGAAGAGACGTTCGTGAAGGCCGCGGAATCTGGCAAGAACGACGCGCACATCCAAGGGTGGGTTGGGCGGTTTTTCCTGCGAGTCCGGCAGAACGAGGAGAAATCGCTCCACTACTACTTGAACGCTTACTTTCTTGATCCGCATTTCTATGACACGGAATACGCCGAGGCCCGCATTCTAAAACTCAACGCCAGTGTCGCGGCACACATCGTAGAAAAAGCGGAAAAAGACGGCAAGAAGATCGAGGACCTCCTCAAAAACGAAAACCCGGCGGTCACAAGTTACGCTCTTGTCAAACTGGCTGCGCCATGGGACGTCAAAAAATGCCCGTATTTTCTGGAAGCGATGGGACACGACGACCCAACCATCCGCATGCAGGCCATGGGAATCCTTATGAAAAATGCGGACGATTCCCTCGGCACGGAGATTCAAGCGATGATGGGTGGCAATGACTTGCGAAAGCGCGGTCTCGCCTGCTATCTGGCGGTCCATGTTTGGAAAACAAAGGGCGTCGAATCCGTTCGGGCGATGTTGGCGGAAAAAGCCCAGTTGGTCCGCTTCGACGCAATTTCCGCACTGTGGTTTGGCGGCGGGGAAGAAGGGAAGAGAATCGTCCGCGACCATCTCAAGAACGAAAAGCACCCTTGGCTCATCAACATGATGAAGGCCCTCGACAAGAAATTGGAATGATCCCGTTGCAATAAACTGCCGAACCAAACATCTCCACGGCGCGGCAGAAAAAACAACGCCGTCATAACCACAGGGCCGCACAGATGGCGGACACAACCTTGTTTGCAGAAGTCACGCTTAAGCGGATTGTCGCATACATCGCGCGCCATTCGCCCCGTTCACTCCGCGCTTGCAAGCGCGAAGTCGCCGGGCGCAGACTCGCCGCCGTTATGAGCAAGAGGCTTGCGCTCGGACTGTTTTGGTTGGCCGCGCTGCCTGCTTTCGCGGCGAATGCGGGCTGCGTTTTCGAGGATTTGGGCGAACCGGTGCGCGTGCGCGAACTGGCGGTGGAATGCGTCACGCGCGAGCCCGCGGGCGGCTATGTGGCGTGGGGCACTTACGAAGCGCCCGACAGGAACGCGCTGGTCGGCATTCACCTCGACAGCGGCGAAGTGACCTGGATCGAAACCACCCGCTTCTGCCGCACGCACATCCAGATGGTCCAGGCCGCCGACGGGAATCTCTACGCCTACACCGGCTCGCCCGGCCATTTCCTGAAGTATGACGCCGCCACGGGCAAGTTGGTGGACCTTGGCGTGCCGGCCAATCCCGCGAGCTACTGGCTCGGCAACGCGGTCGGGCCGGACGGGAAGTTTTATGTGGGTTCGTATCCGCAAGCCTGCCTCGTGCGGTGCGACCCGCGCACGGGCAAGGTCGAAAACCTCGGCCGGCTTCCCAATGACCCGAAACAGTTTTACCTTCTTCACCCCGCCGCCAGCGCCGACAACGTCATCTACTGCCCCGTCGGCTTGCATCATCAGGAGCTTTGGGCCGTGGACGCCGGCACCGGCGTGAAGAAACAAATCCTGCCCGAATCGCTGACCAAGGCGCAGGGCAACCCGCGCGTCTGGCTGGCGGCGGATGGCCGTGTTTATGGCGAGTCGGGCGACGCGAAGTTTCGCTGCCATCCCGATCGCGTTGAAATCGGCGTGACGCAGCCGCCGGCGCCGCGCAAGCCGCTCGTGGCCGGCGACAAAATCGTCGGCTACATCAACGCCGCGGGCAAGCTGGCGTTGACCGATGTAAAAACGCGGAAGACCACGCTCTTCCAGACACGCTACGAAGGCGCGCCGCGCTCGATCTTCAGCGTGAGCTGCGAGCGCGACGGCGTGATTTACGGCGGCACGTTTTCCCCGGCCATTTCGTTCTCCTACGACACGCGCAGCGGAAAGTTTACGAACTTCGGCGAGCTGGCAACCAAAAAGACCCAGATCTATGACACGCTCAATCATCCGTCAGGGTTGTTCCTGAGCAGCTACATGCCCGCCAGCGTGGATTTCTTCGACCCGGCGCGGCCGATCAACAAAACCGACAATCCCCGGCACGTTGTCTCCGTCGCCGGCCAGGAGCGGCCCGTTCAGTTGACGCTCGGCCCGGACGGCATGATCTACTCGGGGACGTTTCCCTCCAAAGGCCGGCTCGGCGGCGCGCTCGTGCGTGTCAACCCCAACGACTTCACATGCAAGGTCTGGACCAACGTCATCCCCCACCAGAGCATCTTCAGCGTTGCCGCCGTCCCCGAACTGGGCGGCTTGTTCTGCGCGTCGTCCATCCAGGGCGGCTCCAGCGCGATCCCGACCGAAAAGGAAGCGTGCGCGTTCCTCTGGGACTGCCAGCGCGAGACGGTCGCGTTCCGCGTCCAGCCCATCGCCGGCACGACGCAATACGGCGCGGTCGTCCACGCGCGCAACGGCCTGCTTTACGGCACCACCGGCGCGAAATACTACGCGTTCGATCCGGCGCAGCAGAAAGTCGTCTTCACGGGAACCTTGCCGGTGGCCAGCCTGCGCTTCCCCGAACTCAGCCATCAACCCGCCGGCCCGAAGGGTCTCATCTACGGTATCGGCGACGATGCGGTCTTCGCAATTGATCCCGCCGACCACAGCGCGAAGATCATCGCGCGCGATGATTCGCTCAAGCGCGCCTACGGCTTTTTTGTGACGCAGGACGAAACGCTCTACTACGGCTGCAGCTCGCGCCTGATGCGCTGCCGGCTGCGAAAACAGTAGCTGGTTGGATTTACTTACGGCGTCAACACCACGCGCAACGCCTCGCCGCTCACCGTCACGACCAACGCGGAGGCCAGCGAAACTTGAGGCGGTTGTTTCATGCCCCGCAGTCTAAACCGGGCCGCGCCAGCTTCCAAGCCCGCCGAGGACGATCCGTGTGCCGCCACCGCTATCCGCTTGGAAACGTGCCTTCGGGTTCGGAATGAATCCCGCCGTCATATTGGGGCTTCTGTTTGTGTTTGCTGCTCCAATTAATGAAACCAACGAACCGCGTAAGATTCGCAGCCCCAGCGGAAAAGCAAGCTTTTCCACCTTGTCATCGCTCCCGTGTTATGCGACACATCCGCCGTTCTATCTATAATGTTAGGAGTGAAGACGCGCTGATTGCTAAAGGACACGATATGAAAGAACTCGCACTAAAACACACGAAAGTTCGTGTGGGCCGGATGGCGCGCGAATACCGTGAGATGTTCTCGGGAGCGTTGTTGGTAGTTATGCTTGTGTTCGCCGGTATTTACGGCATCGGGCTTGCCTTGTGGTCTTACGCTTCTGGCACGCCGCAGCGACTTGGCTTTTTCCTCATGTTCTTCATCGGTCTTCCGGCGGGATACATTGTGCTCGCGCCGTTCCTCGCGAGAGTTTTCCTCCCCATTATTATCGGCGCGTTGGAGGTTGTGCGACTTCTGATCCATTTTGTTCAGTATATGATAGACGCCGCGCTCATCAGCGGTATGACGGCAAATTCCCTCTATCCCACTTTAGACGATGATCCCCCCAATGCCTAACAATCCGATGGAGCTAACCGAGTCCCGCGCGCCAGCGCGGGACTCGGTTAGCTCATCTTGGTCATTAGGCGCTCCGGCTTGCGCGGCAACTACGGCACCAGCACCACGCGCAACGCCTCGCCGCTTTCCATCAGCGCAAAGGCTTGCTGGATGTCGTCGAGTTTCAACACATGGCTGGCGACACGGTTCGCGGGCAGGCTGCCCTTGGCGATCAACTCCACGGCGCGGCGGACGTGGGCGTCGGTGGAGTCGCTGGAGCCGATGACGCGAAGCTCGCCGTAGTGGATCGGGCGGCTGTCCACATGGAGCATGCTCTTGCCGGCGGGCAGCGAGGCGAACAGACAGACCGTGCCGCGTTTGCGCGCCAGCGTCATCGCCTGTTCCTGCGGCTGCGCGGCGGGCGCGGCGACGATCACCACGTCGGCGCCATAACCGCCGGTCTCGTCCTTGATGATCTTGGCGAGGTCTTCGGTGGCAGGATTGACGAGCCGGTCGAAGCCGAACGCTTCGGATTGCTTCAGACGGGCGGGGTTGATTTCGCTGAGGATGATCCTGGCCGCGCCAAATTCGCGCGCGACGCAGGCGTTGAGGATGCCCATCGGCCCTGCGCCGAGCACGGCAACGACATCGCCCGCGGTGATGCCGCAATTCCCGGCGGCGTTGACGCAGCAACTCACCGGCTCGGCGAGCGCGGCGTGGATGGCTTTGACGCCGGCGGGGACTTTGACAACGTGGCCCTGCTGCAACGCCCGTGCCGGAATGGTCACGAACTCCGCCATGCCGCCGTTGTAGTAGAAGCCCATCGGCCGCAAGTCGGTGCAGAGGTTGCGCCAGCCGCGCCGGCAATAGAGGCAATCGCCGCAGGAAAGGCTCGTCGCCATGACAATGCGCTCGCCAATGGCGAAACCGCGCACTTCGGCGCCGACGGTCTCGATGAGGCCGGTAAACTCGTGGCCGATGGTGATCGGCGGCTTCATGCGCGGATTGCCGGACTTGTAGGCTTTCCAATCCGAGCCGCAGACGGCGCAGGCGTCCACCTTCACGCGGATTTCGTCCGCGCCGCACGCCGGCATCGGCACCGACTCGCAGCGCACGTCGAGCGGGCCGTGATAGACGACGGCTTTAATAGCTGCCACTGGCGGTACCTCCATCGAGCACGGCTTCCGTGGAACCGACGCCGAGACGGTTGGCACCCTGTGCGAGGTAGCCGACGGCGGTCTTCCAGTCGCGGATGCCGCCGGAAGGCTTCACGCCGAGCCGGCCGCCCACGGTCTTGAGCATCACGGCGATGATCTCCGGCGTCGCGCTTCCGGGACCGAAACCGGTGGAGGTCTTCACAAAATTCGCGCCGGCTTCCTCGGTGAGGAGGCAGGCTTTGGCGACCTGGTCGAGCGTGAGGTAGCCGCTCTCCTGGATGACCTTGACGAGCGCGCCCTTCGGCTTCGCGACGGCCACGACGGCGGCGATGTCGCGGCGGACGTAGTCGTAATCGCCGGCGAGGAATTTACCAATGTTCATGACCATGTCGAGCTCGCGCGCGCCGTCCTTGATGGCCAGTTCGGCTTCGAGCGCCTTTACCTCCGGCCGGTGATGGCCGTGGGGAAAGCCGATGACGACGGAAACGAGCACCTTGCTGCCGGCGAGGCACTTGGCGGCCAGCGCCACATCGCACGGCCGGACGCACATGCTTTTCACGCCGCGGGCAACGCACATCTTCACGTGTTTCTCGATATCGGCGTCGGTGAAACTTGGCTTGAGCACCGCGTGGTCAATCGTCGCGGCGACTTGGGAGACGGTGAAGGAGTTCATAAAATTGGAGTAATGGAGTGTTGGAGTAATGGGCGGGAATGGAATCGGAGTTTTTATTTCAACACTCCATCACTCCGTCGTTTTGTTTTTCAGTGCATTTCTCTTCCGCCGGTGACGTTGATGGCCTGGCCGGTCATGTAGTCAGCGCCGCTGCCGGCCATGAACAGCGTCACGGCCACGATGTCCGCGATGCTCGCCAGACGCTTGAGCGGAACCTTGGACGTGAACTGCTTGACGACTTCGTCGCGGGTCTTGCCGAGGTTCTGGATGTAGCCGGCGCTGACGTTGGCCCAGACGCCGGTGTTGTCGGTGATGCCCGGGCAGAGGCAATTCACCGTGATGCCAAAATCAGCCAGTTCGTAGGCAAGCGACTGCGTGAAACCGATGATGGCGGCCTTCGCGGCGGAGTAAGGACTCATGATCGCCGAGCCGGTCTTGCCGGATTTGGAACTGAAGTTGACGATCTTGCCGTATTTCTTCGCCTTCATCAGCGGCACGACGTGCTTGGTGAAGAAAAACGTGCCTTTGCAGTTCACGCCAAAGACGCGGTCCCACTCGGCCTCGGTGATCTCCTCAACCTTGCCCTGGCCGACGACGCCGGCCACGTTGACAAGGATGTCCACCGCGCCGTCGCCGAACTTTGCGGCGGCATCCACGACGGCCTTGACCTCGGCTTCGCGGGTGACGTTGGCGGCGAGGCCGGCGGCATGGGCGCGTTCGGATTTGAGTTCGGCAACGGCTGCGTCAACGCCGGCCGGGGTGATGTCGGTGATGAAGACGCGCGCGCCGCCGTCGGCAAACGCCTGGGCAATGCCCTTGCCGATGGCGCCGGCAGCGCCGGTGATGAGGGCGGTTTTTTTGTCGAATCGAAGGTTCATTTTGGGATCGCTTGCTTAGTGTTTCAGGCCGGCTTCGATGGACGCGGCCACCTGTTTGCCGAGAAGTTCGTAACCCTGATTGTTGAAGTGAACGTCTTTCGGATTTTGCGCCTCCGCAAGATGCGGGGTGATGAAAGTGAAAAGGTCATCCATGGCGATGGCGTGCTTCTGCATCACGCGGGCGGCGATGGCGTTTTTCTCCACGATGGCGGCGGTGGCCGCGGGGCCGTCCTTGGTGTCCGGCGGCACGGGCGTGGTGGTGGCCCAGATCAGTTTCGCGCCGGTCTTCTGGAGCCGCGCGATGATCGTCTCCAGCCGCTCCTCGTAATCGGCAGGTTTCGCGGCGCGGTCGTGGATACCGAAGTTGAAATGGATGACATCCCACTTGCCGTCGCCCAGCCAGATGTCGAGTTTCTTGACGCCGTTTGCGGTCGAGCCGCAGTTTTCCGGCGCGCGATGGACATTGACCCTGCCGGCGAGCGCATGGCGCACGGCCAGCGTGTAACCGCGCGAAACCGAGTCGCCGATGAGCAACACGCGCGGCAGCTTCGGATCGTCCGTCACGTAGTCCCACGCTTGTTCACTCCCGTGGACGCGTCCGGCTTTGTAAATCGGCAGGTAGAACGAGCCGAGGTTTTGTTCGAGCGTCGTTTCCCAGGCTTGCTGCTCCGGCGGCAGCGTGGCTTTCCACGCTTGGAACTTCTCGTCAATCGCCTTTTCAGCTGCGGCCTTTTTAGCCGCAGTTTCCTTGGCGTTGGTCGGTTCGCTCGACGGCGAAGCAGCCAGCGTGACGCTCGCAAAGAGCACGATAGATACAAGAATCGGGATCAGGCGCATGGGAGGATGTGGAGTGGTGGAGTAATGGAGTGTTGGAGTGGTTGGAGTATCGGAAAATGGGAAAAACCATCACTCTAATACTCCACCACTCCAATCAACTATTGTTTACTTCTTCAACTTGATGACCGAGAGCGTCGAGGGCTGCTGCCACTTGGCATTTTTGAAGCCGGGGAACGGCCAGTCCATGTTGCTGACGATGATCTCGTTGCCGCGCACCAACGCCTCGCACGGCTGATCGAGCTGGCCGGTGAGCTTGTCGGTCACGTCGTCGTTGCACGCGAGCGTCTCGATGCTGCCGTCCTTGCAGTTGATGACCTGAATGGCGTTGTTGGCGGAGTCGGCGAGGTAGAGCTTGTTGGTGCGCTTGTCGAGGTGCATGCCGTCGCAGTTGGTCATCTTGCCGGGGGCCTTTGCGAAGACCTCGTTGGACTTCACGTCGCCTTTCTTGTCGAACGTGATCTTGTGCAGCTCGCCCTCGCCAAAAAGGCCGACGTAGAGGTTGCCCTGGTTGTCGAACTCGATGCCGTCCGCGCCAAACCGCCACTGGTCCTTGTAGCTCTTAAAGGTGGTGATGATGTGCGGGTCGTTCTTGAGCGGCGTCTTGAGGATGACGTTCTCCTCGTCGAGTTTGAAACGCATCACGGCGCTGGTGAGCGGATGCGAATCCTCTTCGAGCACCGACTCGGTGATGTAGCAGTAACCGCCGTGAATGACGGTGCCGTTGGCGACGTTGAAGCCGCTGGCAACCAGCACCATTTTCTCCACCTTGCCGTGCTTGACGACGAGCCGCCACAGGCGCGACTTCTGGATCTTGTCCTTCGCGTATTGCATGTCGGCCATGTAAAGGTCGCCGTTCGGCGCCGGCGCGTTGCCCATCGGCGCGATGCGGTCCGCGCCTTTCGGCAACCCCGGATACGGCGTCGGAAATTCGTAGAACTTCTCGGCCTTGGTCTTGCCGGTGACGCCGGTGACGCGCACCAGCAGCGGCGGCTTGGTCTGATCGTTGAAGTTGGGCGCGGAGACGATGATGCTGCCGTCCCGCAGCAGCGCCATGCCGTCGGGCGTGTTAACGCAGTCGGGCAGCGCGATGAACAGTTCGGCTTTGCAACTTTCGGCGGCGGTGGCGCTGGACAACGCCGCGACGGCGGCCAGCAAGGCAATATTTCGGAACAACACGGTCTTTATCATTTGGTCTTGGTCTCCTTCGTTTGACAAGCGCGTCACTCCAGTGACGCGGCGGCTTCACTGCAAAATGGCCCGCGCGACTTCACCGCGCAGTTGGGCCTCGCCCGGCTCTTTCTCGAACACGCCGTAAAACATCGAGCAGCAGTCGAGCCAGAGCGCCAGGCGGTGAAAATCCTCGTCGGAAAGTTTTACGTCGTGGTGCCCCTTCTCCAGCATCTCGATCAGTTTCGAGGCGTGCGCGCCAAACTTGCCGGGCAGCGTGCGGTAGCCGTCGCCGTAGGCGGTGAAGCCGAATTTCACAAGGTTGTTGTAGGACGCGTAGAATTTGTTCGCGATCGGCTCCTTGGCGAGGCTCGGAGCTTTCCTGGATTTGTCCTGCTCGTGGCAGCTCACGCAGTTGCGGTCGAGCACCGGCTGCACGAGCCGCGGATAGCTGAACGGATTGGAGCCGTCCACGTCGGGCGCGGGTTTCGACGGCTCGCGCCTCAGCGCCAGCGGCACCACCGACGGCGCGCTGGTCGCCTGCGACTTGTGCTCGTGGCAGCCCATGCAAACGAGTTTCTCGCCGTCGCGCGCGTGGGTGGCCGAGCGCATCGAGTTGATCGCCATGCCGCGCTCGTCGAGCGCCTGGAAAAACAGTTCGCGGTAGGCCGGCACGGTGAAATGCGCGCTGCCGTCTTTCTCGACCGGCACGGTGCCGAGCACCCAGCGGCACGGCACGAGGCTGTCGCCGGCCTCGGCGATGCGCCTGCCGGTTTCGTGCGGGCGCAAGCCGCCGCTCGGCACGGCGCACGGCAGCAGTTGGAAGATGCGCAACGATTTGATCTTCGTGCCCGCCGGCCAGCCCTTCATGGTGTCATAGACGTTGATGACCGCCATCGTCGCCTCGCCTTTGTCGCCGGCGGCGATGGCCTTGTGTTCCCGGACCTCGGCGAGCTTCGTCGCGGGCGCGGCGGGCTGCAGTTCGGGGCGCAACGGAATCGGACTCATGCAACTGATGTCGGGATCGCGGTAGACCAGCTCCTTGTTGCCGAACGCGTCCACGAGATAGATGCCGTAGTTCTCGTGCCGCTTGACCGGCGCGCCGGACATGGCGGCGTCATAGACGCAGAGGTGATACTTTTCGCCGAGCGGCCACGGCGTGCTGTAAGCCTGCCGGCCGCCCTGGCTTTCCGGGAAACCGACTTCCGGCGTCAAGCGGCGCACCGGCCCCATGCCGTCGTCGTCCGCGACCTGCGGATTGATGATGACAATGGAGCCGTAAACCTGGCCGTGGTGCGGCGCGGCGACCGCGACGTATTTCGGCGAGCCGGGAATCGGCCGGACGCTCACCTCCATGTCGGGCCGCGACTGGCGCGGCGCGTAGTTGCCGTGGAGCGGGCGCGGGTCGCGGCCGTCGAGCGTGGTGATCCACGGCATGTGCGCGATGCAACCGTGGCGGTCCACGTAATCCCATCGCGTCCAGACAATGCGGCCGTCGTGCGCGACGCTGGGGTTCCACTCGTTGCTGTCGTGGAAACTGAGGCAGTTGATGCCGCTGCCGTCGAGGCCCATGTCGTAAAGATTGTAGAGCGGGCAGGCACGACCGCAGCGCAGATAACCGCCGCGGCGCTCGCTGATGAACGCCATGCGGCCATTGGGCAGCCAGCACGGGTCGAAATCATTCCACGTGCCGTCCGTGAGCTGCTGGAGCCCGGTGCCGTCGAGGTTGACCTTGAAAAGATGGTAGCAGCGCTGCGGTGCCCAGTGGCCGCGCTTCGGGTCCTCGTGGAAGACCTGCTCGCGGCTGCCTTTGCATTCGACGTAGGCGAACGCGATTTGCGTCCCGTCGGGCGAGAGCATGGGCGTGACGAACGAGCCGCCCTCGGTTTCGTCGCCGCTGAGCCGGACGGAACCGTCGTAGGTGAGCCGCGGCGGATGGACCGCGCCGCCGAAAAGTTTCTCGCCCTTGAGCCGGCCGGTTTCGCAAACGGAGCCGGCGAGCACGTCGTGCACGCGCGGGTTCGGGCTGAACGCGCCGTCCAGCACGTAGAGTCCGCCGCCGGGATTCTGGCACAGGCCGTAGTATTGGTCGCACATGTGTTGGTAGATGGCGCGGTGGCGCTTGATGAACACGAGCTTGTCGAAATCCAGCAGCGGATTGTTGAACGCAATCTGCCGTCGCAGCGCGCAAAGCCGGTCGAACAGCGCGCGGCGCGCGGCGGTGTCGGTCACCGCCGTGTCGGCAACGGCTTTTTGCAAATTCGTCAGTGTCGCATCAAACGCCGCCAGTTTCGGCGCGGCGTCGGTTTTCTTCAGGTCGTTTAGCAACGCGGCTGTGCGGCGCGCAACGATGTCGGCGGGATCGCGGTCGCTCTCAAGCACCAGCGACGTTTTGTTGAACACCTCCTTGGCGATTTCGTCGGCGGTCGAGCGCTCGGATGGAATGTACGTGGAGCCGTTCCAGATTCTCTCGCCGGTGGTTTTGCTGAGGACGGCGCGCTGTTTGATGTCGAATTGCAGCGTGGCAAACTGGCTGTCGAGTTCCGCCGCCTGCATCGCGCGCGCCCGCAGCGCGACCCAGCGCGGATCGCTGTCGCCGGCTTTCGCGGCGGCGAGCGCGTCGAGTTCCTTTTGCAGCGCCGCCGCGGCGTCCGCGCTGTCGAGTTGCTTCAACGTCGCCGCGCACTCGCGGTAACGGCAGACGCGCGCGTAGAGGTCGAGCCAGCGCGTGTCGCCGGGTGCGGTCTTCGCCGCCACGAGATTTTCCATCTCGGTGCGGAAGCCGGCGCCGGCCGGAGCGATCTGGTTCAACGCGCGGCCAATGATGTCCCTCTCCACGGCGATACTTTCCCGTCGGGCGAACCACGCCAAGAGGCCCTCCGTGCCGCCGTCGTCTTGCAACCACGCCGCCTGTAACGGATAATCCCGCGCCACGTCGGCCCAGAACGCCGGCAGCGGCTCGGTGCGGCCGGAGAGCACCTGGAACCGGACGGCGCCGGTCGCGCGGTCCTTGTCCTCGCCGACGAACGCCTCGAACCGCTCGTATTTGCCGTCGAGTGCGAACCGCAGCTCGCTGTCGGCGTGGACCCAGAAGCCGAATTTGAACGTCCGGTCGCCGACGCGCAGCGGATGGTTCTGCCAGTTCTTGTCGAGCATCGGCTGGCTCCAGCCGACGACGGCGGAGAGCGGCTTGAGGCTCGTCAGTTTGGTGCGCGTGCCGTCCCGGGCGACAAGCTCCGGCTCACCCCAGATGTTGCAGTTTGCCTGGCCCTGCTCGCGCGTCGCGACCAGCCGCAGCACTTTCAGGCCGGTGACATCCACCGAAACGCGCTGCGCCGGGCCGTCGCCGCGCAGCGAACCGCTGTCGTAGGGATGAAACGCCGCGGCAATCGGCTCCTGTTTTTGGCCGGCGGGCGATTGCAAAAACTTTTCGCGCGTAGCCGTCATCGTCTGCTGCCACGAGGATTCCTTGACGTAGGCGAGGGCTTGTTCCCGGCGGACGGCGTCCGCGTCGGAGGTGGCGTTGTCGGCGGCGGCGAGGCTGGCGACGGCCAGCCACAAACTCGCGCCCGCGAGGCGGTGATTCCATGAACGCTTCATAACATGACAATCTCCGAACGGTTCTACACGGCGGCAACACTCGCTCCGCGGCCTTCGCGTCGCAGCGTTTGCACCATCGCCTGATAGTTCTCCGGTTTCACACCGCTGTGAATCGAGTTGCTCGAGGACAGGATGATGCCGTCCCGCCCGCAATCGCGCAACAATTCTCGCACGGCGGTTTCCACCTCGGCGACCGTGCCGTTCTGGAGCACGCCGGCGCAATCCACGTTCCCCTTCAGGCAGATGCGGCCGCCGTATTGTTTTTTCATCGTCGGCATGTGCAAGCCGCCCGACGGATCAATCGGGTCCAGGCAACTGATGCCGCACTCGACCCAGAAATCCAGCACCGGCCGGACGTCGCCGTCACAGTGCTTGATGACGTGGCAGCCGAGGCTGCGATAGCCGCCGATCACCTTGCGGAACGCGGGCGCGATCACCTTGAAATAAGTGGCCGGGGACATCAGCAGACCGGAGCCATTGGCCACGTCGTCGGTGGTGGCGATGACCTCGACGCCGAACCGCTCGACGCCAACGCGCGCGAGGGCGAGGTTGTAATCCACCGCGCGATCCAGCAGCGCCGCGAAATGCTCCGGCTCCAGCAGCATCTGCATCATCGCTTCCTCGTAGCCGAGCAGGTCGCGCACGTCGGAGAAACCGTCGCGCAGGTTCCAGATGATGGCCCGCTTGCCGTCCACGAGTTTCAACGCTCGCTCCAGCGTTGCGAACCGGTGCGGCGCCGTCGCGTCGGGAAACCGGTAGTCGCCATGGCGCGCGATGTCCTTGATGGGACTCTCCAGCACGTGCGGCATGGCGTCGCTTGTGAGCATCCGCTTGACGCCCCACTCGTCCACGAACGTGCCGCTGTCGAGGAACTGTTTGCGGTAGTCGGCGCGGACGTTGATGGCGTCGAGGTCCAGCGCGTGCGCCGCCGCCACCGGCTCCGTCGTGCCGACCAGCGCCTGCGTGACCACGCCGTCAATGAACCACTCGAACGTTGGCACGCAATCGGGCGTCTGACGCCGTAGCGCGGTGAGGATGCGTTGTCTTCCGGTCATGGCTTGTATGTGGCCTGGACGCGACGTGCCGCGTCCGACCAATCCGCACCTTAACAAAACGGCGGCGTTTTCCGCAATGGCCAAGCGTTGGAAAAACATGTAAAACCATTGGGTCATGGATGAGTTCCTCTCTCACGTCGAGGTCCAGATGCTGGAGTCGCGCGTCTCGAACCTCACGCCGTCCTACTGGCGCAAGGAACGCGACAACCGCCCTTATGCCCGCATCTATTACGTGAAATCCGGCGCCGGCTTCATCCGGCCCTACGGCAGGGAATACCGGCTGCGGCCGGGCCGCCTCTATCTCGTGCCGCCGCGCGGCGACTTCGCCTACGGCTGCACCGCCAACCTGCAAATTTGGTGGATGCACTTTGCCGCGACGCTCTTCGGCTGCATCGACCTGTTCGACTACGTGCCGTATCACGTCGAGCGGAAGCCGGAGAACCCCGCCGCGCTGGAGAAGCGGATGCTGCGCCTGCTGGAAACGGCCAGGAGCCAGCGCGCCGCGGACCAGATCGAAGGCACCGGCCTCCTGCTGCAACTGATCGCGCCGTTTTTCAACGACCCGCCGCCCACGATGCTGGGCGAACTTCGCGAAGGCCGGCGGCGGCTGCTGCCGGTGCTCAAGCACATTGACGAGAATCTGGGCCGCGCCATTGCCGTGCCGGAACTGGCGCGCGTGGCCTGCTATGAGAAGTCGCATTTCTCGACGCTTTTCACGCGCCTGTTTGGTGTCCCGCCGATGCGATATGTGAACCGCAAGCGCATCGAGCGCGTGCAACTGATCCTGGCGCGCTCCAACGCGAAGTTGGAGGAGCTGGCGCGCGAGTTCGGCTTCAGTGACGCGTTTCACCTTTCCAAAACCTTCAAGCGCGAGACCGGCCTCTCTCCACGCGAGTTCCGAAAGTCGAAACGCGAGAGCGTGCCGTGACACCCGCTTGAACCTTGATGACCGGCAGTGCTTTCACCGCACGAGCATCCGTGAGGATGCGTTCTCGTTAAGTCATATTCCGCCATCCCAAATCGTTGCAGTCGGTTCGAGAAGGGGAAAACGACGGTTTTCCCACCTTGCTAAGGTTCATATTGATATGCCATAAATCCAGCGCTTCATGGGAATGATCAGCCCAACCCGTTTCCAGTTCGACGGTCCGATCCCTGAACAAACGCTTCAGGAGCTTGTCGGAAACCCTCGGCTCGAAGTACTGCAGTGTTCCGTGCCGGTCGACACTTCTGTTTGGGCCCGGCTCAACGAGAGTTTTTTTACAGCACGCCCCGACGTCAGTTTGCGTGTGTATGGCCACTACTCAACGGACTGCGATCTAAGCTTCGCGCGCTATGCGCCCAATGTTCGTCATTTCTCGGCTGACTGCCTGATGCGGGCGACAAACGTTGAAGCCATTGCCGAAATCCCGCGCTTGGAGTCATTGTCGTTGGGCATTTACGATTTGGAGAGTTTTCGAGTCTTGGAATTGATACCTGGGACCCTCACTTCCTTGGCCCTTGGCACCACGAAATCGAAAAAGCCCAACCTCATACCGTTGGATCGCTTCCGCTCTCTCCGGGTTTTGCATCTCGAAGGCCAGAGCAAGGGTATTGAGGTTCTAAGCCGGCTGCAGGAACTCGAAGACGTTACCCTCCGATCCATCACAACTCCCGACCTTGGCTATTTGGCTCCCCTCAAAAAACTGTGGTCGCTCGACATCAAGCTTGGCGGAATCCGGTCTTTTCGTGGAATCGAGGGCAAGGAGAGCATCAAGTATTTGGAAATCTGGCAGGTCCGTGAACTGAACCATGTGGATATCATCGCGGACTTGCCAAAACTGCAGAATCTCTTTTTGCAATCCCTGCCCCTTATCAAATCATTGCCACAACTCGCGAAGGCGATGTTTTTGCGTCGGATGGTGCTGGAGAACTTGAAGGGAATGCAGGATTTCAGTGCCGTTGAGAAGGCACCGACGCTTGAGGAATTCGCTCTTATCGTGGGCAACAAGCAAACACCCGACCAGCTTCTTCCAGTGTTAAGGAATGCGAACGTACGGCGTGTGAGTGCGCACTTCGGCAGTGATCGAAAGAACGAGGCCTTTACGCGCCTTGCAGAGAAATATGGGAAAAGCCATTGGGACTTTCTCAAACCATTCGAGTATCGGTAGCCGCGTCGCCAAACACTGGCGCGCAACGGTCGGCATTAAGCGTTACCGCGCCACGCTGGCGAAGAAGGATTGACCTTCCCGGTTCAACTCTGGAAACTGGCGGGTCATGAACCGGCGTGATCAGATTTTCCAAGATCTCCAGAACGAACCGCGGGTGAGTGTGCTCATCCTCGGCGGCGGCATCAACGGCGCGGGGTTGTTTCGCGAGCTGGCGCTGCAAGGCGTGGATTGCCTGCTGGTGGACAAGAGCGATTTCGCCGCCGGCGCGACCTCGAAATCGTCCCGCATGATCCACGGCGGGCTGCGCTACCTGGAGAATCGCGATTTCAAGCTGGTGGCCGAGTCGCTGGTGGAACGCAACCGCCTGCTCGACAACGCCGCGCATTACGTCGCGCCGCTGAAGACGACGATCCCGCTTTTCTCGTGGTTCGGCGGCTTGGTGAAGTCGGCGCTGATTTTCGCCGGCTTCAAGGTCGCGCCCGGCAGCCGCGGCGTGGTGCCGATCAAGGTCGGCCTGAGCTTCTATGACTTCGTCACGCGCAAGAACCCGAGGACGCCGAAGCATTTCCTGACCGGCCGGGAGGAATCGTTGCGCGCCACGCCCGGCCTGGACACGGGCATCGCCGCGACGGCGACCTACTGGGACGCATGGATCACGCAGGCGGAGCGGCTTTGCATCGAGCTGATTCAGGACGCGGTCCGCGTCGAGCCGCGTTGCCGCGCGATCAACTACGTTTCCGTCGCCGGCGTGCGGGACGGCGGCGTGTTGTTGAAGGACGAGGCCACCGGCCAGACGGTCGCCGTGCAGCCGCGCGTGGTGGTCAACGCCACCGGCGGCTGGGTGGACAAGACCAACGCCGCCCTCGGCCTCGGGACGCGCTACATGGGGCCGACCAAAGGTTCGCACCTCGTGGTGGACAACAAGGACCTCCACCGCGCGCTCGACGGCCGGATGGTGTATTACCAGTATGACGACGGCCGCGTCTGCATCGCCTTCCCATTCCTCGACAAGGTCATCATGGGTTCCACCGACATCCGCGTGGAAGACCCCGACACCGTCCGCTGCGACGAAGCCGAGATCGAATACATGCTCACGACGCTGCGGAGTGTCTTCCCCGGCGTGAAAATCACCCGCGAGCAGATCGTGTTCACCTTTTGCGGCGTGCGCCCGCTGCCGCGCGCCGGCACGGAAGTCACCGCCATCGTCAGCCGCGGCCACAGCGTCCGGGCCGACGAACCGGCTGCCGGCCGGCCTTTTCCGATCTACAGCCTCATCGGCGGCAAGTGGACGACCTTCCGCGCATTCGCCGAGCAAGTCGCCGACCGGCTCATGGCGCGGCTCGACGCGCAGCGAAAATGTTCCACCGCGCAGTTGCCCATCGGCGGCGGCAGGGATTTTCCCGCCGATCCATCGCGGCGGGCCGAGTGGATCCGGCGCGTGGCGCAGAAGACCGGCCTCGCGGAACCGCGCGTCACCACGCTCCTCGAACGCTACGGCACGTCCGCGGAAACCTACGCTGCGTCGGCCACCGCCGAACAGGAACGCCCGTTGAAGTCGCTGCCGTCCTACACCGTCGGCGAAATCCAGCAGATCGTTGCCGACGAATACGTCGAACACCTCGGCGACCTCGTCTGCCGGCGCAGTCTCATCGCGCTGCTCGGCGACGCGCGCGAACCGGTCCTGCGCGAACTGGCCGGCATCGCCGCGCCGCTGCTGCATTGGGACGACGCGCGCAAGGAGCAAGAGGTGAAGTCGGCGTTAATCCACGGTTTGGGCTGACCGCCCGCAGCGTGACGGCATTGACTGTTACAGTCCCCCGTTGATCTCCTTCAACGCCGGATAAATCTTCCGAAACACCTCGAACCGCTCCGCGTAGAATGCGGTGAGCTTGAGGTCCGGCTCATAAACGCGGCCGGGGCGATAGACCTGGCGGAACGCGTCCTCCTCGTTCTTGTAGAGGCCGACGCCGATGCCGGCGAGGATCGCCGCGCCGAGCGGCGTCGTCTCCTCGACGGCGGGCGCTTCGATGGCGCGGCCGGCCATGTCAGCGCGGTTTTGCATCCAGAATCGGTTGCTCGTGCCGCCGCCGCCGGCCAGCAGTTTCTGCGGGGTCACGCCGACGGCGGTTTCGAGACCGGCCATGATCTCCAGAAACTGGTAGTTCAGCCCCTCGATGACGGCGCGGATCATGTCGCCCTTCGTCGCGATGTTGCGCAGGCCAATGAACGCGCCTTTCGATTTCGGGTCGGGCGCGGGAATCGTGCAGCCGGACATGTGCGGCAGGAACATCACGCCGTGCGCGCCGGGCGGCGACGCCTCCGCGGCGGCCATCAGGTAATCCCAGTCCTTCCCGCCCGCGGCGGCGGCCTGCGCCTTCTCCGGCTGGCCGTATTCGCGGCGGAACCACTCCAGCATGTCGGCCGAGACGGCGGTGCCCATCGCCACATACATGTCGCGCGCGACGTGCGAATCAATCCACCAGCCCATCCGCTGCACCGCCGGCGTCAGCACCGGTTGTTCGATGGCGACGGTGACGATGTCCCACGTGCCCATTACATCGAGCACGACGCCCGGCTTGAACGCGCCCACCGGCAGCATGCCGCAGAGAAAATCGTGTCCGCCCAAAATCACCGGCGTGCCCGCCGGCAGACCGGTCGCCGCCGCCGCCTGCGCGTGAACCTCGCCGAGCGGCGTACCGCTGGGGAGCGGGTCGCAGAGCCAGCGCCGCTCGATGCCGGAGAGCCGCAGCAGTTCGTCGGAGTAGCGGCGCGTGCGCTGGTCCAGCAGCAGGGTGTTGGAGGCCATGCTGTAGTCGGTGGCGCGCACGCCGCAGAGCATGAAATTGAGGAAATCCTCGATGAGCAGCCACTTGTCGGTCTTGTCGAGGATGGCCGGCTCGTTCTCGCGCATCCAGAGAATGCGCAGCGCGCTCTTGATGGCCCAGAGCGGGTTGCCGCTGATGGCAAACTGTTTCTCCGCGCCGATGTGTTCCACCCACCACGCGTGTTGCGGCGCGGTGCGCGGGCAGTGCCAACTGATAAACGGGTAAAGCCAGCGCCCCTCCTTGTCCATCGGCACGCCGTCCATGCCCATGCCGGTGACGGCGACCGCGCGGATTTTTTTCGGGTCGTCGAGCCGGCTGATCGCCTCGCGCAACGCCTCGGCCGTGCCGCCCCAGATTTGCTCCGGCTTCCAGATGGCCCAATCGGGATGCGCCGGGTCGGGATTGAAAACCTGCGTCGGCCGGCTCGCCTTGGCCACCGCGTGCCCCGCGAGATCATAGATCACCGCCTTCAGGCTGGTGGAACCGAGGTCAATGCCGACGAGGTAGCTCATAAAAGTTTTCCTTCAAAATGGCGTGACGGAGGCGAAGATGTCTTCTGCACCCATGCCGGGAATCATTTGTCTTTCGTCATTCTGTTTTTAGCCAACTCGACAGCCTGCTCCCGTGTTGCTCGGTTGGTGGAGAGGATGCCATCAAAAAACGCCGCAAGCGTTGCTGCGTCGGCTCTTTGGGCAAATTCCTTCTCCGCGCTCGGCGCGAGCAAGAACACCGGATGAATTTCTCCACAAGACCAGAAGGTCGGCGATCCGAAGATTGAGCTTCCTTGTGTGCAATTGGAGCGGCGCCAGACGTGCTCGTGTGGAGAATGATTCGCGCGAAACCATTCAGTGAACTCCGTGTCCCTAAAAGTTTGCCGCAAGCAACCGAAGAGTCGGGTATCGGTGCGTTCCGCACGACAAAGAACGCAGGCGTAGTGAGTACGCGTCCGGACAGTAATCTGACTGACCTGACCTAGAAAAACCACGGCTATGACAACAACTAGCAGCCAATTACCAATCTTGACTGAGCGGCGCATTGTCATAATGCAGACACTCTCCTAATTTACGGGCAGCCGCACATGTTTCAGAGTCAAACGACGCTTCCCATCCGCTTCTTTCTCTCCCGCCCCAGCGCATCGGCGGCGATCATCGCGTCCACGATGGTGTCGCTGGTGACCTTGAACGGATGGTTGTGGCAGAGCGAGCCGGGGCCGGCGCAGATGTCGCCGATTTTCTTCAGGCGGTCGCGCGTGACGCCTTCGAGATGGATGTCGGCAAACGTCACCGGCAGGCCGACGGCGATCATGAAGTCCACGATCCGGTGCATCTCGCCGACCGGCATGGCGTCGTCGAGGCAAAGCTGGCTGATGATGCCGAAGGCGACCTCCTCGCCGTGCATCAGGCCGTGGCATTCGGGGAAACCGGGCAGGCAGTTGGCGATCATGTGCGCCGTGGCCACGCCGCAGCTCTCGAAGCCGATGCCCGACAGCAGCGTGTTGGCCTCGATGACCTTCTCGACGGCGGGCGTGACGAGCTTTTGCTCGACGGCGCGTTTCGCCTCGATGCCGTGGGTCATCACGGTGTCGTAACAGAGCCGCGCGATGGCCAGCGCCGCCATCGTGGAGACGCCGCCGATCAGGTTTGACCCGCGCGTTTTATACACGGCCTCGGCCTCCAGCCACGTCGAGAGCGCGTCGCCCATGCCGGCCACGAACGCCCGCACCGGCGCCTGCGCGATGACCTGGGTGTCCACAAGCACGAGATCGGGATTCACGCCCCAACTTTCGAAGCCCTGGCAGACGCCCTTCTCGTCATACCAGACGGTGAACGAACTGGTGGGCGAATCGGTCGAGGCCATGGTCGGGCAGGTGACCATCTTCGTGCCGGCCTGGGCGGCGGCGGCCTTGGCGGTGTCGAGCGTCTTGCCGCCGCCGACGGCGACAATGATATCCGCGCCGCGTTCCTTCGCGATCTGCGCGACGCGGGCCGCCTCGGCCTTGGTGGAGTCGCCGCCGAACTGCACGTCCTCGACCTCCAGCTTCGCCGCCTTCAGGCTCGCCAGCAGCGGCCCGCCCAGCAATCCCTTCACGCGCGCGTCCCACAAGACGAGCGGTTTTTTGCCGATCTTGCCGATGTAGCTGCCGGCGTCCTGAAGCACGCCGCGGCCCTGCACGTATTTTCTCGGAGCGACGAAGGTGGCGATCATGTGAGTGGTTCTCCAACGAAGATGTTTTGCGTTCGGTTCTTCCTCGGCGCGGATGCTACTACGCGCCCGGCGGCGATTCAACGGATTCCGTTCAAAGTGGCGCAAGCTTCCAGCTTGCGAAGTTTTTTCACCACAACCGCCGCAAGCTGGAAGCTTGCGCCACGATGCTACCTGCCCAGCGCCCACGCGACGGCGTTGACGAGCAGGTGGCGGAACTCGGGATTTTGAAAATCATCCACGTGGCCGAGCGGCGCGAAGAAAATGCGCGCCTGCTTCGCGCCGTAAAGCCGCGTCCACGCCACCGGCTCGGCCGGCTTGTCGGGAATCGTGCCAATCAGGAGCGGCTGCGCAGTCGGGTCGAGCGGGCTGACCTTGTAGAGCGAGCCGTTGCCAACGAGCTTCGCGACGGTAATGCCTTTCAAAATCGGATGCGACTCCGCCCCGGGCGCGACCGTGATAACGCTCTTGATGGTGTTGCCATGGTGGCCCACGTAATGGCCGCCGAGCACCTCGGGGTCGAATTCCTGCCACACCGCGAGTTTCGGATCGGTGAGCGTGTCCTTGGGCCGCAACGCGAAGGCGTGGCACGTGGTGCGGATGCCGACGAGCGGCTTGCCGGCATTGAGATATTCCCGGATGGCGTCGAGTTGTTCCTTGTAAGGCGTGCGGCGGCGGACGCTGACGAAAAGAAGATCGGCTTCGCGCAACGCCTGCACGAGGCCGGGGAAATTATTTTTGTCCGCCGCGTCAGCCTGGATGATCGTGACGCGATAGCCGCGCGGCTCCAGGTCGCTCTTCGCAAACACCGGCAGCGTTTCCCATGTTTTGTATTCGTCCTCGCCGATCATGATGACGATGTGAGCCGGCTTGGACGGTTCGGCGGCACCGGCGACGAGCGGGATGAAAAGGGCCGATGCGGCAGCCAGCAACGCGCGGAGGGAAGTTCTTCTTGTCATGAACTTCGACATTTACCTAACATCCGCGCCGATGTCCATCATTCAACACGGGAGAATAACGCGCCCATGAACCGCCGGACCTTCATCCATCGAACCGCCGTCGCCGCCGCCAGCCTCGCCCTGCCGCGTCTCCAGGCCGCGACGCCGACGTTCAAACTCAACTACCTCCTCGGCTCCGCCATGTATGGCGACCTGCCGCTGGCGACCGTCATCGAGGAGACGCCCAGAACCGGCGCGCCATTTCTGGACGTGTGGCCGCGCCGGCACGGCACGCAACGCGAGCAGATGGACGAAATCGGCCACGAGAAAGTTGCGGAGCTGCTCGCCAAACACCACGTGAAGCTGGCGGTGAGCACGCGCTATGACCTCGGGCCGTTCAAACTCCAGGACGAGATGGCCATCGTGAAAAAGTTCGGCGGCAGCGTGATCGTCACCGGCGGCGTGGGGCCGGTGGGATTGACAGGCGGCGAACTGAAAAAGGCCGTGCAGGAGTTCGTCGAGAAGCTCAAGCCGCACCTCGCCAAGGCCGGCGAGGCCGGCGTCACCATCGCCATCGAGAACCACGGCAAGAACCTCATTGATTCGCCCGACTCGCTGCGATGGCTCGTCGAATTCGGCCAAGACCTGCCGCTCGGCATCGAACTGGCGCCGTATCACCTGCCCCAGGACGCCGCCGTGATCGCCGGTTTGATCAAAGACCTCGGCAATCGCATCAAGGTTTTCTGCGCGTGGCAGCATGGTCACGGCTGCATGAAGCCGATGCCGAAGGAGGAGGAGCTGCTGCAAATGCCCGGCCGCGGCCCGCTGGATTTCACGCCGGTGCTCGCCGCGCTCCAAGCCATCCGCTACACCGGCTTCACGGAAATCTTCATGCACCCGACGCCGCGCGGCATTCCGATCCTGCCGACGGCGGCCGAAGTGACGGCGGAGATCAATCGCGCGCGGCAGTATCTCGAAGGCCGGCTCGCGGCGATTTGAGCGCGGGTTTTAGGCTCGCGATTCGGGCGCACGGCGTTACGATGACGCCGAAATCCTTGAAGGAGGCTGTGCTCATGATGCCGACATTGCCACGGAGCCACGGCGGCCGGAAGGCCGCCTTCCGAACCCTTGCCGCCACAACCATGTTCCCGGTGGCGTTGCTAATGAAGCACCGGATGATATTCGTCGTGTTGGCAGCCGCGCTCGCGCTGGCCCATCCTTGTTCCGCCGGAGAAACCTGGAAAGCCGGCATCGCGAAAGCGGTGATCACGCCGGAGAAACCCGTCTGGCTGGCGGGCTACGGGTCGAAACGCGCGCCCGAGGGCAAGCTGCACGACATCTGGATGAAGGCGCTCGCGCTCGAAGACGCCGCCGGCCGGCGCGCCGTGCTCGTCACCACGGACTTTCAAGGCATCCCCAAAGCGATGTGCGACCGGACGTGCGAGAAGCTCCGGCAGCGGTTCGGCTTGGCGCGCGACCAGATCATCCTCGCCTTCGCGCACAACCATTGCGGCCCGCGGTTGACCGACGATCTCGTGGATTATTATCCCGTGGACGCCGAACAGGTCGCGCTCGTGGATGAATACACGGCGCTCATGGAAACCCGGATCGTCGAGGTCGTCGGCGCGGCGCTCGCAAATCTCTCGCCCGCGAGCCTTCGCACCGGCGAGGGGCGCGCGACATTTGCGGTGAACCGCCGGAACAACCGCGAAGCCGAGGTGGCCGACCTGCTGGCGAAGGGCATTGCGCTGAAAGGCCCGGTGGACCACGCGGTGCCCGTGCTGACGGTTACCGGCGCGGACGGGCGGCTGCTGGCCCTGTTGTTCGGCTACGCGTGCCATCCGACGACGCTCAGTTTCACCCAATGGTGCGGCGACTATCCGGGCTTCGCGCAGCTCGCGCTGGAGAAGGGGCATCCGGGAGCGGCGGCCATGTTCGTCAACACCTGCGGCGGCGATCAGAACCCGTTGCCGCGCCGTCGCGTCGAGTTGTGCGAGCGCTACGGCAACATGCTGGCCGAGGGAGTCGAGGCCGCCTTGCAAAAGCCCATGACGCCCGTCTCGCCAAGGCTGCGCACGGCGTTCGAGTTTGTCGAACTGCCGTATGAAAAAGTCGTGACGCGCGAGGAATTGCAGTCCGAGATGGCGAACAAGAACGCCATTCGCGCGCGCTGGGCGGCGCGGATGCTGAAGAAGCTCGATGCCGGTGAAAAGTTCGCGGCGTCGTATCCGTATCCGCTCCACGCGTGGCGGCTTGGCGGCGAAATGCTTTTCATCGGCATGGGCGGCGAGGCGGTGGTGGACTATGCGCTGCGGTTCAAGAAGGAGTTTGGCCCCGGCACGTGGGTCTGCGGCTACGCCGATGACCTCGTTGCCTACATCCCCTCGCGGCGCGTGTGGGAGGAAGGCGGCTACGAAGGCGGATCGTTCCTCTATGAATACGGCCGCCCCGCGTTTCGATGGGCGGGCGATGTGGAAGAGCGCATTGTCGAGGGCGTGCGGCGGTTGGTGAAAAAGACGAAGGAAAATCCGTGAGAACCCGCCGCGGAAACGTTTTACAGAACTTTTACACAGTGATGAGACTCGTTTGACACATCACCGAGCCCGATGTGGCAGTGTGGGTGTCATGAAAACACAGCCCTTCAAACTGTTGTTGATCATCGCCACCCTGATCGCGTTTGCGGGCATCACGCACGCCGGGGACGAAAAGGATTCCGCCAAGAAATCCAACGCGCCATCCAAAACGGCGGCTGCGCCGTCGTCTGACGCCGCAGATGCCGCGCTCATGGCCGCTCTTAACGCCGAGTATGCCGCGATGGAAAAGCGGTCGTCGCTTATGTCGGTGTCGGTTCACGAGGAAGCTTTCTCGTTGCCCATCGCGGACGCGTTCGCGTTGCTGCGCAAATTCCGCACCGACGCGGATCGCTACAAAGAGATCGTCCGCCGCGCTGAGTCCGGCCAGGCGCGCGTCGAGCGGCGGGTGGTCTTGCGCACGGCCTCCGGCCAGCAGGCGAAGACCGAGTCTGTGAATGTTGGCGACGCGCTCAACCTCACCCCGATGATCAGTCCGTTCAGAATAATCAACATAACTTTGATTCCAGAAGTCTCACGCTTCGGTGGTTACACAGGTCCCGGTGGCGGAAAAGGGCCGTCGCAACCGTTGATCGAAAAACAAAGAATCACAACTTCCATAATGGTGACAGACGGCGAGCCTTTCCTGCTCGGGACGCTCAACCCGCCGTTCAACAACGGCGTCGCCACGGGTCAGAAAGAACAGCGCGTATGGCTCGACTTCCTCACCGTTCATGTCCTGCCTGAACAGAAGAGGATTGACTACCCACCCGCCCTCGATGTCGTGCCCGCGTTCGGTGGTTGTTTTGCGTCGGCCCACGAGGAAACTTTCTCGTTGCCCGCCGCGGACGCGAACGCGTTGCTGGGCAAATGCCGCTCGGACGCGGACCGCTACAACGAGATCGTCCGCCGCACTGAGGCCGGCCAGGCGCGCATCGAACGGTTGCTGGTCTTGCGCTCTATCTCCGGCCTGCAAGCAAAGACCGAGTCCATTGAGGAATACACCTATCCCACCGAGCCTGGAGTTTCCGAGTCCGCGCCGTCGTCGCAAGGCAACTCGCCGGGTGCAAAACCATCTGCGCCAGCCCAACCACGACCCGTCGCGGGCGCGCCCGGCGACATTCAAACGCGCGATGTCGGCGACACGCTCACCCTCACCCCACAGATCGGTGAAAACGGGCTAACCCAGGTCGCTCTGGTTCTTGAAGCCTCCCGCTTCGCCGGTTGCAAAGGTTCCGGTGACGGGAAAGGGCCGCAGCAACCGTCGTTCGAGGTGCAAAGGATCGCGACCGGCCTGGCAATGAAAGATGGCGCGCCTTGCCTGCTCGGCACGTTCAACCCGCCGGTCAACAACGGCGTCGCCACGGATCAAAAAGAAAAGCGTGTGTGGCTCGCCTTCCTCACCGTTCACCTCGTGTCTGTAGGAGGCAGGATGGTCTTTGCCGACACAGAGCGGGTATTGCAACTCGCTGTGCCTGACACCCGGTTTACGGACGCCAAGATCGCCGATGTGGTGGCGTTCTTGACCACCAAGAGCCGCGAACTCGACCCCAACAAGCGTGGGCTGAACATTGAGTTGAGCGCGCCGCCGGTCAAGACCCAGGAGAAGATCACGCTGTCTCTGGATCATGATAACTTGTTCTCAGCGGCCTGGCGCGCCGCGAAGCAGGCCGGCCTGCAAATGACCGTGTTTGGAAACAGGGTCATCTTGTCTTCGAAGGACGAGAAACACGCAGCAAAACCATGAGAGCGGTGGACGCACACGATTCCGCGGAATCCGGGAGGAGCCTCGGTGCTCCGACCGGAGCGAATGTCCAGCCAACATGAAAACACAACCCTTCAAACCGTCATTGATCGTTGCCGCCCTGATCGCGCTCGCGGCCATCACGCACGCCGGGGACGAAAAGGATCCCTTCAAGAAGTCCGACGCGCCACCCAAAACGGCGGCTGTCGCACCGAAATCCGCCGCCGACGCCGCGGAGGCCGCCGCCGTAAAGGCCGCGATGGAAGAGGCGGCGTCCCGGCTGGTGTCGGTTCACGAGGAAACTTTTTCGCTGCCCATTGCGGACGCGTTCGCGTTGCTGCGCAAATTCCGCTCGGACGCGGATCGCTATAAGGAAATCGTCCGCCGCGCGGAGACCGGCCAGGCGCGCGTCGAGCGGCGGGTGGTCTTGCGCACAACCTCCTCCTCGCAGCAGGCGAAGACCGAGTCGGTAGATGAATTTCCGGATCCCACCTCGTCTGGAAACTCCAAGTCCGCGCGAGCGCCGCAACGCAACCGGCCGGGTGAAAAACCGTCTGCTCCGGCCCAACCCTCCCCCGTTGCGGGCGTGCCCGGCGGCTTTCAAACGCGCCATGCCGGCGACACGCTCGAACTCACCGCGGTGCCCGGTGAGATCGGGCTAATCAACCTGACTCTGGTTCCTGAAGTCTCCCGCTTCGCCAGTTACAAAGGCCCCGGTGACGGGAAAGGACCGCAGCAACCGTGGTTCGAAAGACAAAGGATCACAACTTCCGTGGCGGTGATAGACGGCGAGCCCTTCCTGGTCGGCACGCTCAACCCGCCGATCAACAACGGCGCCGCCACGGAGCCCAAAGAACAGCGCGTATGGCTCGACTTCCTCACCGCTCACATCCTGCCTGAACAGAAGAAGGTTCTTAACGCAAGCGCCCTGGGTGCCATGCCCGGTGTGTTTACGTCGGTCCACGAGGAAACTTTCTCGTTGCCCGTCGCGGACGCGGGCGCGTTGCTGCGCAAATGCCGCTCGGACGCGGATCGCTACAACGAGATCGTCCGCCGCACTGAGGCCGGCCAAGCGCGCATTGAGCGGCTGCTGGTCTTGCGCACTATCTCCGGCCAGCAGGCGAAGACCGAGTCCACTGTGGAACCATCTGCTCCAGCCCAATTACGGCCCGACATGAGCGTGCCCGGCGACTTTAAAACACGCCATGTCTGTGACGTGCTCAACATCACCCCGATGATCGGCAGCAACGGGCTAATCTCGGTCACTCTGGTTCTTGAAGCCTCCCACCTCGCGGGTTACAAAGGTTCCGATGACGGGAAAGGGTCGCAACAACCGTCGTTCGAAGGCCAAAGGATCGTGACCGGCTTTTCTATGAAAGGTGGCGAGCCTTGCCTGCTCGGCACGCTCAACCCGTCGTTCAACAACGGCGTCGCCACGGAGCAAAAAGAAAAGCGTATGTGGCTCGCCTTCCTCACCGTTTACGGCCAGCCTGAAGGCAAGGGAGTCTCCGCCGACACACAGCGTGTGTTGCATCTGGCCCCGCCTGACACCCGGTTTACGGACGCCAGGATCGCCGACGTGCTGGCGTTCTTGACAACCAAGAGCCGCGAACTCGATCTCAACAAGCGCGGGGTGAACTTTGTGTTGCGCGCGACGCCGGGCAAGAGCCAAGAGAAGATCACGGTTGGCATGTCTGCGGAGCTTGACTTGTTCATAGCGGCCTGGAATGTCGCGAAAGCGGCCGGCCTGCAAATGACCGTGCAGGACAACACAGTTGTCCTGCATCCGGAAGGTGAGAAACCGTAGCCAGACCATGAAACCGGTGGACGCACACGATTCCGCGGAATCCGGGAGGAGCCTCGGTGCTCCGACCGAAGCGGCTGTCCAGCCAAACCGAAGCCGGGACGCTCAAGCGCCTCTCCCATTCCAGAGCCGGCGCACCCGGCCCGTTCGCCCGCTGCAAACCACGCGTGCCCCGGTCTTCGGTCTCGCGCTGATGCTCGTGGCAGCGGTGGCCGTGCTCGTGGCGGGCAACCGGCTCGCGCGACGCGAGTTCGACGCGCGCCTGCCCGCGGACCGTGCCGCGCTGCAAGAGTTGGGCGCGGCTCTGCAATCGGAACTCGCCCGGCTTGAAGAACTCTACGTTCGCGACCTCACGGAGACCGCCGTCGCAGTCCGACGCGACGACTTGTTCGCCACCCAGGCCGTGTGCGCCAAAATCAGTGGCATCCGGAAATGCCTCTTGATTCCCCTCGTCCCAAGTCGGGTCCAGGAAACCGTCAATGTCCCTGGCGCGAGCGGCGGCCGAACGCCGGACGTTATTGCTTTTAGCGCCGGCCAACCACCATCGCCGGCCGGCTCGTTCGCGCTTGACCTCACGGCCATGGCCGCAGCATCCAACCGCGCCGTGTCGGGATGGCTGAAATCGCCCGACCCCGCGTTCGGCGCGTTTTGGCTGCGGCGCGACGATGGCGACGTGATCGTGCTCGTCGTGGACTGGCGCGAGGTGGCGCCATGCGTGAATGAACATCTCGCCGCCTGGATTGAGGCGCCGATCGCGCCGTTGCGCGGCTCGCGCGGCCTGGTATCGGTCGAAGGCCCCGCCGGCGCGTTGCTCGCGGGACTCAACCCCGCTCCGCCGCGGCCTGCCGACTTTATCCTGCCGCTGCGCAACCGGCTCGGTCTCTGGCAAATCCTGGCTTGGGATCGCATCGAGCCGCGCACCATTTATGACCTTCGCACGCTGGTCGTCGCCTCGACCGTTGCGGGCGTGCTGGCGGTGCTCGGCGTGGTCCTGTTCCGCCAGCAACGCCGCGCGTTGCGGCGGGCCGAGGAACGCGTCTCGTTCGTCAACCGCGTCTCGCACGAGCTGTGCACGCCGCTGACCAACGCCCTGCTCAATCTCGATCTGGCCACCGACGCCGTCGAAGCCCGGCCCGACTACGCGCGCCAGCGGCTGCGGCTCGTGAACGAGGAAATCCAGCGCCTCGGCCGGCTCGTGGCCAACGTGCTCACCTTCTCGCGCCGCGAACGCGGCACGCTCGCGCTCAAACCCGCGCCGTGCGCGCCCGACGACGTCATTGCCACGGTGCTGCGCCAATTCGAGCCGGGACTGGCGCGGCGCGGCATCCAGATCGAACGGAACGCCGCCGCGCATGAGACCGTCACGCTCGACCCCGATGCGCTCGCGCAAATCGTCGGCAACCTCGTCTCCAACGTGGAAAAATACGCCGCCAATGGGAAGTGGCTCGGACTGGAAACACGACTCGATGACGGCGCGCTGGTCGTGCGCGTGGCCGACCGCGGGCCGGGCGTTCCTGCCGCCGACCGTGATCGCGTGTTCGAGCCGTTCGAGCGCGTGGGCGGCCGCGTGAATGAAGGCGTGGCCGGCACCGGCCTGGGTCTGACCATCGCCCGCGAGCTGGCGCAGCGAATGGGCGGCACGCTCTTGTTGTTGCCGGCCGCTGCAGGCGCGACGTTTGAATTGCGCGTGCCCGCGTCCCGTGACATCATCGCGCCTGCGACGTAACATGAAAGTCCTCATCGCCGAAGACGACCCGATCACGCTCGACACGCTCGTGGCGTGCGTTCGCGCCGAAGGCTTCCAGACCTTCGCGGCGGCGAACGGCCAGCAGGCCCTCCAGCTTTTTGAAAACCACCGCCCCGACCTTGTTTGTCTCGACATCATGATGCCCGGTGTGGACGGCTACGAAGTCTGCCGTCGCATTCGCGCGAGCGACGCCGCCACGCCCATCCTGTTTCTCTCCGCGAAAAACGAGGAGGTGGACATCGTGGTCGGCTTGGAACTCGGCGCGGACGATTTCATTCGCAAGCCGTTCACGCGCGCCGAGGTCATGGCCCGCATCCGCGCCGCATTGCGCCGCACGCGCGCGGCGGCCTCGGCGCACCGCAGCCTGCAAATGCACGACCTGACGGTTTGGCCCGATGAACTGCGCGCCGAACGGGCCGGCGTCGAGATCGAACTGACGCCGCGTGAGGCCGCGATGCTGGCGCTGTTGCACGAATGCGCCGGCCGCCCTGTGACGCGCGACACCTTTCTCGACCGCTGCTGGGACATCGAGTATTTCCCCGATTCGCGCACGCTGGACCAGCACATCGCCATGCTCCGCAAGAAAATCGAGCGTGACCCCGCTGAACCCCAGATCATCGAAACCGTCCGCGGCGTCGGCTATCGTTTCCGTCCTCAGGGAGGAGTATAGAGAGCAAGAAAGCAGATGAGGATGAACCACGTGGAAAGACCGCCAGTGTATTTCCTCACCGCGCAGAAACCCGGTTCAAAGTGGCGCGCGCGAACCTGCATGGCGGCCATCGTGATCCACGCGACTTTGCTGACGTTTTTGGGCTACGCCGGGGAACTCAAGCGCGTTGGTTCCGAGAACATCCCGGCTCCGCCCGACCGCAATCTCAACAAGCGCGTAGAGGTCGCGCCGCAGGCAGACCAAGCGCCCACCACGCCTCGCGGTCTCACAGTACCGACCCACGGCGGCTTTGACGCCAGCGAAGCCGCCGTAATAAAAGCGTTGCGCTGGCTTCAGAATAACCAAAACACTGGCCGGGCAGAGATGGGATCGTGGGGTGACCGATACAAAGTCGCCATGACCGGCTTGGCGTTGCTGGCGTACTTGGGTCACGGCGAGACACAGGAATGCCATGAGTTCGGGCAAACCATCAAGGAAGCCCTCGACTTCCTGTCAAGACGTTCGTTGGCGATCCAGCGTGGAGCCCGTTTTGAATACCAGCATCCGATAGCAACCTGCGCGATGTGCGAATACTACGCGCTGACACATTACGCGCCGTTGAAGCCGGCTTGCGAAGCCGCCGTTGCGCTCATCATCAACGCCCAGCGGCCCGACGGCTCGTGGGACTACGATTACAACACCGGCCCCGGCTCCGCGAAACGTCCCAGCGGCGACAGCTCCATCAGCGCTTGGAACGTGCAGGCGCTCGTCGCCGCCAAGAACACCGGGCTGGCGATTCCAGGTCTTGACGACACGTTGCACCGTTCCCGCTTGTGGTTTCACACCGTCTACGTTCGCTGCCAAGGTTTCGGCTACGCCGTGCCCAACGACAGGCGCAGCAACGCCATGGACGGCGGCGGCGTGTTGTGCCTGCTACTGCTCGGTGACGGCGACGACGCCGAAGTAAAAGAAACGCTGCCGTGTCTGCTCTCAGCCGAGACCAACTTCCACTCCGCCAACGCCAACTCCACCTACGCATGGTATTACATCACGCAGGCTCTCTTTCATGCCGGCGACCACTGGTGCGAGTGGAATACGCGGCTGTGCGACCAACTGGTGAAGAATCAGGATCCTGACGGTTCGTGGGGCAGCCCAGGCGCGGTGGCCGCCGTGCAGCACAATCTAACGATGCGCATGGTGCAGGGCAAAGACAGCAGGGTCTATCACACAACGTTAATAGGTCTGGCGCTGGAAGTCAGTTCGACCATAGCGACACGGGACTTGGATGAGAAATGGGTGGTTGCCAAGCAGTGGCAAGGGACAGGCAACAAAACGACAGAGATATTTTCAGTTCCAACGTCACCCTGGCGTATTCGTTGGACAACTGCGTTCAGCAACCCAGTTCCCGGTTCAAGAATCCCCAACAGTAATAGCCTCGTGTTTTTTGACGTTACCGTTTACCAGCCGGGCAAGGCCTTTTCCATTTCTCTTAAAAATGAGAACTCGCATGGAAGCGGCACGAACACGACGCTTGTCCATGCGACGGGGCAGTTCTACTTGCAATTCACAGCCGACCATTGCAGATACAACGTCGTGATCGAACAAAGGGCAGGCTTGTAAATGCCACCGTGCGGCTCAAGAATTGGAGCGTGCGACGGCTGGCAAGGCAAACGAAGGAGGCGCGATGAAACTTCAAATCCGAAACTGCAAACAGTCTGTAGCGGCGATCTATGACCGCCGGCTTGTTGTTGTCATTGCATCCGCATTCCTCATGACTTCTCTCTCAGCCTTCGCCGCGACCACGCTCCGGGTCGAGCCTTACACGCTGCCCGCCGCCGATGTCGGGGCGGAGAATCCGCTGCCGATGTTTCGCGGCGACAAGGAAGACGACGTGCCAAAGCTCGACCCGGCGATGCCGAAGGACGATCGTCGCTACCTCGGCTGGCGCACGATGTGGCGTTGCCTGCCTCACCGGATGCAAGACGGCTACAACCGCGAGAAGAAGCCGCGCGCGTTCGAATCGCTCGTGTTGGAGAACGAATGCTTGCGCGCGACGTTTCTGCCGCAGTTCGGCGGGCGGCTCGTCTCGCTGGTCCACAAGCCCGATCAACGCGAACTGCTGACGCGCAACCCGGTGTTCCAGCCGGCCAACCTCGCCCTGCGCAACGCGTGGTTCAGCGGCGGCATCGAGTGGAACACGACGTTGCGCGGCCATCATTATATGACGTGCTCGCCGGTCTTCGCCGCCGAAGTGCGCGGCACGGAGGGCGAGCCGGTGCTGCGGCTCTACGAATGGGACCGCGTGCGCTGCTTTCCGTGGCAGATTGATTTTCATCTGCCGCCCGGCTCGCCGTTCCTGTTCGCGCGGGTGCGGCTGATGAATCCGCACGACCGCGAGATACCGATGTATTGGTGGACCAACATCGCCGTGCCGGAGCGCAAGGACGTGCGCGCGCTGACGCCGACGGACACGGTCATCACGCACCGTTACGAAGGCGGTCTGGCGGTGATGACGCTGCCGCGGTGGGACGACCGCGACCAGACCTATTCGATGCAATCGCCACGCGCCTACGATCTTTTCTCGCGGATTCCGGCGACGCAGCGGCGCTGGATCACGGCGCTCGACGGCGAGGGACGCGGCCTGTTTGAAACGTCCACCGACCGTTTGCGCGGCCGAAAACTTTTCGCGTGGGGCATGAGCCAGGGCGGCCGGCGCTGGCAGGAATTTTTGTCGCAGCCCGGCGAAGCCTACATCGAAATCCAGGCCGGCCTCGCGCGGACGCAGATGGAGAGCGTCCCGATGCCGGCGCGCGAGACGTGGTGCTGGACCGAGGCGTTCGGGCTGCTGGAAGCCGACGCGAAGCGCGTCCACGGCGACAACTGGCAGCGCGCGTGGCAGGCCGCCGACGAAGCGCTCGAAAAGATTCTGCCCCGCGCGCGCGTGGAGCAGCTCGACGCGAAGTTCGCCGCCGTGACGACGCGCGCGCCGGAGCGGTCGCTGCGGCTCGGCTCGGGCTGGGCGGCGCTGGAACGCCGCCGTTGCGCCGCGCAGGGATTGCCGGACCCGATTCCCGCCGAACTGCCGTTTCCGCCGGAATCGCTCGGCGCGGACCAGGCGCCGTGGCTCGCACTGCTTGAGACAAAGACACTGCCCGAGCGCGGTCCTTGCGAGGAGCCGGGTGCGTTGATGACGCAGCCGGATTGGCAGCCGCTGCTGCAGAAAACCCAAAACGGCCACTGGCTGACATGGTGGCACCTGGGCAACCTGCGGATGGAGGCGCTCGATCTCGACGGCGCGGAGAAGGCGTGGCAGGCGTCGCTCAAGTGCCAGCCAACGGGCTGGACGCTTCGCAATCTCGCCGTGCTCGCCGAACGCCGCGGCGACAAGACGAAAGCCTGCGAACTGATGCGGCAGGCGTGGCAGGCAGGCCCGCCGATTGCGCCGCTGGCGATCGAGTATTTGCAGACGCTCATACGGGCCGAGCGGTTTGCCGACGCGTATGATCTCGTTGCCACACTCCCCGCCGGCGTGCGCGCCCATGAGCGCGTGCTGCTGCTCTGGGCCAAGGCTGCCATTGAGACCGGCCGGCTCGAAGGCGTCGAGCGTGTCTTCAGCTACGATTTCGCCACGATCCGCGAAGGCGAGGTCTCGCTGACCGACCTGTGGTTCGCATGGCAGGAGAAGCGCATCGCCGCCGCCGAAAAAATCCCCGTGGACGACAAACTTCGCGAGCGCGTCCGGCGCGATTTCCCGCCGCCGCGTTTCATAGACTTCCGCATGTCGCTCACAAGAGAGAAGTGAGCGGCGCGGCGCATTTCAGAATTTGAAAGGGTTGGGTAAACGGATTTCCAAGTCCGTTGCTTCAACTGGTCCGGTAGTTGAGGGCGTGTTACCCAAATGTTCTGTTTGCTCAAAAACAAGCCAGTTCTAGAGGAGAGCGCCGGAGGCGCGCCAGATAATAGCCCACGGCGCAAGCCGTGGGAATGTAGCTCGAAAAACATAAGCCCCGTTAGGGGCGGCAGAAAGCGCGCACCGATGTATGATTTCTTTCGCCCCTGCCGGGGCTTTCGTTTTGCGTCACGAAACCCACGGCTCACGCCGTGGGCTATTATCTAACGCCGCTCCGCGGCTGGAACCATTTGTGCAACACGCCCTTGAGATGCTGCCGTGGCAGCAGGGCGGCGATTCTGCTCTTGGCAAGGCTGAGCCAGCGGCTACACTGCCGTCCAACGAGACGCGCGCCGCAACTGGAGTTCCTTATGAAGAACCACGCATTGCTGTCACGCCAAACGGCGTTGATCGCCCTCACGGTGGCACTGGTCACGGCCGCCGGCGTCAACGCGGCTGCAACCCAGACGCTCGACCCCAAACAAGCCTACGCGAAGAAAGCGACGTGGGCCGAGACGATGATCGCCACGCGCGCCAACTGCGCCGCGTGGATCAAGGAAGCCAAACCGAAGGAAGCCCAGCTCACCGCCACGCCGGTGCCGCGGCTCTGGGCGCTGATCGCGAAGGATTGGCCGGCGCAGTGCGGGTGGTTCGCGAGGGAACTGCCTCGCAACCGCCATCTCGATTGGTTCCTGCAATCGCACAGCATCGGTTTCGAGCAATGGGTTCTGGGTCTGGTCACAAAACGGCTCGGCGAATACGCCGGCATTCTGGATGGCGAGGTGGCGGAATTGCAGCGCGCGAAGGCGGGGCCGGACGATCCGCGCTGGCTCAACCTGTGCGACAGCGCCAACCGCTTCGATGAGGTCGTCACGGTCACGCGCCGGATCTGGCTGGGCGAACTGCGGCAGGCGCTCGAAGGACAGGCCGCGGAGTTGATGCGGGCCAAGGCGGCGTTTGGAGACGCACGCTGGACGGCGTTGAAGCAGCGCGCCGGACAATGCGCTGACGCCGGGCCGGCTATTCATGTCGGGGACATCGCCGGACTGCGCTCAACCATCGAGACACTTGCCGCGGCCATGCCGGAGCGTTTTTCCGGCGACGCGCTGAAAAAGCGGCTCGCGGAAGCGGAGCCGAAATGGAACGCCATCATCGCCGGTATGCTGAAGCAGGACGCGAAGGCGTTGGAGCAGTTGCCGGCGCTCTACACCGAGGTGCGCGCGTTCCGGCGCTCGTTGCTGCTGGCGGTGCGCGGCATGGACGGGTTTCTCGGCACGTGGTCGCGCGTCAGGCTGGAGCAGGAATGGGAACAGCAGTTCGCGGCGTTGCAACGCGACCTCGGCAACCGCGCGCATTTCGACGCCGTCGCGCCGGAAACGTTCCGGCAGGAGTCGCTGGTGCTGCCGGGCAACCGCGATCCGGCTGACATCGTGCTGCGGCGGACGGCGGCGTTGCTGGCGGACCTGAAACTTCCTCAATTCGAGTCATCGCTCGCCGCGCTGCGTTCGGCCAACGCCGCCATCGCACCCTCCAACGCCGAGGCGCGCTACGTTCTCTTTGCCGACACCTGCCGGTTGCGGCGGCAGGTCGCGTTCAGCAATCCGCTGCTCACGTTCGACAAACTGCTCTTCATCAAGCATCACCCCGCCATCTACAACCACATGTGCGACCAATACTACGGCATCGCGGCGCGGCCCGGCGGCGCGGTCTGCGTGCTGGAGCGGCCGTTCAGTCCCGACGCCGCCGCGCGCGACCTGCTCGCGAGCCAGGCCGTCGAGCGCGGCCGGCTCAAGGGCCAGAAGCTCGGCGGCGGGCCGAACCGCGATTACAAACTCAGCTTCGACGGTCTTGGCAATCTCAGCGGCGACGAAACTGAGGGCGGTTCGTTCCTGTCGCCGGACGTGTCCTTCGACGGCAAACAGATCGCCTTCGCCTACGTCGAGTGCCGCGGCGAACGCGGGCATCGCGAGCATACCGACCCGAGCCGCGGCCACTGGGACGAGGGCCGCTGCTACCACGTCTTCAAGGCCAACGCGGACGGCTCGCGGCTGGAGCAGCTCACCGACGGGACCTGGAACGAGTTCGATCCGTGCTGGATGCCGAGCGGGCGCATCGCGTTCATCAGCGAGCGGCGCGGCGGCTATCTGCGTTGCGGGCGCATCTGCCCGACCTACACGCTGCACGACATGGCCGCCGACGGCAGCGATATCCGCTGCCTGTCGCCGCACGAGACCAACGAGTGGCATCCGAGCGTTGCGCACGACGGGTTGATCGTCTGGACCCGGTGGGATTATGTGGACCGCCACGGCGTCGTCGCGCACATGCCGTGGACCACGACGCCCGACGGCCGCGACCCGCGCGCCATTCACGGCAACTACTCGTTCCGCCCCAAACGGCCCGACATGGAGCTAAACGTGCGCGCGATTCCCGGCTCGCCGCGGTACGTCGCCACCGCCGCGCCGCATCACGGGCAATCGTTTGGTTCGCTGGTCATCGTGGACCCGCGCGCGCAGGACGACGACGCGATGGGGCCGGTCAAGCGCCTGACGCCGGAGACCGCCTTCCCCGAAAGCCAGGGCGGCACCGTCAGCTACGGCGAGGCGTGGCCGCTCAGCGAGGATTATCACCTCTGCGTCTTTGACGCCCTCGCCGGCACACAGGCGTCGGGCGGCCCGGTCGGCAGCGGCGACTACGGCATCTATCTGCTGGACAGTTTCGGCAACAAGGAACTGATCTATCGCGATCCGGAAATCGGCTGCCACAAACCCATGCCGCTCGCGCCGCGCCTGCGGCCGCCGGTGATCAGCGAGCCGGCCAAACAATTCGCCGCGGGCCAGGCCGCCGAGGGGACGATGGCGGTGCTCGATGTCTATAACAGCTTCAAGCCGTGGCCGGCCGGCACGAAGATCAAGGCGCTGCGCGTCTATCAAGTCCTGCCGCAGACGCTCGGCTCGCAGGCGCTGCCGCACTCGACGGGCTTGCAGATTCCATTCACGCTCTCGGTGAACGTGGCGCGCAAGGTTCTCGGCACCGCGCCCGTCGAGGCCGACGGCAGCGCGTATTTCACCGTGCCCGCGCGCAAGGAGCTTTTTTTCCAGGCGCTCGACGAAAACGGGCTGGCGGTGCAATCCATGCGTTCGGCGACGCACGTGCAGCCCGGCGAACAGCGCACCTGCCAGGGTTGCCACGAGCCGAGGCCCCGCGCGCCGCTCGCGGCGCAGAGCAAGCCGCTGGCCTTGCTGCGCGCGCCGTCGCGGCTCCAGCCCGACGTGGACGGCACCAACCCATTCAGCTATCCGCGCCTCGTCCAACCGGTGCTGAACCAGCACTGCGTCGCCTGCCACCAGAGGAATCCCGACAAGGCGCCGCGGCTCGACGCGGAACTGGTGCAGATCAAACTCAACCACTGGTGGAGCGACGGCACCTACTACGCCTCCTACCTGAGCCTCACGGAAAAATACGGCTTCTACGATTACGGTGGGCGCGACTTCAGCGACGAGCGGTCGTATCACACCATCCCCGGCCAGTTCGGCGCGCGGGCGTCGAAGCTTTACCCGCTGCTGGTGAACGGTCACCACGACGTGAAGCTCTCGCCGGAGGAACTGCATCGCATCGCCGTCTGGCTCGACTCCACGTCGCCGTTCTACGGCGTCTATGAAAAGGAAGGCGGCCTCGTCCAGCTCCGCGGCGGCATTGCCAAGCCGACGCTGGAGTGAACTCGGCCGCTGCGCGTGATGCACCAGCCCGCTACTTGAGCAGCGTCAGCAGGATCAACCGCACGTCCATCACCGTCTTGCCGGGCACTTTCAACGCGCGCAGCGTCAGCTCGCCCCGGCCCGGTTTCAGGTCCATCACGCCGAGCCGCATCGGCTTGAAGTCTTTCACAAGCGACTCGCCTTCGCGCGGACAACGGTCGTGCTCCTGCCCATGCAACGGCGGATCGTGCGCCGCCGACACCGTGGCCTCGACGCGGCTGTCGTTGAAGCCCAACTCGATGACGGAACCGACGTCGGCCTTCGGGCAGGTGTAGTAAACCACCGCTTCGTATTTGCCGGCGGTGGCCACCTCGATGTCCCACGTGATGCGGTCGTCGGCGCTGGCCCAGTTTATGAAATACGAACAGTTCGGCGCCTTGGAACTGCGCCGGACGTTGCCATGCGGGATGCCGTCGCGCGCGGGAAGCTGCGTGATCGGCAACTCGCGGTAGCCCACGGTGAACGGCCAGTTTTGTTCGCCGAGGCCGGTCAACAGTTCCTTCTTCCATTTCTCGACGGCGCCCGACAGTCGCGCGGCGACCTCGGGCTGCGCCTTCGCGATATTCTGATACTGGCCCGGGTCGGCGACCATGTCGAACAACTGGTTCGGCACGACGAACCGGTGAGTCTGCGTGCGCACGCTCACCTTGCCGGCCCAATGCGAGAAGATCATCCGGTCCGGCCAGTTTTGATTTTGCGAGCTGCCGAGCAACAGCGGCTTGAGGCTGACGCCATCGAGCGGTTTGGTGCTGACGACCGGAATGCCGGCGAGATCGGCCAGCGTCGGCAGCAAATCAATCGCGCCGGCAATCTGCGAAACCTTCGCGCCCGCCGGAATGCGCCCCGGCCAGCGGATGAAAAACGGCGCGCGCACGCCGCCCTCGTCCACAGTGCCTTTGTGGCCCTTCATGCCGCCATTCCAGCGCAAACTGTTCGGGCCGTTGTCGCTGAAATAGATGACGATGGTGTTTTCGGCGAGCTTGAGCGCGTCGAGCTTTTGCAGCAGCCGGCCGACATTCCAGTCCACGTTCTCGCACATCGCCAGGATCGCGCGGGTCTTGACGATGTCTTCGCGCTGCGGTTCGCGGTAGCGCATCGTCGGTGTGAAGTCGGCGAACTTCTTGAAAAACCGGTCCGGCACCTGCGCGGGCGTGTGCGGCAGGTTGAACGGCACGTAGCAGAAGAACGGCTGCTTCCGATGCTGCTCGATGAATCGCATCGCGTGGTTGGCCAGGTCGTCGGCGATGAAACCGTCGCCCGTAATGAGCCGGCCGTTGTGCTCCAGAGGCGCGTCGAAGTAATCGCCCCAGTGCCCGGAGCAGAAACCGTAGAACTCGTCGAAGCCGCGGCCGCGCGGATGATACGGATACTGCATGCCGTTGTGCCACTTGCCGAACGCGCCGGTCGCGTAGCCGGCGGCCTTGAACGTGTCGGCGATGGTCTTTTCGGCCAGGTCCATGCGTTCGCCGCCGGTGGTGACGTTGAAGACGCCGCTGCGCGGATGATAGCGTCCCGTCAAAAGCTCCGCGCGCGTCGGCGAACAGACGGGGCAGACGTAGAAACGGTCGAACACGGTGCCGGCGCTCGCGAGCGAGTCCACGTGCGGCGTGGCGAGGTTGGTGTTGCCGTTGACACTGAGATCGCCCCAACCCTGGTCGTCGGCGAGGATGATGAGGACGTTGGGTTTGCCGGCGGTCGAGCCCGCTCCAAGAACCGGGCCGCAGAAAACGCCGAGCGCACAGAGAAGAATTGGCACACGCTTCATGGTCTGAATCCTTTTGCCGTGACGGTGCGCCGAACAAAGCGCCGGTGTCGAGCCGAAACGCCCGGCGCTTATCGCAGCAGGTAATCCACCGCCGTTGCGGTCGCGGAGAATTCCAGCCGCCGGCCGTCGAGCGGCTTGACGCTCGCCGCCGTCGCTTTGCCGGCCTCGTCGCGCGCAGTGACGCGAACGTCCGCCGCCGGTTTGCCAAGCAGTGATTGCGTGTCGAGCACGATGTGTTTGCAACCGCGGTCGGCGGGGGTGTTGGCGAGTTGGGAATCCAAGCAATTCTTCGGCAGGCCCGGCGGGTTGAAGGTTTTCCAGAAGCCCAGATAGCCGCATGGAATCAGCCGCCACGCGCCGCGGTCGCGCTTCAACCACACCGCGCCCTCGACTTCCAGCGGTCCCTCGCTCGCGCGCCCATCGCCGGCGTTCAGGTAGATGTAGTCGGGACACTTCACGAAATCCACGCGCTTGCCGCCGGCCAATGCGCTGTAGGCGAGAATCGAGTCCGGTTTTTCGATCAGCCAGCCGAACGGCGGCAGTTCGTAATGCCGCCCGCCCAATTCCACGCTCCACGATTTTTCGGCGTTGTAGTTCACGTGCACCGTCAGCCCGCGCGAGTAGCGCACGCGGATGCGGCCGGATTTTTGCGAGCCCTCCGCGAGCGCGCGGCTCGTCGGCAGGAATTCGACGCCATTATGATAATGAATGGCCGCGACGGTGTCGGTGAGATACTCGCGCTGCACGCCCTGCATGAGGGCGTAGTATTGGATGAACCGCGACAACGGCGGCACGTAGCCGTAACCGAGAATGAGCTTGTGGCCATACGCGAGGCTCGCCGAGACGTAGCGGTAAAAATCCTGCGGCGCGACGCCACGGCCGCCGTCGGTGTGCAGGCCGGTGCGGACGGTCTGGCCGAAGAACGCGGCCGGCGCGTAGCCCATCATCGTGCCGTGCTCGAACGGATGAATCTTCAGCAGGTCGAAATCCACCAGCGGCGGCAGGTCGGGCGCGGGCTTCGAGGCGATCAACGTGGCGTAGTCCATGTCGCACGCGCCGGCGTAGAGCCAGCGGCAGATGCCCTCGCTGATGGTCGAGCCATACCACTTGCGCGCTTCGAGGATGCAGTCGCCGTTGGCGATCACCTGCGGCCGGGCCATGCCCGCGCCTTCGACACCGGCCTCGCAATCCATCGCGGTCAGGTCGCGGTTGGTATGCACGTCGAGGTAAACGCAGTCGGCCGGGTAATGTTGTCTGACCTTCTGTCCGGTCAGCTTCACGAGCAGCGGCATGGCGTTGGGTTTCGCGGCGAAGTTCCCATACCACGCGTCGCGGAAAACGCCCGCCGTCGTCAGCGACACTTTGTTCTCATCGAACCACTCGTTGCCCGGCCAGTAGTCCGTCGAATCTATGTAGAAACTGAAGAGGAAACCGAGCGATTGGATGGCGCGGCGGAAATCCTGCACCTGCGGGATCGTGAACCTCGGATGCGGCCGCCAGCGGTCGGCGAACCCTTCCGAGTAATCGTCGCACAGCACGCCGGCGAAGTCGCTGGCGATCAGGTGGTCAATCCCATGACGCTTCAGCGTCGCGTAAAAGTTCTGCGTCCACGCGCGGCCCATGTAGAACGCAGGTGGCGCAAGCCGTTCGCGGTTCGGCGAGACCGGATTGCGCGCGTTGGGCAGCGTGTCGGCAAACTCCGGCGAGACCGTGACCAGCACGCGCTCGCGCAGATCGTTGCGCCGGCCGTTGGTCAGCGGCGTATAAACCGTGCCCGTGAACAGGCCGATCCGGTCGCGGGTCGGCGGCGTCACGGTCGCGTTCACGGTGGAGAAATCGCAGTGATACCAATCCGGCAGGACCGAAACGAACAGGCCGCCCGCGCAGGCGATCCACGGCCCCGGCTTGCGGCCCATCATGAGGTAGGGCACTTCGATTCCTCGCGGGTTGGGCAGGCCGGCGACCTGGCCGAATGCGACACCGGCCGCGGCGCCGCCTCCGCAAGACACGTCCACAACCAGGCTGCGTCCCCGGAGCGAGTAGCTCGCCGTCCATTCGACGGCGTTCGTTCCTTGCTGCATCCGCCAGCGCGCGGCGAGTTTCCCGCCCTTCAACTCCGACGACACCACCTTCTCCGCGCCCGGCGCAGGCAGTCGCTCGCCTTCGCCGAAATCAAGCGGGATGCCGCCGCCGTCCAGCGGATGAAACACGGGGCCGTCCTTCCATTGCGCCGTGACGCCGTTCAGGAAGCCCTCCGCGGGCCGCACGCGAAAACGCAGCGCGCCGTCCTTCCCTTCCGAGACAAACTCCGCGCCGCCGTCCACCGCTTTCACGCCGGCCTTCACGTCCTTCGGCGGCGTTGGCAGCATGCCATCGTCCGACGTCGGAAAAACCGACCGCCTGGACTGATCGAGCCTGGCGAATGGCTTGCGGTTCTGCTGATAAAACGCCAGCGATTCGAGAAAAACGCTCCGCTCGGCTGGCACGTTGTCGTGCTCCATCGTCAGCGCCGTGAACTTCATCGGGTACCGCGCGCGGGCGGCGGACTTCGCATCGAGCACGCCGTGCAGCAAGTTCCAGTAACCCGAGTTCAAAAGACCGAGGTCCATTTCGAACTCGCGTCCTCCGGCATCTTCGAGCAACACGACAAATCGCGGGTGCCGGTCCTTGTAGCGGTCGAACGCGCCGTAGAGCCAGAGGTTGGCCGCATCGAATTTCTCCCGGATCACGACGGGTGCCGGCGGACGCAGAATGATGACGGAGTTTCTGCCGCCGCCGGCGTAAGCCAGCTTCGCCACTTGTTTCCGCCAGAGCTGATGCTCCACCGACGCCGCCAACGACACCTTCGCGCCATCCAGCACCTGCGCTTTCCAACCGGTCAGGTTCTCAAAGCCGATCTGCGCGGGCGGCAATTCCTTGCGGCCCGACCAGTCGATTTCATAAGCGCGGTCGCCGGGCTTCGCGTCAGCCGGCAGCTTCGCCTCCACCGGCGCTTCGCAAACCGCCGCGCCTTTTTGCGCGTCGCGCCGCAGACGCTCCACATCGGCGGCTTTCATCACGCCGAGCGTGACGCGGTCGAGCACCAGCGGCGCGCGATCGAGCTTCAGCGCGGCGGGCAGCGACGGAATCAGATGACGAAACGACAGCGTCGCCGTCTCGCCGCTGTTCACCCATCCCGTGAGATCGAACACAAACTCGAAATCGCAGCCGGTGCCGGCCCAGTTGGAGGCGTAATCCCGGCCGAAGATGATTTCCCATCCCTGCCGCGCGGAATCGAACCAGTGGAAATGATATGGCGTGCGGGGCGGGTCGAAGTTCAGCGGCTTGTTCAACAGCCGTGGCCGCAGCGGTGTCCCGCCGACCGGCGCGCCGTCGAGCAGCATCTGCATCACACAGTTGCAACCGCCGCCGGGGCTTCGGGTCTGCACCCGCGCGCGCAACGCCAGCACGGGCCGCTCGTTGTCGCCGAACTTCGGCGCTTCGACGCGCCTCGTCCACGTCTGGCCCGCGTCAATTTCCAACTCTGCCTCTTGAACGACGACGCGCGGCGTCATCGGCGGCAGATTTTCCCATGCCGCGAATAACGGCAGGGACGAAAAACCAATCGCGGCGAAAGAAAAGGCGGCGACAAACCGTTGGCGAGTCTTCACGGGAATAACGTTGTGTTACTTTTTCACTTCAACCACCAGCGGCGCCAGCATGCTCGGCGGACTGGTCAGCGCCGTCACGTGCACCGGCTGGCCGACGACGTGGAAATAAACCGTCAGTTCCTTCCGCTGCGCCGACGCGCGGAAACGGCCGTCCGCGCCGAGACGGAAAGCCGGCTCGCCGCCCGCGCCGAAGTCCGCCATGCCGAACGCGATCACGCGGTGCTTCTCGGCGAGATGGCCCCAGCCTTCGCAACGCTTGCCCGACGCGTAAAGCGACGACGGCTCGCCCGCGCCCGTCAGCGCGCGCCAGCCGTCCGCGTCCTGCCGCAGCAGGACCGTTTCGGTTGGTTTTTTGAAATAGCCGTAGAGCCAGCTTTCGACGCCGAAGTCCCACAGCACCGGCGGCTCCGGCATCGCGAAATGCGCATCCACGGCGAGTAAAGGTGGGGCGAGACTCCGTCGAGCCTCATTCTTGCCAGAAGGAGCGTTGTTGGGAGACGGAGGCTCGACGGAGTCTCGCCCCACCTTAACCAACTCGCCCACTCGCTGCGTGATCTTCACCCACGACTTGCTGCTGACATATTCGAGCGTCACCGCGCCGAGCCGCACCGTCACGTTGAACGGCCCGCGCTTGAGCACCTCCGCCTTGCCCGGCGCGAGCGTGGTTGTGATGCCGTCGGCCGCGAGGAACTCGGTCTTGCTGTTGACGATGGAAGTCAGCAGCGGTTTGCCGTCGCGGCGGATTTTGTGGGCGATGGCGCTCGACGCCACGGTGATCTCATCCGCCGTTTCGGTGACAGCCAGACCTCCCCTGCCCTGCCGCGGCGCGCCGGCGGCCGGCTCCACGCGATACGCTTCGGTTTCCTTTGGCCCGATGCTCGATGTGAAATCCACGTCCAGCCCGCGCACGGAACCGTCGGCCCACGACGACATCGCCGTGAACTGCGCCCCCACTTCCTTCCCCTTCGCGTCGAACAGCCGCGCCGCCGCCGCGTCGCGCATCACGCCTTGCGGCATTTCCAACGATGCCGTGACCGGATAGCCGAACCGCCGCAGGCCGGCGGTTTCATGGACGGTAAATGCGGGGGGCGCGGCCATCGCGTGAGGAACGAAAGCGAACAACGCACCGACCAGCAGGGTGAGCACGAAAGCAGTCCTTCTCATGCCGCGAGATTTACCTGACATCCGCGCCAATGTCCACCGCGCAGCGCTGTCCGGTTTTTCTCAGGCTTGAATTTCGGCGGCAATGGCGGAATCCTGTCGCCATGACAACGACTCGCAGGGCGTTCCTCAAACAACTCGGCTGCGGCGCGGCCGGCCTCGGTTTCATCTCCGTCATCCCGTCGTCCACCGCCGCGAGCTGGTTCGGCGGCAGGAAACTGCCGCGCAGCACGCCGGAAGCGGAGGGCGTCGCCTCGGCGGGCATTCTGGCGTTCCTCGACGCGGCGGCCCAGGCCAGGCACGAGATGCACAGTTTCATGCTCGTCCGTCACGGCCGCGTCGTCGCCGAAGGGTGGTGGTCGCCTTACGGGCCGCAGTTCAACCACACGATGTATTCGATGAGCAAGAGCTTCACCTCCACCGCCGTCGGCTTCGCCGTCGCGGAGGGCCGGCTCACCGTGAACGACAAGGTCGTGTCGTTCTTCCCCAACGACCTGCCCGCCACGGTCAGCGACAATCTCGCCGCGTTGCGCGTGAAGGATATGCTCTCCATGGCCGTCGGCCACGACAAGGACCCGACGTTCGAGGTCGTGAAGCACGAGAACTGGGCCAAGGCGTTCCTCGACTGGCCCATCCCGCACGCGCCGGGGACGAAGTTCGTTTATAACAGCGCCGCCACTTACATGTGCTCGGCCATCGTCCAAAAGCTCACCGGCCAGAAAATCATCGCCTACCTCAAGCCGCGGCTGTTCGATCCGCTCGGCGTCGAAGGGCCGACGTGGGAAACCTGCCCGCGCGGCATCTGCACCGGCGGCTGGGGATTGAGCATTCAGACCGAGGGCCTCGCCAAGTTCGGCCAGTTGTATCTGCAAAAGGGTCTTTGGAAAGGCCGCCAGATTCTGCCCGCGAAATGGATCGAGGAAGCGACGACGTTCAAGATTCAGCAGCCGCTCCCCGCCAAGCCGGCCCGCCCGAACGCGCAGAACGACTGGTTGCAGGGTTATTGCTACCAGTTCTGGCGCGCCCAGCATAACGCCTACCGCGGCGACGGCGCGTTTGGCCAGTTCACCATCGTCATGCCCGACCAGGACGCCGTCATCGCCATCACCAGCGAGAGCAAGAGCATGCAGGGCCAACTCGACCTCGTCTGGGAACATCTGTTGCCCGCGATGAAGGCAAGTCCGCTGCCCGCCGACGCGGAAACACAGGCGCGCTTGAAGCAAACGCTTTCATCACTGGCGCTGACGCTGCCGAAACAACAGCCATCGCGTTCGGAGAACGCGATCCACCAGACCGCCGCGCGCGTTTCCGGCAAGACCTTCAAGTTCGAAGCCAACGTCCTCGGCCTGCAAAGCGTCTCGTTCGCGTTCCGCAAAGACGGCTGTCTCGTCACTTTCAAGGATGTCATCGCTTCCCATCCCATCGCGTGCGGCAACGAGCGATGGGAACGCTCCGAGACCGCCCTGCCCGGCACGCCGCCGCGGCTCATCTCCGGCGGCGCGCCCAAGCCCGGCACGAAATCCAAGCTCGCCGCCAGCGGCACATGGAAGGACGAGAACACCTTCGAGATGATGTGGCGCTACTACGAAACCCCGCACCACGACACTGTCACCTGCCGGTTCGACGGCGACAAGGTTGCCATCGAGTTCGCCGCCAGCATCGGCGCCAACAAGCGGCCCGTGTTGCAGGGCCAAATCCCTCGCGCTTGCACCATTTATTGAAAGCCAGCGTCGGCGCCGACAAGCGGCTCGTCTTGCAGGGGAAGATGGCGGGGTGAGGCTGAAAATCAGAGAACCAGCGGTTCGCAGTTGAGGATGCGCGGCGGCCGAAAAGCTGCGACTGCCCGGCAGGAAAAATTCTTTTGGGTGCGGATGCTTTTTCTCCAATCGGGCGTATAATATACCAGACGGCGACCTGCCAAGACTTCACCGTGAACCTTTTGGTGAGCCCCCGCTGAAAGAAGAAGTGTGACGATGAAAACTGATGTTGGGGCGGCAGGAAGCCGGGACACACCAACCGTTGCGGCGTGGAAGGAAATTCTGGCCCGATTCCGGGTGCCATGCGTCTCGCGCAGCGTCTGGCAGTTGGTCAACACCTTCATCCCGTATGCGGTCCTCTGGTATCTGATCTATTTGAGCATGGCGGTGTCTTATTGGATCGCCGTGCCGCTGATGGTGGTGGCGGGAGGGTTTTTGGTGCGGGCGTTCATCATTTTCCACGACTGCTGCCATGGCTCATTCTTCAAATCCCGGAGGGCGACGGATATTCTGGGATTCATCACCGGCGTGATCGTGTTCACGCCATTCTATCACTGGCGATGGCAACATGGCCTACACCACGGCCATTCGGGAAACCTGGACCGGCGCGGCATGGGCGAAGTGTGGACGCTGACGGTGCGGGAGTATCTCGAAGCGTCCCGCTGGAAGCGGTTCGCGTATCGGCTGACCCGCAACCCGTTCGTGCTGTTTGTCATCGCGCCGTTCATTTTATTCCTGGTCATCCACCGGTTTCCTGTGCGCAGCGCTGAGAAACGGGAGCGTCACTCGGTGTATTGGACGAACCTGGCCATCCTGGGAATGGCAACCGTGCTGAGCTGCTTGCTCGGGTTCAAGGCATACCTCTTGATCCAGGTGGTCGTCATGTCGGTCGCCGGCTCAGCCGGGATATGGTTGTTCTACGTGCAGCATCAATTCGACGGCGTGTATTGGGCGCGGCGCGACGAATGGGATTTCACCCAGGCGGCGCTCAAGGGCAGCTCGTTCTACAAACTGCCCAAGGTCCTGCAATGGTTCTCCGGCAACATCGGGTTCCATCACATCCACCATCTGGACCCGGCGATTCCCAATTACCATCTGGAAAAGTGTTACAAGACCGTGCCGTTGTTCCAGACCGTGAAGCCCGTCACGCTGTTCTCCAGCTTCAAGTCCCTCACCTACCGTCTGTGGGATGAACAACGCCAGAAGCTGGTCGGCTTCGGCCATCTCCGCGCGCTTCGACGCCAACAGCGCCGCGCCACGCCTTGCTGAGGCTTTGGAGAAAGGGTTGGCGAAGGGACGAGCAGATTTTTAGCTGATGTGGCGTTGCTCCGATACCTTGCGCCAAGACCCCATCACCCGCCGTTTCGGCACCGACAAGATCGACATCGAGTTCGTCGCCAGCATCGGCGCGTGTAAGAGGCCTGTGTACGAGGAATCACGAGCAAATAGTCAATAGCGCAACTTTTTCTATCTTCTAGAACTTGCCGAACAGCCGGTCGAGCCATGACGTTTGCCGCGCTCTATTAAGCGCTGTGTTAACTCGTGTCTCAATCGCCGTCATACGCACTTCGGCCTGACGAGAGGCTTCTAGTTTAGTATTCGCTTCTTTGAGCAATGACTCCGCGCGCTTCATCATTTGCTCGCTGCGTTCCAAATCAACCGCGGCAAGCTGGCACTCTTTGACAGCAACGTCCTTCACCTTGCGTGTCTCCCGATAAATCTTCGCAGCCAACGGTCGAATCTCTTCAAAGCTCGGCGGTGTGTCTCCCTCGCGAAGAAACTCGACAGCACAACGCTCGACGAGAACATCTTCGCGACGAAGTTCACGCCGAAGATGCAATTGACCAAGACGCCTGACACGAGAAAGCGCCACATACGTTTGTCCGCCCGACCAAACGCGATGCCCCAAATCAACCCACATCGGTCCATCAACGGTTTGTCCTTGAGCTTTATGGATAGTCATCGCCCACGCCAATTTGAGCGGCATCTGCGAATACCACGTAGTGCCAGTGCGCAGCATGCGTTTCTCGACCTTGCTCCATTCCCATACTGGGAATTCCCAAGTGTAGCGATGGACGGGTTTTTCTTCGCCGTCAACAAGCAGAATAACATCCTCATCATCACATCGAACTACAGTTCCGATGCTCCCATTGACCAACCCGGGGCCAGCGCCGTTCGCGCACACCAACATCCGAGCGCCCACCTTCACGTCCACCACCTCTGGCACTGGCTCTTCGTTGCGCCATTTCTCTGGCCAGTTTTCATCGCGGCTGGCGTTGTGCCGAAAGACTGGCGTTTCCAGAGCATTGAAATTCCGGTTGTTTTCCCTATCGGCATCATCGTTTGTCGTGACCAGCGATACCGAACCGTCCGGCTGTTTTACGGTAACCCTTGAGTTGAACAACGCGAAGTCATCTGGCTGCACTCGGCCTTCGCGCAATCGTCGCAAACTGGTCGTAAACCGATTTACGTCCGGATCGTCTTCATATTGGCGCAAGTCTTGGTTGAGCGTGACACGAACAAATGAGGCGGTGCGGAATGCTAACGAATCGAAGAACCACGGTGAGGGCCAACCGTCCGCCCACGCTCCGTTGAACGCCTGTGACTCATGATCTTTAACAATTGGAGGAAGCTGTAGAACGTCTCCAAACAAACCGACTTGAACTCCGCCAAACGGTTCGCCTGGCCGAGGGCCGTGGTCACGCAACACTGCGTCAATAGCATCAAGCAGGTCTGCGCGCACCATGGATACTTCATCAATCAACAAAGCATCAAGACTCGCTAGTACCTGTCGCCGCCGCTCGTCTCGCCTGGCGGTGTCCGTTATTCGTAGACGAGATCTCTCTTGAAGGCCCAACTCGAAACCAAAGAACCTGTGAACCGTTTGACCGCCGACTAACAAGGCAGCGAGGCCTGTTGGTGCCAATACTTCAACTCTCTTGTGTGAAGTCTCGACGAGACGCCGCAATAACACACTCTTTCCGGTTCCCGCGCCACCAAGCACCACAAAGCATTTTCGTGTTTCGTGAAACAAACGCTCAACTCGTCGCATCTCATTGGTAGTAATCAGCGGCATGGCGAAGTGATTCCAGAAATGGCTCGCCTACAGGCCAAGAAGACCTCAGTCAACTCGCATAAATTTCTTTCCGGTCACGTTATTCTACTTTCTTCCTTCTAATTCTGTAACGGCTCCGTCCTTCCTTGACTTGAAACCCGATCTGCTTCTTTGGCGGTTCGGGTTGAGGCGGAGGATCAATGAGATCCATGACGCGCTGGAGGATGGTGACGATGGCAACTTCGTGGACGTCGAGACGGTCTTTGAGTTCCTTCTCCAACGCGGCCAGCTTGCGGGCCAGCGCGCGGGTGTCGGTCAGCGCCGAGCGCATCTTCACGAAGGCGCGCACGACGAAGACGCTCATCTGGGCCGCGCGCGGGCTGTTGAGGACGTTGGCGGCCATGATCGCGCCGTGCTCGGTAAAGGCCCAAGGGAGGTAGCGGACATTGCGTTTGGATGCGGTGCCAGATTGACACCGCATGGAACCGGAACCGAGGTGTGGCCCGTCGGATGCGGTCACAATTTGTGACCGCATCACTGTGCTGGAAGGTTGGTTGTTTAAGGTCGCAATTTGCGACCTTAAAGCATCGAATTCGCCTGACGTGAGCTGGAATGCAAAATCGTCAGGAAATCGGCTTTGGTTGCGCTTCATCGCCTGATTCAGCGACTTCGTGGTCACGCCATAGACTTGCGCCAGATCAGCATCAAGCATGACTTTGTGGCCGCGAACTTCGTGGATGAGGTTGTCGAGACGATCTGCCGTGTATGCGACTGGTTCTTCGCTCATAAGCCGAACCTTTCGGTTGGCGATGCCGCGAACTCCAAATTCGCAATTCCCGGCACATGTTCGTGCCGGTCATTTCCTTGGTTCTTCATCGAGCCTCCGCCTTGTGCAAGAAGCTTAACAAAAACGAACGACGGGAGTCGAGCGCCGAGTGGCGTGGACTCGATCTGGGGTTGCGGCGGTTGGAGTTCAGGCTTCAGCCTGCGCGGGTCTTTTGAGGTGCCAATTTGGCACCTCAAATCAGTCTCCGGATACCCCGGTCGCAATTTGCGACCGCATCACTGTGCCAGGATATTGGTTCTTTAAGGTCACAGATTGTGACCTTAAAACGAGGGCGGGATTAGTTTGGGATGCGGTCACAGATTGTGGCCGGATCTTTGAGATCACAATTTGTGACCTCAAACGCGGGTCAGAATTGTTTTGGGAACCGGTCGCAACTTGCGACCTCAAAATCGTGTTTATTTGTTGCTGCTTGGAAGGCGAAGGCGTCGAGGAAATGTATTCAACGGACAAGAATGTCCGTTCTACGCGGAACTTCGACCTTTTCGTTAATGCCAAATCCCGCCCTGAATCGCGTCGCCGGGCACGTCGAGCAACTGGATGCTGGAGATGGTCTTCATCGTCTGGTGATCGGCGAAGGTCCAGACGACCTGCTTGTCGGGCGTCACTTCGATGAGGTGCGGGGCCTTGCCAAACTGGCCGTGGCCAAGCCAGTTGGAAATGACGGTGTTGCCGTTGGGCAGACGCTGCAGGCCGGTCATGAATTTCAAGCTGATGCCGGGCAGGTCGCCGTCCTTGACTTCCCACACCGTTTTGCCGGCGGGGTCCACTTCGAACACGCGATGGCCGCCGGGCCGGTCGCCGCAAGCGATGAGCGTGTTACCGTTTGGCAACCGGATGGCGCTGTGCGGGCCGCCGGTGGAGGGAATCTCGCGGACCACTTTGCCCTGCGGGTCGTATTCGCGCACGGCCTGCTCGCTGTAGTGGGTGACGAGATAGTTGCCGTTGGCGAGACGGCGGGCGTTGCGAATGTAGGAGTGGCCGCCGTCCTTGCCCTCCGGCAGAAGCCGTATCTCCTTGACGATCCGGCCCTCGGGCGTGACTTCGAGCAACCGGCCGGTGTTGCACTCGCCGATGAACGTGTTGCCGTCGGCGAGCCGCTGGCAGGCGTAGATTTCGCTCGGCCCCTCGACCAGCTTCGTCGTGCCGTCCTTCTGTTTGATGGCGCGCTTGATCGGCGAGCCTGTGTAATCGAAGACGATCTTCTTGTCGCGCGTGACCTCCTGAACGCCGGTGCCGGTGTTGAAGAGCATGTTGCCGTTCGGCAGCACCCAAAGGTCGTTGCACGCGCCGGTCGCGTATTCCCACTCGACCTTGCCGCCGGCGTTGACGATGAACACTTTCTTGCCGCTGTAGTCGGTGCAGGCGAAGTGGTGGCCCTTGCCGGTCTGAAGCGGCATGTCGTCGGCCACCGCGAAGCACGCGGACAACAGCGTGGCGAGGAAACAAAACAGTTTCGTTGTCATTTGTATTTTCAAATCTCCATCTTCCATCGCGCCTGGCGCAGCACGGCGCGCGGCGAGCCTTTCATGGACTCATACCACACCGTCAACAACCCGCCGTCGGCCAGTTCGACCGTGCTCGGATAGCCGAGGTCGCCGCCCGCGCCGTCGCCGGAAACGATCACCGGCTCCGACCACGACTTGCCGCCGTCGTCGCTGAAACGGGCCTGGTTACCATACGGCGGCCGGCGATGGCCGTAAGTCATCAGCAGCTTGCCGCTGCGCAACCGCAGCAAATGCGACGGCAGACCCCAAACGCCGATCGGGTGCGGCACGCTCCACGTCCTGCCGCCGTTGCTGGATTCGGTCTGGAGCGTCTCGCCGGAGTTGGCTTTGTTGTGGTTGCGAATCTGGACGACGATGTGGCCTCGCGACACCTCGACGGCGTGCAGTTCGTGATACTGTTGTGCCGTGTCGCCTTCGCGGGTGGGAATCTCCGCCAGCCAGCGCCACGTTTTGCCGTCGTCGCGCGACTCGCAAACACCGGTGCGTTTCTTGCCGGTCCAAAGCTCCTTGCCGGCGTAGAGCAACCGGCCGTCGCCGAGCTGGATCGGGCCGTGCGGGCTGTTGACGATGGTCGGCAGCCGCGTGGACCATGTCTTGCCGCCATCGGTGGAACGGACCAGCCACTGCCCAAGCTCCGCCTGCCGCTCCGCGGCGTTCAAACGCTCGTGACAGGCTTTCCAGCGCGCGAGGTCGTCCGGCGTCATGCCCTTGGTGGACCAGCCTTTGGACGACACCTCGGCGAATTTCATCTGCTTCTCGAGAAGCGGCACGTAAGCGAGCGAAGTGAAGGTGGTGACCAGCAACGTGCCTTTGGCGGTCTCGATCACGCCGGAATCCCGGTCGTCAATCGCGCTGTCGAGCAAGACGCGCGGATACGTCCACGTCGCGCCGTTGTCACGCGAAGTCATCGCCACCACCTGCCCGAAGGGGCACACATGGGCCTGGCGTCCGCCGGAGCATGTCACCCAGAGTTCGCCATTGGCCCGCCGCGCCACGGTCGGCCAGCCGTGATAATACTCCGGCTGCTGGCTGATGATTTTCGTGTCGAGCAACTGGATGGACGGCGGCGCGGCGGACGCGCGCGACCGGATGCCGGCCCACGCAGCGGCGGTGACAACACCGGCGGCTTGGAGGAAATGGCGGCGGGATAACTCGGCGGAGAAAGTCGCATTCATGCCCATTTCAGCTACCACGTTGCCGCGCGCGCCTCAAGCAGTTCGTTGCAGCGCCGGACGCACTGCCAATTTTGGATTTTAGATTTTGGATTTTGGATTGAGGAATGGTGACCCGGGGGCTTCCCAAATCGTGTCGTGAAATCGGCGATAAATGTCTTTGCGTCGGGCGCATATTGACACACGCACCCATTGGGTCGGCGAGCCGCAGCCTTTGGAACGTGAGCGGTTACGGCTCAGCGGGGACGCTTCGCCCTGCCTCAAGACTTGATCGTGGTGCGTGTGTCAAGGGCGTGTTGCCCAAACTGTTTTAGCCGCGGAGCGGCGCCAGATCGTAGCCCACGGCGCGAGCCGCGGGTTTCGTGACGCAGAACGAAAGCCCCGGCAGGGGCGAAAGAAATCATTCATCCGTGGCGCGTTTTCTATCGCCCCTGACGGGGCTTATGTTTTTCGGGCCACTATTCCCACGGCTCGCGCCGTGGGCTATTTTCTGCCGCGCCTCCGGCGCTCTCCTCCAGAACCGGCTTGTTTTGAGCAAACAGAACATTTGGGCAACACGCCCTCACGCCGTGGGCTATGACCTACCGCGCCTACGGCGCTCCCCCGTCACCACTAACCGGATGTTGAACAAACAAAGCGTTCGGGCAACACGCCCTCAAGATGTGCCCCCTGTGCACCGGATTTTCATTTCCGCCTGCCGGTTGCCGCGCGTATATTTTGCCGTTCGCTGGGAAGGAGTGGTCATGTTCGCCAACCGCCAGGACGCCGGCCGCAAACTTGCCGGGGCGCTCCGTGCTTATCGCGGCCGCCACCCGCTTGTGTTGGGCTTGCCGCGCGGCGGCGTGGTCGTCGCGGCGGAAGTCGCGCGGGCGCTCGGCGGCGAACTGGACGTGCTGTTCGTCAAAAAACTCGGCGCGCCCGACAATCCCGAACTCGCCATCGGCGCCATCGGCGAAGACGGCAAGCCCTGCCTGAACGACGACATCGCCCGGACGTTCGGCGTGGGCCATGAGTATGTGTCCAGGCTGGCCGCGCGACGGCTGGAGGAAATCCGCAAGCAAGCCCGGCTCTATCGCGCGGTGATAAAGAAATCCTCGCCGGCCGGCCGCCTCTGCGTTCTTGTGGACGACGGCCTCGCCACCGGCGCGAGCATGATCGCCGCCATCCAGACGGTCCACGTCGACCAGCCCGAGTCCATCGCCGTCGCCGTTCCCGTCGGCCCCGACGACACGCTGATGAGAATCCGCGAAATGCCGGAAGTGACCGACCTGATTTGTCTCGAATCGCCCGAATGGTTCAACGGCGTCAGCCAGGTTTACGGCGACTTCGAGCAGGTCGAGGACAAAGCCGTGGTGGAGTTGCTGAAAGAGTTCGCCGCATTGACTTGAGACGCGGCGGGTGGTTGCATGGCGGCGTGAGCGCGCCCGATCCACTTGAAATGCTCCGCCGGCACGAGCGGAGAACGCGGATGTTCTTCGTGGCGTTCGGCGCGGCGGCGGTGTTGACGGCGCTTCTGACCCTGACCGTGGACACGTGGTGGCCGCATCGGCCGCGACTGGCGTTGAAGGAGGATCGGTTTCTGGCCAGCACCTTGTTTGCCTTGGGCGCGTTCAACATCTTTGTGTCGGCGGCGATCCGCGTGTTCCTGCCGACGCTCCTGCGCAGCAAGACCGGCCCGGCGGGCGTGGCCAGCGCCGCCACAGGCTGCATGATTCTCTCGTTGGCACTGTGCGAGACGCCCGTGGTGTTCGGGCTGATCTACGTCCTCGCGGGCGGCGACACGCACCCGGCGGCGCTTTTCGCGGCCTTCGCGCTGACCTGCATGGCGGGCCACTACATGGCGCGGATTCGACCGTGAGAGGCAGCCTCAATGATGAGCAGCACCGACAACGACGCAAAAAGAAACGCATGATGAACATCCAACCGTCGTCCGAAAACCAATTCGGTCTGCCAACAAACCCGGTGGCCATGATTTGGAAACGCTGTTGCCGGTGGCTGGCTCTGATTGCGCCATTGGGGTTGGCGGCCAGCGGCTGGGCAGGCGGGGAATTCCGGCCGGGCGAGGTCTGGCTCGACACGGCGGGCAAACCGATCCAAGCCCACAGCGCCGGCATCCTGCTGGTTGGCAAAACCTATTATTGGTATGGCGAGGACAAGACACTGGGCGACTTCAACAAAACCGGCGTCTCGTGTTATTCCTCCACCGATCTCTACCACTGGAAACACGAAGGGGTCGTGCTGCCCAAGCAAGCCGTGCCGCCGGCCTTCCGCGACAACGGCATCTGCGAACGGCCCAAAGTCATCTTCAACGCCCGGACCCGCAAATACGTCATGTGGATGCATCTGGACGACAGCAAATATCACGTGGCCAGCGCCGGTATCGCCCTCGGCGACCAGCCGACCGGGCCGTTTGTTTTCCAGGCCGCCTTGCGGCCGATCACCGATGACTTCGGCTACAAAGAGAACGATCCCAATCGCCAGAAACAACTCGGCGGCACGTATCGCGACATGAATCTGTTTCTGGACGATGACGGCAAGGCCTATGCCATCTATTCTTCCGAAGGAAACGCCACGATGTATGTGGTGCGGCTCAACGCGGATTTTACCGGTCCGGAAACCCCGACGGTGCCGGGCAAAACCTGGGCGCGGGTTTTTATCGGCAAGTCTCGCGAAGCGCCCGCGCCCTTCAAACATCAAGGCCGCTACTACCTGATCACCTCCGCCTGCACCGGTTGGGCGCCCAATGCGGCCAGCTATGCGGTGGCCGGCAATATTCTGGGTCCGTGGGAGACCAAGGGCAATCCCTGCGTCGGGGCCGAGGCTGAAAAGACCTTCCGGTCCCAGAGCACCTTTGTCCTGCCCGTGGCAGGCAAGCCGGGTTGCTTCATCTTCATGGCCGACCGTTGGTTCAAAGACAAACTCGAGGACTCGCGCTACATCTGGCTGCCGCTGATCCTCAAGCCCGACGGCTCCTTCACCCTCGAGTGGCGCGAGAAGTGGGACTTGTCGGTGTTTGAGATGAAATAAACTCCGCCGAACGATGAAGGCAGACCGTTGGTTGCGGGGCGGGGAAGGCTGATTGGATGCACGTTCTGAAAACCGGCGTGCGAACAAAATGAAATTACGGGGCCGGTCCTTCAAAATTCAGGACAACCTTCTAAGACTTTTCCTGACCAGATCCTAGGATTTCTCCTTAAGTATAAATTCATACGTTCCGTGCTGTTGTTTTCCTTGCCACGTTCGACAGGTGGCGTAGCATTCGCCATGTTGACCCATGAAGGTGGCACAAACAGGCGAGGAGCGCGGGAGTTTCAGCGGAGCGCTGCGAGGGATAGATCGCGCCCGCATGACATGTCCAACCGACAGGATCAGAATTTCCGCCAACAACCGGATCCCCGGCAGTACCACTTTCCAAATCCGACAAGGAGACCCATGAACAACATTCTCATCACGCAATTTCGCCAGTTGATGCGACGGGACGTGTTGCTCGCGTTGGCGTCCTGCGCCTGTGCCGCGCTGGTCGGCGGCTGCGAGTCGCTTCAAGGTTGTCCGAGAAACCCGGTCGATGTCGGGGACGAGCTGGAGCGACTCACGCCCTACTTCACCCAAGACGTCGTAAGTTCGTATTACCTCGATGGTAAATCCGCTCCTAAGAGTCCCCCAGATAAATCTGTCTCTAAGAAACCCGCAAAGAAAGCTGCTCCTGAGCTTCCAAACCCCGCGCTGAGGCGACCCGGTGAAGACCAAAAAGACTACCGCGACAGAGTGGTTTGCTGCCGGATGCGTGTGATTGACCTGCTGTTTACGGATTACGAGCAACAATTGTACAAGCTGCATAACATAGGCACGATCGCTGGCGACTTTGCCGTACTGGGACTTACCGCCGCCGGCTCGGTGGCGGGTTCGGCTGAGACCAAGGCGATTTTATCCGCAATCGCCGCCGGCGTTACCGGCGCCAAACTCTCGGTGGACAAAAACCTGTATTACCAGCAAACCATGCCAATCATCTTCCAACACATGGAAAACCTGCGCAAAACACAGCGGCAGATGATTTTCGCCAACCTCAAGAAAAGCGCGTCGGACTATCCTCTGCCGCAAGCCATGAGCGACGTGGATTTCTACTACAAGCTGGGCACCTTGCCGGCGGCGATCGTTGACATCAGCAAAACGGTAGGCAATGCCACAAATTTTGTGGGACAGGCTGCCGTCACGGCACCGGTTGCTCTCCTGTCGGCCACTCCCACCACTGTATCCGGCACGAACGCAGTGGAATTCCGGGATATATCATCGGGGTTGCCAGCCCTTATCACGGGCCGTTTGCTCAAGTTCGGCGATGGGCAACAACAAGATATCACCGACAGTGTCAAGCTCGGCACGAACAAGTTTCCCCATCAATACAATACAACCAGCAATTACACAGCCGAAGCCGCTTTGATCATTAGCGGCCCCTTGGGAGTCAACACTAATACTGTGTCGATCACCGTCACGAATCAGACGAACGCGGCCACCGCGCCTGCGCCAGCCGCATCACCGTAGATCATTTGGCGCTGGCGGAGCGAGCCGTTGCTCCCAGTCGTCGGCGAATCGCAAATATTGGACGGGCGCAGGAGCGGTGTTTGGCGATTGGGGCCGTTGGAGGCAGCAGAAAGATTTTGGCAGGAAGGAGCAAGCCGTTATGAACGGAGATAAAGCTGTCAGCATAAATCCCCCCGCCGGGTCCAATTCGGGTTCAGCCAATTCGGACCAACGGGAATTGAAACCACAGGTAAGCGGAACCTATCCGGACGAGCTCGCCAAGCTCGAGCAGCAGTTGGTGGAGGGCCGCCAGAACAACTTGCCGAAGCCGAAGCCCGACGACCCGCCGCACGTGCTGGCGGGTTTGGCGCTTTCCGGCGGCGGCATCCGCAGCGCGACGTTCTGCCTCGGTGTGTTGCAGGCGTTTGCGCGCCGAAAGCTGTTGCAGCGGTTTGATTTTCTTTCGACGGTGTCAGGCGGTGGTTACATCGGCTCCTTTCTGGGCGCATGGATCAACCGTGCCGGCATGGAGGTGGTGCAACAGCAACTGCCCGACACCCAAAGCGAGCCGTTGCGTTTCCTGCGTGACAACGGCCGTTATCTCGCGCCCAACGGCGGGGCCGATATTCTAACCGCTGCCGCCACGCACCTGCGAAGCTGGTTCACCATCTGGCTCGTGCTGGGGAGTTTTGTCCTAGGCGGATTGCTAACGACAGAAGCGGTCAAGATTCTTGCGTTCCATGAGGCGTGGGAAATGTCGCTGGCCAGGGAAAAGGGATCGCCCGTGTTTTTGGCGGGCGACTTCAGTGGAGACTGCACGCCTCGGTGTCTCTTAAGAGCCCTCCATGACAAAGGTATAAAAATTCCCAAGGCACCGACAGAAATCGAGCGGCTCAATAAACTGCTGTTGGAGAGCAGCCTTTATGAAACGATCCGTCCTGAGGATGCCAGCCGTTTGATTGAAGAGGCGAAGCGTTTGCTGAAGGAGGCGAAGAGTCTGTCCAAGGAGGAGCGGCGTCTGCTGCGGCAGTTTCTCGCAAGAGCCGGGTTGAGTCAAAGCGTGGATGAACGCATCAGATTCAATCGGTTTGTTCTCGAGACTGTTTGCTCAAATGAATGCCCGAAAAAGAACAAATCTGCAACCGCGCCCACCGCAACTCTCGCTGGCGATTCCGTCAAGCCCCCCCCAAGCCCGGCGGAGCAAGTGGCCGATGCGGTGACGAAAGCAGGCAACGCTGTCGGCAATGCCGTCACAACATCATCGGCACCGAAGCCGTCGTTTTGGACGCGGGCGCAATCGCACATCAACGAGAGTCCGTTTTTCCGTCTGGCCGGCTGGGTGCTGTTGGTTTTTGCGTTGCCGCTGGCAACGGCCTATTGGTTCATCAATGATTGGAAGAAGCGATTGCCGCGCTGGCTGCTGCTGCTGTTTATCGGCCTCGGGCTCGGCGTTTGGTGGTATTTGGACAAGAGCGGAGCCGGTAGTCCGCAGCACCCGCACATCGCCGCCTTAAGATGGTGGCTCATCGTATCTACAATAGGCTACGGAGCCGTGTTCTTCTTCGCCCTGCTCGCGGCATGTCTCGGCTGGCTCGCAACATGCCCTCGCAAGTCCGATCCGGACGTGGTCCGCAATGACTGGAAGAAGCAATGGCCTCGTTGGCTGCTGCTGTTGATTATTGGCCTCGCGCTCGGCGTTTGTTGGTATTTGGACAAGAGCGGGGCCGGTAGTCCGCAGCACCTGCACATCGCCGCCTTAAGATGGTGGCTCATCGTATCTACAATAGGCTACGGCGTCGCGCTCTTCTGCTCCCTGCTCCCGATATGTCTCGGCTGGTTCGCAACATACACTCGCAAGTCCGATCGGGACGTGATCCGCAACCAGTTCACGGATGGGCTCGCCACTTCATTGAAGATCGCCGGTGCAATCGCGATTTTCGCCGTCCTTGACACGGTCGGGCAATCGCTCGCCACCGGCGTGGGGTGGTGGATGTCGGCCGCGGTGCTCCCGGCGCTGGCGGCTGCGGCGCAGTGGGTGCTGCCACGGTTGGCGGAGGCATCGAAGGGAAAGCTGCCGGGCTGGCTGTCGGCCTTGATGCTGCCGTTGGCCGCTGCGGTCGTCGTCTCCATCGCGCTTGGCATCCTCAGCATGACGGCGCATCGGATCGGCGGCGCGATAGCCGATCCCGTTCGGCTCAGCGCATGGGCAGAGTTCGGAGTTGCGGCAGGGGTCACGCTCCTGTTTCTTTTCGCCGGCTGGTGGCGCAATCATTGGTCGTGGGATTGGTTCGGCAATGGTGTGGTCGTCGCGTGTGTGCTCGCTGCTGGTGTGCTCCTCTTTGGCGAACTTCTTCTGGCGTTCGGCGGCGCCAAAATCAATATCGTCCAACAAGCTTTTGTCGTTGCGCTCGCAGCGTCAGTGACGTTGTTCGTCACTTGGATGCTCGGGATGGAGACCGCGTTCGTCAACGCATCGTCCCTCCACCGGCTTTATTCCTCGCGGCTCACACGCGCTTATCTGGGCGCGTCGAATCCGCAGCGCAGCGATCCCGCACATGCCGACGTCACGACCGCGATTTCGGGAGATCAAATCGAATACCCGGATTACCAGCCGCACAAGCGCGGCGGCCCTTTGCACCTGATCAACGCAACGGTGAACGAGACGTTAAGCGGCATTTCGAATATTGAGCAGCGCGATCGGCACGGTTTTTCGTTTGCGCTGGGACCATCTGGCGTCAGCGTCCGACCGACCGATCATGCCATTTTCGACACGCAACCATCGAACCCGTCGGAAGGGCACGCCTTCGTCCGGGGCGGCAAGGCCAAGGACTTCCATACACTCGCGATTACCACGGACGATCATGTCCAGATCGAGTTGCCGCCGCTGGGCCGGTGGGTGGGCATTTCCGGCGCGGCGTTCACCACAGGGTTGGGCGCGCGCACCAGCCTCGCGTTCAGTTTCCTGCTTGGTTTTTTCAACATCCGGCTCGGCTACTGGTGGGACAGCGGCGTGAATCCGTGGCAGCGCGCAGACGTGGCGAAACGCGCTGGTATAATCGTCAAGTTTCTCGACATGATCAGCGGCTGGTTTCCCGTCCAGACAGAGCTGCTCGATGAGTTCCTTGCTCAGTTTTACGGCCCGGCCCGGCGTTACTGGTATCTCTCGGACGGCGGCCATTTCGAAAACTGCGCCGTGTATGAGCTTATCCGCCGCCGCCTCCCGCTGATCGTCTGCTGCGATTGCGGGGCGGACCCGAAATATGAATTCGAGGATCTCGCAAATCTGGTGCGCAAGGCGCGCATTGATTTCAAAGCCGAGGTCGAATTCTGGAAAAAGGAAGAGGTGGAAGAAGTGGCCAAGCGGTGGCCAAAATTGGCCGGCGTTGTTGGCGCGCTCGACGAACTGAAGCCTGTCGGTGATTACGCCAAGAAACACGTCGCGATCGCGTGGGTGAAATACGACGAGGACAAGAGCCGCTCGTTGTTGGTGGTCATCAAACCGACGGTGAGCGAGGATATGCCGGTGGATGTGCTCAACTACCGCAAGACCGAGACTTCGTTCCCGCAGCAGACCACGCTCGACCAATTCTTCAACGAAGCGCAGTGGGAGAGCTATCGAAAGCTTGGTGAGTTCATTGGTGACAAGCTCTTTGGCGACGGCCAAGCTGGTTCTGACGCATGGAACGCGTTGGCGTCCCTGGCGAACCAACACCCGTACGCAGACAAGTCGCTGGAGGCCGTGCCTTGAGTCATGGTGCGGGATCAAACACGCAGGGGGTAGAGGTCTGCCGATAACCTCGTCCCGTTCTCTCCGTGTTTTCCCCGCCGCATCTTTTCAATTGTTGTTGGCTCCGTTGCAAATTGTAAACTGCATGTATCGCTTGTTTCACGTCATCTCGAAGGATACAACCCAACCGGAGAGTAAACTATGAAACATATCGTTCTGTGGCTGGGTTTGCTGGCGATGGCGGTGGCGCCGTCGCGCGGAGCTGAAGCGCCGAAGTTCTACGCCTACTGCGTCGAGGTCGGCGTGCCCGGCGTCAAACCCCGGCCCGTGTCCGAACAAGCCGCGCTGCTGCGCGACATCGGCTTCGACGGCGTGGGCTACTTGCTCTGGCTCGATGAGAACCTCGAACAAAATCTGAAAACCATCGAATCCTCAGGCCTTCAGGCTTATCTCCTGCAAACCGGCATCAACATTGACCCGAAAGCCGCCGCGCCTTTCGACAAACGCCTGCCCGATGCGATCCGCAAACTCAAAGGCCATTCCGTCACCGTCGTCGCCACCATCAACGGACTGAAACCGGGCGATCCCGCGGGCATCGAGCCGGCGGTCCAGGCGTTGCGCGCCCTTGGCGACATCGCCGCCGAAGCAGGCGTGCGCATCTCCGTTTATAACCACGTCAAGTGCTGGGCCGAGTCGGTGCCGTTCATCGTCGAGCTGGTCCGAAAAACCAACCATCCGCAAGTCGGCTTCAATTTCAACCTGTGTCATTGGGTGAAAGTCGAAGGCGCCAAGGACCCGCGGCCGTTGCTGCGCGAGAACGCGGCGAAGCTTTTCTGCGTCACGATCTGCGGCAGCGAAATCGGCGCGGCGCAGTGGACCAACGGCCTGATTCAACCGCTCGACAAAGGCATCTTCGACAACCGCGCGTTGCTGGCCACGCTCGACGAAATCGGCTATCGCGGCCCGGTCGGTTTGATGTGTTACGGCGTGCCCGGCGATGCCCGCGAACATCTCACGCGCTCGATGAAGGTCTGGAAAAGCTGGTTTGCGAAATAGGAATGGCAGGGACGGCGCGCTGCGCCGTTCGCCCGTCGTTCTCGGGTGGCAACCGCATTCGGACGCCGTAGCCTGGCGTCTCTACCAGGTTCACGGGAAGGCGGTTGGCTCGTGCTTGCCGAACGATCCCGTCTATCCATGAACTTTCCGATGCAGCCGAGCCGCGAGGTGGATCGCGACCTCCGGGCGCGATAGCCGTTGAGATGCGAAAGCATGGTGTTTGAGCCGGACGTCGCGCTTTTCAATCGCGCCTCTTTCTCCTGCCTGCGTCCATCGCGCCCGGAGGTCGCGATCCACCTTCGGCTTTACCGCCGCACGAGATCATGGCCCGGACGCGCCAACGCCGAGTTGGTGGAGTTCTCCCCACGTCGGCGGCCACACCTCAGTCATTCATCCACGATCAACTCCGGTTTTTGGATTCCGACCGTGACGGGGAAACGGCAAAAAATAACACGTTTTCTGGCGGACGGGGATTTTGTGAAGTAGCTTGTGCGCATCGTTGCAAGGAAGAAAGGATGAACATCCCGGTGCGGAAACGCTTTCTACGGGCACTGGCCGGCACGGTCAGCGCCCGGCCGTGGTGGTTTGTGATCGGAGGCGTGGCGGCGGCGGTGGCGGCGTTGGCCTATGCGCAGCACTCCCTGCAGTTCCAGAGCAGCCGCAACGATCTTCTTGGCCATAAGGGCGAATACATCCGGCTGCTCGAAAACTACAAGCGGGAATTCGACGGTGACGACGATTTCGTCATCGTCGTGGAGGGCGAGTCGCCCCTGCGCAATCGTGAGGCCGTGGACGCGCTGGCGAAGGCGTTGGTGGCTCGCGAAAGCGGTTCTTCGCCGGCCGGCGCGGGCGGCGAACGGACGTTCCAAGCGGCGGACGTGTTTTACCGGCTCAACTTCGACGCGCTGCGGCCGCGGCTGCTGTATTTTCTCGAAGCCGAGCAACTGGACGCGATCCGCAAGGCGTTGCGCGACGCCCAGCCGCTGCTGGCGATCTCGCAGAACAAGCCGCGGCTGGACACGTTCCTGGACGTAATGACCGCGATGGTCACGCGCATCGGCTCGGTGGACGAGACGCGGCGCCGCCAGATGGAGGGGTTTTTGCCCACGCTCGGCCACATTGTCACGCGCATGGCCGAATTCCGTCCGGATGCGGATCCGTGGGGCACGGTGTCGCCGTGGTTCGGCGCGCTGGTTGGCCCGGCCCTCACCGGCGAGGCGGCGGCGCAGTTGCGCTGGCGCGGCTACAACGTGTATCGCGATGGCCGCGTATTCGTGATGACAGTCCGGCCTTCGACCGACTCCGCATCCAACAAGACCGAAGCGCACGCCGAGATGATTGCCCGGCTGCGCCGCGCCATCGAAAAAGTCCGCGCGGCCTTTCCACAACAGCGGATCAGCCTGACCGGCGAACCGGTGTTGGGCCACGACGAGATGATGACGGCGCGCGACGACACGGAGCGCGCCACGTGGTTGACGGTGTTGCTGGTGGGCGCATTGTTCGCGTGGAGTTTTCGCGAGATGCTTCGGCCGTTGCTGGCGTTGGCGGCCACGTTGCTGGTGGTGGCTCTAAGCCTCGGTCTGGCCACGCTGACCGTGGGCCACCTCAATATCATTACCGTAACCGTGGCGGTCATGATCGTCGGCCTGGGCATGGACCTCGGCATCCAGTTGATCGCGCGCTACGAAGAGGAACTGGCGCGGCACGGCGAGCGGTCGGAGGCGGCGCGGGCCGCCATCGAACAAGCCGGCCCGGCCATTACCACCGCGGGCGCGGCCAACGCCGCAGCGTTTTTCGCGATGTGTCTGAGCGGTTTTCACGGCGTGAAGGAACTGGGCGTGATCGCCGGCGGCGGCATGTTGGTGGCCACGCTGACCATGCTGACGGTGCTGCCGGCGTTGTTACTCGTGGTCCACCGCCGTCGCGAGGCGACACACCTGCCGCCCGCGCAAGCCATTGCGGCGCGCGTCGAGCAGCAGTTGCTTCGCTGGCCCGGCGTGACGCTGCTCCTTTGCGCGGCGCTCACGGTCGGCGCGGTCTGGATGGCCGTGCGCGTGGGGGTCGACTACAACGTGCTGAACCTCCAGTCGCTCGGGCTGGAGGCGGTGGATACCGAGATACGCCTGCTGAAAGCCGACGCGCGGGCGACGATCTACGCCGCCGCAATCTGCGACGACCTCGATTCGGCGCGGGTGCTTCAGAAGAAACTGGAATCGCAACCCGCGGTGGCCGGCGTTGTCAGCCTCGTGTCGCTGATGCCGGAGCGCCAGACGGAGAAGGCCGCGATCATTCGCGACATCCAGCAAACGCTCGGGACCGTGCGGTTCCGATACGATCGGGCGCAACCGCCGGCGGCCGACAACGTGTTGCGCCTGGTGAACGAAATACGATTGCGATCCAGGCGGCTGTTGTCCAACGGACAGAACGGCAAGGTGGACAAAACCGCCATCACCCGCTTCGCGGATGCGCTGGATCGGGACTGGAAAACCCTCCAGTCGGAAAACGAAAAGGAGCTGACGCCGCGGCTGATGGGTTACCAGGGGCAGTTGTTTCACGAACTGGAAGACCTGCTGAAGTTGGTGGCGGAACAACGGACCGACCATCCGATGACGCTGGAGGAAGTGCCGGCCGAGGCGCGGCGGTTGATGCTTGGCCGCACCGGCAAGCTGCTGCTGCGCGTATTTCCGCGCGACAATATCTGGGAGCGGGAGCCGCTGACGGAGTTTGTGCGCGAGGTGCGCACCGTGACGCCGCAAGGGACGGGCGTGCCGATGGAGCTTTACGAATTTGTGGACCAGCTCCTGAAAGGATACCGCGACGCCGCGCTGTGGGCGCTGCTGGCGGTGGCGGCGCTGGTCCTGCTCGATTTCAAAAACTGGCGCGCAATGGCGCTGGCGTTGTTGCCGGTGCTGACCGGCATGGCGTGGATGTTCGGCGTGATGGCGCTAACCGGGATGCAGTTGAACCCTGCCAACATCATGGTGCTGCCGTTGCTGGTCGGCATCGGCGTGGCCTATGGCATCTATATCGTCCAGCGCTACCGCGAAGACCGTTGTGCGGAATTCTGCTGCAAAAGTACCGGCCGGGCCGTTGTGGTCAACGCGCTGGTGACAGCCATTGCGTTCGGCAGCCTCATCCTTGGCGCGCACCGCGGCGTGCGCAGCCTCGGATTGCTGATGACGCTGGGCGTGGCGGCCTGCGCGTTGGCCGCGCTGGTGTTGCTGCCGGCGCTGCTGGAGCTGGCCCGGCGCAAACAATGGCGGATCTGACACCACGAACGGCCTTTTTCACGCACAGCTTGGGGAACGCCGTTTGTATCTCCATGCCTCACGGCAGGAAGGTTTTCTTCTTCAGCTTGTCGGGGAGATGTTTTTCCAGGACGCCAGCAGATGCGCCGCGTTCTCCATCTCTGAGCCAGTGCTGTCCACTGGCGCTACAAGCGGAATCACGGAATCTTTTTTGCCGTCTCTTCAAGCCGGTTCAGCAAGGCGGGGTCGGTCACATTCCTGGTGCGGATGTTCTGAACAATCATCGCCGCCTCCCTGAGATTCTGTTGTTTCTGCATTTGTTCGGCCGACGCGCTCCCCGCCTTGGTGGTGTCGGTGAGCAATAGTTCCGCGAACTCCAATTCGGTAAAACCGCGCGTCGGCTCGCGGAGCTTGCTTCCCCACACGGCGCGCCAGGAACGCATGCCGATCAAACCTTTGCCAGCCTTCGCATCGCTGCGAGCCTGCAAAAAACCCGGCAGCGCCCGGGGAGGAAGCGATTTCATCCACTCGTCAGCCTGAACAGGGCCTGTCGTCATTGAGGGACTGAAAGGCCGGGTCAGGCTCGCCGTGGAAATACTGGATGGAAGAGCAGGAGTTGGAGCAGGAGCGGGAGTGGAAGGAACTGAAGGAGCTGAAGTGCCCGGCGTAAAGGGTATTGGGGGAAGCTTCGCCAGGCTGGCTTGATACTCGGCGATGGCATCGGTCACCAAGACCAACCGGAACCCCCCGTTGACAAGTATGTTGCCGGACATGACGGCCCTGCGGGATCCCGACGCGAGATCGTTGGGGACGTCGCGACACGAACCGCCGCGCCACACGCGCTCGGAACCGGAATCGGGGCCTTGCGGGTCTTGCTGCGAGCCGGCGGGATACGGTCCATACCAATCGCAGCAAAACTCCGCGACGTTGCCGTGCATGTCATGCAGACCCCACGCATTCGGCTTCCTGGAGCCGACCGGATACGTCGAGTTGTTGCGGGCGTCGGCGCCACGGATGGCAAAAGCATAACACCCAAATCCCTCCAACCTGCCTTCGTCATCGCCGTAACAAAACTTTGTGGTGCTGCCGGCGCGGCAGGCATATTCCCACTGCGCCTCGGTCGGTAATGAGACCTTCACGCCGGACAGTTTTTCATTCAACTTGGCCACAAAGCTCTGGCTGGCATCCCAGCTAATATTCTCCACCGGATACTTGTCGCCTCTGACCAGACTGGGGTTGTTGCCCATGACCGCCTGCCATTGTTGTTGTGTCACTTCGAACTTGCCCATGTAAAACGCCTTGGTGAGGGTGACTTCATGCTTTTCGTTTCCCTCGCCCATGGAGAACTTGCCTGGCTGAATGAGGACCAGGTTCATCGTCACACCACCGCCAAGGCCCATCGACAATTCCCGCGGCCACGGCAGCGCGGCGGCCTTTGTGCGGAAGTCGGCCATGCGCGGGTCGGCGGGGATCAACTGCTCCAGTTGGCCCAACGTCCAATGGACTTGGAGCCAGTCGCCCGAACGGAGGGCGGCTTCCATTTGCGCCACGACAGGCCCGGACTTGGAAAGGTTCGCCTTCGTCCGCGCTTGAGCAATCAGTTCCTTGAGAGCCGTTGTCGCGGCGGCAAACTGCTCTGCGGCCTGCCCCGGGTCTTTTGTCGCCAGAGCCGCAGCCGACTCCGCCTGTACTTTTACCTTCGCCAATTCACCGATGGCTTGTGGCTCCAACGACAACGCCTCTGCTGCTGGCAACTGTTTGTTCCACTTGGCGCGTGAAACCTCAATGCTGTAAAGTTTCCCGGCGTCGGTTTGCGCGGCCTTGAAACCCTCGATGGCGCGGGTATAAAGCTCCCTGGCTTTGACGAATTCTTCACGGGACAAAGCCGTCTCACCCTCTTTCTCGCAGCTCACGGCGGTGAGGAACGACTCGGGCCGTGCGTCGGTCTTGAACGCCGCCATAGCCGTCAACCGCCCGGTCTCGGCTTCCCTCTTTTTGGCGTATGCGTCACGCGAGGCATCGATGCCCATGAGCCGTTCGCCTTCAGCCTGCGCGACCTTGTACCTGTCGGTGGCATGGGCAAAGAGTTCCTTGGCTTTCTCGAAATCCTCCCTGGCCAGCGCCGCCTCCGCCTCTTTCTCGGCGTTTGTGGCAATGGCGAACGCCTCCGGCCGTGCATCGGTTTTGAACGCCGCATTGGCCGCCGCTTTCGCGGCTTCGGTTTCCTTCTTTGCGGTGAGCGCGGGGCGGGCCGTCTCGGCGCGCATGAATTTTTCGGCTTCGGCTTGCGCGGCCTTGTAACCGGTGATGGCGCGGGCAAAGAGTTCCCTGGCTTTCTCGAAATCCTGCCTGGCCAGCGCCGCCTCCGCCTCTTTCTCGGCGTTTGCGGCAGTGACGAACGACTCCGGCCGCGTTTCGACCTTGAATGCCTCGTCGGCGGCCGCTTTCGCGGCCACAACGCTGTTCTTTTCGGAGAGCGCAGCCTCGCGTTTCGTCTGCATGGCCGCCTCGATGCCCACCGCCTGCCGGTAGCATCTGCGCGCCTCGGCGAACGAGGATAGCGCCTTGACGTAATTTTTGGCTTCCAGCGCCTCGCCGCCGGTCTTTTCCAAACTTTCCCCGCGGCGCATGATCTCCTGCAGATAGGGAGCCTCGGAGGACTTGATCTGGCCACGGGCGGTTCGCATGTGCTCGCGCGCCTCGACGGCATTTTCCTGGGTGGCTGCAAGTTCCTTTTCCTCGCGGCCGCAGCCGGCGGCCAGCAGGAACAGAACGGTTAGAAAAAGAGTGGCGGACCAGGCAAGGATTTTTGCAACCGGATTGCGACCCTTGTGTTGTCCGCCACCCACAGCGCGAGCCGTCATTGACCCGGCCATGGGACGGGCGGGCGTGGACATTGAAGAAGAGATGGCGGGGATTGCACTTTCGCAGCGAACAGTTTTCTCAGGCATGGCATGAACATCCAGTAGATCATTACAAACTCTGTAATGATGTTCGTCAGATGGCGGCCCGACCATCCGGTTGCCTCCGAGACCTACGCGGCCCCGAACCCTTGCTGCGTTGGAGAACAGTGATCTCCAACAGTCGCCAGACAACCAAGAAAAACGGTTTGCGTCAAGCAAACGTGTCACAGGAAGCGGTCTCGAAGAACGCCGCAAGTATCCAGCCGGTTATTTGTGACTGCGGGAGCGAAGACTCCCGCCCTGGCTTCACGGCAGGAACGTCTTCTTCTTCAACTTGTCGGGAAGATATTTTTCCAGGACGTAGTTGAGGCCGTGCTTGGCGAAGGCCTGTTGCTCGATGCGGACGCCCATCTTGAGCATCTGCTCGATCGCCTTCTGCCACTCCGGGTAGTGCCGGATGAACGGGTCGTTCTTGAGCGCGTCCTGCGCGCGCTTGATGTCCACGTCCTCCAGCGGATGCGTCGCGTCCTCCAGGTCGTAATCAATGATGTCCTGCGGCGTCACGCCGAGGTAGTGGACCTGCGGGACGCAGAAAAACCTGTTGATGTGCGCGGACTGGCCGGAACCGACCTTGAGCGTGCGGTAGATGTTGCCGTAGCCGTAAGGGTCGCCGTCGGTGAACGCCAGCACCGGCAGTCCCTGGTCGTCGGCGAGCCGCCGGATGAACCGCCGGCAGGCGCGCGTCGGCACGCCGCTCATCGAGATGAGGATGCAGTGCGCCGTCTCGTAGTAGCGGTGGTGGACGAGACGCTGGAAGAGCGAGCTGGTCTCGACGGCGAGGACAAACTTCGCCTTCGTCTCGAACTTCAGGTGCTCGACCTGGCTGGGAATGCTCCACGCGCCGGTGCCGAGCTTGGCGCAATTGATGCGAATCTCCTCGTGCGTGGCCGGGTCGCGGTCAATCACCATCAACGGGCCGGTGACCTCGCCGCCGCGCTCCTCGGGGATGTAGCCGAGCTGCTCGCGGTTGACGCCGAGCATCGCCTCCATGTCGTCGAGGAGCGAGTCGCTCTCCGGCTGCTCGTCGAAGCGGCACTCGCCCCAGCTCTTGGCGTTGTAATAGACCTCGCGTTTGCCGGCGATGTCGTCTTTCAGGAGCAGGTCGTTCTTCGTCGTGGCGAGCAGGCGCACCGATTGGGCGAAGGTCTTGACGGTGTTGTAGGTGAGCGTGCGCGTCGCCTCCTTGCCGATCATCTCGAAGTAGCCCTTCTTCGGGTCGTATTTGACGTTGGAGAGCGAGCGGATCGGGAAACGCATCTCCGGCTTCCGCGACTTGCGGATGATGTCGGTGTGGACTTCCACCGCCACCTCGTCAATGCGCTTGGCCGCGTCCTTCTTGGAGATGACGCGCGGCGCGGCGCCAGCGGCGGGTTGGGTATCTACCGGTTTGGTCTTCTTCATTTTGGTTATCAGCCCAAAAATCTCTCAAACTCCCCGCCCAGCAGCAATTTGACATCGCGCTCGATCTCGGCGTCGGTGAGCTTCCAGCCGGCGGTCAGCAGGTCGCCGTATTTGTCGGTGAGCACGCGCGTCAGGATCTTGCGGAAGTGATCCCACTTGTAGATGAGCTGGTCGAGAATGCGGCAGTCGGAATGCTGCGGCGTCACGCTCAGGCCGAGCGTCTCGATCCGCATCCGCGTCATCTCCTCGATGAGGCTGGGGTTGTTGAGGAACCACCAGCAGCCGAAGATGTGGAGGTTGCGGAACTTTCGTGCGGCGATGCAGAGCGAATGCTGGTTCTCGCGCGAGAGCATTGTGACGAGGAATTTGTTGTCGGGGTATTTCGCGCAGAGGTTCGCAACGGCCTCCACGGACGACGGCTTCACAACGCCGTCGCCGGCAAGCCGCAACGCCGGATTCACCTGCCGCGTCACGCCAATCATCAACGCGAACGGAATGCCGTGCTCGCGGCAGTGCGGCAGGATGCAACGCTCGATGAGCTGGCCGCACGAGGAATTGTCCGGGAACGCAAAATCCGGCGTCAGCGACACGGCGCAGTAAAGCGGGTTCATGCGCTTGGTCCAGTCGGCAAGGAAGCGGCGGACTTCGCTGGCGGTCTTGTCGTTGATCTCCGCCTGCACATCGTAGCCGAACTCGCGAAGCTTCGGCGCGTTCGCCTGCCAGCCCATCAGGATTTCGTCAATGCGCAGCGCCGCCCGGAACCGCTCGTCGCGGGCGAACGTCTTCTTCCACACCGGCTGCTCCAGCGCGTCGAACGGGTTGTTGGTCATGACGGCGCGCCGGACGCGGGCCGTGTCGAACACGCGCGTGACGAACCGCTCCGGCGTCCAGCGCTTCAGTTCCTTGCGGACGGCGGCGAGGTCGCGCTTCTTCACGTCGAAGCCGAGCGCGTTCAGGCAGGTGATCACACCGCGGCAGGCCTCGGAGATCGGCGTCTTCTCAATGAAGAGCCGCTGCCAGACCAGATCGGCCTGCTGCGTCTTCGGCAGTTTCCAGAAGTCGTCATACGGAATCGCGTCGGCGCGCAACACCTCGGCGACGAGATAATGATAGGTCAACAGTTCATCCACGCCCCAGAGCAGCAGCGGCCCGAATGCCGGGTCGTACAGGTGCGTGTGGATGTCGTAAACCGGCGTCGTCTCGACGATCCGGCGGATGGTGGCTGGCAGCGTTCCCTTGGTGATGACGGTTTGTTTCTTCATGGTGGGTCTCCAATCGCGGCTTACGTTTGCAGGTGCGTGCGCTCGAGCATCGTCTTGAGCTTGGTGATGATCTTGTGCTCCTCCTTGTCGTTGAGACTGAGGATTTGCTTCAGGCCGAGCGCCAGGTGCGGCAGGTAAAGCTGGATGTAGTCGCGCTTGCGCTGCGCCTCAAGGTCGCGGCGGCGGCGGCTGAGAAAAACCGAGAGCCGCCGGCCCAGTTCCTGCAAGCCGAGCGTAAGCTCGCGAATGATTTCATCGTAGCTGGCGATGGCTTCCTTGCTCTCGCTGGTGAACGGCACCCAGACGCTCGCCATGTGGACAAAGAGAGTCAACGGCCCCATCGGGAGCTGGCCGCGCGGCTGGCTCAGGCCGTAGTTCTTCCAATCCACGCCGACGACGGCCTTGGAGATGGAGCACGCGCCCTGTTGGTAAAGTAAAGGCACGCGGTTGGCGAAGCGGAGCAGCCGGATCGGTTCTTCGGCGGTCTGGCCTTCGCCGCCACGCTCCGCGCTCGACGCTTTACGCTCCGTGCCCTTCGGCTGGCCGGGCGTGGTGTAGGCGATGCCCAGCTCGATCTGGAACGGGTTGCCGCGATACACCGACGGCGCGCGCGTGACGGCGTCGTAATAGCTGGCCTGGACCTCTTTCTTCAAGCCCGCGAGAATCTGCTCCTCGCCGATGGGCGAAATGCAGTCCAGCGGCGGATTCATGAGCTTGGTCTCGGCGATGGCTTTGTAAAGATTCTCGCTCTCGCGAAACGCGACGTTGCTGGGCCGCGAGGTCGGCTCCAGGCCGGCGCGCTGGCAAATCTCCACCGCGGCGCGGTCGCTGACGCGGCTGAACTCGGTGTGCAGGAACGACCGCACGTTGCGCGCGCGGGAGTTCTTCAGCAATTGCATGAGCATGCCCAACTCGATGCCGTGCGGGTGAGGTTTGATCTCCTTGGGCTGAAACGGCAGCAGTTTGGTGCCGCGCTCGAAGACGATCCAGTCGGGTTCCGGATTTGGGGTTTCGGGTTTCGGGTTTCGGGTTTCCGGCGCAGCGACCTGGCCTTCGGCGACGGGCGCAGGCTTCTCCTCCTTCGGCAGCAACCAGAGGCGGTAGCGGAAAGTGACGTGCGGGTTGGCGATGGCGCAGGCCTGGATGTATTCGTCCACGCTCTGTCGGCCGCGCTGGTAGGTCGCCTCCAATTCGATCTCGACGCGCGTGCCGTGGTGCTGGTCCCAGTTCACCTCGTTGTCCTTGACGATGTGCGGCTCGTTCTTGCGCGTGTCAATCTGCAGCTCGTAGTAATGCGCCTTCTTCTTCGGGCCGATCTTCGAGGTGATCTTGGTGGAAACGCCGGTGGTGAGCTGGCCATACATGCCGGCGGCGGAGATGCCGATGCCCTGCTGGCCGCGGCTCATGCGCAGCCGGTGGAATTTCGAGCCGTAGAGCAGCTTTGCGAACACCTTCGGGATTTGCGCCTTCACGATGCCCGGGCCGTTGTCGGTGATGACGACGCGGAAACGGTTTTCGGCGACCTGGATCAACTCAACGATGACTTCCGGCAGGATGCCGGCCTCCTCGCACGCGTCGAGCGAATTGTCCACGGCCTCCTTCACCGTCGTCAGCAGCGCCTTGCGGGCGTTGTCGAAGCCGAGCAGGTGGCGGTTCTTGAGGAAAAATTCGGAGACGGAAATCTCCCGCTGCTTCTTGGCCATCACCTCGGCAGCGTTCTGCGGCTCCTCCGCAGCGGGCGCGGCCTCGGCAGCGGCCGCCTCAGCGGCAGCGGTCTTTGTAGCGGCGGTCTCTGACCGCCGTTTCTCATCGTCCTTGCCTTTTCGGCGGCCAGAGACCGCCGCTACAGGTTTGACGAGGGCGGCCGGCGCTGCCTTTGGTTTCTCCTCGCGACCCTTCTTACCGGCGGCAGTTTTCTTGCCGGCCTTCTTGACGTGTTTCTGAACAGTTCGACTCATGATTCAAAGCGAATGTTACCACAAACGGCGGTTCCTTTATGCCAAGCCCGCGGCGGCAAGACAATCTTTTGCTCGCGGGAACAAGCGGGCGCATCTTTGCACACGCGCCACGATCAAGCCCCAGAGGTAGGGCGAAGTGTCCCCGCTGAGCCGTAATCGCTCACGTTCCAAAAGTCGCGGCTCGCCAGGGACGGCTCGCCCTACCCAACGGGCGTTCCCAAAAGCAGGCCAACTCTGAAAGAAATCTCTCCAAAAGTCGTCGTCCGTTTTGGAGCGGCGATCTCCAGATAGCCGAACCATCGTGGAATCCAAACGATTCGGCGATCTGGAGATCGCCGCTCCGGGGCTTTTGCAGAGGTCTCCGTTGGAGTTGAATGAGTCTGGGGATGGTTTCCCGGCGCAGGCCGGAGGACCGGCCAACCCCGGGCTGAGCGATTTCCACCCCGTTGGGATGGGTCGGCAGGACACACCTCCATCAGGCGAGCGATTTTACCTTGACATGTTAGAGAAATATGCTACGTTTCTCTTGACGTACAAATCCACCCCAACACCCCCAAGGAGAATCCCATGAACAAAGGACAGTCCAAACACATGACGCCGAAACAAATCGCGGCCAACCGCCGCAACTCCCGCCGTTCCACCGGACCCAAAACGCCGCAAGGCAAGGCCCGCTCGCGCCTGAACGCCCTCCAACACGGCATCCTGGCCCGCGAGGCGGTGCTCCAGGGCTTTTGGATCAAGGAATCCCCGCGCGAGCTGGAGGCGTTGCACCGGCAGTTCTGGCGGCAGTGCGCGCCGGTCGGCGCGCTGGAGGAAATGCTGGTGGAGCAGATCGTCACCTGCTACTGGCGCAAACGCCGCGTGCTGCGGGCCGAGAGCGGCGAGATCGCCCAGAGCGTGGGCGAAGGCGTCTGGGCGCGGCTGCGCCACCGCGCCGGGCAGCACACCCGATTCGAGGAAACGCAGGGCGTTTTGGGCGAGTCGAAGATGAAGATGAGCACCGCCGGCCTGGATTACATGACGGAGATATTGCAGATCGCCGGCGACGATATTGAGATGAGGGGGAAATTGGCCGATGAGATGCGCAAGGAATTGATCCGGGTCTTCGGCGCGGACTCGGACGGGG
>CAIQCK010000054.1 GCA_903870275.1 uncultured bacterium | reverse complement strand
CCGCAGCCGACGGATGCGTTGCCGGCGTGCGATTATCTGGCGGTGACGTGGACGGTGGCGGAGGCGAAGGCGCTGGCGGATGTGCTCACGCCGGGCTGCGACAGCCGGACGGACTGGTATCCCTACGCGAAGGATTTCGACACGATCTACGCGCCGCTGATCCTCGAACTTTGTCAGAGATTCTTGCGCCAGGAGTCCGGATGGCGATGGAAATGCATCACGGAGACAATGAGGATGTGGTCGGGTTCGATGGTGTAGATAATCCCGTAAGGAAAGCGGTGCGTTCGGCAACGGCGAAAGGTGTCGTCGAGTGGGAACCAAGCTTGCGGATACGCCACAATCCGCCTGATGGCGGCGCGAATTTCGGCCACGAAGTCGGAACCCAAGCCTGGCACTTTGCTTTCATAGAACCGGGCAGCTTCGCGAATCTCGCGGGCGGCCGGGGGCAGAAGCTTGAAGGTCATTTGCCGATGCCGGCTTCGATTTGACGGAGAGCTTCTTCACCATCCATCGCAACGAGTCTGCCTTCCCGATGCGCTCGGAGCCGGTCGCCGGATTCGTCGAGCCAGGCGCGGTCAATCGCCGTTTGTTCGGCTGGATCGAGGCTTTCCCATAGCGCATCAATGATTTGCGCTCTTTCCGCTGCGGAAAGTCTCAGCGCCTCATGAGTCAGAACCATGCTGTCCATGCGCTGAACCCTATCGCAGATCGTTGTGGGGGTCAATTCCGCAGTCTTGTCGAATGGGTGATCCTGAAGCCGATTCCTGATTCTTGACGGATTCATTGCCGGCACAGCGGCCCGGATTGAAACGGCCAGAACGCGTCCAGCGCCGCCAGTAACAGAACGGTGAGGAGTGAAAGTTTCGTTTTCAAGGTTGTTGTCTTGCTCATGAGACGCGGTTATTCGATTCGGATTGAATCCAGCTTCAAGCGCACGTCGCTGCTCCCGGACATGCCCATCGGCCACGGTGGCGCGACATAGAGGCCGCCGAAACAGATTTTACGCAACAGCGTTTTTTTCAAGGATTGCGCGGGCGAGTTGTTGACGGTGACGGAGAAGCCTGCCGTCGTCAACTCGATCTCGAAATGGTTCCACTCCTTCATCTTGAACGGCGCGATGTCGGCCCATTTGTTGCCGCCTATGCCGACTTGGAACACATCGGATTTGGTTTCCGGGTTATAGATGGCGCGGATGGACGTGCCGCCGCGCATCTTGCCGCCGAGCGTCAGCACGGGCCAGTCGCCGCCGTTGTAGCGGTTCACGTTCACATCGAACGCGAGCCGCAGCTTTGATTGCCGCGTCAGTTGCTCCGTCAGCACGAGGCCGAGGCTCGATTGCCGCTGGCCGAAGTGCGCGATGCCGTCCTCAATCCGCATCCCGGCGCGCCCGGCGCGCGGCAGCAGGAACGGACGCGAAAAATCCGGCAGCGGCGCGACGACGCTGCTGTGGATGCCGCCCGGATAGGTGTAGGCGACGTAGAGTTTCCCGTCCTCGACAAAGCCGTTCGGATAGAATGCCGTGCCGCCCTGCGGCTGGATGACAGGCCCCGGCAACAACAGGTCGGGATCGCAAACCGGCGCGCAGTAAAGCGAGAGGAAATACCGGTCGTGGCTGATGCGTTCCGGCACACGCACGTTATTGTCGTTCATCACCATTAACAAACTGTCGCGCGTGCCGGCGCCGGCAACGGCGTAGTTGCGCGAGCAGATCGTGTCCACCTCGGCCGGGCGGGCCTTGGTCCATGTGCGGCCGGCGTCGGCGCTGACGGCGTGGAGCAACATGCGATGCGGTTTCTCGGCGCGCTCGGGATTTTCCTGCGCGGTCGAGTTGCGGATCAACAGACCGATTTTGCCGTCGGCCTGCTCGAACAGCATCGGTTCCCAAAGCGTGATCGTGTCGCCGCCGAATTCGGCCGGTTTCTCGCCGGCCTGCGTCCAACTCACGGCCTCGATCGGCTCGCTCCATGACCACGTTTTGCCGCCGTCCTCGCTGCGGAGCACGCCGGCGTAGCGCGTGTGGCCGACCATGCACTTGGATTCGGCAAACGGCAGGCTGCACGGGAACATCATCACGCCCTTGCGGGTGAGCAGGCCGTGGTTGGTGGGGAAGCCGACGACCTGGCCCGCAAGCGACGGCGGCGCGGCCGGCACTTCGCGGTTGCGCCAGTGCACCCCGTCGGTGGAGGTGGCGATGTAGGTCTTGCGGGCGTTGTAATCGCACCACGCGCAGAACAGCGTTTCGTCGTGCCAGTTGATGAAGTCGGGCTGCCACTGGTTGTCGGTCTCGATGGGATTTTCCGCCGCCGCGTCGCGCGTGAACATGCGCACCGGCGTGGACCAGTGCTCGAAGTCGTCGCTGATGCTGAGGAAGTTGAACTGGCCGGGCTTGTCCTCGCCGCTCGACTCGTTGGCGTTCCACGCGGCGAAGAACTTCCCCTTGAACTTCACGATGTCCACGTCGTGGTTGTATTTCAGCGCGGGCTTCGCGCCGGGATGATGGAAGTAGATGTCGGCGAGTTTGACTTTCGGCTGGTAAATCGGCAGCGGCTCGCCGGCAAACGCCACGCCGTTCAAACAACATGCGACGGTGACGACATGGAAAAGAAGAGACTGTCTCATATCATTTATCATTCCGTGGCGGCCGGCGCCTTCATGTCGGCGAGCAACGCATCCGGCAGGTATTTGCCGAGGAGGTAGTATTTGCGGTCGGGATACCAAAGGACGCGCTGGCCGTGCCATTCGGTAAGGCTCGGATAAGTGGCGATCTCGGCGGTTTTCTTCGGGCCGACGATGACGCCTTGGGTGTCGAGGATCTGCTTCGGCGCGCTGAACCAGACCGGCTGGTGCGCCTTGGGCCGGAATTCGCCGACGGCGATAAACGCGGGGTTGCGGATGTAGTTGGCCTCGTTGCCGTTCCATTTCGTTTTCCACTGGCTGTGATCGCCGTGCGTGCCGTCGTTATTGTGGAACACGAGCAGGAACCGGCCGTCGGCGAGCGGGTAGACCGGCGCGGGCGCGAGCGGTTGCGGGATGGGCTGGCCGCCGTCGCGGTAACGCAGCGGCTCCGGCGGGCGCCACGTCGCACCGTCGTCATCGGAGACGCTATACCAGATCGCGCCCGCCATCGTTCGCATCGTCACCAGCAGCCGTCCATCGGGCAGCAACACCACGCAGGGTTCCTGCGCGACCGACATGTCGGGGAAGACGCGGTTCGGAACCTCCAGGCCCTCGCGGTCCGTCGGCAGCCACGTGACCTTCAGGTCCTTCGGGTCCGGCCCGTCGTCCATGTTCTCAAAACGCGCGAACGCGCAGCGGCTCTCCTTGTGGACCCAGTACTTCGACGGCCATTTCCTGACTGTCTGGCTGGTCGTCGAGGTGTATCCGAGCAGATACCGCCCATGCCGGTCGCGCGTCGCGGTCGTCCAGAGCCAGTAGCTCTTGGGGGTCGCCGGATCGGGATGATCGAACCGGTTCCGGGGCATCGGGATGTCGGCGCCCGGCGTCCAGGTCTTGCCGTTGTCATCGCTGTAGAGGCAGCCCATGCCGCCCGCCTCTTGCTTCTGACCGGCTTCGGCATGCGGTTGCTCCTTCAAATAGACGCAATAAATACGCCCCGTCCGCGAAACAATGGGCACGCCCCAACTCGCCTGCGCTTCCGTCGTCCCCGGTGCCGTGCCGACAACGCGCTGCGGCTGCGACCAATGGCGACCGTCGCTGCTGCGGGCCAGCATGATGCGGTTGTCGCCGCGGCCCTCGACGCTGCTCTGCGTCCACATGCCGAGCAACTCGTCGCTCTTGGGCGCTTTGAAGACGATGAACATCTCGTTGTCGCCGTCGTGATGCTCGCCCTCCTTCGGCAGAAAAACGGTCACGTCGGGCTTGCTCCGCTTCCAGTCGGTCGCCGGGTCGGCCACAGGCACAAACCACTCCCCGCCGAGGATGCGGCCGAGCAGGAAAAACTTCCGCTCCGGATACCAGAGCACCGGCTTGCCGTTGCGGAGGGTGAAGCTGGCATAGAGGGCGAGATCGAGCCGGCCAGTGGTGCCGGGTTTGCCGAGGCTGACGCCGTCGTGATCCATGAAAAACTTCGGCTCGTCGAACCACACCGGCTGGTCGGCGCCCGCTTTGAAATGTCCGGGCACGAGATAGACCGGCCGGCGATGGAAGCTCGTATCGGTGGGGCCGTAGTTCTTGTAGTGGCCGTCGTGGTTGTGGATGAAGAGCGCGTAGCGGCCGCTGCCGGCGGCGTTGCCGCCCATGTCGTAGATCGGACAGGGCGAGAGCGGATGCAGCAACGGCTCGCCGCCGTCCTTGCGCAGCAGCCGGCGCGCGGGCGACCACGTCTGGCCATCGTCGCTGCTGACGGTCCAGAACGGACTGCCCGCTCCGGTCCGCATGACGCAAAACAACCGCCCGTCCGGCAGCTTCACGATGGAGGGTTCCTGGCAGGCGCTGACCTCCGGGTGGCCGGGAAACGGCACGGTGATGGCGTCCTTGTCGAACGCGAACCAACTGATCTTGAGCTGCGCGACTTCGGGGTTATCGTCCACGTTGTCGAACCGCATGAACTCGACGACCGAATCGTGCGAGATCCATGACTTCGTCGGGTTCTTCTTCACCGCCTTGCTGGTCCAGCGCGTGATGCCGGCGTAGTAGCGGCCGTCCCTGGTCAGGCGCAGCGGTTTCTGCCAGCAAATCCAGTTGCCGGGAAAACTCGTGTCCGGATTGTCGCGGCCCGTGCGCGGAATCGGGATGGTCTGCGGCTTCGACCATGTCGCGCCGTTGTCGTCGCTGAAGATGCCGTCCAACCGGCCGGTCGTGTGCGGGAACGTGTCGAACTTGCCGACGTTCTGGCTGTAGAGCACGTAGATGCGGCCCGACTTGCTGACGAGGGGAAACGCCCAGCTCGCCATGGCGCCCTGCCCCGCCTTCGCCGGCCCGGCGATGATGCGCGGCTTGGACCACGTCTTGCCCTCGTCCCTGCTCTGCGCAAACACAATGTGCTGGTCCGGCTCGCCCTCATGCGTGCTTTGCGTCCAGACGGTCATGAGCGATCCGTCGGGGCCATCGAACACCAGGAAATGCTCGTTGCCCGTGTCACTGACCTTCCTGTCGGTCACCTCCGGCACGAACACAACGAAGTCGGGCTTCGTGATGTGAAGTTGCTGCGGGATGCGCGCCTTGAGGTCGGCGGGCGAGGCAATGAAGTTCGCGTTGGTGTTTGCCGGGGCGGCGGCTTGAAGTTGAATAGCCAGACCGCACGTCGCGGCACCGATCATCAGACAGATAAAGTGTTTCATGGGGGTCAACATTCCCGGGTCCTGCCATCTCATCTATTGTCCATTACTGATATATCAGTTTGCGATTGACTTATGCCTGCGGGCTTCTAGCATGTCAACGATGATTTCCGGGTCGTCCAAGTCCACCGCAGGCGCGCGGCTCCGCCCGGCCGCGGGCAGCCTCACCTCACAGGCTTACAAGCGCATCCGCTCCGACATCCTCCGTGGCGACCTGCCTCTGGGCGCGCCCATCTCCGGCCGCCAGCTGGCCGGCCGGCTCGGCATGAGTTTGCTGCCGGTGGCCCACGCGTTGAAGCAACTCGAAAACGACGGCCTGGTCGAGAGCCGGCCGCGCTCCGGCACGATGGTGCGGATGCCGACGAGCCAGGACATCCGCGGCCACTACGTCGTGCGCGAGGCGTTGGAGACACAGGCAGCGCGGTTGTTTGCCGAAAAGGCCACGGCCGCCGAGCGCGAGGAAGTGAAGAGGATGGCCGCGGCACTCGACGCGCTTTATGCGAACCCGAAACGCGACCCGCAAGCCGCCTCGCGCGCGCACATGGCGTTGCACAATCGCATCGCCGAATGCGCCGGTTGTCCGGAGCTGCTGCGTGCCATTGAGAAAAGCCACATCCTGGTCCTCAACTGGCTCTACAACAGCGCCGCTGATTTCCATGAGCCGCCCAAACGATGGCATCGCGACCTCGCGGCGGCCTTGACCGGTGGCGATCCCGACGCCGCCGACCGCAAGATGCGCGAGCATGTGCGCTTCGGCCTCGACGCCGTGCTCCGCCGGCTCCTGTGCAGCCACAAGCTCGCCGACACCGCGCTCCGCGTTTTCACGCGCCACCCGCGCGAGCGCCAACGGCTTTCGAAGAAACCTGCAAGCCAAACCCATTGAAAGGCGATTCAATATGAAGGCACCGCTCACACCCATGCTCATCAGCACGCTTCTCATCACGGCCATCGGCGCCATCGGCGCGGAACAGCCCAAGACAAGCGCAACCGCCGGCGCGGTTCCCGACCCGCGCCACATTTCCCGTGGCCTGAACATTCCCAGCGAGGGCTATGCCGACCAGCCTTACATCGTGAAGACCGACGACGGCGCGTGGCTGTGCGTCATGACCACCGGCACCGGCGTCGAAGGCGCGGGCGGCCAGCACGTCGTCACCATGCGGAGCGCCGATCAGGGCCGCACATGGGAGAAAATCGTGCCTCTGGAGCCGGCGGATGGGCCGGCGGCAAGCTACGCGGTGCTGTTGAAAGTGCCCTACGGCCGCATCTATGCTTTTTACAACCACAACACCGACCGCGTCATGGAGGTGAAACGCGAGGATAAGGGCGTCTATACGCGCGTGGACTCGCTCGGCCATTACGTCTTCAAGTACAGCGACGACCACGGCCGTTCCTGGTCGACGAAACGCTATGACGTGCCGATCCGCGAGTTCGAGTGCGACCGCAACAATGTTTACGGCGGCAAACTGCGCTTCTTCTGGAACGTTGGCCGCCCGCTCATCCTCGGCGACGCGGCGGTCATGGTGCTGCACAAGGTCGGTGCGATGGGCGCGGGATTCTTCGCGCAGTCGGAAGGCGCGTTCTTCAAGAGCCGGAACATCCTCACCGAGCGCGACCCGGAGAAGATCGCGTTCGAGACCTTGCCCGACGGCGACATTGGCCTGCGCACGCCGGCCGGTGGCGGGCGCGTGGCGGAGGAACAAAGCCTCGTGAAACTCAGCGACGGGTCGCTCTACTGCGTCTATCGCACCGTGGACGGCTGGCCCGCGTGCGCTTACAGCCGCGACGGGGGGCATCACTGGACGCCGCCGGCCTATGCGAGCTACACGCCCGGAGGCCGGCGCATCAAGCATCCCCGCGCGGCAAACTTCGCGTGGAACTGCTCGAACGGGAAATTCCTCTATTGGTTCCACAACCACGGCGGGCCGTTCGTCGGCCAGATGCGCGGCGATTGGGGCCAAAAGGGCGGCAGTCCTTACGACGACCGTAATCCCGCCTGGCTCGCCGCGGGCCGCGAGGTGGACACGCCGCAAGGCAAGTGCATCGAGTGGTCGCAGCCGGAGATTCTGCTTTACGACGATGACCCGTTCATCCGAATGAGCTATCCCGATCTCGTCGAGGATGGCGGCAAGTTCTACGTCACCGAAACCCAGAAAAACATCGGCCGCGTCCACGAAATTCCAAAGCCGCTGGTCGAGGGGTTGTTCAACCAGTGGGACAATCGCAAGGTGGCCACAAACGGTCTGTCGCTCAATCTGCCCGCGAACAAACCGATGCCCAAGGAGGCGCCGATGCCGGCGCTGCCGGAGTTCGTCGTGCGCGACAATAAACGCCCCGATCATGGCGGCAAGGACCTGCGAGCCGGCTTCAGCCTCGACTTCGGATTTCAACTCGACTCGCTCGCGCCGGGCCAATTGCTTCTCGACAGCCGCGACGAGAACGGCAAGGGCCTTCTCGTTTTGACCACCGGGGCCGGCACGATCAAGATCACGCTCAACGACGGCCGCAGCGAATCGATTTGGGAATGTGATCGCGGCGTCGTGCAGGCGGGCAGACTCCATCACATGGCGATCATTGCAGATGGCGGCCCGAAGATCATCACCTTCGTCGTGGACGGTGTGCTTTGCGACGGCGGCAACCAGCGTCAATTCGGCTGGGGCCGGTTCAGCCAGACACTGCGTGCGCCGAACGGCTCGCCGACGCTGAAAATCGCCGCCAGCGTCCGCTCGCTGCGCATTTACGGCCGCCCCTTGCGCGTCAGCGAGGCCGTCGGCAACTTCCGCGCCGCTGTGGCCGCCGGGCCGCGACTTTGAGGACGGTGGAGAAATATTTTGACAGATATGGAGCGGCGGCTATACTGCGCAACAATTAAGAGGTGACTATGGCTGACCAAACTCCTTCGGCTGGCGGCGCCAGCAAACCAACGGAAAAGAAAGACACGGTGCGGATCACGTTGCCGCCGCGGCCGGTACCGCCTTCGAGCGCCGGTTCGGCTCCGTCGGCTCCCGCAGGCGGATCCAAACTTCCCTCCACAATGCCGGCCATGCCGGTCATGCCGAAGAAGGAAACTTCGCGGTTGAAGAAAACCACCGGCAATGTTCCCGGTGCCACCCGGGCAGCTGCCCCCGTAGTGCCGCCGCCCACCGTGCGCGCCCAACCGCTCGCCCAGCCTCCGTCCACCATCGCGGCGGCGTCTGCGCCGATCGCGGCCGCGCCCGCGCCATCGTCATCCGCGGCTACGGCAGTGGCGCGGCCCACGGTCAAACTCCAGACGGCGGACATTCCCAAGATTCCATCGCCGCCGTCTCCGGCTTCCTCCGGGCAGTCGGCGCCCGCGTCGGCCCCGGTTATGGTTGCGCAGGGAGGCCCCGCGCTGCTGGATGTGTTATTGAGCGTGGGGGTGCTGGTCGTTTCGGGTGTGGCGGCTTATCTTTTGTTCATGGCGCACGGAAGCTGAACCGGAGCCCATTGCCCGAGTCAATCGCTCGTCGCCCCGGCAGTGCTGTCGCCTGAGGAATTTTTATCATGGCAAACTCCAATCTTGTTCATTTGACCGCCGCCAACTTCCAAGCCGAGGTCCTGCAATCCACCGTGCCGGTGCTGGTGGATTTCTGGGCCGAATGGTGCGGGCCGTGCAAAATGCTCACGCCGGTGCTCGACGAGCTGGCGACCGAGTTCAGCGGCAAGGCCAAGATCGCCAAGTGCAACGTGGACGAAGCGGGCGAACTGGCCACCCAATACCGCATCACCAGCATTCCGGCATTGATTGTTTTCAAGGGCGGCAAGGTCGTCGCCCAAGCCGTCGGTGCGCGGCCGAAGAAAGAAATTCAGAAGCTCGTCAGCGAGAACCTTTGATCGTTGGCCGGCGGCGCTCGCCGCCCCGCGGTCGCCACGGGAGTCAACCGCATGCGCTACGCCATCTGCAACGAAACGTTCGCGCCGGCCGCGAAAGTGCCGTGGGAACCCTGGCCGTTCGAAAAACAATGCCGTTGCGCCGCGCAGCTTGGCTACCACGCGGTGGAGCTGGCGCCGTTCACCTTCAACCACGACATCCGCAAGGTTTCCGCCGCCGAGCGCCAGAAGATCCGCGACACCGCCGCCGCCGCCGGCATCGGCATCGTCGGCTTGCACTGGCTGCTGGCGCTCACGGAAGGCTTCCACCTCACTTCGCCCGACCATGCCGTGCGCGAGGCCACCGCCCACTATGCCGAGGCGCTCGTTGATTTCTGCGCGGACGTTGGCGGCAAGATCATGGTCTGGGGTTCGCCCAAGCAGCGCAACCTGCCGGCCGGCGTGACGATCGAACAGGGCATGGAATTCGCCGCCGAGGTTTTACGCGCCATCATGCCGCAGGCCGCCTCGCGCGGCGTCACCATCGTCATTGAGCCGCTGGGCCGGGCGGACACCAACTTCATCATCACCGCCAAACAAGGCCGGCGGCTCGTCAGCATGGTCAATTGCCCGAACTTCGCGCTGCACCTCGACGTGAAGGCCATGTGCGACGAAGGCCGTCCGATCCCGGACATCATCCGCGAATCGCGCGGCCTCGTGCGGCACTTCCACGCCAACGACCCGAACCTGCGCGGCCCCGGCACCAGTGGTCTCGACCACCGGCCGTTTGTCACCGCGTTGCACGAGATCGGTTACGACGGTTTCATCTCCGTCGAGGTGTTCAAATACGATCCCGATCCTGAAACCATCGCCCGCCAGGGCATTGAGTATCTGAAACAGGTTTACGTCTGAACGGAACCCGCCAGCCGGGGAAACCGGGCGCTCGCGACAGGCGCTTCGCAAAAAACGGACAGCGACAAGTAACTTGACGGTTACTTGGCCGCGTTCTAGTATTCCTCACTTGTATGGCGGGCGGCTTTGAGCCGCCCGCCGCGAACATTTTAGATTGCGCACGAGCATGGAAACTGAAAACAGATCGTCATTGAAGCCGTCGGACGGACGACGTAACGGCCATCCGACGGCGCCAGCCGGGACCGGTCCGAAACACTCCGGCTCAGGGTTCGGATGGATTGTTGTCGGCTTTGTCTGTTTGGTGATGGCATCCGGTATTTATTGGGTGATCTACCACAGGGCGGCGGTCCAAAAGGCGGCGGAGACGGCGCGAAGCGGGTCGCCCGCCGTGCCGGTGCTGGCGGTCAAGGTTGGCCAGAAGGATGTGCCGATTTATCTCGACGGGCTGGGCACGGTGCAGGCGTTCAATGCTGTGGCCATCCGCGTGCGCGTGGACGGTCAGCTGGTGAAGGTGGCGTTCACCGAGGGGCAGGACGTGAAAGTGGGAGACCTGCTCGTGCAGATTGATCCGGCGCCCTACAAGGCCGCGCTGGCGCAAGCCGTGGCCAAGAAGGCGCAGGACGAGGCGGTACTGGTCAATGCGCGGCTGGACCTGAAACGCAACGTTGACTTGGTGGCCAAAAGCATCGTCTCGCAACAAGTTTACGACACGCAACTCGCGCTCGTGAACCAGCTTGACGCAACGGTGAAAGCCGACCAAGCGGCGATTGACGCCGCACAGGTCAATGTAGATTACACCACCATCGTTGCGCCGTTGGAAGGCCGCTGCGGCATCCGGTTGGTGGACCAGGGGAACATCGTTCACGCCAACGACACCAACAGTTGTGTGCTCATTACGCAGTTGCGCCCGATCTCCGTCATCGCCACGTTGCCCGAACAAACGCTTGGCGACATCCAGAAGCAATGGGCGCACGGCGCACTCACGGTGATCGCCGTGGACCGCGATAACAAGACAACGCTGGGCGAAGGCAAACTCACGGTAATTGACAACCAGATTGACACCACCACCGGCACCCTGAAACTCAAGGCGACTTTCCCGAACACCGACCTGAAACTTTGGCCAGGACAGTTCGTCAACGCCCGGCTCCTGCTGGAGACGCGCAAGAACGGTGTCGTCGTGCCAGCGGCGGTCATCCAACGCGGGCCGCAGGGTTCCTATGCGTTCGTGGTCAAGGAGGACAAACCCGGCGAGAAACCCGGCGGCAAACCCAGTGATAAACCCGAGGACAAAGGCGGCGGCAAACCCAGCGGGCCAACCGCCGGGGAGCAGCCGGCTAGGAAACCCGGTGAACTAACCGTCGAGGTGCGGCCCGTGAAAGTGGCGCTGATTGAAGGAGGGGAGGCGCTGATTGACGAGGGGCTGAAACCCGGCGAGCGTGTCGTGGTGGAAGGCCAGTATCGTTTGCAGGCTGGGTCGAAAGTGAAACTGCGGACCAACGGCAAACCAGCGGCCGAGAGCGGAGCCGAACAGTGAGCGCCGCGTTGTGAACATCTCCGAAATCTTCATCCGCCGGCCGATTGCCACGTCGTTGCTGATGGTGGGCGTGGTCATCATGGGGTTGCTCGGCTACTCGATGCTGCCGATTTCGGCGCTGCCGTCGGTGGATTTCCCGACGATCCAGGTGACGGCGCAATATCCCGGCGGGAGTCCCGATGTCATGGCGTCGTCGGTCACCACGCCGCTGGAGCGGCAGTTCGGCCAGATCAGCGGGCTGACGATGATGACCTCGGTGAGTTCGTTCGGCAATTCGAGCATCACCCTCCAGTTCGCCCTCGATCGGGACATTGACGCAGCGGCGGAAGACGTACAGGAGGCCGTGAACGCCGCCGGCGGCGTGTTGCCAAAGACGATGCCGAACCCGCCGACCTACAACAAGGTCAACCCCGCCGACACGCCGATCCTGACGCTGCAAATCACCTCCGACACGCTGCCGCTGGAAAAGGTCAACGATCTGGTGGACACCGTGCTCGCGCAAAAACTCAGCGAGGTCAGCGGCGTCGGCCTCGTGACCATCGAAGGCAACCAGAAACCCGCCGTGCGCGTCCGCGTGAACCCGGCGGCCATCGCCAATCTCGGCTTGGGCATGGAAGACGTGCGCGCGGCACTGATCGCCAACAACGTCAACCAGCCGAAAGGCAACTTCGACGGCGATCGCCAGGAGTATTCCATCGGCTCCAACGACCAGATTTTTTCCGCGGCGGAATACAAGAACGTGATCATTGCCTACCAGAATGGCGCGCCCGTGCGGCTCCGCGACGTCGGCGAAGTGGTGGACAACGTCGAAAACGTGCAGTTGGGCGGCTGGGTGAACGGCTTGCCCAGCGTCATCCTCGACATCCAGCGCCAGCCGGGCGCGAACATCATCGAGACCGCCGACCGTGTGAAGGCGCTGCTGCCGAAACTGCGCGCGTCCATCCCGCCGTCCGTGAAGGTGTCCATCCTCACCGACCGCACCGAGACCATCCGCGCGTCCGTCGAAGACGTGCAGTTCACGATGATCCTCACAATCGGATTGGTGGTCATTTCGATCTTCATTTTTTTGCGGAACTTTCGGGCCACCATCATCCCCAGCGTGGCGCTGCCGCTGGCGATCATCGGCACGTTCGGCGTGATGAGGCTCATCGGCTTCAGCCTCGACAACCTTTCGCTGATGGCGCTGACGATTTCCACCGGCTTCGTCGTGGACGACGCCATCGTGATGATCGAAAACATCGTCCGCCACATCGAAGCCGGCGAACCGCCGCTGGAGGCGGCGCTCAAGGGCGCCAAGCAGATCGGCTTCACGATCATCTCGCTGACCGTCTCGCTCATCGCCGTGTTCATTCCGCTGCTGTTCATGACCGGCATCGTCGGCCGTTTGTTCCGCGAGTTCGCGATCACGCTGAGCATTGCGGTGCTCTGGTCGGCCATCGTGTCGCTGACACTGACGCCGATGATGTGCGCGCGGATGCTGCGGCCGGAGGGCGGGGAAAAACATGGCCGGTTCTTCCGCGCCACCGAGCGGGCGTGGCAGGCGCTGCTCGCCGGCTACGATCACGGGCTGCAATGGGTGCTGAAGCATCAACTCTTCACCTTGTGGATCGCCATCGGCACGCTCGTGGCCACAGTCTGGCTCTATCTCATCGTGCCGAAGGGCTTGTTGCCGCAGCAGGACACCGGCCTCATCCTCGGCGTCACCGACGCGGCGCAGACGATTTCGTTCAAGGCGATGGTGGGGCGCCAGCGCGCGGTCGCCGACATCGCGCGCCAGGACTCCGACGTGGTGAGCGTGGCCTCGTTCGTCGGCGCGGGCACGGTCAACGCCACCGTCAACACCGGACGCCTCTACATCAACCTCAAGCCGCGCAATCAGCGCAAAGCCGGCGTGGTCGAGATCATGAACCGGCTCCGCGAGGCGACAAAGAACATCGAGGGCATCACGCTGTTCATGCAGGCGGTGCAGGACGTGCAGATAGACAGCCGCATCAGCCGCACACAATATCAATATACGCTTCAGGACGCCGACGATTCCGAGCTGGCGCAATGGGCACCCAGGTTGCTGGCAAAACTGGGCAGCCGGCCGGAACTGGCGGACGTGGCCTCCGACCAGCAGTCCGGTGGAATGGAACTGCATGTGGACGTGGATCGCGAAAGGGCCTCGCAGCTCAACGTGCTCACGCAGGCAATTGACGACACGCTCTACGACGCGTTCGGCCAGCGGCAGGTGACGACCATCTTTACCCAACTCAATCAATATCGCGTGATCCTTGAAGCCCTGCCGCAGTTCCAGAAACGGCCGGACTCGCTCGACAAAATCTACGTGAAATCCACGACCGGTCAGATGGTGCCGTTGAAAACGTTCGCCAAGCTGCGCACCGTGATGGCGCCGCTGGCGATCGTGCACCAGGGACAGTTCCCGGCGGTGACGCTGTCATTCAACCTCAGTCCCGACAGCTCGCTCGGCGCGGCGGTGAAAGCGATCCAGCAGGCGGAAAAGGAACTCGGCATGCCGGAAACGGTGGTCTCCACCTTCTCCGGCAGCGCGGCGGAGTTTCGCTCGTCGCTGCAAAGCGAGCCGTTCCTGCTGCTGGCGGCCGTGGTCGTCATCTACATCGTGCTCGGCGTGCTCTACGAAAGCTACATCCATCCCATCACGATCATCTCCACGCTGCCGTCGGCGGGCGTGGGCGCGCTCGTGGCCATGCTGATTTGCGGCACGGACCTGTCGATGATCGCGCTCATCGGCATCATCCTGCTCATCGGCATCGTGAAGAAGAACGCGATCATGATGATTGACTTCGCGCTCGAAGCGGAGCGCAACGAGGGCCTGCCGCCGGAACAGTCCATCTACCAGGCGTGCCTGCTGCGGTTCCGGCCGATCATGATGACGACGTTCGCGGCGCTGTTCGGCGCGCTGCCGCTGGCGTTGCAGACCGGCACCGGCTCGGAACTGCGCAAGCCGATGGGCATCTCCATCGTCGGCGGTTTGCTCCTGTCCCAGTTCCTCACGCTTTACACCACACCGGTGATTTACCTTTACATGGACCGGCTCGGCAAGGCGGTCCGGCGCTGGCGCGGGGCGCATGGTCTGGCGGCGGTGGACGACCACGGCGGCGCGGCGAAAGTTCTGTGAACATCTCGGAGCCATTCATCCGCCGGCCGGCCGGCACGTCGCTGCTGGCGATAGGGTTGTTTGTCCTGGGAATGGTGGCTTACCGGTTTTTGCCCGTGGCGGCGATCCCGCGCGTGGATATTCCCAATGTCAATGTCTCGGCGTCGCTGCCGGGCGCCGATCCGGCGACGGTGGCTACGTCGCTGATCGCGCCGTTGGAGCGCCGGCTGGGTCAAATCGCCGGCGTCTCGGAGATGACCTCCGTCAGCACGCTCGACGGCGGGTCCGTCAACGTCCAGTTTGACCTGAGCCGCAAGGTGGATGACGCGGCGCGCGACGTGATGGCGGCCATCAACGCTTCCGCCAACGACCTTCCCATCAACCTGCCCGGCCCGCCGACCTACCGCAAGGTCAACCCCGCCGACACGCCAATCATGATCTTGGCGCTGGTCAGTGACGAGTTGCCGTTCTCGAAGGTCTATGAATGCGCCGACAACATCTTCGCGCAACGGCTCAGCCAGGTCGAGGGCGTCAGCCAGGTCCTCGTCGCCGGCGGCATGCAATCCGCCCCGCGCATACAGATGGACCCGATGGCGCTGGCATCGGCCGGCCTGAGTCTTGAAGACGTGCGCACGATGCTCGGCCAGGTCAACGCAGACTCGCCGAAGGGCGGATTGGACGACGGGCAATCTTTCTACACCATCAACAGCAACGACCAGCTCAAGGAGGCGGCGGATTACCAGCCGCTCATCCTGACCCAAAAGAAGGGCGTTCCCATCAAAATCAACGCGATGGGCAAGGTGGTCGAAGGCGTGATCAACTCGCGCCTGGCCGGCTGGGTCGGCACGCAGCGCGCCGTATTGATCATCGTCTTCAAGCAGCCCGACGCCAATGTAATCGAGACGGTGGACCGCGTCCGCTCCATCCTGCCGCAAACGGAAAAATGGCTGCCGCCCTCGGTGAGGATCCTGCTCGTCAGCGACCGCACCCAGACCATCCGCGCCTCCGTCAATGACGTGCAGTTCTCGCTCATCCTCAGCATCAGCCTCGTCGTGATGGTGATCTTCCTTTTCCTGCGGCGGTTCTGGCCGACGTTCATCGCGAGCGTGACGGTGCCGCTGGCGCTGACGGGGACGTTCGCGTGCATGTATTTGTTGCACTACAGCGTGGACAACCTGTCGCTGATGGCGGTGACCATCTCCGTCGGCTTCGTGGTGGATGACGCCATTGTGGTCATCGAGAATGTCTTCCGCCACATCGAGGCGGGCGAACGCTGCATGGCGGCCGCGCTCCAGGGCGCGCGGCAGATCGGTTTCACGGTGATCTCCATGAGCACGTCCCTGGTGGCGGTGTTCATTCCGCTGCTGTTCATGAGCGGGTTGATCGGCCGGCTGCTGCACGAGTTTGCGGTGACGCTCAGCGTGGCCGTCCTGGCTTCTGGCATTATCTCGCTGACCTTGACGCCGATGATGTGTTCACGGTTCTTGAAACCGGAGGCCGACTACGGGCGCCCCGGCCCGTTCTACCGGGCCGGCGAGGCGGCGTATAACTACGTGCTGGCCGCCTACGAACACGCCTTGCAATGGGTCTTGCGCCACCAAGGTTTCACGCTGCTGATCTGGTGGGTCACTCTCGGCGCCACCATCTGGTTCTACGTCATCGTGCCGAAGGGTTTTTTCCCACAACAGGACACCGGCATCCTGTTTGGCTCCACCAAGGCGTCGCAGGACATTTCCTTTGCCGCGATGGCCAAACTCCAGCAAAAAGTGGCCCGCATCGTGCTCGACGACCCGGCCGTGTTGACGATGGGTTCCTTCATCGGCGCGACCTCTGGCAGCTCCACGCTGAACAACGGACGCATGTTCATCACGCTGAAGCCCTGGGAGGAGCGCCGCGTCACCGCCGACATGATCATCGCCCGCCTGCGCCGCAAACTCAGCGCCGTGCCGGGCATTGATCTGCGCCTGCAATCCCCCCAGGATGTCCGCACCGGCGGCCGGCTGAGCGCCGGACAATACCAGTATTCCCTGCAATCGTCCGACATCACCGAGCTGAACCATTGGGCGCAACTGCTGATGGAAAAACTCCGCACGATCCCCCAGCTCAAGGATATTGATAGCGACCAGCAGACGGGCGGCTTGCAGGCCAATGTCGTCGTGGATCGTGACGCGGCCTCGCGCCTCGGGGTGTCGCCGCTGACGGTGGATAACACGCTCTACGACGCCTTCGGCCAGCGGCAGGTGGCCACCATCTACAAACAGTATAACCAGTATCACGTCGTCCTCGAAGTGAACCCGGACTTCCAGGCGGGGCCGGACATGTTGAACAAGATGTATGTCAAATCGAGAACCGGCCGGCTGGTGCCGCTGTCGGCCGTCGCCAAGTTCGAGACCGGCAACTCCTATCTGCAAGTCAACCACCAGGGGCAATTCCCTGCGATCACCCTCTCATTCAACCTCGCGCCGGGCGTTTCGCTCGGTGAGGCCACCGATCTCATTCAGCAGGCCAAGGAGGAACTGCACATGCCGGCGCGCGTGAACTGCAGCTTCCAGGGCACGGCCAAGCTTTTCGCCAACATGCTCGTCGACTTGCTCGTGTTGGGCGCCGCCGCGCTCGTGGCGATCTATATCGTCCTCGGCATCCTCTACGAGAGCTTGATCCATCCGATCACGATCATCTCCACCCTGCCTTCGGCGGGCGTCGGCGCGCTGTTGGCGCTCATGATCACCGGCTATGACTTCTCCCTGGTGTCGTTCATCGGCATCATCCTCCTGATGGGCATCGTGAAGAAAAATGCGATCATGATGATTGACTTCGCGCTCGACGCCGAGCGCACCGAGAAGCTCACACCCGAAGACGCCATCTACAAGGCCTGCGTCATCCGTTTCCGGCCGATCATGATGACCACGATGGCCGCGCTGCTCGGCGCGCTGCCACTGGCGCTCGGCGTCGGCACCGGTTCCGAGTTGCGCCGCCCGCTTGGCATCGCCGTCGTCGGCGGCTTGATTCTTTCGCAGGCGCTCACGCTCTTCACCACGCCGGTGATCTACCTCGCCTTCGAGCACATGCGGAAGCGCGTCCGCGTCTGGCGTCATCCCGAACTGCGTAACGTCGCCGAGGCGTATTAGGCCGGATATTTAGGGCGTGTTGCCCAATTGTTTTGTTTGTTCAACATCCGGTTAGCGGTGACGGAAGAGCGCCGTAGGCGCGGCAGGTCATAGCCCACGGCTTGCGGGCGTGTTGCCCAAATCATTTTGGATTGAATGCCGGGAGGGCGGCAGGAGTCTAGAGAAGGCATATGATGGGTGAGCAACAACCGCAAAAGGAACTCTTCAGTTACCACATCGATCTGGATCAGCGGG